>CAZZFF010000031.1:0-54406 GCA_964653485.1 uncultured Verrucomicrobiota bacterium | reverse complement strand
TCCGAAATCCGAAATCCGAAGGAAATCCGAAATCCGAAATCCGAAATCCGAAATCTGCATCCGGTTTCTCATTCATTGCGCTCGCTGCGTGAGACAGAAGCGCCTCTGACCTCAGTACCGAGAGCAAAACTCCCTGCCTTCGGGTTTCGGATTTCGGATTTCGGATTTCCTTCGGATTTCGGATTTCGGATTTCGGATTTCGGCCCTGGGCCGTCGGATGTCGGGTCGGACTCATCTTATTTTGCACCGGGGATTTAGTTCGAGGTGCCATTGGTTTGGGGAGTGCTATCGACCAACGTGCTCATGCGGACGGAGTACTCGCTGTTTTGGGCCACATAGAAGACTTCGACGGAGAGGTGGAGGATGACGCTCTGGTTGGGGTCCTCGCGCCAGTTATCGCTGTGGAGGTTCCAGCGGAAGCGGCGCTGGCCTTCCATGAAGGTGCCGCTCTGGGAGGACTGGTTCCAGTTGGTGGTGACGACGTTCTCGTTGAGGATGCGCTGGGCGATGCGAGCGGCTTCGCCTTTGCGGGCGGCCACCTCGCCGGCGCGGCTGGCGATGTGCATGCCTTCGATGGCCACCGGGATGACGATGGCCATCAACAGGAGGGCGGCCAGGACTTCGGCCAGCGTAAAGCCCTCCGAGGACTCACTCCTGGGGATTACTCTTAATCTCATAGGTGAGCCGGTTTCGGGATTGTTTGAGCCAGAGCGCGGAACCGTCGCGAGCGACAATGGAGAGCATCAGCGGGCTGGTGTCCGCGATCGAGCCGTCGGGCATGAAACGGATGGTGGGCAGACCGGGCTGGACCAGCAGGGTGCGAGGGATGCTGGCCACGCTTTTGACCTGGTTCGGATTTCCGGAGTTGGTCATGGCGGAGACGGCGCCGATTTCGACCCTGATTTGGAGGCCGGAGTCGATCTGCAAATCCACCTTCCTGGGGTCGTTGTTGTCGTAACTCGGCTCAGCTTCCAGGCCGAACCTGCCTTGGTCCGCATCGACCCACAGGTCCATGGGCAAGCCCTCGGAGACGGCTCGACTCTGGCCGTTGCGGGTGAGCGCGAGCAGCCGCCGGGCCTCGGATTCGAGGGCGCGCGCCCGGAAAAACCGGGAGAGCGTCGGCGCGCTCATCGAGACGGTCATGGTGAGAATGGCCATCACGAGGATGAGTTCGATGAGGGTAAAAGCGGCGGCCGGGGGGCGAAATCCGAAATCCGAAATCCGAAATCCAAAGGAAATCCGAAATCCGAAATCCGGGTTTGGGGTTTCAACCGCCATGATCGGTCGCGTTCGCATCGCGAGAGGACTAGTACTGTTTGTCCATCTGCCAGTTGCCGATGGGCATCTGGTCTCCGGGCTGGCCGAGGGAGCTGATGTCGTAGGAGGCGGGGTTGTGTTTGCCAGGGCATTCGTAGATGTAATCCTGGTTCCACGGGTCCTTGGGGATTTGGTCCATGTAAGGCCCGTGCCAACTGACGGCGTCGCGGGGTTGGACGACGAGGTCCATCAACCCGTTGCGGCCTTTGGGGTAGTAGCCGTTATCGACCTCGAAGGCATCGAGGGCGCTTTTGAAGCTGGCTATCTGGGTGAGGGCGGCAGTGACCCTGGCCTGCTTGCCGCGGCCCATGACTTTGGGATAGACGATGGCGGCCAGAGTGGCCAGGATGACCAGCACCAGGAGCATCTCCACCAGGGTGAACCCCTGCCGCCGGAGGGCGCCGATTCGGTTTGTGTGATGTAGCTTGATTCTCATAGGGGATTACTGGGATTGGGTTATTTGATCTTATCTTGCATCTCGAAGATGGGCAGGACCATGCTGATGAAGATGGTGCCGATAAAGCCGGCGATGAAGAAGAGCATCATCGGTTCGGCAAAGGCCACGGCGGTCTTCAGGTTTCGGTCCAGGTCGCCTTCGGTGACGTTGGCGATGCGCACCAACTCCTGGTCGAGGCGGCCGCTTTCCTCGGCAATCGAAATCATCTCGAGAACCGAGCTTGGAAAGAGGCCCTTGCACTCCGCGAGGCTGGCGCCGAGTTGGCCGCCCTGTTGGACGCGCTCGATGGATTGAGAGACGGCGTCGACCAGGATTTGGTTGCCGATGGATTTGCGGGCGACGCTCAGGGCCTGGACAAGCGGCACACCGGCGCCCAGGAGCGTGCCGAGCATGCGGCAGAAGCGGGCCATGGCGAACTGGGCGACCAGCGGCCCGACCAGGGGGGCGCGGAGCATGATCCCTTCCCACACCCGCCTGCCTTTTTCGGAGGCGAACCAGTTCCGGACCAGGAAAACCACCAGGCAGGTCCCGACGGCCACAAACAGGCCGTAGTTCCGCAGGCCATAGCTGATACCCAGCACGATTTGGGTTGGCAACGGCAGGGCGGCTCCGAGCCCGTTAAAAATGACCTGGAACTTCGGGATGAAAAACGTCAGCAGGAAGACGAGCACGCCCACGGCCAGGACCAGCAGCACGCAGGGGTAGAGCATTGCCGCCATCACTTTGGACCGGAGGTCCTTCTCGCGCGACTGGAAATCGGCGATCTGGGCCAGGACCACGTCCAGGAACCCGCCGACCTCGCCCGCTTGCACCATCGCGATATAGACGCGCGGGAAGGTCTCGGGGGACCTTGACATCGCGTCCGCCAACGACATGCCATCGATGACGAAATCGTGGACTTCCTTCCATTTGGCCGCGGCAGCCGGGTTGGCGGCCTCTTTATGGAGGATGACCAAGGCCCGGCTCAGGGGCACGCCTGCCGCCAGCAAGCTCGAGAGCAGCCTTGTGAAGTTCTCCAGGGCGCGGGACGAAACCTTTGGGGATCGCTGGAAAAGAGACATGGACGCCAGCGAAGCAGGCAGGGCGCCGCCTTTTTTTGCCTGCGCTCCCGCCTGCTCGGAAAGGCTGACAGGCCGGAGGCCGAGACCGGCCATCTGCTGGAATGCCTCCTGCCGTCCCGACGCTTCGAGTTTGCCCTCGGCGACCGCGCCATCGGCCTGCAAGGCTTTGTATTGGAAAAGGGGCATAATAGTAAAATGAGCCTATAGGACGTTATGCGGCTCCATCGGCGGCGCGGCGGACCGGGGCGAGGACGGGCGAGAGGTGGGCTTCGCGTGGCTGGCCATCGGGCGGAGGCGTCTTTTTGGCGGCAAACTCGACTTCTTTGGCGGTCGTGACGCTGAGGACTTCTTCGACCGTGGTGATGCCCAGGCTAACCAGGCGCCAGCCGTCTTCGGCCAGGGTCTTCATGCCGTCCCGCCGAGCGGCATCGCGAAGGACATCGCTGGAGACGTTTTTCAAGATCAATTGGCGGATTTCCGCGCTGCTGTCCATCCATTCGAAGATGGCGTGCCGTCCGTAGAACCCGGTCTGCCGGCATTCCTCGCACCCGACGGAACGGAAGACGCGAGCGTTGGGGGCGATACCTACCTTTTCTTTGAACGTCAGGGCGGTGGGAGACCGGTCTTCCTGTTTGCACCGAGGGCAGAGGACGCGGACGAGCCGCTGGGCCAGGACGGCTTCGAGGGAGGACGCAACCAGGTAAGGCTCGACACCCATATCCACCAGGCGCGTCAGGGCGCCGGGCGCATCGTTGGTATGGAGGGTCGAAAAGACCAAGTGGCCGGTCAGGGAGGCCTGGACGGCGATTTGCGCGGTCTCCTGGTCGCGAATTTCGCCGATGAGCACCACGTCCGGGTCGTGGCGGAGGATGGAGCGGAGGCCGCGCGCGAAGGTCAACCCGGCCTTTTCCGACACTTGGATTTGGTTGACTCCTTTGAGTTGGTACTCGACGGGGTCTTCAATGGTGATGATCTTGCGCTCGGCGTCGTTGATTTCGTTGAGCGCGGTATAGAGGGTGGATGTTTTGCCGCTGCCGGTGGGGCCGGTGACGAGGATAATGCCGTGGGGGAGTTGGAGCACGCGGCGGAAGCAGTGAAGCTCCCGCTCCGCCATGTCCAGTTGGTCCATGCCGCGCAACGTCGAGTTCTGGCGCAGCAAGCGCATGACCACCGCCTCGCCGTGGAGCATCGGGATGACCGACACGCGGATGTCGACCTCGGCCTCATCGATGCGGATTTTGATGCGCCCGTCCTGCGGCAGGCGTTTTTCGGCGATGTTGAGATGGCTCAGAATCTTGATGCGCGACACGATGGCGGGCTGAAACCGCTTGAGCTGGGCGGGCACAGGCACCTCCTGGAGCACGCCGTCAATGCGGTAACGGATGCGAAACTCGTCCTCGAAGGGCTCGAGGTGGATGTCCGACGCCCTCAACTCGATGGCGTCGCGCAGGACCTGGTTGACAAAGCGGATGATCGAGGCGTCTTCGGCCGCGCTGTCCAGGTCGGTGTCCTCCCCCTGGGCCTCATCCACCACCAGGAACGTCCCATCCTCCCCGAGCGTGTCAATGGTGTCGGCCCCGACGCCCAGGCGCTTCTTCATCTCCCGCTGGATCGCCTCGCTGGTGGCCAACACCGGCTTGAGGTTCAGCCCGGTCATGCTCTTGAGGGCATCCAGGCCCTGGGTGGCGAAGAGCCGGCTGGTGGCCACCTCGACCACCCCGTTAGTCCGCCGGAGGGGCAGGAGCTCTTCCTTGAGGAGAATACGGGCCGGGAACAACGAGAGAAGCTGGCGGTCCGGTTCCACATCCTCGAGCGAGGTGAATGTCAGGTCGTACTCGCGGGCCAACCACCGCAGCACCCCCTCCTCATCGGCGGGTTGGGGCGTGCCGGATTGGGTCTGGCGGGCCAGGGCCTCGGCATCGATGGCCGACAGTTGTTTGGCTGCGACCATCTTGTCGAGCAGTGGTTTTGTGTCCTGGACAACGTTCTCGCTCATGACCTGGTTGGGATTGGGTTGGCCGGCGGGCGTTCCCGCCGGCGTTTCCGTGTTTGTGACCTTATAGCAGCCCGTTAAGGGTGGCGATCGCTTCCTGCCGCGCGGTGAGGACCTTGCGCAGGTTCTCCTGCGCCGTCTTGAGTTGCTCCATCTTGACCGCGCGGGACGCGACGAACTTGGTCAGGGCCGCTTTGATCTCGCCCGTGGTGGCCTTCGCGTCGATGGCCTTCTGCAGGGCCTCCGCCTCGGGGCTGGACTCGCCGCCGGGTCCGCGCCTCATGGCGTTGCCCGCGCCTTGATCGCCGCCGCGGTCGCCGCCGCCAGGCCGAGGTCCGAACATGCCGCGGCCCATGCCGCCGAAGGTCTCTCTCCGGGCGTCCATGACCTTCTGAACCAATGGCTGCAATGCAGCCCATTCGTCGTCGTTGTTGACTTCCAGCACCTCTTTGTATCGTTCCATCATGCGCTGCTGCATCTGGGCGGGATCGAAGTTGCCCCGCCGGCCACGTCCTCCGCCACCGAAGCCCCCGCCGCCACCACCGTTATCCTGCGCCAAACCGTTGCTCGCGCCTAAACACAAGGCGAGGCCCACTCCCGCCGCCACAAGCCAAGTTTGCATTCTCATTCTATAGTCTCCTGCGTTTGATTTGTTGTTTGCCGTCCGGCCGCGCCACGGCGCTTCTGAACGCTTTGAGAGCCACGACGCACGAATTGTGCCAAGAGGACTTCGGCCCGCTCCCGCGCCTGCCGCGCGCCACGGGTCGGCCCGCAAGTGCGCACAAATTGCTCAGGCACACCCTGTCCGCCGCGCAGGAATTGCGCTCCTCTTTTTATGCTAAAAATGTGTTTACTTCGCCGCACGGGGGACGTAAGATGAAATTGATTCCTGGTTGGGCAACGGGCATAAAGACTGAGTCTTTGGTAGAACGAATATGAAAAAATTAGTTAGCTCCTCGCACGAAAGAGGCCCCAGGCGGGGCCTGTCCGGCTCCGCTCGCAGGGTCGGGTTCACCCTGATCGAACTGCTGGTGGTGATCGCCATCATTGCCATTCTGGCCGCGATGCTGCTGCCGGCCCTGGCGAAGGCCAAGATGAAGGCCCAGCGGGTGCAGTGCATGAATAACGAAAACCAGCTTATCAAGGCGATGGTGATGTACGGAGGCGACAACATGGACCTCTTTCCGCCCAATCCGGATGACGGCAACACGGACCCCGGCTACGAATGGGTTGCGGGTGATGCGGGCGGAGGCATGCCGCCGACCGTTGCTGCCGCGTCTCAGATGACCGACCCCGAGTATATAACCAACCCATCATACGACCTCATAGCGATCTACATCGGCTCATCCATGGGCGTCTTCAAATGCCCGGCCGACCCGCGCAACGGTTACTACGACGGCCCGAATGCCAGCCTCAAGGGCACTGTCATCCCGGCGGTCCGCAGTGTTTCGATGAACCAGGGCGTAGGGACAATCGATCCGACCTTCAGCGCCAGCGGCAGCGGCCATAGCGGCAAGCCGACGCTTCCCACCAACGGCCCCTGGCTGACCGGCAGCCACGGAGTCAACCGGGCCGGCTCGGGGCCCTACGCCACCTTTGGCAAGTTCGGCGACTTCGGTTTCGTCAGCGCCGCCCAGGTTTTTACGACTGTGGACGAGAATCCCTGGAGCATCAATGACGCTGGCTTGGCTGTCATCGCCGCGGTGCCGGAGTGCGTGGATTTTCCGAGCGACATGCATGCCAATGGCTGCGGCTTCGCCTTCGCGGATGGGCACTCCGAAGTCCACGCGTGGAAGAGCAGTTTCTACCATCTCAGCGCCGACGCGTCCGAAAGGTCTGCCGGCTCGCCCGGAACGCTCCCCTACACCGACTGGTATTGGACCGCTTCTCATGCGACCAAGAACCTGAAGACCGGGAACGTTCCCTGATAATCGCAGTCATCATCATAATCATATTGACCCTATATGATCAGAAAAACCACCTGGATGCTTGGAATCGCGCTGGCTTGCCTAACCTTGGCCGGCGCAGGATGCGGTAAGAGCGAAGCGCCCGCGCAGAAGGTGCCGACCTACGGCAACGTGGCGATCGATATGCCGAAACTGCGTAAGGCCCTTGAGACGGCCGGGCCTGACGCCCAGACCGGGATAAGAAACGTCACTTACGGCCTCCGTTACAACAAGTACGTTGATGCGTTGATGGCGTTGGACAAGCTCAAGGAGTTGCCCAACCTCAACGACGCGCAAAAGAAGACGATTGACGAGGTGACTGAACAGGTCAAGCAGGCGGCCAAAGACCAGGAAGGCAAAGCCCCCGCCCAGTAAACCGTCCGGCTTCCGCTATCTCTGTCCCTGAAGGGACGTACAGCAAAGGCCCGGCGCTTCGGCGCCGGGCATTGTTTTTATGATCTGGCCCGCGGATTACCATTTACATACGCCGCTCTGCCGGCACGCTACGGGGCAGCCGATCGAACTGGCGGCCCGAGCCGCCGAGTTGGGTTTCCGGGAGATCGGCTTTTCCGATCACAATCCCATGCCCCAGGATGATTTCGACGACTGGCGCATGAGGGACTCGCAACTGGAGGAGTACGTGGGCCTGGTGAGCGCCGCACGCCGGGCGCAGCCGCAACTCGACATCAAGCTCGCCCTGGAGGTGGATTACCTGCCCGAGGCCGAGGACTGGATTCGCGATCTGGCAGCGCGCTACCCGTGGGATTATCTGATTGGCTCAGTGCATTATCTCTGGGGCGGATGGGCCATCGACAACCCGCGCCAGATGTCGAGTTGGAAGGACCACGAGCCCCTCGAAATCTGGACCCTTTATTTCGAGCGCCTGGCCATGGCAGCGCAATCCGGCCTGTTCGACATCATCGGCCACGCGGACCTGTGCAAAAAATTCTGCTTCTATCCCAAGGAGGACTGCGCGCCGCTCTACGCCCGCTTCCTGGAGGCCGCCGCCCGCGCCGGTGTGGCGATGGAACTCAACACGGCGGGCCTGCGCAAGGATTGCCGGGAGATTTACCCCTGCCGCAGGCTCGTGCAAATGGCCGCCGAGGCGCGCGTGCCAATCACCTTCGGCTCCGACGCCCACGCGCCGGAGGAAGTTGGATTGGACTTTGCCCGAGCGGTGCAAGCCGCCCTCGACGCCGGGCATACCCATTACTGCCGCTTCACTGGGAGACGACGGCAAGTGACGAGAATAGACGATCCACATGGCCGGGGATGAAGCCCGAAAACCGAAATCCGAAATCCGAAGGAAATCCGAAATCCGAAATCCGAAGGGTTTTGGATTTCAGGCTTGTGTCTTGTGGTCATGTCAAAGCTCCGCTATGCTGGTCCGGTTAGCTTATTACGGTTATGACACTGACTGAGAAGATACTCGCCCGGGCGGCGGGCAAGGCGCGTGTTCAGGCGGGAGACAACATCTGGGTAAAGGCCCACGTGCTCATGACGCACGATGTTTGCGGCCCGGGCACGATTGGCGTTTTCAAGCGCGAATTCGGCGCCAACGCGCGTGTCTGGGACCGCGATCGGGTGGTCATCATCCCGGACCATTACATTTTCACGGCCGACACAAAATCAAACCGGAACGTGGACATCCTGCGCGATTTTGTGAAGGAGCAGGGCATCACGTTTTTCTACGATGTCATTGATGATTCGAGCGGGCATTGGACGTTCGACCCCGCCAAGGGTCCGTACCGGCGCCAGCACGGAACGCACTATGCCGGGGTCTGCCACACGGCGTTGCCCCAGAAGGGCCATACTCGGCCGGGCGAGATTCTCTTCGGGACGGACTCGCACACGTGCATGGCCGGGGCCTTCAATGAATTCGCGACCGGGATAGGCAATACGGACGCCGGCTTTGTCATGGGCACCGGCAAACTGCTGCTCAAGACGCCGGAGACGATGCACTTCCGGCTTGAGGGGCAGCTTTCGCCCGGGGTCATGGCCAAGGACATCATCCTGCACTGCATCGGCGAGATAGGCTTCGACGGGGCGACCTACCGGGCCTTGCAATTCGACGGACCGGGCGCCTCGGGCCTGAGCCTGGACGATCGGATGACCATCGCCAATATGGCCATCGAGTGCGGCGGCAAGAACGCCATCTTCGAATTCGACGCCAAGACGCAGGCCTTTGTCGAGCAGCGCTGCAAGCTCAATGGAACCACGACGGCCTACGAGCCAGTCACACGCGACCGGAAGGAGAAGTTCGTCTATGAGACGGTGGTCGATCTGTCCAAGCTCGAGCCGACCGTCGCCTGCCACCCGGACCCGGCCCAGCGCAAGCTGGCCAAGGAACTCGGCCATATCAAGCTTGACCGCGCTTATGTTGGGTCCTGTACCGGCGGCAAGACCAGCGATTTCATCGAGTTCGCACGGGTGTTGCGTGGCAAACGGGTGGCCATCGATACCTTCGGCGTGCCGGCCACGCCGGAAATCGTGCATGACCTCCAGACAGCGCGGTGGGGGAGCCAGACGATTTGGGAAATCCTCGTCGCCGCCGGCGTCCAGATGACCGAAAACGCCGGCTGCGCCGCGTGCCTCGGAGGGCCGTTGGACACCTTCGGTCGCATGAACGCGCCCCTGAGGTGCATCAGCGCCACCAATCGCAATTTCCCAGGCCGAATGGGCCATAAGGACTCGCAGGTTTTCCTGGCCTCCCCCGCAACGGTAGCCGCCAGCGCCCTCAAAGGCGCAATTACGGACCCGCGCGAGTGTTTGCCTTGAACAGGCGAGAGGATACTGGCCACCCTCAACCGGGAAAGCAACACACTCAGGCGAGGTCTTTTAAGGCCGCCAGGACCGCCTGGGTAAGCCGCTCGGCAGTCAGGCCGGTCATACAGCGGAAGTCGATGGGGCAGGCGCGGCGGAAGCAGGGTGCGCAGCCGGCCCTCGAACTGAGCAAACGATGATGCTCTCGCTCGTCGCCAGGCAATCCCGGGCCGGTCAACTCCGGAGACGTGCTGCCGAACGGAACGACCACCGGCGTGCCCAAGGCGGCGGCGAGATGCATCGGGCCGGTGTCATTGGTGAGCAGGACCCGGCAGAGCTTGAGCGAGGCCATCAACTGCCGCAATGAGGTCCGCCCCGCCAGGTTGAGGGCATTGGCGCCAGCGGCGCGAGCAATCTCCCCGCACAACTCCCGATCGCCGGGGCCGCCGAAGACAAGCCAAAGGCAGGGCGCCACCCGGCGGGAAACCTCGCGGGCGACGGCCGCAAAGCGCTCCGGCGGCCAGCGCTTGGCCGGGCCGTATTCGGCGCCCGGATTCAACCCAAGGACCAGCGGCAAGCCAGCCGGCGCGCCCTTGGTGTTGGCCGGCAGTTCCGCTTCGATGGCTTTGCGGGCTTGCTCCACCTCGGAGGCGGCAACCTGGACCATCGGAGGGACCGGTTCGGAGGAGGCGCCCAGGGCGGCCGCCAGGCGGAGGTAGTGGTGAACCTGGTGGGCGGACGGCGGCGGCGCGGGTTGCGGTTTGGCCGCGGCCAAGCGGCGGACTTCCCGAACGCTCCGTTTGCGCATGGCAACGCGGCCCTCAGGCCAGGCGATAGACCGGGTGAGAAACCAACCGCCCCAGGGACGGGCATACCCGACCCGTTGCGGGATTCCCGCAAGCCAGGTCTCGATAGCCGAGCGTGGCGAATTGGGCAGGACGAGGGCCAGGTCGAAAGGAAGGGTGCCGCGGATCTGGCCCGCGACCGACCATACGCCCTGCCCCGCGGCGAACGTCATGACTTCGTCCAGACTTGGGTGTCCCCTCCAAAGGTCCTCGAGCTTGCGCGGCGCCAGCAATGTGATGTGTGTTCCGGGCAGGCGCTGGCGCAGGCGTTGGAGAGCCGGCGTTGTCATCACCGCATCCCCGAGCCAGTTCACTCCCCGCACCAGAACCCGCTCAGGCTGGGACCGGAGGAACGGCTCGGCGCTCGAATTGGTGGCGGAGGGCGGCATTGTCAAGGGGTGCCGGCGCGTCGGAGGGCAGCCGCTTGAAATCCGAAATCCGAAATCCGAAATCCGAAGGAAATCCGAAATCCGAAATCCGAATCAAGAGGCGCCGCGGCTGAGAGAGCGCCTGTGACATCGGGGTTTCTTCGGGCTTCGGCCTTCGGATTTCGGATTTCCTTCGGATTTCGGATTTCGGATTTCGGATTTTCCTTGGGCTTTCCTTTGGTCTTCGGGCGCCGGGTTTTCCAGCGGTTATGGACCCAGAACCAGTTGGCCGGGTCACGACGCACCGCAGCCTCGAAGGCGCGGTTGACATCTCCCATAATGGCGGCAAGGGAGCGGGCCTGGCCGTCTTGGTGCGTCGGGATTTCCTGGTCCGCCTCGATGCGCCAGCGGGCAAGGCCGACACGGTAGCAAACCCCGACGAGCAGGCCGCAATCGTAGCGGAGCGCGAACACGGCCGGGGCGGGAGAGGTCCAGCACTCATGCCCCAGGAAGGGCAACTGCAGCCCGTTCGGCCCGCCGGCCTGGTCGGAGAGCAGGCCCAGGACCACAGCCGGCTGCCGCATGAATACCTTGAGAGCCGAGCCTTCTGACCGGCGCTCGAAGAAGAGGCAGCCGGATCGCCGGCGCAAGCCTTGCAGGAGCCGGTTCAAGGAGGGCTGGCGCAAACCCCGGTAGGTCGTGGCGGACCGATAAGCGGGGGCGAACTGGCCGACGCGGGCATAAAGCTCGAAATTGCCGAAGTGGCCGATGGCAGCCACCATCCGGCGCGGGGCCTGGCCGGGGGGCGGGCTTCGGAGCTGCGGGGAGACAAACTCGATATGGGGACGGAGTTGGTCCAGGCTCATCGAGGCGGTCTTGGCCGCGCAGGCGAAATTCTCGCCGATTCGCCGGAAGTTTTCGCGCGCCAGGGCGCGGATTTCCGCGGGGGTTTTCTCTCGCCCGAAGCACAGGTCCAGGTTGCGCCGCGCCACGCCCCGGTGACGCGCGTCCAGCCAATAGACCAGCCCCCCGATGCCCCGTCCCAGCCTCGCGGCCCAGATGAGCGGCAGGGCCTGGACCAGGCCCAGGGCCGCCCGCGCCACCAGATAAAGCACCAGTTCCATCGGTCAATCAAAGCATATCTTGCGGACGCAGTCCTGAAAATCGTCGCTGCCGCTAAGGATTTTGATTTCGACGCGCATGAAGTAGATGGGCAAGTCGCGCCGGTCCAACTTCGGGAAGCGGACGGCGTCTTTCTGCGTGGTGACGATGGTTTCAGCTTGTCGTTTCTTGCTTCGGTTGATGGCGTTGAGCAATTCCTGCTGGGTAAAGCGATGGTGGTCGGCAAAGCGTTTGGAATAGACCAGCTCGGCGCCCAGGTGGACCAGGCTCCGCTCGAAGCTCTCCGGCTGCGCTATGCCGCTCAAGGAGGCCACCTTGCGGCCTTTGAGCAGTTCGAGACCCTCGCGCTGGCCGGTGAAGACGTCCTCGAGGTAGAGGGGGTGATGGATGCACTCGATGATGCCGGCGGTGGGATTGAGTTGGGCGATGCGCCGGCGCAGCTCCTTGGTGTTGCCGTCGCTCTTTGTAATAAAAATCGCGCTGGCGCGCGACAGGTGGGAGGGCGGCTCGCGCAACGTGCCGTGGGGCAGCAGACGCTCGTTGCCGAAGGGCTGTTGCCGGTCGATGAGCACGATGTCCAGCCGCCGGCCCCGCAGCTTCCAATACTGGAAGCCGTCGTCCAGGAGCAGGGTGTCGCACCCGAACTTCTGGATAGCGTAGCGCCCGCTCTTGACCCGGTCCTTGTCCACAAGGACCACCACATCCTTGAGATTGGAGGCGAGCATGTACGGCTCGTCCCCCGCCATTTCCGAATCCAGGAGCAGCGACTTGCCGTCCGAGACCACGCGCGGGGGCGTGGTGTCATCCCGGAGAAAGACCTTATTGAGCATCCGCCGGTGCAGCGGCGTGGGTTTCGAGCGGTAGCCGCGCGACAGGATGGCGACGTTCCGCCCCTGGTCGCGCAAGACGCGCGCGAACTTCTCCACCACCGGCGTCTTGCCAGTCCCGCCGACGGTCAGGTTGCCCACGGCGATGACCTGCACCCCGAGCGTCGAGTCCCGCAGCAGCCGCCGGTTGTAAAGATATCGGCGCGAGAGGATGGCCAGATGAAAAACCTTCGAGCACAGGTACAGACAGGCCCGCACCAGGGCAGCGCGCGCGCCGCGCCGCTCGCCCAGGATAACCTCCAGCAGGAAGGTCTCGATATTCTCGCTGTGCGCCCGAAGCCATTGGCTCATGTCCCAGTCAGTCTGCCAACCCATGCACGAGAGGGCAAGGCATGCGTTGAAATCCGAAAACCGAAAACCGAAATCCGAAGGAAATCCGAAAACCGAAATCCGAATCAAAAGGCTCTCCATCGGATCGCCCCCCACAACATCGCGGCGCTTTCAGATTTCGAACTTCGGATTTCGGATTTCCTTCGGATTTCGGATTTCGGATTTCGGATTTCGGTTTCGGGGTTTCGCCGCCCTTTGGTTTTTCATGGCTGCGCGGTGGAGCGCCTTGTTTTGCGGCAGATCATCCGCTACGTTCCGGGTGTGATTGACGACGCGGCTTTGGACGACTTGTTGCAGAAAGTGTGGGATGGCGGGCGGATTGATTCCGCGGAGGCCTTGCGGCTTTACGCCCTGCCGATCGAGGAGTTGGGGGCGCTGGCGGACCGCCGCCGCCAGCTTGCCAAGGCGGAGGCCTACGACGGGCGCGGGAACCAAATTGTCACTTATATCGTTGACCGGAACATCAACTACACGAACGTCTGCAACGTGTATTGCAAGTTCTGCGCGTTTTATCGCACCGAGCGGGATGCCGACGCCTACGTGATCTCCCTTGCGGACCTGGACTGCAAGATCGAGGAGACGATCGAACTCGGGGGCACGCAGATTCTGCTCCAAGGGGGGCACCACCCGAAACTGGGCAAACAATGGTACTTGGACCTGCTCTCGCATATAAAAGAGCGGTTTCCGCAGATTAACATCCACGGCTTCAGCCCGAGCGAGTTTGTCCACTTCCGGAACGTATTCAACGAACCCCTGGACCGAATCATTGCGGATTTCCGCGCGGCCGGCCTGGGTTCGATTCCAGGGGGGGGCGGGGAGATACTGGTGGACCGAGTGCGGAAGAAGGTTTCGCCGCTCAAGGCGATGACCGACGATTGGCTGGACGTGATGGGCGTGGCCCACAGGCTCGGTTTGAATTCGACGGCGACGATGATGTTCGGCCACGTGGAGACGCGGGCCGAGCGGGTGGAGCACCTGGAGCGGGTGAGGGCGCAGCAGGACCTGAGCAAGGGGTTCACCGCGTTCATCGCGTGGACCTTCCAGGCGGACCATACGCGGTTGAGGGCGCCCACGGTGGGCGCGCACGAGTACCTGCGCACCCAGGCAGTAGCACGCATTTATCTGGACAATTTTCCGAACGTCCAGAGTTCGTGGGTGACCCAGGGCCAGGGGCTGGGCCAGGTCGCGCTGAAGTTCGGGGCCAACGACCTGGGCGGCATCATGATCGAAGAGAACGTCGTTTCTCAGGCGGGCACGAGCTTCCGAATGACCGTCGCCGACATGCGCCGCCTTATTGAGGACCTCCGCTACGAGCCTCACCAGCGCGATAATTGGTATCGGCTGGTGAATTAGCCTGAATCGGCCGGGCCTAATCGAAGGCGTGGCCGGCGCAGCACAGGACGTTGCGGACCTTGTGGCGCACCAGTTCCTTGACGTGGTTGCGGGCGGGGCCGAGGTATTTGCGAGGGTCGAATTCCTTGGGGTTTTCGAAAAAGACCTTGCGGATGCCGGCCGTCAACGCCAGACGGAGGTCGGTGTCGATATTGACCTTGGTGCAGCCGATGCGGCGGGCGACCTCGATATCCGACTCGGGAACCCCGGCGGTGTCGGTGCCCATTTTGCCGCCGTATTTGTTGATTTCCTCGACCAGTTCCTTGGGAACGCTGGAGGCACCGTGAAGGACCAGGGGATAATCGCCCAGGCCGGCGTCCATGAGGGCCTTTTTGATGGACTTGAGGCGTTCGAGGTCGAGGTGTTGCTCGCCCTTGAACTTGTAGGCGCCATGGGAGTTGCCGATCGCGACGGCGAGCGAATCCACGCCGGAAAGGCGCACGAACTCGACGGCTTGCTGCGGGTGGGTGTAGTGGCCCTCTTTGGAGTAGCTGCCGCCCTTCTCGCCTTCGTCAAACTGGGCGCCGACCAGCTGGCCCAACTCTCCTTCGACCACGCAGTTGTGTTTGTGGGCGTATTCCACAACGCGACGGCAGACCTCGACGTTCTTCTCCAGCGGGTCGTGGCTGGCATCAATCATGACGCTCGTGAAGCCCTCGTCGATGCAATCCTTGCACAACTCGAAGCTGTCGCCGTGGTCCAGATGCACGGCGATAGGGATGTTGGACAGGCTCACGGCCGCTTCGATGAGTTTCTTGAGATAGGTCGGATTGGCGTAGCCTCGGGCGCCTTTGGAAATCTGGAGGATGACAGGGGCCTTTTCCGCTTCGCAGGCCTCCACGATGGCCTGGAGCAGCTCCATATTGTTGACGTTGAAGGCCCCCACGGCGTACTTGCCTTTGAGGGCTTTGGCAAACAAATCTCTAGTATGTGTCAGTGGCATAAGTTTTGATTTCGATTTTGTCGATCAATGAATTCGTCGGTCAGCGGCCACAAACCCCTGTGGCCAACCCTGGCGCTGGAGACCGCCGGGCACAAAGCAAACCACAATGTCGGGAACCGGGCAAGCGGGAAATCGCATCGGCGCCAAGGCTCGCGGCTGATTGGGCTCCTTGCGGGCTTGCCCATGCCCTCTGGATGGGCTATTTTCGCGCATTATGGAAGAGAATTCCGGCCTGCCGCCGTCCGCGCCGCCTCCGGCATACGCGCCGCCGCCCGCAGCGGCTCCTCCCCCTCCCATAATCTCGCCGCCACCCCGGCCCACCCCTGCGCCCCCGCCGGCTCCGCCTCGCCGGGGACGAGGCTGGATGATCTTCTCGATCGTACTCCTGGTGTTGCTGACGTTGAGCGTGGTTTGGAACGTTGCCAGCCTCATCGGCAGCCTGGGGCTTGGAGAGAGCCCCCGCTACACGCATTCATACGGGCCGAGGATTGAGGAGGCGGTGGTCTCCAGAGAGGCCCACGCCGTTGATAAGATAGCCGTCGTGCCGGTCAATGGGGTCATCGTCGGCCAGGCGGCGGAAGAGGGCGCTTTCGTTTCGGCGGAGTTGATCAAGGCGGAACTGAGGCGCGCCGCCGAGGATGACGACGTCAAGGCGGTCATTTTGAAGGTGGATTCCCCGGGCGGCGAGGTGCTGGCCTCGGACGAGATTTACCGCGCCATCGCCGATTTCCAGAAGAAGAGGAATGGGAAACCGGTGGTGGCCTCGATGGGCGGCCTGGCGGCCTCCGGGGGCTACTATGTGTCATCGCCCTGCCGGTGGATTGTGGCGCATGACTTGACGATAACCGGCAGCATCGGCGTCATCATGCACAGTTGGAACTACCGCGGCCTGATGGACAAGGTGGGGGTGCGCCCGGAGGTCTATAAGAGCGGGCGATTCAAGGATATGATGAGCGGCGAGCGCGAGCCGGACCAAGTCACGCCTCAGGAACGGGAAATGCTCCAGGCACTTATCGATGAGACCTTCGGGAGGTTCAAGGCCGTGGTGGCCGAGGGACGCAACTGGGCCCGGCAAAAAAACGGAGGCGCCGGGGCCGCCCTAAATCCTGATTGGGCCAGCTACGCCGACGGACGGGTGCTCTCGGGCACGGAGGCCTTCAAGCTGGGTTTCGTGGACCAGTTGGGCAGCTTCGACGATGCCGTGGAACGGGCCAGGAAAATCGCCGGGATTTCTTCGGCCACCGTGGTTCAATACCAGCAACGCTACGACCTCTCGGATTTGTTCCATTTGTTCGGCAAGACCGACTCGAGAGTGCTCCGGGTGGACCTGGGCCTGGACGCGCCCAAGCTTCGCGCCGGAATGCTCTACTTCCTCTCGCCCACATTTCTGCATTAAGGAGCCGGCCAGTCTTTCGAGGGCGGGTCGCAGGTTCCGGTTGCTGGTCCTAATCCAGAGCCTGGCTTATTTTCTTTGCAGGATTCTGGGCGTGAGAGGCGTGTTGTGGGTGACAGTCGAGATTCAACATGCCAAGCACCTTTGATTTATGAAAACCCAATACTGGTTTCGCCGGTCCGCCGGCCTGGTTTGTCTTGCCGCCACTCTCCAATTCAACAGCAGCCGGGCGGAAGACAGCCCGAAAACCCCTGAAGCGACACCGGCCGCTCAACCCGCGGCGAGGGGTCCTTCGGTTTCGCCCGATCGTCAGTTGTGGATTGTGGGGGGCAAGTTAGTGCATGGGGGACACACAAACGAGGCGACCTTGGCCAACGCAGTGGACGCGTTGAGGGATTTGTGGCCCGGGGTGAACATCGTGCTGGCGCCCGAAGTGTCGAACCTGAGAGTGGGCCACCTCGATCTGCGTTCGGCCGGCTCGTTGGGCGAGGCCCTCGAGGCATTGCGGGTGGCAAGCGGCTACAGGTTCGCGTGGAGGCAGGGAATGCCAAACCCCGGAGGCATGATCGACCCGGCCACAGGATTGCCCAGCCCACCCGCAGGGGAATTCAGCCTTTACATCCTGGATCTTGGCATTGAATCACAACGCAATCCCCTCGAACGCGCCCGGCGCATGGTGGAGGTGTTCAATCTTAGCGGCTACCTGGAGCATCTTTCCAAAAACAATCAAAATGCGGATAAGACCCTGGACGAGATCCGGAAGACCGTCCTCCAGGTCCTGGACGGCCTTAAGGAGGGCAATATGACGGAGAATGATCAGCCCCGTTTCCAATTCCATCCGGGCACCGGCTTGTTGATCGTGACCGGCCCGCCGGATGCGATCGAAGTGGCGCGCAAGGTAGTGGGCGCCCTCACGGGCCAACCGAGCGACGGCGGAATCGGTTCGGGCAGCGAACAGGAGGCGAACCAGAGGGCGCCACGGGATCGCTTGGAAAGACGGTACGGGCCGCGCGGCGGCGGTATGGGTGGGTCCATGGGCGGTGGTATGGGCGGCGGTATGAGTGGTGGGATGAGTGGTGGGATGAGTGGTGGGATGGGCGGTGCAACGGGTGGCGGAATGAGTGGTGGGATGAGCGGTGCAACGGGTGGCGGAATGGGAGTGCAAGGTTCTGCTCAGCCGGCGCCGAACAGCCCTCCCGGATACTTCCCGAGCGGCAACGTCATTCCGCCTGGCCAGCCGACGCCAGGCAATCCGCCCCCCGGCTCCACCCCCGCTGCTCCGCAGCCGCGTTAATCAATCGAGTGTTCACCCCGGCCGCCAACATCGTGCTCACGCTTCGAAAAACGGGAACCGACACCGTGGACGGGGTTTCCCGGCATGAAGCGTCCGGGGCGATTGCCCTGATAACAAGGGGGTTGGCGGCGGGCGATGAAGACGCCTTCAGGGAGTTTCACGCGGTTTATTTCGACCAGCTTTACCAGTTCTTGCTCGTGGTCACGCGCGGGCGGGAGGATGAGGCGCAGGAGGCCCTGCAACAAACCCTTCTGCGCGTGCTGCGCTATGCGCGGCCTTTCGATTCGGAAGAGGTTTTTTGGAGTTGGCTCAAGGCCCTGGCGCGCAGCGCGGCCCGCGATGCCGGACGCAAACAACACCGCTACTGGGCCTTGCTGGAGAGATTCACTCTCTTCCGACACGCTGAGATTCAGGCCCCCGAAGGCCCGGAAGCAGACGACGTGCGTGCCATCCTCGAGGAAAGCCTGGAGGAACTCGACCCCGCCGACCGCCGGCTCATCGAGGGCAAGTACCTGGATGGCGCCACGGTCAAGGAACTCGGCGCGCAGACTGGCTTGAGCGACAAGGCGGTGGAATCACGCCTTGTGCGCCTGCGCCGGCAACTGCGCGAGCGGCTGCGCGGCAAGGACAGATTATGAAGACGAGTGTGCAGGGCGTGTTGTGAATAAGGTGGATGTGCCATGAAACGTGTCGAACAGGATCGATTGTTGGGCGAACTCCTTGCCGGAGAAGCGTCTTCGGACTTCCGGCGGGCTTCGCTGGAACAGGGACTGGCCTTTATTCGCCGGCGCCGCCGCGCCCGGCGCGCGGGCCGATGGTGCGTCCTGGCGTTGCTGCCGCTGGCGTTCGGAGCCGGCGTCCTTTTGTCCTGGCCTTCGCGCCCGGATGCCAGGCCGGTCTCGGTTGCCCAATCCGGCGCGTTTGGCGCTCCCGGCCAGACCGCCAAAGGCGGGTCCGTCCAGATCATCAACGATGAGCAATTGCTGGCGCTATTTGCCGGCCGTCCTCTCGCCCTGGTGGGCCAACCCGGCCATCAGCAACTCGTCTTTCTGGACGAGCCGCCCGCGGCGCCCGAGGCCCACGAATACTCCGGGCGCCCGGATTGACTGCTCTCCTCCGGACCGCGGACTATTCGGCAACACCCTGGGCGAGGGTAATGTCCACCACCTCACCGGCGCGGACCTTGAGGTTGGGGGGCAGGCTGATGTTGAGGGGCAGCCCCTGGACGATATTGGCAAAGTTGACGGGTCCGAGCAGGGTGGCCGGGATGACTTCCATCTGGGTGCCGACCTCGAGGATTGTGGCTGAGCCGGACTCGCGGCGGAGACCGCGAGTGCGAACCGAGACCTTCATTCCCGGCTTGGGGTCGCGGGCAATGGGGGGCCGGAGATAGCCGACGATGCGCACCGGTTCCAGCGTGGCAAGGGCCACGATCGGCAGTCCGGGGGTCACCGCCTCGCCCACCCGATGGTAGATGGTGGTGACGATGCCGTCCATGGGGGCTTTGACGATGACCGGAATCTGCTCGGCCTCCGTAAGGCGCAGCTTGGATTCCTCAACGGCGATGGTGGCAGCCAGCGGGTCGGCGGTGACCCTGGAGAGGTCCATGGTATTTGTAAGCTGGAGTTCCTTGAATTGCGCCTCGCATTCGGTCACCGCCTTGGTTAGCTCGTTGACCTGATCCAGCCGCCGGTCCCGTTGCTCCTTGGCCTGTTCATACTGTCGCTCCGAGACAATCGGGGGCTTTTCCTTGAAGAGCGATTCCATTCGCCGAAACTCGCCTTCCGCATATTGGAGTTCGGCGCGCGCGCTGGCGAGGTCGGTCCTCTCCTTCAGCCAATCCAGCCGGTATTTGTCGTATTCCAGAGCAATGCGCTGCCGGGCGGAGGTCGGCGCCACGGTCGCGCGCAGCATCTCGATCTCGGCTCGAATGACCGCGATCGAGTTCGTCATCACTTGCGCGTCAACGATCATGACCTGCCCGATTCGGTCGCCCGTCTTGACCCTCTGGAAGCGGACGACATCCAACTCCGAAAGCACCCCGGTCTTGTGGCAGCTCACGTCCGAGACCACGGGTTCGGCTTGTCCAATCGAAACGGGAGCGCCGACATCGGCCCTCCACAGCATGGCTGCGCATCCCAACGCGCCAACGAAGACCAGCACAGGCAGGTAGCGGACGCGGATGTCGAACCAACGTTCGTCCGGTGGCACGGGAATGGGTGGAGGAGGGGGGATGGGGAGGCTCATGGTTGAAGTCAATCACTCACTAAATCCGAAAACCGAAATCCGAAATCCGAAGGAAATCCGAAAACCGAAATCCGAAAGTCGGCCCTTTACCCGGTATGGTTGGGACGCAATAAACGAACGCCTGTGGCCTTACTGTCGAGCGTGGAACTGACGCCCGAAAGCCTTCGGCCTTCGGATTTCGGATTTCGAGTTTCCTTCGGATTTCGGATTTCGGATTTCGGATTTCGGATTCTCGCCGCATGTAAATCTGGATACGGATAAACAAGGGTCCGCTATTGCCCTTGCAGGGTTACGCTTCCGCAATTTGTGGAGCCCAGGAACAACCCGTAACCGGCGTTACCTCCCTGGAGCAAGACCCCGCTGACCGAGATGCCGGTTTTGCTCCCCGTCACGGGCACGGTGCCCTGGAACAGGCCCGACGCGGTCGTGAGGGTCAGGTTTAGCTTGTTCGTGCCGCTGAGCTTGTTGTTGGCGCCCAGAGTCACCCCGTTGGTCAGGGCCTGGGACAGATTGCCGCCGGCCAGTTCGAGCACGCCGTTGGTCCAGTTGAGCACACGTGCGCTGCTCGTATAGGAATAAGGGGACTCCAGCACCTGCACCTCGTTGGTAAACCCAAAGCCGTTGGGGTAAAGGGCGCCGGGCAGCCCGGCCTGCTTGAGCCACGTCAGTGAGCCTGCGACATCCTGGGTAGCGCCGTTGGTCACAAAGCTCAGCCAACCCCACACCAGCCCTTTGCCTGCGTAAGCCGTCGGCGAGGCGTAGAGCGGCCACTGGCTGGAGCCGACCGCCGCGCCTCCGGCGGTTACCTTGGTCCCATCACCCAACATCCCGCTGAAGGTGACGACACCCAAGGTGCTGACACTCAGAGTTCCGAAGCCGTAGCCGCCCGGTTCGTCTGAAGACTCAGCCGACGCGGGAGGGGCCATCACCAGCGTGAACTTCTTGCCGGCCAGCGAGGTGAGGTTGGTCCGATTGGCCTGATAAAAAATCCCCTGATAGGCCGTCAGGCCGGCACTCCAGGCGGCGTTGCTGACCGAGCCGGTCATGCCTTGGCTGCCGCTGAGGTCCAGTTGCAGTTGGAGAGTGAGCGGCTTGCCGCCCGGTCCGGCGATGGTGTTGGAGTAGGCGCCGGAGAGCGAGAACGGACCTGAGAACCGGTAGTTGCTCCCGGCTAATTGGAGTTGGGCGCTGAGGGCGCCCATACCGGTGAGGGTGCCGGAGAAGGAGCCGGCGCTAGTCCAGGAGAAGCTGTTGGTGTCGGCAAACAACCCGGCATAGCTTCCCTGGAGGGCGAGGAACGGGCTGGCGATGAAGTTAGCCTGGAGGGTCAGGCCAGGCGTCATGGTGAACGAGAAGCTGGGAGTGGTGGCCAGAACGTTGCCGGCGGTGTCGGTCCAGTTGACGAAGATGCAACCGGAGTAGGGTTTGGCGGTGATGGAATACTTCTTGCCAATGACCAGCGTCTGGCCTTCGTAAGTGGGCGAAACGGTCCCATAATCGAAAATCCATTCCAGCGTCACGCCCGGGGCGTAGGTGAAGTGGACGGTATTGGTTGTCGAGAAATTCCCGCTGAGGTCGACGGCATACGCGCTCACGGTGTTTGGGCCTTCATTGGTCAGGCTTATCGCGTCCGACCAAGAGAGAGTGCCGACGGCTTGAATCCAAGGGCCGGCGTTGACCTGGCACCACACCGCTGCAACCCCCGCCTCGGCACTTGCCGTGCCTGTGAAGGTAAAGGGGGAGGTGGTCGCTTTTTGGTTTGGCTGGGGCGAGGTGATGGTCAAGGTCGGGGGCGTCGGAACGGCCCCAATCCAGAGATCGCCGATGGTGGCGTGCCCGAAGCTGTCGAAGCCTTGGAAGCGGACTATGAACAAATCTGACACGTCCGGCGTGAGGGTGGGGGTGAGGGCTGTGGTCGAGGACAACTGCACCGAAGAAGAGGAAGGGCGGCGAACGATGCTCCAGGACCACGATGCGGCCGTGAGGTTCGTGACACCAAACTGGCGGAGCGTTCCCGGCGGCCCGAATGCCGGGACAACCGTGGGCATGTCGGGCAGGGCCGCGTTGCCTTTCCGAATCGTGGCGCTCAAGGTGTCGGCGACGTACAGGTTGCCGATCGAGTCGACGGCCAGACCCTCGGGGAAGTTGAACATTGCGTTGGCCCCGGTCCCATCGATTCCGCCTCCGACGCCGACCACGCCTGCCAGTGTATTGACCGTTCCATCCGGTGAGACCCTGCGGATCGTGTTGTTATCGGTGTCGGCCACATAAAGGTAGCCTTGGCTGTCGACAGCGATGGAGAAAGGATCGTCGAACCGGGCGGCCCCGCCGACGCCGTCGGTGGCGCCCTTGGTTTGGGCTTTGCCGGCCAAGGTCGAGACGACCCCGTTGGTGGTAATCTTCCGAATGGTGGCGTTGCCGGTGTCCGCCACGTAAACATTGTTGCCGCCATCGACAGCCAAGCCCTGGGGGTCGGAGAACAGCGCCGTAGCCGCCGGCCCGTCTTTGGAGCCGGACTTGCCGGCCACGCCCGCGAGAGTCGAGACGATCCCATCGGGCGTGATCTTGCGAATCGTGTCGTTCAAGGTGTCGGCGACATAGACGGTGCCGTCGAGGCCCACGGCCACGCCCAGGGGATTGAGAAATCGGGCCGCGCTCCCGGTCCCGTCCGTCGAACCTCCCTGACCGGCCGCGCCGGCGAAGGTGGTCACGATGCCGCCCGGAGCGATTTTACGGATGGTGTGGTTCGCATACTCGGCCACATACACGGTGCCGTTGGTGTCCACTGCGATGCCGGCGGGTTCGCCAAAGCTGGCCGCGCTGCCGGTCCCGTCGTTGGTGCCTCCGGTGGAGTTTGCGACGCCCGCCAGGGTCGTGACCACACCCGCCGCGGTGATCTGGCGGATGGTGTTGTTGGCAAGATCGGAGACGTAAACCGTGCCGTGGCTGTCCACCGCCACGCCGTAGGGGTCCCTGAACTGAGCGGCGCGGCCGTTGCCATCCGCGCTGCCGGATGCGGCCACGGTTCCAGCCACGGTTGTCACCACTCCCGCTGGCGTGGTCACTTTTCGAATCGTGGAATTGTAGGTATCGGCCACGTATACGTTCCCGTTGCCGTCCACAGCGACGCCCAGCGGGGAGTAGAAGAGGGCGCCGCTGCCGGTGCCATTGGTCGAGCCGTAGCTCGCCGCCGACCCGGCCAAGGTGGTCACCACCCCTGCGGGGCTTACCTGGCGTATCGTATTATTGCCCGTATCGGCAACGAACACGTTGCCGCCGGCGTCAACCGCGACGCCGCACGGGTAACCGAAGCGCGCCCCTGAGTTGGTGCCATCGGTGGAACCGGCCGTGCCTGCAAGACCCGCCAGGGTCGTCACCGCTCCGCTGGAGCTTATCTTGCGGATTGTGCAGTTGAGAGTATCGGCCACAAAGACGTTGCCGTTGGTGTCCAAAGCGACGCCGTAGGGGAGGTAGAACCGGGCGGCGGCGCCGGTGGCGGCGTCATTGGTCCCTGAAACCCCCAGTTTTCCGGCCAAGGTGGTGACAACGCCGGCCGGGGTGATTTTGCGAATGGCGCAGTTGGTGGCGTCGGCCACGTACACATTGCCGGCGGCGTCGAGGGCCAGGGATTGGGGGCCGTTGAACCGGGCGCTGCCGCCGGAGCCGTCCAGGCTGCCGGCGACCCCCGGCGCGCCCGCCAGGGTGGTCGTCACGCCCGCCGGCGTGACCTTCCGAATCGTGTGATTAGCGGAATCGGCCACGTACACGTTGTTGCTCCCGTCCACCGCGACGCCGCAGGGGGAATTAAAGCGCGCCGTCTGACCGACGCCGTTGGTCACCCCCGAATTGCCCGCAAGGCCCGCCAGCGTCGTCACCACTCCGCCGGGGGTCACCTTTCGGATGGTATTGTTCTCCGTGTCCGCCACGTAAAGGTTGCCGCCGGCGTCCACCGCCACACCGAACGGGTACGAGAAAAGGGCGGCTCCGTTGGCGCCGTCGAACCAGCCGGTAGCCTGACCCGCCAAGGTGGTGAAGGTGTAATTCTGGTAATTGACCTGGGCCGCCGCCGGGGGAACCAGGCACCAGGCGCTCAAACCCAGGAGGACTAAACCCCTCGAAACCTCTCGCGGATACTGCAGAGAAAACAGCTTCATATCGACTTATAGTTTGGCCGTCAGTGGCACAGTCCATTGAGATGATAGCAAGCCGGCGTATAAACCCAAGCAGAAAGCGTTTGTCTTGAGGGGCTTCTGTTCATGAATCGTAAAGCTGCTTGCTCCGGGGGCACAGTGTCGCCAGATTGGCCTCATGTCCGCCGCAGTGGAACTTGTGCTTGAGGACTGCAACCTGGCAAGGGAACAGCGTTCCGGCCGCATCCAGGCGGCGATTGACTCGGAGGTGGTACTCTCGGCGCGATGCGGATTGAAACCTGCGGCCATGAATGAGATGAATAGGCACCGTCGTCCCGGCAACCCAACGTTGGCTCCAATCCTGTGCGCGATTCTGCTCTTGCCGGGTCCCGGGCCGGGGCCTTGCCTTGCGGCCCAGCCGGTGAAGCCCAACGTCATCGTCATCATGGCCGACGACCAGGGAAGCATCGATGCGGGGTGTTACGGGGCGAAGGACCTTCTGACGCCGGCCGTGGACCGGCTGGCCGCACACGGGGTCCGATTCACTCAGTTTTACTCAGCGGCTCCCGTTTGCTCGCCCTCGCGCGCCGGCCTGCTCACCGGCCGCTACCCGTGGGTGGCGGGAATGCCGAACAACAGCGCCGGCCCGCCCACAGAGGCGGATGACCAGTTGGAAACGTTGACCGGTCCGGGTCTGCCCGCGACTGAAATCACCGTGGCGGACATGTTCCGCGCGGCGGGTTACGCCACCGCGCACATTGGGAAATGGCACCTCGGCTCGGGTGCAGGCCACAGACCGCTGGAGCACGGGTTCGATTATTCGTTCGGGTTCATGGGCGGGTGCATCGATAACTACTCCCATTTCTGCTACTGGGGCGGGCCGAACCGCCACGACCTCTGGGAGAACAACCGGCGGGTACACCAGGCCGGCCGCTTCTTCCCGGACCTGATGCTGGAAAAGACGCAGGCATTCATCGCGGGCCACCGCGACCGGCCCTTCTTCATCTACTTCGCCATCAACATGCCTCATTACCCGTACCAGGGAGATGAGAAGTGGCTCAATTACTACCACGCCCTGCCCTACCCGCGAAACCTGTACGCGGCCTTCGTTTCGACTCTCGACGACCGGGTGGAACGGCTGGTGAAGTTTCTGGAAGATTCGGGCCTGCGCCAAAACACAATCATCGTCTATCAATCGGACAACGGCCATTCCGTGGAAGAGAGGGCGCACTACGGCGGGGGCAGCAGCGGCCCATATCGCGGCGCCAAATTCAGCCTCTTCGAGGGTGGCATCCGGCTGCCGGCCATCATCTCCTGGCCCGGACACCTGCCCGAGGGCCAGGTCCGCAGCCAGGTCGCTCACGGGTGCGATTGGCTGCCGACGCTGGCTGAGCTGTGCGGCGCCGTTTTGCCAAGCGCCAGGCTCGATGGACGCAGCCTCGTGCCGGTCATCCGGGCCGAGTCGGCCCCCAGCCCTCACGACGTTCTGCAATGGCGCCTGGGTGACCAGTGGGCCGTCAGGCAGGGACCCTGGAAGCTCCTCCATCTGCCAGACGACCAGGCCGGCGGGAGGCTGGCACCCGAGGATAAAGAATGGTTCCTGGCCAATGTGGAGGCCGACCCCGGAGAGCGCACCAACCTGGCCACACTCCACCCGGAGACGGTCGAGCGGCTGCGCAAGCTCGAACCCGCAAGGTGAGGGAGCGCCGGAGCGGGGAGCGGGGTAAGCGCGACACTACGTGGTCATGAACAGGAATACGATAACGTGTCAATGTTCATGACCACTAAACCAGCCCGGTGGCGGCCCTGGCGCGGTCCAGCACTTCGCGCGCTTTGGCCCGCGCGCGGGTGGCGCCGTCCTTGAGGACCTGCTCGACATAATCCAGGTTTGCTTTCAATTCGGCGCGCTTGGCGCGAGCGGGGGCGAAGTATTCCCAGTAGTGCTGGAAGAGCGCTTTCTTGAGGTCGCCGTAGCCCATTCCGCCGGCCCGGAGGCGGTCTTCGCAGCCCTGGGCGGTCTCGCCGGAAACGAACAGCCTCAATAACCGGATAGCGAGGTTCTTCTCAGCGTCGGGCTTTGGTTCCTGGGGCGTCCGGCTATCCATGACGATGCTCATGACCTGTTTGCGGGCCGATTTTTCATCGGCAAAGATATCGATTGTGTTGCCGTAGCTCTTGCTCATTTTCTGTCCGTCGGTGCCCGGAACGACGGCCACCTCCTCTTGAATCCGGGGTTCGGGCACGACGAGCGTCTGGCCGTACTGCTCGTTGAACTTAATGGCGATGTCCCGGGTGACCTCGACGTGCTGTTTCTGGTCGCGCCCGACCGGAACGATATTCGAGTCGTAAATGAGGATGTCGGCGGCCATCAACACCGGGTAGGCAAAGAGACCGAAGTTGGATGCGATACCCTTGGCGACCTTGTCCTTGTACGAGTGGCACCGCTCTAGCAATCCCATGGGGGTCACTGTGCCCAGCAGCCAGGTCAACTCGGTGACCTCGGGCACATCCGACTGGCGGAAGAAAACCGTCTTGCGCGGGTCCAGCCCGCAGGCCAGAAAGTCCAGGGCGACGTTCAGGGTGTTCTGACGTCGCATCTCCGGATCGAAGACCGAGGTCATCGAATGGTAATTGGCGATAAAGTAATAGGCCTCGCCCTGCTCCTGCAAACGGAGCGACGGGCGCATCATCCCGAAGTAATTGCCCACGTGCAAGGTGCCCGAGGGCTGAATTCCCGATAAAATTCGCATTCCACAGGATAGCGAGGCGCGGCAAGCTCGGAAAGCCATTTTAGATGCGACTGCACCGGCTCGCGGACCCTGTTGGGGGAGGGGCGCCGGTCAGTGAGGGGCGGCTTTTTTGGATTCGAGGAGTTTCTCGATATCGGGGTTATGGGGCAGGCCGGAGGCGAGGGCCTTTTGGTAGTGCCAGCGGCCCAGTTCAACCAGGGGCGGCTGCTGGGTGAGGTAGAAGATGGCCAGGTTGTTGTGCGGGTCGCCGTAACCGGGCTGGAGCAGGACGGCCTTGCGAAAGGCGGCTTCGGCGGGGGCGCGCTGGCCTTTCTCGCTCAGGACGATGCCGAGGTCGTTCTGGACTTCGGCGTTCTGGGGGTCGCCCTGGGCGGCGCGGCTCAGGGCCAGAAGGGCGCCGTCCCAATTCGTTTGGGACATTCTCAAGCGGCCCAGGATCATCAGGGTGTACGGATCGTCTGGGGCGATTTCGAGCGCGTTTTTGAGGTGCGTTTCGGCGGCATCCATGCGCTTGAGCTTGATCTCGATGAAAGCAATATCGGAGAGGGCGCCCACGTTCTTCTCGTCCTCGCGGAGGACCTGCAGGTAGAGGGACTCGGCATTGGAGTATTGCTTGGAGGTGAAGTAATTCCTGGCCTGGGCGATGAGGGCCGCCATGCCGGCGGGAATTTCGCGGACCGATTTGCGGACGGTGTTGGTGCGGGCCAAGGATGGCTCGGAGGGTTTGAAGAGGGCCAATTCTTCGGCGGTGTAAGGGGCCTTCTGAGCCTCGAGGGTTTCGATTTGCGCCCGGAGATTGTTGATTTCGTTCTGGGTTTCCGCGCGGGAAGAGCCTTTGCTTTTGCGAGCGGCGAGGGCCTTGTTGGCGGCTTCGAGTTTCTTGGCCAGGTCCTCCCGCTGCCATTCAAGCTGCTTGATGCGTTCGGCGTCCGCAGACGATGCGGGAGCCGGCGCGGGGGAAGGTGTCGGGGCGGGGGCAGGCGCCGGCGCGGGGGAAGAGGGAGGCACAGCCGAGGTTCCGGCCTTGGCCTGCTGGAGGCTGACGTTGAGCAAGTCGATTTCCTTTTGGAGGGCGTTGATTTTCTCCTCCGCCTTTGCCAACTCGCGCGGGTCGGCGGCAGCGGGGCGAACGGCGAGGGCCTCTTTGAGCTTCTCCTCCAACAAGCCCTTGTCCGCGAGCAAGCGGTCTTTGTCCATCTGCAACTGGCCCTTTTCGCCCTGCAACTGGCGGGCCTGTTCCTTGAGGGTGTTGAGCTGGTTGGTCCAATCGGCGGGGGGTTGCACGAGGGGTTGCGCGGGCGCAGGATGGGCGGCGGCAGCGGCGGGGGCGGCCGGGGTCTTGGCCTGTGGGGGAGGGGTTTTGGAGGGCGCGGGGAGTTGGAGGGAGAGGACGGTCATTCTGGAGGCCAGGTAATCGAGGCGATAATTGACGGCGACGACATTCCAGTCCGGGTATGCTTTGTGGAAGGCCTGGAGGGCGGCGCGGGCCTCGGAGTATTTGGCGAGGGCCTGGCTTGGCTGGCCACCCTCGTTGAGGGCGTCGGCTTGGCGA
Source organism: uncultured Verrucomicrobiota bacterium (assembly GCA_964653485.1). GTDB lineage: Bacteria > Verrucomicrobiota > Verrucomicrobiia > Limisphaerales > UBA8199 > CAVQND01. Next base: position 25,616 of record CAZZFF010000031.1, on the reverse strand, counting down.
ATCACTTTGTATATTTCGATGTATTGGTCATCGGCCTCCCCTGCCCTCGCCCCGGCCACAAAAGCGAGCAACAAGGCCATCACCACAGCAAAGCAGCGTCTCATAAGGAGCATGATAGAGCAGAGCGCCCCTGGTTGGCAACGATTCGTGTGAGGGCCAAACTCGCCTTGGCACTCGGCGCTCGACACCCGCGATGGGAGGGCTTAAAGTCCCCACCAGATGAAACCCCGAAAATCAGAGAGAGCGTTGGAGGCAATTTCATTGGGCGGGATTTTGAAACGGCGGCGGGCCGGGTTCGGGCCGGCCGCATGGGGCGCGTGCGCGCTGGCCTTCATGTTCGGCGGAGCGATTCGGGGCGCGACGCTCGACTTGACGAACGCGGTTGTGGTCACGGCGCCCGGCTTCGCCGGGCCTGGAAGGAAGGCCGTGGACATGCTTGTCGAGGAGGTGGAGAAGCGCTCGGGTATCCGCTGGGAGGAAACGACCCGCCGGCCGTCGGCGGGGGTTCCGGTAGTGGGCGTCGGCCTCAAGTCCGATGTCGGGTCGTTCGCCGGGCCCTGGAGCCAGCCCCTGCAATCGTTCTCGGGTCCCGAAGGGGCGGAAGGGTACCGGCTGTGCGTTCGGAAAGACGAGACGAACAGCGGGGTGTATGTGCTGGGCAACGACGCGCGCGGAGTGCTCTTCGGGGTGGGCAGACTGCTGCGCGAGCTGCATTGGGGCCGGGGCCGGGTCTGGGTCCCCGACACGCTGGACATCGCGACGGCGCCGAGATACCGGCTCCGGGGCCACCAACTGGGCTACCGCCCGAAGTGCAATTCATACGATGCGTGGGACCTGCCCGTCTGGGAGCAGTATTTCCGGGACCTGGCGGTCTTTGGCTGCAACGCGGTCGAGTTAATTCCGCCCCGATCCGATGACGCGGCGGACAGTCCGCATTTTCCCCGGCCCCAGATGGAGATGATGGCCGGCATGTCCGGACTGGCCGCGGCCTACGGACTGGACGTTTGGATTTGGTATCCGGCGATGGACGCGGATTATTCGGATGCGGGGACCGTCGAGTCGGCGCTGGTGGATTGGGGCCGGGTCTTCGCCCGGCTCAGCCGCGTGGATGCGGTTTTCGTGCCCGGCGGGGACCCGGGCCATACGCGCCCGAAGCACCTGATGGCCCTCCTGGAGAAGCAGACCCTGAACCTGCACCGCTATCATCCGAAAGCCCAAATGTGGGTTTCTCCGCAGAGCTTCGACCAAAAGTGGCTGGACGAATTCCTGGATATCCTCCAGCGCGAGCAGCCCGCGTGGCTCAGCGGCGTCGTCTTCGGCCCGCAGGTCCGCATCAGTCTGCCGAGGTTGCGCCAGCTTGTGCCCGCTCAATATCCGATTCGCCACTACCCGGACATCACTCACTCGCGCCAATGCCAGTATCCGGTGCCGAACTGGGATGCCGCCTACGCGCTGACCGAGGCGCGCGAGTGCATCAATCCCCGTCCCCAGGATGAGGCCGCCATTTTCCGCAAACTCCAGCCCGACACCATCGGCTTCCTGACCTATTCCGAGGGATGCAACGACGACGTCAACAAGATGGTCTGGAGCGCCCTCGGCTGGGACCCCGACGCGAGCGTGACGGACATTCTCCGGCAATATGCCCGCTATTTCATCGGCGAACGCTATACCGACGATTTCGCCCACGCGCTGCTGGCCCTCGAAGAGGACTGGCGGGGACCTCTAATCGCAAACCAGGCCGTGGATGTCACACTGGCCCAACTCCAGGGCCTGGAACGGGACGCCTTGCCGGCCGAGTTGAAGAATTGGCGTCTGCAGCAGGCGCTCTTTCGGGGCTATTACGATGCCTACGTTCGCCACCGCCTGATTTACGAAACGGATTTGGAGACGCAGGCCATGGCCCGCCTCCGGGCCGCGCCGGCCATTGGTGCGGCCGGCGCCCTCTCCGACGCGCAACACATCCTCGACCGGGCGACCCGGGAACCGATTAACCCGGACTGGCGTCTGCGAATCCACCAATTGGCCGAGGCCCTATTCCAGAGCATCGGCATGCAGCTAAGCGTGGATAAGTACCGGGCCATCGCCGTGGACCGCGGCGCGAGCCTCGACACGCTGGATTACCCGCTCAACAACCGGTTCTGGCTCGAGGAGCGATTTGCCCGCATCCGCAAGCTCCCAACCGAACCGGAACGGCTCAAGGCCCTGGAGGAAGTTCTGCAATGGACCAATCCAGGGCCCGGCGGGTTCTATGATGACCTCGGGAACGCCGCCTGCCAGGCGCATTTGGAGAGGGGCGCCGGCTTCTCCGAGGACCCGGGGTGCTACCAATCCTGCCGGCTCGATTTCGAGGAGGACCTGGCGGTCGACAGCCCCGATGAAGACGCCGGGACCGCGCGCCGCATCTCGTGGATGGGCCACGCCGAGACGCTCTACGACACCCCGCTCCGCATGAGCTACTCCGGCCTCGATCCGGCCGCGAATTACAAACTCCGCGTGCTTTATGGCGGCGACAGTCCGAAGCGCAGGATTCGCCTGGTCGCCAACGACTCGATCGAAGTGCATCCTTTCCTGACGAAACCCAGGCCCTTCAAGCCGCTGGAGTTCGCCATCCCCCAGGCCGCCACCCGCGGGGGCAAACTGCGGTTGAGCTGGTTTGGCGAACCCGGCCTGGGGGGCAATGGACGCGGCTGCCAGGTCTCGGAGGTCTGGCTGGTCAAGGAACCCGAGGCCAATTGAGGCCCGGTGAGTTGAATTCTGACCGCTTTGGACATAGGTTTTACAATCGGAATCAGGATTGCATATCTCCTTGCTTTGGCGCAGGTCTGCTCATGGGGACAACCCCAGACGGCGACGAGCGCGGCACGGCAGTCGCAGGGCCCCGCCCCCAGCGGCCCGACCTTGCATTTGGATTTGAGCCGCGGCCGTTCGGTGGACAACTCGGTGGCCGATTTCATGTACTTCGTCCCATTGATTTCCCAGGAGCCGGTTGTCGCCTTCACTAACCCGGCGGTAGATCACCGCGTCCGCGTCTTGTCCACCACCCGCCGGCTCAAGGGCCGCACTTTCCAGGTCACCTGCGAATTCGAGTTTTGCGGCAACGGGTTCGAGCGGCACGTTTTTGATTACAACCGGGAAATCCACCGCCACGAGGACCAACTCAAGCGGGGCCGGCTGCTGCCTCACGTTCTGGCCGCCATCAATGTCGAAGGCCCTGGCCGCGGCACGATCGAAATCGATGGGACCCAAGCCAACGGCGCGCAAACGGTGGCGGAAGTGCGCTTGCGCTTCAACGCCCATGGCCAGAGCAGCCCGGTCACCATCGCGCTCCGGGACATTCGGTACTCCGACGGCGCGTTCCAGCCTGTCAACGAGGTCGTCGCCCGCGTCAACACGCTGACCTTTCAAAGAAAACCCGGACCGCCCAAAATGGAGGTCAGCGTCGCCTCGATTAGGCCCAAAGACGCCGCGGAAAGCCGCTGGCAGAGCCTCAAAGGCAGCATCGAGGCCATGGCCGTGAACCTCCTCATCCCGCCGCTCGACGTCGATGCCCGCGGTCACCAAGCCATGCTCGACTTCGGCCTCGCCTTGGCAGCCGGGGCTGCGACGTTCACCTTTCCCCACGCCCCCAACCTCTTGCCCCCAACCGCAAGGCAGGCGCGCTAAAGCGCGAAATCCGAAATCCGAACGAGCCGGATGCGGCCTTCGGCCTTCGGATTTCGGATTTCGGATTTCGGATTTCGCGCTTTAGCGCGCCTCACTCCCACCCTCCTCCGAGGGCCTTGATGAGTCCTACGACGGCAACCAATCGATCGCCTCGGATCTGCACCACGGTCCGTTCAAGGGCCAGGGCGGCGGTTTGGGCGGTGGCGACTTCCAGATAGGTGACCAAGCCGGACTTGTAGCGGTTGTTCGCAATCTCGAGCGTCTGCTGGGCGGAGGCCATGGCGGCCGTGTCGGCCCGCAACTGCGCCTCGAGCAAATCCTGGGCGGCGATCTGGTCTTCCACCTCCTGGAAAGCCGTGAGGACAGTCTGGCGATATGCGGCAACCGCCTCCTTGTAGGAGGCTCGGCTCAGGGCCAGTTGCGCGCGGTTCCTGCCCCCGGTAAACAGGGGAAGTTGCACCTCCGGCCCGACCGACCAGAAACCGCTCGGCCACTCGAACCAGGTCGAGGCTGAGACAGATTGGAAACCCGCCAGCCCGTTCAGGCGCAGGTGCGGATAGAAGGCCCCTTTGGCAACGCCCACCTGTGCGTTGGCCCCGGCCATGCGTCGCTCGGCGGCGGCGATATCGGGCCGGCGCTCCAGCAATTCGCTCGGCACCGTCAACGGCGCCGTCGGCGTCTCCGCTCCGGTCGTGGCGCCAGCGCCTTGCGCGGCCAACCCGCGCTGCGTTTTCAGGGCAAAGCCGGTCGCCGGTTGGCCGCACAACGCGGCGATGGCGTGCAGCAGGCGGACACGTTGCAAACGCAGCTCCGGCAGCGCCGCCTCCGCCGTCCTGAGCTGGGTCTGGGCCTGGGACACGTCCAGGTCCGTGACCACCCCGCCCCTGCGCCGGTTGACCGTCAATTCCAACGAGCGGCGGTAGGTGTCGATGCTGCGCTCAACCACGTCCGTCTCCGACTCGATCGCGCGAAGGGCAAAATAATCGACGGCCAATTCCGCCTGCACGACCAGCTTGACCGCTTGGAGGTCGTCGGAGCCGGCGGCCAGTTGCGCCCGAGCCGATTCGACCTGGCGCCGCACCCGGCCCCAGACATCCGCCTCCCACCCCGCTTGCAGCAACCCGGTAAAGGTGTGAAAGGTCGGGCTCACCCCGGCGGGGACGCCGTTTTCAGGCGCGTTGAAGCTCGTGCGCTGGCGCGTGTAACTAGGGTCCAACTCGACCTGGGGGAGCAAATCCGCCCGGGCCACCTTCACCGACGCACGGGCCTCCTCCAACCGGGCGACGGCGGCCTCAATCGCCTGGTTGTGAACCCCGGAGAGGTCCTCCAGCCGGTTCAACTCCTCATCCCCGAAGACCTGCCACCACGAACCGCGCAGCCGATGCGCCGCCGGCGCCGCCGGTTTCCATACCGGTGTATTCGTCCCTTCGACCGCGGCCGAGAACGCCGGAGGCAGGGCGTTTGTGCCCAGTGGTTCCGGACGCTGATAGTCCGGTCCCACTTTGCACCCCGCCAGGACAAGGGCGAGGAAGAAGATGCCCGCCGGGAAAAGACGCGGGGGGGGCATTTCTTGCCGCCCGCGACGTCCTTGGGGGATTCCCTTTCCGCGTAGTCCGCATGAAGCGCGGTTCATTTTCTCCATAAAATCAGCGCAATCCGAACCTCAGCGCCTGGAGGCCTGAGCGGTTGGACGCTCGGCGCTTTTCTCGGCCACGCGCACGAACGCCCCGCTCACCAGCGAGTCCGCGGGGTTCAGGATGACCCGGTCCTTGGGCCCGACTCCGCCGAGCACCTCGATGGTCGGCCCAAAGTCACGGCCGAGGGTGACGCGGCGCAGTTCGACTTTTCCGTCGGCCGCCACCACCCCCACTTGCGTTCCTTCGGAGCGGAAGAGGAGCGTGTTGGCGGGCAGCGTCAAGGGCTGGGCCAGCCCGCTCTGGGCAAACCACACCTGGGCAAAGCTGCCGGCCAGTATCTCCCCGCGCGAGTTGTCCACCTCCAACTGGGTGAGCAGCGTGCGTGAATCGGGGCTCATCGCGCCGGAAGTGCCGACCACTTTCGCGGGGAAGACCCGCCCGTGGATTTCCGGGACGGATAATTCGGCTTTCTGGCCCGGAAGGACGCCCGCGGCTGCGCTCTGCGGCACGCACACATAGACCCGAAGGGTGCGGGTTTGCGCCAGCCGAAACAGTTCCTTGCCGTTGCCCGCGGCGATCAACTCACCCACGTCCGTCTTGCGCGCGGTAATGGTGCCGGCAAAAGGGGCCTTCACGCTCTGAAAGGACTGGGTCTCTTCGAGCCGGCGCACGTTGGCCTGCGCCGCCTGGACGCTCGCTGATTTGAATTCCAGGTCCGCCTGCTTTTCCGCGGCCTCCTGCTCGCTCACGCTCGCCGTCTTGAGCAGCTCCGCCCAGCGGGCGGCGGTCGTCCGGGCCAGCGCGAGGGCGGCCTGGGCCTGGGCAAGCTGCGCCCGCGCCTGCGCCAATTCCTGGTCCAGCTCCGGGGTGTCGATCTCGGCCAATAGCTCGCCTTCCTTCACCTGGGCGCCAATATCCACCAGCCACCGCTTCAGATAGCCGCTGGCCCGGGCGTAGATGGGGGATTCCAGGAAGGGCTTGATCTCGGCGGGCAGAGCCAGGCCGGGGGCGGCCTCGCAGGGGGCGGGAGAGACCACGCTCACCGACTGGATGGCCAGTTCCCTGGTCTCCGCCCGCAGGACCGCGCGGCGTTGCCATCGCGGCACGAGGCCCGCGACCACCCCGAGGACTACCAGCACCGCCGCTGCCAGGCCCGCATAGCGCAGCATAGTGTTGCCGCTGGATGCCGAGCCCGGGACGGAGGGCGGCGGCGGCACGGGTTGACTGGGTCGGGTTAATGTCTCATTCATAGAGGTTGTCTTGCATCGGCTCCTTATCAGGCCCCGGCGGGAGCCGGGCCAAGACCCGTCGAGGGCGGGGTGGCGGGAGCGGGGGCGGGCGCCGGCGCGGAGGCCCGGCGGTGCAAGAGGCTGAACACCACCGGCACAAAGAAAAGCGTGGCAATGGTCGCGACGACCAATCCGCCGATGACCGCCCGTCCCAAGGGCGCGTTCTGCTCGCCCCCCTCGCCCCAGGCCAAGGCCATCGGGAACATGCCGATAACCATGGCCATGGCCGTCATCAGGACGGGCCGGAGTCGGCTGACGCCCGCCTCCAAGGCGGCGTCGATGGGGGCCAGTCCCTCGTGGAGCGCGTTTCGGGCAAAGGTGACCACCAGCACGGAATTCGCCGTGGCGACGCCCAGGCTCATGATGGCCCCCATGAGGGCCGGCACGCTCACCGTTGTCAGGCTCAGGTGGAGGGCCCAGGCGACGCCGGCCAGGGCTCCGGGCAGGGCGGTGATAATGATGAACGGGTCCAGCCAACTCTGAAAATTCACCACCAGCAGCAAGTAGATCAGCACGATGGCCATCACCAGCCCCGTGCCCAGGCCGGCAAAGCTGGAGTGCATCGTCTGGGCCTGGCCTCGGAGCATGATGAAGCTGCCGCGCGGCAGTTCGCTCCGGGCCTGCTCGATGAGGGGCTTGAGGTCGGCCAGCACACCGCCCAAATCGCGCCCGTCGACCCCGCCAAAAACGTCGATGACCGGCATGACGTTGTAATGGGAAACCACCGTGGGGCCATTGGTGCGTGAGATTGTGGCAAGGTTGTCCAGGAGCGTCACGTCCCCCGCGCCAGGCCGGCTGGCGTTGATGGGGATCGCCCCCAGGGAGGAGAGGGAATCGATCTCCCTCTGGGGCACTTGCAGCGCCACCAGGTACTGGATGCCGACGCTCGGATCGAGCCAATAGACGGGCTGGACCTGGCCGCTGCCGCTGAGGCTCAAGAGCAGCGAGTTGGCGGCGTCGCGCTCCGCCAACCCCATTTGCGCCGCCTTGGTGCGGTCGATGGCGACCTCGAATTTGGGCAGGTCCGCCGGCTGCTGCACGCGCACATCGACCGCCCCGGGCACCTCCCGAATCCGGTTGGCCAGCCGGGAGGCCACCTCGCGGTTCTTGTCCTGGTTGCGTCCGACCACCTGGATGTCGAACGGGGCCGGCAGCCCGAAATTGACCGACTGGCTCACAATATCCGCCGGCAGAAAATAAAAGATCATCCCGGGAAATTCACGGTTCAGCCGCGCCCGCAACCGTTGCACGTAGCCGCCGGTGGGCTTGTGCTCGGCGCTCAAGGAAACCAGGATGTCGGCATCGCCCGTGCCGAGCAGCCCGCTGTCGTTGTAACTCAGGTTGATGGTGGAGACCGGAATGCCGATGTTATCCAACACCCCCCGGAGTTCCTCGCGGGGCACCTCCTGCCGAATAACCTCCTCGACCTCATCGGTCAGCTTGGCCATCTCCTCGATGCGGGTGCCGCTGCGAGCCCTCACGTGCAGCCGGAATTGGCCGGCATCCACCGACGGGAAAAAGTCCTGGCCAAGCTGCGGCACCAGCAGCATCGAGCCAAGGCAAAACACGAGGAACAGCGCCGCGAACGCCCCCCGCTTGTGCAGAACGGCTGCCAACAGAAGGCCGTAGCCCTTGCGGAACCGTTCGTAGCCCCTTTCAAAGCCCTCTTGCAGGGCGACCAGCGGGCGGTGCCAGGCTGCGCCGGACTTCGGTCCCGCCTCGCCCGGATGGGCCCCAGGCTCCGCGGGCTGCCCGACGGCCTCCCCCTGCGCATGGCGCCGCACATTCCGGTAGAACCACATGACCAGCGTCGGAACCAACGTTCGCGAGATGACGTAGCTGGCGAGCATCGCAAATACGACGGCCTCCGCCAGCGGCACAAACAAGTAGTGCGCCACACCCGTGAGAAAGAACATCGGCACGAAAACGATGCAGATGCACAGCGTTGAAACAAAGGCCGGCATCGCAATCTCCTGCGCCCCGTCCAGGATGGCGTCGTCGAGCGCCTTTCCCGAGGCCATGTGCCGGTGGATGTTCTCGATGGCGACCGTGGCGTCGTCCACGAGGATGCCCACCGCCAGGGCAAGGCCACCGAGCGTCATGAGGTTGATCGTCTCACCGAGCGCGCTCAGAACCGCGATCGAGGTGAGCACCGAAAGCGGAATCGACAGCGCGATGATCAAGGTGCTCCGCCACGAGCCCAGGAACAGTAGAATCATCAACGCCGTCAGCGCCGCCGCTATCGCCCCCTCCCTCACCACGCCGCTAATCGCCGAACGGACGAAGATCGATTGGTCGGCAAACTCCTTCACCTCGAGGTCCGGCGTCAGCCCGCTCAGAATCCGGGGCAGGGCCTTCCTCACGCCGTCGACCACGTCCAGCGTCGAGGCGCCGCCGCTCTTGTAAACGGTCAGCAGCGCCCCGCGCACCCCGTTGTTCCGCACGACGTTCTGCTGCGGCACGTACCCGTCCCGCACCTGCGCCACGTCGCTCACCCGGATGACGGCGCCGTTGAGGGTCTTGACCGGCAGGTCTCCCAGCTCTGCGAGCACCTTGGGGCTGGTGTTCAGTTCCACGGCATACTCGCTCCCGCCGATCTTGGCCGTGCCGCTGGGAAAGACGAGGTTCTGGGCGTTGATGGCGTTGAGCACGTCCACCGGCGCCAGGTTCTTTGCCTTCAGGGCCGCCAGGTCAAGGTCCACGGCCACTTGCTTCATCTTCCCGCCGTAAGGCCACGGTATCGCAGCCCCCTGGACCGTGGCCAACCCGACCCGGACTTGGTTGGCGGCCAGGTCGAATATCTGCTGTTCCTGGAGCTTCGCGCCGCTGATGCTGTACTGCAGCACCGGCACCGTCGAGGCGCTGTACCGGATGATTAACGGCGGAGTCGTGCCGGGCGGCATCGAACGAATCACGGTCTGCGCTATCGCGGTAACCTCCGCGACTCCGCCGTCCACGGAGGTCCCTTCGCGGAAGAACACCTTGATCACCCCAACCCCGTTGTAGGCGGTGGACTCCGTATGCTCGATGTTATCGACGGTGGTCGTCAGGGACCGTTCCTGGGCGTAGTCGAACCGCTGCTCCATCTCCTTGGCATCCAGGCCGGTGTAGCTCCAAACAACGCTCACCACGGGGATGTTGATCGAGGGAAAGATGTCCGTCGGCGTCCGCAACAAAATAAACGGCGTGAGCAACAGCAATACCAGGGCTGCCACTACGAAGGTGTAGGGGCGGCGCAGGGCTAGACGGACAATCCACATACGCGATGGCGAAAAGACCGGTTACAGGGCGGGGCCGGACCTCTCGCGGCGCGACCGCCGGCCTCTCATCAGCCCCGCGGCTTCAGCGCGGTCTTCATTTTCATTCATGCGCGTCAATTAATGCCATAATTGGCGAGCCTGGGCCAATACATGTTTGCTTGCCCATTGATACGCAATTAGTATCAAAGATATGGAATTGCGCCATTTGCGGTATTTTGTGGCGGTGGCGGAAGAGTTGAGCTTCCGCGGCGCCGCCGAGAAACTCCACATCGCCCAGCCTCCCTTGAGCGCGCAAGTCAAAGACCTGGAAGCCGAACTTCGCGTCCGGCTCTTCGAGCGCACCACCCGCTCCGTGCGGTTGACCCACGCCGGGCGGGTGTTCCTCCAGGACGCGCGCGCCGTGCTGGCCGCCTCCGCCCAGGCCGAGCAGCGCGTCCAGGAGGCGGAGCGCGGCCTGACTGGAACCCTCCAGGTGGGCATCCTCGCCTCGTTGACCAACGCCTGGCTGGCGAAAATACTGCGCCAGTTCCGTTCCGCCTTCCCTGGCATCCAGCTTTCCCTCTTCGAGTTGACGAGCACCGAGCAGTTGCGCCGCCTCAATGCGCGCCAACTCGACGCCGGCCTGCTCCGCCCTCCTATCGCGTTCCCCGCGCTCGACTACAAGTTCGTCGCGGAGACGGTCCAAATCCTGGCCCTGCCCGCCGGCCATCCCCTGGCCGCAAAGCGGCCCCTCGTTTGGAGCGATTTTCACAACGAGGCGCTCGTCCTCATGCATCCGGACGCGCAACACGGTTTCTACGACGCCTTTTTCGCCCAGTGCGCCAAGGCCGGCGCCAAACCCCGCCCCGTCCAGTACGCCAACGACATCCAGACCAAATTGTGGCTCATCTCCGCCGGGTTCGGCATCGCTCCCACCTCCGCGAGTCTCGCCGAAGTCAAACGTCCCGGCCTGGTCTTCCGCCCTTTGCCCCCGGGGCTGCCGCCTATCCAGGCGGTGCTGGCCTGGCGCCGCGACGACCGTTCGCCCGCTTTGGCCCATTTCCTCCAGACCTTCCCAGCTTCCGGCTTTTCAAAGGACTGACGGTGATCGAACCGCAATAGCCGTATCGGCTCAGTTTTGGGCCTTGAGGCTGGCGGCGGTCTGTTCCGCATTCGCCGGAGTTGCCAGGAGATAAAACCGCTCGAAAATGGTCTGCGGCATGCCTGCGATTTCTTCCTGACCGCGAGCCTGCATTCCGGGCCGGGGCAGAACTACGGCCCGGATGTAGCCCTCTTTGAGCGCGGGGAGCCAATGGGTCGTTCCCTGGGGGTCAAAGACATAGCAAGTTGGGATTTTCGGCTGCCCGGCCGCAAAGAGCCTTTCGAAGCCGGTTGGCACGCCGGCGTAGGAAACGACGGCCACAGCGTCCCGGGCCTGCGCCAGGGCCTTCTGGAACGCCGAAAGACCGCGGCCGCCGTCGCGGTCCCGTCCTTCAAGCCGAAGCGCTTTGACGCGCAGTGCCACGCGGGCGTGACGCAATGGCGGTATGAAACCCTCTTCAAAGCTTTGCTCGGTGTCAGCGTTCATAAGCCGCCGTTCGGGGAAAAGCAGCACGACACTCCCGCTCCGGCCGGCCAAGTCTCCGAGCATGCAGTTGGCAAGGCAATAGCTGACTGCCATTTCATAGCGATTCGGCGCCTTGGGCTGCGGGGAAAAGAGATTCTGCCGGACCTCTGAAGCGACGATGCCGATCAATCCCAGGCCGCCCAATCCCATCATGACCTTTCCCAAAACCGGCCAACGGCGGCTTATCCCGGCGCCCGCTCCGGCCAGGACCAGCGCCGCCACGAGCAAAGTAAAAGTCATAGCTTCAAAAATGCTCCGGTCTAGCGAGGGGGCGGAAGCGGGGTATTCGGGTCAAAAATGTTTGTCGGCGCGTTACGGCGCAGTTGGACGTGGGCATCCAGGAAGACCAGGTTGGCCCGGCCGAGCTTGGGTTTGTGGCCCGACACGCCGCCCTCGACGCTGACATTCGAAAAGACGCTATGTTCGTTGCCCCCGGAGTGGCGATAGCACACGTTGCCGCCGTAGGGGTCGGTGTCGGCATAAAGACAGGCGTCGTATCCGTCGGTCTCGCCGAACATCACGGTCCAATCCGGGTGGGGGATGTCCCGCAGGGCCATCACTTGCCCGTTTCCGGCAGCATTGATGTAGTCGTTTTGGGCGTAGGTAAGGAACCCCGAATAGCCGCCGTTGGGGCTGGCGGGGCATATAAAAACCCGGTTGGTTTGGTCGGAGGTGGTGAATTTCCGCCCAAGATAGGGTTCAAGGGTGAGATACCAGATGGTGCTGAACGGAAGTCCGTTAGCCACGTCGGGAGGCCAGCCGATGGGCAGCGCCTTTTGATCGTCCTCGTAGCCCATGGTCGCAAGAATCAACTGCCGCAGGTTGTTATTGCAGGAAATGGCCTTGGCTCGATCCTTGGCCAACGACAGGGCGGGCAGCAGCAGCGCCGCCAGGATGGCGATGATGGCGATGACCACCAGCAGTTCTATGAGGGTGAACGCCGGGGTTGAAACCCTCCGCCGGACCGGTTGGCGCCATGGGACTTTATCTTTCAACATACACATATTACACGCGCTTGTCCCGGGCGCAACGACGGGTCTCTCCGGCAGAACGGCGTGGTCCGAACCTCGGGCGACGCCGTTCCGGGCGAGGCGCGTCAAGGAGTATAGAACAGCCGGAAAAAGCCGGTTTTTTGCCCGGCGGGAATGGGCCAGGTAGCGCTGGTGGAGGTGGCCTGAATCGTCGAGGCCGTGGTCCAATTCGACAAATCCGCCGACTCCTGGAGGGTGTAGGTGGTTCCAGGGATGAGGCTGTCCAGGTGGAGCACGCGGGCGCTTGCCCCCGACACGACGGCCAGGATGGGCGGGACGGTAATCAGAATATCGTCAACGCCGAAGGACGCGGAAAGCGCAACCGAATTGGTCGTCCCGGTCCAGCCTTCCACCAGTATCCGCCATTGTACGAGGTTGCCGGTGTCCACGGTGGAACTGGTCCAGAACTGGCTGAAGCTTGCCTCCAGTTTGGTCCAGTTGGAGGAGATTACCGGGGCGGCCGGCGTGCTGAAATTAAGGGCGTTCCCGGCCAGGTCGTAGAAGGAGAGCCAGAATGTTGTGCCGTCATCCGCGACCGGGGCCAGGGTGGGATCGCCTTGGAGCCAAAACGAGACCACCGCGTTGGTCGGCAGGGAAAACGGAGCCATGACCGGAGACAGGACGCTGCCCCAGGGATACTGGCCGGGGGCGAAATCGATGGTGAGCTGCAGGGCATTGGTGCCTTGGGGGGCCGGGGTTTCGATGGAGGCGGTGGTGACTGTCGCTGCCGGGCTGTCCACATAACTGTAAAAACTGAGGAGGGCGGCGTCATTCGCGTAGCTTTCAAAGTCGTCGATCAAGGCCCGCATGGGGGAAGGCGGCGGGACCTCGACTAACGGCGTGTCGCGGACCTGCAAGTCGTCAATAAAAATGGTGGCGCTATACTCCACTCCGGGCGGGCTGCCCTGGCCGTAGAGGTAGAAGCAGAACTGGACGATGTTGGTCAACTCCGGAAGCGCGGGGGAGTTCCAGGGCTGTTGAATGCCGCTGGCGAGGAAATTGAAGACCTGCCAGTTGGTGGTGGCCGTGGGCACGGGTGAGCCCCAACGGCCGAAGTTGCCAGCCCCGTCATAAGCATAGACAAAGAGCGTTTGGTAGGTGGCGTTCGTGAACTCGGGGTCACCCGCGACCCGGAGCGTGATGTACTGGGAAGGCGCGATGGAGATCGCGGCGGGAAGCACCGGTCCAGTGATGACTTCGGTCTGCCAGTCAACGGCGGGGAAATCAACGTCCACGCGCAAGGAATTCGTGCTGGTGGAGCCCGAGGCCACGTAGGACGAGAGACTCAAAGTCGCGCTCGATGCCGACCACGCGGCCAGCAAGTCGGCATCACTGGCGTACTCCTCGAAATTCTCGATCATGGTCTGTCCGCTCGCGGCGACGGCAAACAGGCAGCCGCAGAACACGCTCAGATATGGAATGTCTCTTGAGGTCTTCATAAGAGGTAATAGCGGTCAAGGTCAAAGCTTTATCATCTTTGATTGTAGTCCTCGGCGCATCCGTGTCAAGATTATTGCGGGGAAATTCGGCGCATAGCCGTCGGCCTCTCACTCTATCGGCGCCGCCTCCAGTACGGCGACCTCGAAGGGTTGGAGCTTGATCCTTGCGCCGCTCCCAGGGGCTACAGGTATCACCGGCTTGTGGGCGTCTTCGGTCCAGGCGCTCTTGAGCTTAAATCCGGTGCGGGCACCGGGCGGCAGTTCAAAAGCCGCTGCCAGGTCCATTAGGAACTCCTGGGGCCGGTCGTCGGGGTTTCGGAGCATGACGATCCCTTTGCGCGGCCGCCACGAAGCATAACCGTACACCTCGAGCTTGGAAGGGTCGCCGCCAAGCCAATGCGTATCCACGAGGACGTCGGCGTTGGCCCGGGACCATTTGGCGGCTTCGGCCAGCACCCGCCAATCCTCGGGGCTGAGCCTGGCGGGTTGGATGTAGAGTTCCTGCAGGCCTGTCCCGCTGCCGAAGAACGCGCGGACATCGTCCTTGAAGCCGGCCGCGTTGAAAGTGGGGTCCCCCGCGGTGCCCTGGCGCGAGTATGCGACCCCCTGCGTCATGAGAGAGTTGAGCGGGAACAGGCGCCCTTTGCGCACGATGTTCCGGTAAGTTTCCTGGTCCCGATAGGTAAGCCACTGTTGCTGGTGACTTCCTTTGCCCGCCAAGCCCATGTCGCCGCCTTGATGCCAGAGGGAGTCGGCGAAGCGCAGCCAAAAAGGCGAAGGCCAGGACCCGGTCGTGAGATTGATATAAAGGCCGGGGTCTTCCTGGCGCAACTCGAGCATGAGCCGCCGCATGGCTTGGGTATCCCGGAAGTAATCGGCGCCGCCGCTGGCGAACATACCGGCGGCGATCCCATCGAACTTGAAGTGATTGACGCCGTAGTTGCGGATCATCCCCACGCAGGCGTCCTTGAAGGCGGCGTAATAGCGCGGCCCGGCCAGGGAGAAGCCGGCGGCATTGGTTTCGTAGCCTTGCTTGGAGCCGAACCTCAGCCGCTGCTCTTTGGGCTGGCCGTAGCCCCCGAAGGGCGAGAGCCAGACACCCAGCCGTGTGTGGTATTGGGCGCACCTCCGGGCCAGGGGCGTGAAGCCGCCCGGAAAACCGCGGTGAAACCGCCAAAGGGTTTCGGGATTGTCCCAACCGTCGTCGAAGACGATGGCATCCATCTTCACGTGATAAGGCTTGAGGAACCGTTGGCCCAGAAGTTCGATGGCCTCAAGGCAGTTGGTTTCGTTCAGGGCGAACGGCTCCCACGCGATGTCGTACCACGAATTGTAGTGGAGGAAAGAGCGGTAGGGATGGGCGCGCTCCCGCTCGAGATAATAGAGGAACGCGCGCCGCATCTGCCCCGGCGGCGCTACGCCGAGGACGAAACTCTGGCGTTCCCCGCGGGAGAGCGGGGCATCCCGATGCAAACGGCAACCCAACTGGGCATGGGGGTCCTCCAGGCCGTAGAAAAAGCTGCCCGCCACAACCGGAGAACCATCGACCTGCCCGGCCACTTCACTGCCGGGAATCGGTTGCGCCAGCCAGCCCATTTCCTTCACCGCTCGAGTCGCGTCGCCGGCCGCCACCTCGATCTCCTGGCGGAAGTAATTCGCGTTGTCCAACGCCAACAGGCGCCACATCACGCCGAACTGGCCGTCGGCCGAGCGCAACGGCAGGTCGACCTGCCAGCCTCCGCACCGCGCCGCAAGCCGCGCCGCCTTGCTCTCCGGCCTCAACCGGCTCACGCGCGGCTTTCCTTGCGGCGCCAGGGCGGAGGCCGCGTAACGGCGCCCGTCCGCGAACGTGACCTCAAAGAGTTCGCCGGTGACGCTCAGACTCTGGTTCTGGCCGAGGGCGGCAACCGATACGAGCTTTATTCCTTCGTCCGTGGTCACCCAGGTTGCTTTCAAGAGCCGGTTGCCCACGGAAATCGTCGGCCCGTGGCACTCGATCTTCGCCGGACCGGGAGCTTGGCCCGGCAAGCCCTCCAGGCCAAAGGCGCCGGCATGGGCAGGAAGGCAGGAGAATATCAATGTAATTGCGATTAGGGCCATTGACGCGGAGTGGAGCCCAAGGTGGCGCGGTTCTTCATGCAGCATGGCCGTATCCCTTAACAAGCCGCGTTGACGCAAGTCAACAGGTCAAATCCACTCATTCTTGGGGTTGGAGCGGGGAGGCTTCTTGTTAGCTTGACGCGTGTGAGACGGATGGGGCAAGCAGCGGTTCACGGCGTGGGCGGCTGAGCGCGGAAGGAACGGGCGCGGACGGGCGATTCTTTCGCCACGGGTCCGGCGCGAAGCAGTTTATGGAGTTGACGAGCCACGCCGGCCACGGCGGGGTCCTTCGCGAGGTTTTTGAGTTCGTTGGGGTCGGCCCGCAAGTCGTACAACTCCGCACCCCGGCGTCCCTTGTCCCATTCGGTGTAACACCATCGTTCGGTCCGGACCGAGCGCCCCAGCCAATCCTCGCGCGCCACCAGGGTGAATGCGGGCCGGTCCCACTTTGCCGCCGGATTGTCCAATAGCGGGACGAGGCTCTTGCCCTCGAGGCCCGGGGGCATCCTGGTGCCACAAAGCTCGACCAAGGTGGGATAGACATCGACGAATTCCACAACGCGGGCGCAGACCCGGCCGGAGGTCTTGCGGCGCGGGTCAACGATGATGAGCGGCGCGTGGGCCGACGGCTCGAAGAGGGTCCCTTTGGCCCACATCCCCTTCTCACCCAGGTGCCAGCCGTGGTCGCCCCAGAGGCAGATGACGGTGTTGTCGCGCAGGCCCAAGCGATCCAGGGCATCGAGGACGCGGCCCAGTTGCTCGTCCATGAAACTGGTGCAGGCGTAATAAGCGGCGATGGCCTCACGGGCGCGCCGGGAGGTCACGCGCTCCTCGAAGAACAGGTCGAGGTTCTCGCGCGCGGCGTAAAGGGGGACCCCAGCGTCGAGCGTGGGGGTGGGAGCGAAGTCAACCGGCAACGGAATCTTGTCCGGGTCGTAGAGGTCGAAGAACCGCTTGGGGGCGCGGAGCGGCACGTGGGGCTTGTAGAAGCCGACGCCCAGGAAAAAGGGTTTGTCTGAGCCTTTCCAGCGTTCGAGTTGGGCGACGGCGGCGTTGGCGTTCTTCACGTCGGCCGTCCATTCGTAGGCCTTGGCTTTGGCCTCGGCGCCTTTTTCTTCGTCGTTGGGCACAGGGCCGAACACATTGGCCCAGGTGCGGAGCATGTTGGCGAAGTTGGTCGAGGGCGGCGTCAGGGTCCGATAAGGCTCGTAGCGAGTCAGGTCCGCGAGCATCTGAGCGTGGACTTGCCGGCTCTTGCGGACCCATTTTTTCCCGGCGCTCCAATCGGGCGGGTATTCGTCGCCCGGGGGTTCCTCGGCAAACCAATGGTCCATGAGGTCTTTGTCGAAGTGATAGACCTTTCCGAGCAGGCGCACGTCGTAGCCGCTCTTGCGGAAATGCTCCGGCAGCGTCACCCAATCGCGTCCAAGCAAGGCGGGCCAGGCGAAATCCACCGTCTCGGTGGTGGTCGGGTAACGGCCCAGGAGCAGGGAGACGCGGGAGGGATTGCAGAGGGGGAATTGGCAGTAAGCGCGGTCAAAGCGCACGCCCCGGCGAGCCAGGCTGTCGAGCGCGGGCGTCTTGACGAGGGGCTCCCCATAGCA
The DNA here is from genome assembly GCA_964653485.1 of uncultured Verrucomicrobiota bacterium. Lineage (GTDB taxonomy): Bacteria > Verrucomicrobiota > Verrucomicrobiia > Limisphaerales > UBA8199 > CAVQND01. The sequence continues at coordinate 7,987 of CAZZFF010000031.1, read as the reverse complement.
GCCGATGCGGGTGTTGAGATCATCGGCGACGATAAAGAGAACGTTGGGGCGCCGGCCCGCGAGGGCCGGGCCGGCGGCTGGGAGAAGGTGCGGCCAAATCAAGAGCGCCGCGAGGGGCGCGATAAGATGCGGTTTCATTGTTGGGTCTCCTGATGGGAGGGCGCCGAGCTTTCCGGAGCGGGCTCCCATTTAAGCGCGGGCCGGCGGCCGTGAGCTTGGGCGGCCCAGAATTCCTGTCCGACCGCCGCATAGATGCCGCAGAGCCCCCGAGCATCCCGCCCGCGAGATACGGCGATCCAATAATCCGGCTTCGGCGGTTTCGGCGCTTTGAGGAATTCGGCGCCCAGACGGCGTATCACGCGCGTGACGGGCCGGTCCGTGCCGTCGGGGTTGATGATGCCGAAATCGCTGTTTTCATTGAGCCGGAAGCCGCCCGGATACCACCAGAAGAACACGCCGTCCGCGCCGGACTCGGACAACATGCGATAGAAATCCGAGTAAAACGCGGCTTGGAACGCGAGCTTGTCCGGATCGGGCGCCATTGGGTTCATGTCCCACGCGCTGTAGCCCATCTCGGCCCAGATGAGCGGTTTGTCCGGGTCACAAAGCCGGGCGTAGGCGGCTGTGAATTCGCCGGCCCTCACGCGTTCCCAGTCGCCGATTCGCCCGTAAGCCTCCGGTTCCCAGACGTCGACGGCGCGGACGAGGCTGTAGAAATCGTAAGGCAGCACCGCTTCGGAGAGGCAGGTGGGATCGCCGGCGAGCGACATGCGGAAGCTGACCGCGTGATGCGGATCGAGGGCGGTGACCCACCGTCGCGCCTCGGCGTAGTGCTGGTGAAGTTGCCCGTCCAGGAAGAGCCTGTAATCGGCAATCATCTTCCGCCACGGGCCGTCGTTCACCAGCTCGGCCATGGGCGGGACGCTCAAGCGATTGGTTTGGGACGGGTTTCGCGGGGCGGGCACGGTCCAGGCGCGCTGGGCGGCGGCAACGCCGCCGTAGCGGGCGAGCACCCAGTCATGCCACAAACCGGAGTAGGCGCGCTCCTGTTCGTCATGACCGCCGTGGCTGGGTTCCCAGGCCAGGTCGTAGGCGAAGATGGCGTCATTTTGGGCCATGCGGTAGAACTCGATGAGCTCCCGCATTTCCTTCCAATGGAAGTCCATCGGCGTGCCTGGGCGGAGGGACTGATTGACTCGCAATCCGAGGGTTTCGCAGCGGCGGAGAAAGTCGAGCAGGTTCAAGGACGGAAGCGACTCGTGATCGATGAAGATGCTGACCGCGTTGAGGTTCATGGCCTTGACCCGTCTCAGGTCGCGGTCCACCACCGCGGGGTCGTAGGCCCCGCGTCCGAGCCAGTGTTCGAAGAAGCGGAGGTTGGCCACACCGATGCCGGTGGAGGGCATGTAGTTGACACCGTGGGCCTTCCAGGGTTGTCCGCGAAGCCACAGGCCGCCTTGGGCGGCCCGGATGAATTCGGGTTCGGGCTTTGCCTTCCAGACGCCGATCTCGTGGGCAAGGGCATCCAAAGGGCGGCCGCCAGAGCTCAAGACCGCCGAGACGACCTCCTCTCCGGGTTGGATGTCGAGGGCGTCCTGGTCGCATCGCGCGGTTTGCCCCGGGGAAAGCGCGAGCGCGCGTTCGAGGACCGTTCGTTGCGGGCGACGACTCCGGTCGGCGAGTTGCACGGAGACGGTGAGGTTGGTGGCCGCGGTCTTGCCGAAGTTCACCACTTCCGCGCCGGCCCGGAACCGCCGGCCTTCAAAAAGGGTGAAGCAATCGCTCCCTCCTTCGGTCAGGAAGATGCCCCGGCGCATCCTGGACAACACCTGCCGGAGGCAATTCGTCACCAGCGGCTGAAGGTAGAAGGACTCGTCGGCGGGGGTAAAGACCGCCCAGACGCCCGACCTGAAAGGAGGGGCGACGTGAACGACCAGCGCGGCGAGCGCGCCGCGGTAGTCATTCGAGAGGCTGTCGTAGGCCCCCAACAGAGGTTCCCACCGAAAGGGCCGGTCCTGGTCAAAGCCGATGCCGCGCGGACGCGGATGGAGGCCCAGGAGGAGTGGGCGGGCGGACGGGGCGGCTCCCGGTGGCGGCGCATCTTGATTCAACAAGACGCCCCCGTCTCGATTCCGCTCCCATTGCTCGAGCGGCTCCTTTTGGTGATCGGCCCGGACGACCACCGGCGTGGTGATCTCGAAGAACTGGTAGCCAGGCGAAAGCGATTCCAGCCGCGGGACCGATGGGAGTTCTTCCTTGCCGAAGGGATTGGGAGCGGTGCCCAGCCCGGCGAACCAGTACTCGTGTTCCTGGGCTTGGAGGGCGGTGTGGGACAAGGCCAATCCGACCGAGAAGCGCACGGCGTTGGAGGGATTGAAGACATCGCCCGGCGTGCCGCGGCCCGGCGATTCCCAGGGCCTGAAGGCCCGGGGCGGCAACGCGTACTGCTTCCACTCCGGCGAGAGATTGACGACCGCGATCCAGCGCGAGCCGTCCTGCTCATCCCATTCAAGCGCCAGTTGCCGCGTGTGCGGAGCGCCCCTGGCGCGAAAGCAGGTCAGCGTGTGGTCCGGGGGAAAGGGGTGCCGCAGGGGGGGCGATATGAACGTGTCCCAACTGGTCAACTGAGGCACGGTCACGTGGAGCGCCGTTCCCGCGCCGTCCTGAACGGCGCGATAGCCGGCCTTGGTTTGCGGGTCATTACTCGAACGCCACCAGCCTGGCAGGGTGGCGTCGGCAAAGGTCTCGACCCAATGCCGCGGCTTTTCCTCCGAGAGCCGTTTCTCGTAGGTCTCTTTGGAAATCCAGTCGCCCTGAACCTGGAGCTGGGGCGATTCCCATGCCGGGGCGCGCAGGGCGAGCAGGCCGCCACCGGCCTTGAGATAGTTCTCGATCGCCGGCACGCTGGCCGCTGGCAGGGTCCGGGCATCGAAAAGCACGAGCAGTTCATAGCGTTGGACGGTCAGGCGCGCCGGGTTGGTAATGACCTCGATACCGATAGACTCGTACTCATAACCGGCGCCGCGGAGCAGGGCGGCCATTTGCCGCGCCAGGGCCGATTCGGGCGGGGGCCCGGGCGCGGAGAACACCGCCGCACGCGGCGTCGAGGGCGCCTGGGGCGCCGGCGCTTCCGCGGGCCGAGCGGCGGACGGATGAGAAACCTGCTTGTCAGCGGGCGCAGCTTGCAGGCCCGCGATCAGAATCAAGGCCAGAGGCAAGGGGAACCAACGCTTGGGCAAGAAGGCGTTCACACGCCGAGCTTGTAACACAAGCGCCGGCAGCGGGCAAGGGCGCTGGCGCATCACCACAAGAGGAGTTTTGCTGAGGAGTTGCAGCGGCTGGTCGAGCGGTACGGGCTAAAGAGGCGCGAGGAGATTGAAACCGTTGGAAACGGTTTCAACTCCATCGCCGGCGCGTGAAACACCCCGCTGAAGCGGGGTGTTAATGGGATTGACCTCGGCTTCGAGGACTTCCGCAGCCCGCCGGCCGGCTCTCATTGGGACTCCTGCAGCCCGCAGGCCGGCTCTCATTGACACCGCCGCTTCAGCGCGGTGTAAGTGTGTGTGAGGGGCCGTTCGAGCCGTTTGAACGGCTTTCCGCGCTCCCATGTGGGCCGTCCAACGGCCGGGGTGCCTCCGATGCCTTTTTACACCAGGCTGAAGCCACGGCGTTAACGAGACTTCTCGACGGAATCTGTTATTGCACGGTCGCCGAGGACTGGGTGCGGGGGGATCGCTTACTGTTTCCAGATGCAGCGGTAGTTGAAGCGGCGGTTGGGGGCACTGTCACCGGCGGTGCAGAGGGAAATGGGGTCCTGGAGATCGGGCGGGTTGTCGCACCAATGGAAATCGAACGTGAAAGCGTCGCCAGTCAAACCCAGGAGCTTGCGGGGCACGGCCATTTCCATGGCTTTGCCCGAATAACGGTAATCCAGGCGGGCCACTTCGACCCAGGGGCCGGACGGGGCGCTTGGGTCGTATCGCCGGAGGGTGGTGGTCTTTTCGTCCACAACTTGGAGGTTGATGATGTAGTCGTATCCGTACCAGCCGTTGTTGGGATTGTGGTCGGCATCGATCAACAAGAGCATCCAGTTCTTGCCGGTGTGCGGGGTGAGGGCCTCATTGGCCTCGACGTAGAAATAGACCGTGTCGTGGTCCACGGCGACCTTGCAGGTGACGATGTCGTTGCGGCCCAAATCGTTCGTGTAACGGAGGCCGCCGTAACCCGGGCAATCGCGGTGGATGGTGTCGCCAACGGTATCGTGGTATTCGACCTCAAGGCCGGCCCAGTCCGAGAATTCCCCGTCGATCTTGATGGGGTGCAGCCCGTGCAACTCGGGGATGGGGCGGACGCCTTTGTAGCGCCGGATGTTCTGGGCCATCTGCATGTAGTAATTGTCCGTGTAGCCGCCTTTCATCGGTTGGAGGGTACGGTTGAATTCAGCATCGTATTGGTCGACGAAGAAGTAAGGGCTATCGCGGCGCATGAACCCGGTGGTGTGGCCTCCGGGCGGGGAGTATTTGCCGGCGGTCCATTCGTTCCAGTCGTTGAGGTAGAGGAACTCGGGGTCGCCCGCGATGGCTTCGTCCCATCGTTGTTGGAAGTAGATGCCATAGCCCTCCGGATGCTCGACAGTCTTGCCCAGCCACGGGACATAAGCGGGGAGCGGGAGGTCGTATTCGTTCAAGGCCGGCTCTCCGCCGGAGGCCGTCCAGGACTTGCCGATGAGGCTGGAGGGATGCTGGGCAGGGGTTACCGCGGCCTCTTCCTTGCGCCCATTGTGGCGTGACACCCGTTGGTCCGGGGTGAGCGCGCGCACGCGTTGGTCGCCCATGTCCAAGCCGAAACTCCAGTTGTCTTCGGTGCCGACAAAGCGTTTGCCGGCCCATTCAAAGTAACCCCACCACATCGTCCGCAGGGTGAAGAAGCCCTTCACTTCCCTGGTGTAGTCCTTGTAAAGCGGCTCGGTGTAATCGGGATCGCCGTAGTGCGGGTGCTTGGGGTCGGTCTTGGCCGCGGCGTCGAAGTGCGGATTGGGGTTTTCCACGCCGGCGCCATTGGCATCCACGGTTGGGTTGCCGTTGTAGAGCAAGAGGGGTTTGCCATCCCAAAGGAACCAAAGGTCCTTGTATTTCTCGACCTTGTAGATTCGGTCATACAGGTCCTGGACGACGGTGATGACGGGGCCGTTGAAGGCCCAGAAGCAGAACTGAGGCACCTGGTTGCCCTCGGCCTTCATCCTTCGCATCACGGCGAAGATCGCCTCCCACTCGTCCCAGTAGCGGACAGCATTCGTAACGTCGACCACCAGGACATCGACTCCCGCATCGGCGAGCATCGACATGTCTCTGCGGATGACATATTCATCCTTGCTCAAGAAATAACCCATCTCCGGTTCGCCCCAATGGTATGAGCCTTCGGTCCAGAGGGGATGTTTTGCATCCAGGCGCGCCTTGGGGTCGGTGGCGAGGACGCGGCTGACGTCAGCGCGGTACGGGGGCTTGAGGCCGGCCAACGAAGCGGTATGCCAGGTGATATAAAAGACGCCCACGGCGCGGCGGTGGTCGCGCTTGACGGGTCCGACCTCGGAGAAGGCGGGCATGGAGCGTCCAAGCGCATCGGTCGCCACCCAGGTGTCGGGGTAGAGGTCACGCCAGGCTGCGCCAGTCTCCGCAGCACGAGCAACACCCGAAGAGCCGCCCAAGATGAAACAAAGCATTGCGAGGCAGAAGGCTGGCAACACCATCCAGGCAGAACGAGTCTGAACATGCAAGGCGCTCATATATTTCCTACAACTGTCCGACCGACTGTACAACCAGCCCGGCCGGGTTGAAATGCAAAACGGAGAGCGTCCGGCGCTTCTTTTGCGAGACGATGGAGAACCGCGACACGCACGCCAAAAACAGTATGTCGGATTTCCGCCGGCTGTGGCATGCTAAGGAGTAAATGATGGACAGTGCCAGCGAACTGTTGCGGGCCTGGGCCGAACATGGTTCCGAGGAGGCCTTTGCGGAACTGGTGGCGCGAAAGGCCCGCGTCCTCAAGGCGGAGGGCTCGCTGGCAGGCTGGCTGCACCGCCACACCTGCTACACCGCCGCTGCCGCCCTGCGCCGAGAGCGGCGCCGGCACGCCCGGGAACAAACGGCCGTCACTATGCATGCGCTTGAGCACGACTCCGGCCCCGATTGGCCGTCGCTCGCCCCCCTATTGGATGACGCGGTGAACGCGCTGGGTGAGAAGGACCGGCGGGCCGTGCTGCTCCGGTTTTACGAGCAGCGGGACCTGCACGCGGTGGGCACAATGCTTGGCGTCAGCGACGATGCCGCCCAGAAACGCGTCGCCCACGCGCTGGAGAAGCTGCGAGTCTGGCTGGGCCGCCGCGGTGTGATGTCCAGCACGGCCGCCTTGGCGGGACTGCTCGGCGCCCAGAGCGTCAACGCCGCCCCCGCCGGCACCGGCCTGGCCGTCACTACCGCCGCCCTCGCCGCGGCCGCCGCCGGCGCCGGGACGGGAACCTTGACCCTGGTTTAGCTTATGATGCACTTGAAAACGAAGGCCGTCGTAGTGGTCGCTGTCGCGGTTGCGCTAATGGGTCCCCTGGTCTGGCAGGAACACGCCATCGCCCGAACCCGCTTGGACAACCGGGACCGAACCGCCGCCCTGGAGCAAATGCGCTTGGAGCCGAATGTCCAGGCGGCCCAGGCCCAGGCGGGTGCGAAAACGGAACGGGCGCCGGACGAGCGCGCCGACATCGAGCGACTGCGGGCCGAGGTGGCAGCCCTGCGCGCCCAGTTGGAAAAAGCGCGCGCAGCCCGCTTGGCGACTGCCGGCTCCGCAGCAAAAGGCGGCGGCCAGAGCGCCCGGCGACCGGGCTTCATCTCCCTGCGCGAGGCCCGCGACGTCGGCTCCGCCACGACCGACGCCATGTTCCAGACCCTGTTCTGGGCCGTCGGCAGGGGGGACAGCAACCGGGTGATCGAGCTGGTGGATTGGTCCGCCGAAGGGGCGCAGCAACAGAAAGAGGAAATGATGCATGGCCTCGCCGGAGCGGCCGCGTACTTTTCGGACACGGCCCCTGGGTCGGACTTTCAATTCCGAGTGGTTCAGCAGGTGCCCCTCCCGGACGGCGACGCCGCTCTGGTCATCGAGATATCGCAGGAGGGCACGCTGGAACGGCTGGCCTTGCGCGTGCGTCACGCCGGCGCGGAATGGCGCCTGGTTATGTTCAAAGACGGCCCGCAGCAAGTGGACCTGGGTGCGGACCTCAACCGCGACTGACAAACCTGGCAGGCCGGCATGAATAACCGCATGATTGCTTTTCGTATTCTGCTTTCCTTCGCGGTGCTGGCGGCCGCGACGGTCTTCATGGTGCGTCACAGCACGCTCCGCCAGTTGAATTCCGCACGCAGCCGGATCGAGCAACAGATCGTCGAATGGTCAAACCGCCGCGTGGTTGCGGCGCCGGCGGAGGGAGCCGGTTCGGTCTCGACGAATGCGGGCCTCTCGACCGCGGAACACTCGGAGTTGCTGCGGTTGCGCGGCCAGATTGGCGTGCTTCGCCGGGACCTGGCGGAGGAGACCAACCAACCGGCGGCGGCGACTGGCGCCGAGGCGGCCCGGGCCGCTCATGGCACGCTGCATGGGCAGGCCGACGTCACGGCTGCGGTTAAGGCATTGGTCGCCGGCGGCACGAACTCGATTGCCGCCGGCAACCACTTGTTGGGGGAAGACCCGGCCTCGGGAGTGGTCAAACGGCTGCGCGTCGAATTGCGCGTTGACGGCGCTCCGCTGGTGGTCGAAGCCGACGAGGGCAAGACCGTCGACATCCCCCCGGGCGCCGAAGTCGTTCAGGCTGTTTACGGGAACCTGCGTGGTCAGAAGCGATCGTCGCCATGAGAGGGGGCAACACTACAGATTGGTTCCGCGTTCTTCTCCCTGTCTTCGTTCACATTCCCGGTTGTGCCTGATCCGCTCGGGGCGGCGAACT
>CAZZFF010000030.1:0-54433 GCA_964653485.1 uncultured Verrucomicrobiota bacterium | reverse complement strand
GCGCAGGGGGGCGATGTCGGACCGTTGCTACAAGGGCGTGCCGGTGCGATTGAGCGGGTCGCGGCTTTCCGTTGGGAGCGACGAGTTCACCCCCGAGACTGTGCCCCACCTCGAAGCCGTCAGCTCGGAGATCGTGCTGCCGCGCGAGGCCATGGGCTCGGGCGATGTCAAGTTCATGGGCGCCATCGGGGCCTTTCTCGGCTGGAAAGCGGTCCTGTTCTCGCTGATGGTCAGCTCGATGATTGGCTCGGTTGTCGGGGTCACGCTGATCGCCCTGAGAAAGCAATCCTCCACCCGCCTGCCTTACATCCCGTTTCTCGCCATGGCGGCCGCCCTTTGGGTCTTTTGCGGCCATCGCCTGGTGGCCTTGGGCCTGGCCTTGGCCAATTGGCTCTTCGGCGTCCATCGGCTCGCCGCTCTGGGCTGGCCGATGGGATTGGGATAAGGCGGCGGTAATGAATAACGGTAGCAAGATGCCGCCGGAATCTCGCGACCCAGCGAGGCGTGAACGAGCATGTCCACAGTGATCTGCAACAAGTGAAGCACAAATCCGGGCGGCAAGAGAACAGAGTATTATCTCTAGCCCGTTGGTCGCCCGTGCGGCCTGTGATCGAGTGCGATCAGGGTCGTTTTGAATCCTCTTTGCGCACGCCGCCGGGTGTGTTAGACTGGGCATCAAGATGAGAACGGTCGAAGCAATCATCGAGCCGGGCGGTGAGGTGCGCCTGGTCGAACCGGTGCATGTGCCCAGTGCCAGGCGCGCACTGGTGACTATCCTGGAGGAGTCTCCGCGAGCGCACGACGTCGCGCTCCTTAGCGAGGCGGCACTGGCCGAGGACTGGAACCGCCCAGAGGAGGATGCCGCATGGGCCCACTTGCAGCCAGGCAAGTCGTCATAGTTCACTTTCCCTTCTCCGATCTCACCGCGTCAAAACTGCGTCCAGCGGCAGTGCTGGCGGATGCCGGGCGGGGAGACTGGGTTCTCTGCCAGATCACAAGCAAGGCTTACGGCGACCCGCGCGCCATTCAGTTGGACGCCAGCGACTTCTCCCGCGGCTCGTTGCGCCTCACCAGTTATGCACGTCCCGGCAAACTGTTCACGGCTCATGCCAGCTTGGTGGCGGGACATATCGGGGAGTTGCAGAGCATCAAGTTCACCGCTATCCGCGATGCCGTGGTGCGGATGATTCAAAAGGGCTGAAGCGGGGGTACCGCAGGTCCTTCCCCGGCACGTTGTTCGTCCGGAGCGCGACGACAGGCACGGGAAGCCAGATGGCGTATGCGAATCCGGGCGGCAGAAGAACAAGGCAGGTTGCCGCCTTTATTTTTGCCGCCGCCTCATCAGCCGCACTGCGCTTTGTGGCGCAGGGCGTGGTCGATCAAGACCAGCGCGGTCATCGCCTCGACAATCGGGACGGCGCGCGGCAGCACACAGGGGTCGTGGCGGCCGCGGCCTTTGAGCGTGGTGTTCCTGAACCCGGCATCCACCGTCTCCTGCATGCGCATGATGGTGGCCACCGGTTTGAAGGCGACACGGAAATAAACCGTTTGGCCGTTGGAAATGCCTCCCTGGATGCCTCCCGAACGGTTTGTCGGGGTATAGACCTTCCCGCCCTTGGCGCGGAACGCATCGTTGTGCTGCGCGCCGGTAAGCAGTATGCCGCCGAAGCCGGACCCGATGTCGAAGCCCTTCGAGGCCGGCAGACTCAGCATCGCCTTCGCCAGGTCCGCCTCAAGGCGGTCAAACACAGGTTCCCCCCACCCCGGCGGAACGCCGCGCGCAACGCCTTCAACGATGCCGCCAACCGTGTCCCCCGCCTTCCGCGCCTTCTCGATCAGTCGAATCATCCTCTCCGCCGCCGCCCTGTCGGGGCACCGGACGATATTCGATTCAATCCCGGCGGCCGTCACCCGCTCCGGATCCACCGAGGCGGCGATGTGGCGGACCTGTTGGACGTAAGCGAGGATTTCGACGCCGTAACGCTCGCGTAGGAGCTTCTTTGCAATCGCCCCCGCGGCCACCCGTCCGACGGTCTCGCGGGCGCTGCTGCGCCCGCCTCCGGGCCAACTGCGAATGCCGAACTTGGCCTGGTAAGTGTAATCGGCGTGCGAAGGGCGGAACTTCACGGCCATCTCGCTATAGGCCTCCGGGCGCGCGTCCTCGTTCCTGACCCACAGGGAGATCGGCGTCCCCAGCGTCTTGCCCTCGAATGTGCCGGAGAGGATTTGGACGGTGTCGGATTCCTTGCGGGGCGTGACGATCTTCGACTGGCCGGGCCGGCGGCGGTCCAGTTCGGGCTGGATGTCGGCCTCGGTCAATTCGAGCCTGGGCGGGCACCCATCCACCACCACCCCCACCCCAGCCCCGTGGGATTCACCCCAGGTCGTGATGCGGAAAAGATGCCCAAAGGTGTTTGCCATGCCCTGAAACGTGCGGGAAAACCCCGCAGCGGTCAAAGCATAAAGGGACCGAAGGCGGAAAACCGAAATCCGAAATCCGAAATCCGAAAAAAAGGAGAGACCTCTTTGGAAGGTCCCTCCGTTCTAAAACACGCCGAGCCGAAAAACGACTACTTCAATCAACTAAAACTCGATACCCTGCCCGCGGAAGTTGGACGATGGGCGGGTATCCGTCCGGACCGGGTCAGTTGCGCGCGCGGCGAACCAGCGCCACCAAGCAGCCCAACCCCGCAATCAAGCCGATGGTCGAGGCCTCGGGCACGGGCGAGTACTCATACTCGATATGGAAGGTCGCGCCGGCGTCAGACTGGCCACTGCTATAATTCAAAAACGGACCGCTGTTGGCTACATTGTTGTAGTAGCTGAGCAGTTGGAAACTGGTCGTGATTGGAGTGCTGCCCGTGCCTATGAAAGGGGCCAACTCAGTGGTGGTGGTAAGCGTGATCTGACCCGGGCTCACGAAGTTATTCGCGCCCCCGTAGCTGGCGCTCGTTATTCCGTTGGCCGGGGCACTGATCGCAGCCGGAAAGATGTTGGGGCCGTAGACTTGTGCCGTCAGAGGGCCGTAACCCGTCAAAGAAGCCGACACTTGAGTCGCTAACTGCTGGAAGGAGCCGGCAACGCCGCTGTTATTGAGGTATAGGCTGTTGTAGGTGGCAGAAGGGGTTAGGGTGATGATGACGCCGTCCAGCGTACCGTAAAGCGCCGGATTAAACTGCTCCACCGATACGGTTTCGGAGCGCGTTGTGCTATCCAACTCATTGATAGTGGCTGCATTTACGTCAGTCGGCGAGTATTCGTTCTGCGCCCTCGACTGGCTCGCGGCCAAGACCAGCGCAAGCGCTGTCCCTGCTCCCAGGCTTCGGACAATTAGTTTGTTCATATCGTTTTCCTCTTCTGTTCAGGGCGGCTGCCGTGGTCATTCGACTGCACAGCCCACCCACCGGGCTCGTCCAACTTCGAGTCTATTTTGCCGGATGTCTTGATTTCGCGCTATGCCATCCGGGGACATGTTTAGTGACTTTTGGGACATGCGGCCCAGGCGCATAGACCCGAGGGCTTTCGGAAATTCACCGGCGCCTTGTCCCGGAGGGACATCACGAGAATAGCCCAACGCTTTAGCGTTGGGATCGGCGTTAATACAGAGCCTACGAGTCCCGAAGGGACGGTTGAAACACTTGAGTTCAACCGTCCCTCCGGGACAGAGGGAAACCCAGGGCGTTGGCATGGGGTGGATGACGCGGTTAGGGTCTCGAACGGGTCGCCCAGCGACTCCTCTCCCGTCTGCCGGCTCTCGGAGAATTCCGCATTGCATAAGTCTCGAAGGGAAGGCTGAATCAGTGGCATGTCTTACGTCAGCTCCCATATTCATTGCGTCTTCAGCACCAAAGAGCGCCGGCCTCTGATCCAGACGCCACTCGGTGAGAGGCTCTGGCCGTTCCTGGGCGGCATCGCCCGGCAGAATGGAATGAAGGCCATCGAAATCGGCGGCGCGCCCGACCACGTTCACATGTTGCTCTCAATGCCCTCGACTCTATCGATTGCCAAAGCGCTGCAACTCATCAAGGGCGGTTCCTCCAAATGGGTGCATGAAACGTTCCAGAGCATCGCCTCTTCAACTGGCAGGTGAAATACGGCGCCTTCGGCGTGAGCGTTTCGCTTTTGGAGAAGACCATTCGATACATCAAGAGCCAGGAGGAGCACCACCGGAGGGTGAGCTTTCAGCAGGAGTTCCTGGCCCTGCTCAGGAAACACGGCATCCAATACGACGAACGCTATCTGTGGGAGTGAGCGTCAGCCGTCCCTTCGGGACTGATTCTCTCCGACGCCCAAACCCAACGTTAAAACGTTGGGCTATTGTCGCATGTCCCTCCGGGACAACACGTTCGCACCGGAGCGGGATTTCTGAAGGGCATCGCGCATACACCGGCAGGATGGAGCGGCCGGCATCGGTCTTGCCGGCTCAGTCGCGCCCACGGCGAACCAGGGCCGCCAGGCAGCCTACCCCCGCAACCAGTCCAATGATCGATCCCTCGGGGACGGGCGAGTATTCATACACGATGTGGAACGCCGCCCCGGCCGTGGATGCGCCCGATAAACCACTGCCAAAGTTCGGAGGCGATTCGCCTGGAATGGGATTGGCCAGTTGGAACTCGACCGGGAGTGTCATATAACTCGGATTGGAGTTCGGAGCTGTGAAGCCGTTGAGCACCGATTGGTTGGCACTGGTGATGTACACGATTTGACTGGCCGTGCCCGTGCCGGTGTACTGGGCCGAGTGGGAGTGGTTCGCGACGGAGATGCCGCCCGCGGGGTCCGAGCTGGCGGTCACCACGACATTGTAACTGCCCGGCAATGTGGCGGTGGCCGTCGTGCTGAACCCGGGGAAATTCACGGCGCTGCCGCTCGTGTTCGCCACCGATAATGAGGTGTAGGTGACATTCTCGGTCAACGTCAACTCAACTTCGATCAATGTCCCGAGGGATGGATTGAATTGCAGGAACGAGGAAGAGTTGATGGGGGTCGTCAAGGTGGTACCGACATTCCCATATTGGGCGCCTGATGAGGGCGCCGTTGGGTCAGGGGTCACGACCTGGGCCGTCGATTGACTCGCGGCCAAGACCAGCCCCGTCGCCATCCCGCCCAGCAGACTCCGCACAATTGCCGTTCTCATATCGTTCTTCCCTTCCGCTCAAGGCCAATCCGGTGGTCAATCAACCCTGCAAACCGCCGTCCAGTAGCCTCCCCCAGTTTGCCCGAATGCTGAACCAAACCCTGCTGTGCATCTATCCTATGATGGGACATGCGCAGTGACTTTTCGGACATCCTTCCGGTTTAGAGTTTCCTTCGGGTTTCGAATGTGGCAGAGTCGGGCCTATGGAAAAGCCGCTGCGGATATTGCATCTGGAAGATGATCCGGATTATCCGGACCTGGTGCGGTCGATGCTCGAGGCGGAAGGGGTGCGGGCCGCGCTCCTGGCGGTGGCGAATCAGGCCGAGTTTGAAGCGGCTCTCCAGAGGGAGCGGTTCGACATGATCCTGGCGGATTACTCGCTAACGGAGGGGTATGACGGAATCCAGGCCCTGCGCCGGGCGCGGGACGTAAGCCGGGACACGCCATTTCTGATCGTCTCGGGGACGATTGGCGAAGAGGCTGCCATCGAGAGCCTTAAGTCCGGGGCGACCGATTACGTGCTCAAGCATTGGCCGGAGCGGTTGGTGCCCGCCGTCCGCCGGGCGGTGCGGGAGGCCGAAGAGCGGCGGGCGCGCAGGCAGGCGGAAATGGACTTGCGCCAGAGCGAGGAGCACTACCGGTTGATCTTCGATAACAACCCCGTCCCGATGTGGGTGTTCGACCATGAGACCCTGGCCTTCCTGGAGGTCAACGACGCCGCGGTCCAGCATTACGGCTATTCCCGCGACGAATTCTCGAAGATGACCCTCAAGGACATCCGCGGCTGGGACGAATCCCCGATGCTCAAGGAGTATCTGAGCCAGGTTGCGGCTGAGGGGCGCCCCACGCCGTTCGTCTTGGCGGGAATCTGCTCCCACCGCAAGAAGGATGGAACCCTGATCCAGGTCGATGTGAAGTTGAGCCCGATTTCTGTTAAAGGCCGGACCGCGTCCTTGACCATGGCCAACGACATCACGACGCAAAAACGGTTGGAGGAGCAATTGCGCCAGGCCCAGAAGATGGAGGCCATCGGCCAGCTCGCGGGGGGCGTCGCCCATGACTTCAACAACATCCTGACGGTCATTCGCGGCCACGCCGAGTTGCTGCTGGCCGAGGGCGGGCTGACCGAGAGGGCGGCGCATTCCGCCCGGCAGATGAGCCAGGCCGCCGAGCGCGCCGCGACGCTGACCCGGCAGTTGCTGGCCTTCAGCCGCCGGCAGGTGATGCAGCCCCGGCTGCTCGACATGAATGAAATCGTCGGCAACATGACCAAGATGCTCAGCCGCATTGTAGGCGAAAATGTCGGGCTCCAACTCCAATACTGGTCCGAGCCGGCGCTGGTCAAGGCCGACGCGGGCATGATGGAACAAGTGCTCATGAACCTGGTGGTCAACGCCCGCGACGCGATGCCTCAAGGCGGCCGGGTGGTCATCAACGTCGCGCCGATGGAGGTGGACGGCGCGCACCTGGACCGCCATCCGGAGGGACGGCCCGGGCGGTTCGTGTGCCTGGGTGTGGCGGACACAGGCTGCGGCATCGCGCCGGACGATCTCCGGCGCATCTTCGATCCGTTTTTCACCACCAAGGAAGTCGGCAAGGGCACCGGTTTGGGCCTGGCCACCGTCTATGGCATTGTTAAACAGCACCAGGGCTGGGTCGAAGTGGAGAGCGAGCTTGGCAAGGGCGCTACCTTCAGGGTGTTGCTGCCCTGGAGTGATGCCGTCGAGGCGGGGCTTGCGCAGGACCCGTCCGCCCGGTCCCTGCCGCGCGGCGGCAGCGAGGTCATCCTCGTCGTCGAAGACGAAGCCGCGCTTCGCGAGTTGGTCTGCCAGTGCCTGGCCAGGTCCGGCTACGGCATCTTTCAGGCCGAGACCGGAGCCAAGGCGCTCGAATTGTGGGCCGCCCACAAGAAGGAAATCGACCTGGTGCTGACCGACCTCGTCATGCCCGACCGCATGAACGGACGGCAACTGGCGGAGCGGCTCCAGGCGGAGCGGCCCGACCTGAAGGTCCTCTTCACCAGCGGCTACAGCGCCGAAGTGATCGGCAAGGACTTTGCTCTCCACCCCGGCCTGAATTACTTGCAGAAGCCCTTCCAGCCCCAGAACCTGGTCTCCATGGTGCGCGCGTGTCTGGATGCCAAAGCGCCCCGGGGCTGAACCTCCCGGGAGCGCCGCCCCTGCCCGGCAAAGCCGGAAAATTGGGCGTGGAAGCCAAATTCGTGCCAAGTTCTGCTTGTGTTGGGGGCGTAGGCGTTTAGAATGGAGTTATGGCTCAAGGCTTACAACTGTCGCAACGGTTGACGCAATCGCTGGTGCTGGCACCGCAGTTGCAGCAATCGCTCGCGTTGCTGCAGGCGCCGACACTTGAACTTAAAGCCCTGGTCGAGCAGGAATTGCAGCAAAACCCGGTTTTGGAAGAAGCGTTGGCGCCCGAAGGGGAGTTGGCCGAACGGGAAGACCGCGAGACCCCGAAGGAGACCGAACCCCCCGACCTGAGCGAACCGCCCGCGGACTTGAACGCCGACCCGGCCTCGGAAAAGGCCGGCGGAGAACTGATGGACGATTTCCAGGCTGAGTTCGAGCGCCTCGTCCAACTCGACCAGGAATGGCGCGACCATTTCGCCCAAACCAACCTGCCTTCCCACGCCTCGGCCGAGGACGAAGAGAAGCGCCAGTTCATGTTTGATTCCCTGGTGGCGGGCACCTCCCTCCAGGAAGTCCTGCTCGAACAAGTCCGGGAGTCGCCCCTGACCGAGGACCAGTGGCCGGTGGCCGAGTTCATCATTGGCAACATAGACGAAAACGGGCGTCTTGCGGCCACGGAAGAGGAGTTGGCCCAGACCACCGGGCTGCCGGCCGAAAAGGTGCTTGCGGTGCTCAAGGTCATCCAGGCATTCGACCCCCCCGGAGTCGGGGCGCGCACCCTTCGGGAATGCCTGCTGCTGCAGCTTGAGCGAACCGGGCAACAAAACACCCTGGACTACCGCATCGTCAACGAGTTTATGGAGGCCCTGGGCAAACGGCGCATCCCGGAAATCGCCCGCGGAACCGGGGCCTCGCTCGATGAAGTGCAGGAGGCCCTCAAGCGCATCGGCCGGCTGGAGCCGCACCCCGGCCGCGCATTCCTGCCCGACAATGACCAATACATCCTGCCGGAGGTCTTCGTCCACAGAAATGGCGATGATTTCGTTGTCTCCACCAACAACGAGCACATCCCCCACCTGCGCATCAGCAACACCTACAAGGACCTGATGGCCCAGGGGAACAACTCCGCGGAGGTCCGGGACTATATCCGCGACAAAATCCGCGCGGGCAAGTTCCTCATCAAGAGCCTGCACCAGCGCCAGCAGACCATCCTGAACATCGCCAAGGAAATCGTCCGCCGCCAGCACGAGTTCATGGAAAAAGGCGTCGCCTGCCTCAAACCGCTGACCATGGTCCAGGTCGCCCAGGTTGTCGGCGTCCATGAAACGACCGTCAGCCGGGCCGTCTCCGGCAAGTACATGCAGACGCCCCAGGGCATCTTCGAGATGAAGTATTTCTTCACCGCCGGCATTCAAACCGCCGCCGGCGACGGCCTTTCCAACACGAGCGTCAAGGACATGATCGCCGAAATCTTCAAGAAAGAAGATACGACCAAGCCCCTCTCGGACCAGGAGGTCGTCGCCATGCTCCAGGCCAAGGGTATCGCCATCGCCCGGCGGACCGTCGCCAAATACCGGACCGAACTCAACATCCTGCCTTCCAACCTCAGGAAGGTGTACTGAACCAACTCGGCCGAGCCGTGCAGCAGGCATGCGCGGCGTGAGCCTCCCCACCGGTACCAGGTGTGTGGCCGCGCTTGGTCGCAAACGCTTTTGCTCGACCACGTTCAGCAATGAAACCTTTGGTCAAGCGAGATGCCTTGGCGACCAGCCTCTGAGTTCCTGGCCGAGCATCAAGTAGCCGGGGTCGGGATAGTGTGCTCGGCGAGCGGGCAACAGAATCTGGTCGCGAAGGCTCCCTCGAAAACTCGTAACGCCGCTATCCCAGCCGATCGAACGAAGCTCCGACATGCGCGACTCGTTGACGACAACTGAATAGTCGCCTTTGATCCCGATCAGGCCGTGGTCGAATGCACGGTGATGCAGCGCGCTGAGGCAGATCCCGTTCTTAAGCTCGTCAGTTCCCTTCTCGTGTTCGACCGGGATGATGTGGGCCGCGTCCACGAGGTCGAGTTGCATCCCACTCACTGCGCAGCGGTGCCCATAAGCAGAAAGAACATTCTCCCGGAAGCGCCCGTCTCGAACTCTTCTGTTGATTCGTTCCAACACGGTCTTTCGGGGACCTGGCGGGATGTCCTTGATCTCCCGGTCGATGTCTGTGTCGGCGATGCGCTCCAGTTGGCGGAGGTCTTCGGGCCTCTGAGCGGTCCTATGGAGGTCCTCAAGCTCCAGGGCGTATGCCGCGAAGAACTCTGGCCGAAACGCGACCACGATTTCTTCGTTGTCTCGCATTTGAGGAAAAAAACCTCTCGTAGCTGCTTGACGGAGGGTCTCGCGTCTGACCTGTAGAGATGGCGAACGACCCCACATCGCAATGAGATGCTTCGTGACGTCGAATCCGGCGAACATCTGTTCGTCTTCGCCCCAGCCGAGCAGGAGTGTCTTGGCTCCCTCTTCAACGCGGAACGTGTCAACACCGGTGATTTGAATCCGAAGCTCGTTGGGGTTTCGCGGATAGCCGCCATGGGTCAGATTCCAGATGTAACACAGGACGACGACTCGTTGTCCATCACAAAACAGGGACAGCCTGAACGGGTGGTGCGCGGATAGAACAAGTGCGCTCCACCCGGAAGCCTTGGTCGCACCGATTATTCGCTGCAGCAGATCGGGCTTGCGGATTCGTTTGGACATGCGAGGAATCAGCCCAACGTCTTCGCGCGTTTGGGCGTGTTGGGGGAGCTCTCCAGCAAAGCCATCTGCCTGGACTCCAAGCGCCGCGGCGAGACCGTTGCCGGCGGCGTGCCGGCGCACCTGCTGTTCAAGGCCCTTTTCGCGCCGCCGTCTTCATGCAGCGATTCAGACTCAGTGCCGTTCCACATCAAACCCGGCCTGTAAACGCGGTATGACGACTCATCGTGGTTTTTCGGGTATCTTGGCCCAACCCGGTACTTCTCCACTTTCCTCGGCAGGAACCGTCCAAGTGCGCCCTCCGCGTATTCGGGCACCAAGTCGCAGCAAATCCAACGTCGCCCGGTTCTCTCGGAGGCTTCACCGGTCACGCAGCTGCCCGCAAACGGGTCAACCACGAGATCGCCTGAATCTGTAAGCATTCGAATAAAGAACTCGGGCAGATCGACTGGAAAGCGCGCGGGGTGAGGCTTCAAGCCCCTTTCCGCGCAATAGCGAATGTACGGCGAGTTGCTTTCCGTGTGCGCGATAGCGAGGAGATTTGGCGGAATTGCCGCGCCATTGTCGACGCCGAACTTGGCGGAAATATCGTGGCCGGAGGGCCGGAGTTTCGGCTTGTAGCCTTTGGCCAACAGTTCCTTCATGCTGTCTGAGTATGGCTGAAGCACACGTCTGTTGCTCGCCTTTGGCCAGGGCGTTGGCGAGAGCCACCAGACGGAGTTCACAGCGTCCTTGACCCGGATGCGGCGCACAGTTACCCACTCAGCCGGCGTGGGGAGGCGAGCCGGGTTCCACCAGAAAAACTCCTGAGCCAGGTGAAAACCAAACTCGCGACAAAGGCAAATGAGCAGCTCGTAATGGTAAAGGCTTTTCGTGGGTTGGCCGGGCATCCAAGAGCCGCCGATGTCGATGACCAGCGAGCCGTGAGGCTTCAACGCTTGCTTGAACGCGGCGGCGAAAGGACGAAACCAGTCGACATACTTGTCGGCGTCGACATTACCGTAGTCCTTCTTCCTGACCAAGCCGAACGGCGGACTGGTCATAATGAGGTCCACGGAGCGGTTCTCGATGGCATCGCGGAACAGCGCCAGCGAGTCGCCGAGATACATCTTACCGAGTCTGGTCTCGTGGAAGAGCTTTGCCGCCGGGATTTCCCCAGCATTGTGGGTCGTCTCCATCAGTTGAGTACATTAGTTCGCACGGATGTACTTAATCGTTTTCGGTTCCTCCCGCAATGCCATTGTGCAGCGCGCCCTGCCGCAGGGCCCACGGACCTGGGAATACCCCTTCCAGCCGCCGGACAACCTGGCCTCGGTCCCACCTCGTCTGGGGCTGCCCGTTACTCAAGCTCCTTCTTTGTCTCGGCCTGAAGGGCATCGAGTTCCGGGCGGAGTTCTTCTTTGACCTCTTTTGTCATCCGGTCGATGAAGAGGATGCCGTGGAGGTGATCGGTCTCGTGCTGGATGGCCCGGGCGAGCAGGCCCCCGCAGCGGAACTGGATAGGTTCTCCTTCCGCATCGAGCGCCTCCACGTCCACCACGTCGGGCCGGGTGATGTCGACAAAAATCTCGGGGAAACTCAGGCAGCCTTCGGGACCGGAGACCTTCTGGCCGACGGGGGTGATATGGGGGTTCATGAGGACCAGGGGCATGGACTCAGCGACATCCACAGGGTGGCCGTCGACCTCGAGCGAGGAGGGGCGGTCCGTAACGCCGCGCACATCGATGACGGTGAGTTGAATGGGCACGCCCACCTGCTGGGCCGCCAAGCCAATCCCCTTGTGCGCGTACATCGTGTCGAGCATGTCGGCGATGAGTTTTCGGATGGCCGGCGTGACAGCCTCGACGCGCGTCCCTTTCTGGCGGAGCACAGGTGTTCCGTATTTGACAACCTTCAGAACCATTTCGTCGTTAATCACATTAATCGCATCAGTTTAAGCGGCCCGCCCCGCCATCCCGCGTTCCGATCCACTTTCCCTCATCCCCGGACACTCCGCAACCCTCGCGTTACTCGACCTTTACCCCGAGGATTTCGAGCAGTCGCTCCAGTTCGGCGTCGCTGAAGAAAGAGATTTCCAGGGCCCCTTTGCCCTGAAGATAGCGGAGGTGGACCTTGGTGCCGAGGCGCTGGCGCAGGCGGTCCTCGATGTCTGCCGCATGGGGGTCCTGGGGCGAGTCGGGGTGGGCCGCGGTCTTTGAAGCCGTTCCCGTCTCACGGGCCTGGAGGCGGGCCACCAGCGCCTCGGTCTGGCGGACGTTGAGGCCCTCCTTGAGAATGCAGTCGGCGGCGACAAGTTGCAGCGGGGTGGAGGCCAGGCCGAGAACCACTTTCGCATGGCCCACCGAGAGGCGGCCTTCGCGGATATGGTTCTGGATCGCGGGCGCCAGTTTTAGGAGCCGCAGGGCGTTTGCCACGGCGGCCCGGCTCTTGCCCACCTTGACGGCGACCTCCTCCTGTGTCAGGCGGAATTGCTCGATGAGTTGGGTGTAGCCCTGGGCCTCCTCGATCGCGTTGAGGTTCTCCCGCTGAAGGTTCTCGATCAGGGCCAGTTCGAGGACGGCGCGGTCATCGGCCTGCCGGACGATGACGGGCACCTGGGCCAGCCCAGCCAGTTGGGCGGCTCGCCAGCGGCGCTCGCCCGCGATCAATTCCAGGCGCCCATCCCGCTCGCGGACAATGAGCGGCTGAACGATGCCCTGCTCCTTGATCGAATCGGCCAACTCGCGCAGAGTCTCGGGCGAGAACTCCTTGCGGGGCTGAAAAGGACAGGGATGGATGCGCTGGAGGGGTGCTTGTTGCACCCGCTCGCGCAGGTCCGGGGCGGCTGCCGGGGCCGCGGTCAAGGGAGGAGCCGGCGAGGGTGGGCTTGCGATGGAGTCGCCCCCTAACAACGCGCCCAGGCCCCGGCCCAAAGCTGGCTTTGCCATGCCCTCAGAGTGTCGCACTCAATCGGACTTGTCAATCCGGCTTGACCTTTTCCCCGAAGGGGGCATACTAAGCGGATCGAGGGCATATCACGCGGCTCGATCTCAAATTTAATGCAGCAAATACGTAATATCGCAATTATCGCCCACGTCGACCACGGCAAGACGACGTTGGTGGACTGCCTGCTCAAGCAGTCCGGCACCTTCCGTGCCAACCAGGCCATCTCCACCGAGGAGCGGATCATGGACTCAATGGACTTGGAACGTGAGAAGGGCATCACGATCAAGGCCAAGAACGCGTCCTTCAGATACAAGGACTACCACATCAACATCGTGGATACCCCCGGACACGCCGATTTCGGCGGCGAAGTCGAGCGCATCATGAATATGATCGACGGCGTGCTCCTGGTGGTGGATGCCGCCGATGGCCCGCAGGCCCAGACGCGGTTCGTTCTGCGCAAAGCCCTCGAAGCCGGCGCCAAACCGATTGTGGTCATCAACAAGATCGACCGGGACAACGCCAACCCGATTAGGGTCCTGGACCAGGTCTGGGACCTCTTCGTTTCGCTCCACGCCACCGACAAGCAGATGGATTTTCCGGTGATCTACGCCAGCGCCAAAGAGGGCTTTGCCAAGACCGACCTCAAGCAGCCGAGCACCACGATGGCGCCCCTTTTCGACGCCATCATCAAGTATATTCCCCAGCCGCGCACGCACGACGCCGAGGAGGGGTTCAAGCTGCTGGTGGCCAACCTCGATTATTCCGACTACCTGGGCCGCATCGCCTTCGGGAAAATCTACAGCGGCAAGGTTACCCTGGGCGACAACTATGTGTGCATCCACGGGGACGGGCGAAAGACCATCTCCAAGATCACCGCCATCTTCCATTTCGAGGGCCTCAAACGCATCGAAGTCCCCGAAGCCCAGGCCGGAGACGTCGTCGGCTTGACCGGTTTCGAGGAGGTGTTTATCGGCGAGACCATCACCGACAGCCCGGACCGGCTCCCGCTGCCCTTCGTCCCCATCGACCCGCCCACCATCCAGATGCAGTTCGCCGTCAATGACGGGCCCCTGGCCGGGGTGGATGGCCAGCTCGTCACGGCCCGCCATATCTGGGAACGCCTGGTCAAGGAAGTTCGCACCAACGTCTCCTTGCGCATCGAGCAAACCAGCGCTCCCAACATCTTCAACGTCAGCGGGCGCGGCGAGATGCAGATCGCTATCCTGGTCGAGCAGATGCGCCGCGAGGGCCATGAAGTGCTGGTCTCCCGGCCCGAGGTCATCTACCGCAACGACCCCAAGGGCAACCGCCTGGAACCGATCGAGCGCCTGTTCCTCGAAATCCCCAAGGAAGCCATGGGCGTGGTGATGGAAAACCTGGCGGGCCGCAAGGCCGAGATCGATAATATGAATCACCACGGCGACCAGGTCAGCATCGAGGCGCTGATCCCGACCCGCGGCCTCATCGGCTTCGAAACCGACCTCGTCAACCAAACTCGAGGCATCGGCGTGATGAGCCACCTCTTTCATGGATACGGCCCCGACCGCGGGGAGATCGTCGCCCGGAAGAACGGGTCGCTCGTGAGCATGGAATCCGGCGAAGCCAGCGCCTACGCCTTGAACATGATCCAGGAGCGAGGCCGGCTGATGATCGAGCCGGGCGACAAGATTTACAAAGGCATGATCGTCGGGGAAAACGCGCGCGAAAACGATATTCCCGTCAATCCCTGCAAGACTAAGCACCTCACGAACATGCGCTCGGTGGGCGACGGCAAGGGCATCCAGTTGGAGCCTCCCTTGAAGCTGTCGCTGGAGCGCGCCCTCGAATACATCGGCCAGGATGAATACGTCGAGGCCACTCCAAAAAACCTCCGCCTGCGCAAGAGAATCCTCGATGAGACTAAGCGCAAACGCGCGGCGCAGAGCCGCGTGGTCAAGGTGGTGCAGGAATAGCCGGGCCCTCTACCGGGCAACCCCTGTTCCCTCGCAGACGGGGCAGGGGGGCGGTGCGTGGCGAATCAGGTGATAGATGTAGTCCTTGAGCTTTGTGCGACGCATCTTGAGTTCTTCGATCTCCTGATCCGTCGCGAAGTCGATTTCTTCCTCAATCCGGTAGATCTCGTCATCCAACCGGTGATACTCGTCGAAGAGACCCCGGAAATGATCGTCGGCCCCTTTCAGGCGCTTGATGGTCTCACGATGTTCCGGAAACTCTCGCAGGATGGGATGATGCAGGTCCATGGGCGCGGTTCTCCTGTTTCAATTCGGTGGGATGGATGTTTGCGGTGAGTTGAGCGTGTCTGCCTTTGCCATCGGCCTGTCACTCACCGGGTATTGGTGTCGCTTCAAATCCATTCGCGGTCCGTCCCGCAGGGCGGTAATGTGACAATCCTATGACAGTTCCGCGCGCAGTAAAGTTTTTCTTTCGGTTGACGCGCATTTTTTCGCGAGGCGGGCGAGGAAAAAATTGCCTGGCGAATCGCAATACCCCCGGACGCCATCAGAAGGACTTGCCTGGTTGAGCGGGAGCGTCCCAAAGGCATTGGCTTATATCTTGGATGCTCTCCTCGGAGCGTGTTCCGATTTGTGACAGTCGGCCCGTAGAACAGGGGGTCCGCGCGTTGGTATGAGATATGCAGAAGGCAATGGCGACCTGACTCGTTGCCATGACATTGGATTTCTCTCTGCTGTATCGGGCGGCCCGGATTTGTGACGGGGCCAGCGTCCATGACCTCGGCAATCTGCTCCTGGCCTACGGGTGGCTGGTGGACACCGGAAAAGAGCAGATGGCGCGGAGGGCGGAAACCCAAATCCGGGCCTTGCTCGTCCATGCCGAATTAACCGGTCTGCGGGAAAATCTTGTAGAGCAACAGGTAAACCAACACGCCAGTAATTGAGACGTACATCCACAGCGGCCAGGTCCAGCGGGCGATCTTCCGGTGCAGGTCGAAGCGGCGCCTTAAAGCGCGCGCCAGGGTGATCAGGGCCAGCGGCACAATCGCCACGGCCATGACGGTATGCGTCAGGAGGATGGCCAAATAGACCGGGCGAAACCAGGCCGGGGTTTTGAACACCGTCGGCCCTCGGTGCAGGTGGATGGCCAGGTAACTGTGGTAAGTAATGTAACAGGCCAGGAAAAGGACCGAGGCGCCGAAGGCGGCGATCATGCAGTTGCGGTGCGCAAGCGGGTTCTTTCGCCGGATGAACCAGTAGCCGGCGCCCAGAAAAAAGGCGCTTAGCCCGTTGAGCGAGGCATTGACGGCGGGCAGGTCCGCGAGGCTCACGGCTCCCTCTCCAGTTGGTTGACCGAGCGGACAACCCGCGCCTTGACCCGCCCGGCGACGATCCCCTCACCTGTCGTTTCGACGATGCCCCGCAACCGGGCCTGCTTGTCCACGAGCACGAGCAGGGTGCTGTGAACGAAGAGGTCGTCCGGCGACTGGCGCTCCTCGGGGGTCTTCTCGATGGCGGTGAGCTTGAGCGAATCGATGGCCAAGCCGGCGATTTGCTTCTTCGTGCCGGTCAGGAACATCCAGCGGCGCGGGTCCGCCCCGAACCGTTGGGCGTAGGTCCTCAAGACCGGGGGGCTGTCGAAATCGGGGTCGGTCGTCAGCGAGACGAGCCGCGCCCGGCTGGCCTCGGGCAGGGCTTGTTGGATTTCCTTCATCAGCCGCGTCATCCCCAGGCAGGGGCCGGGGCAGCGGGTGAAGATGATGTCCGCCACCCAGGCGTGTCCTCGAAGGCAGCCCAGCGAGACAGCCGCGCCGTCCTGGTTCGTCAGTGTGAAATCGGCGATCGAGCCATAGACCGGCAGGGAGGCCCGGGCGGCGCTTTGGCCTTCGAGCACGGCGAAGAGCGCGGCGCCCGTCAGGAGGGCCAGAAAAAGCCCCAGCCCCACCCAAACCAGCGGCTTGGGCGCCGAGGCGGGCGTGCTGGGCTTGACCGTTGGAACCATCTCTCTTCTTTGGGGTGTTCTTAAACCTGGATGACCTCTCCGGGCTTTGGCTGAAGGACCTTGATCCTCGGATAGCGGCCGTGGATTCGCTGTTGAAACCAGGCGCGGGAGTCATCGTCGCCATGGGTCAGCAGCACGACCCGGGGTTCGACCTGGCCCACGAAGTCGAGCATATCCCTGCGATTGGCATGGGCCGTCAGGTCGAACTCCTCGATCTGGCAAAGGCGGGTGAGTTCGCCGACGGGAGCGCTGAAGTGAAACGTCTCCCCGTGTCTGGCGGCGCGGAGGCGGCCTCCGGGCGTGTCGGGGTCGGTATAACCGACGAAAAAGATGGCCTGCCTCTTGTCGCCGACCATGCGCGCGGCCAGGTCGTGCGCGGCGGTGTTTTCGCTCATCATGCCGGCGGTGATGACGAAGATGCGTCCGCCGGTGAGCTTCATTTTTTGGGATTGGCCCTGTTCCAGGACGACGAGGTTGAGGGCCTCGCGCAACTGGAGGTTGGGATACTGGCGGTGGGTGCGATGGGCTTCCAGATCGTAGATTTCCGTGAAGACGCGCCCGAGGCCGCCGATGAAAATGGGTTGGGGTTTGATCTCGCCCTCGCTGAGCATCAGGGCCAGGAGCGCCAGGATTTCCTGGGTGCGGCCCAGGGCGAAGGTGGGGAGCAGGACAGTGCGTTTTTCTTCGAGGGTGTGCCGGATGGCCTGGCGCAGGCGCGCCACTTCGGTCTGCCGCGAGAGGCCGGAGGCCATGTCGCGGTTGCCCCGCGTGGTCTCCAGTATGAGCACGTCGGCCCGCACGTCCTCGAAGCGCGCGCCCTTGAGAATGGTCTGGTCGTGGAAACAGACATCCCCCGTGTAGAAAAGCGTCTCGCTCCGCCCGCGCACCATGAGGCCGGCGGACCCGAGCGCGTGGCCCGCGTCGTAGAATTCCAGCGTCGGCGACTGGAACCCGGCGCGCGTCTTGTGGAAGGCGGCCCAGTCAATCTCGCGGTTGTACTTGAACCCCTCGAACCGGGGCGAGACATCGTCCACTTCGTCATGGCTGAAAAGCGGGTAATCCTTGATGCCCAGTTCCTCGCGCTGGTGCTTCATGACGTTGACCGAGTTATGAAGCACCCGCTCGGCCAGGAAATAGCTCAAATGGCTCATGAGCACGTGGGCCTGCGGGGCGTACCGCAGCGCGACGGGCAGCGAGCCGACGTGGTCATGATGGCAATGCGAAATAGCTATCGCGTCCAGCTCCTCATTCTTGATGAGGTTGTACATCGGCAAGCTCTCCCGCCCCACGCGCTTGGGATGGATGCCGGCGTCCATGAGAAGCCGGTGGCCTTCCATTTCGACAAACCAGGCCGAAGCGCCGATGGCAGTATCAGGATTCAGATTGATAATCCGCATAGGAAACCAGAGCTAACCTAACAACCTTTCCACCCGCGCGCAACCTGCATCCGTTGCCCCCGGCCTTTCGGATTTCCTTCTGGCGTTTCCCGAGGCAAGACCCCACAATGCGGCGCATGACAACACCGAAGCGCGGTTCGAAATGCCCGGCCTGACACCGGATGCCACCATGCAATCAACACCTTTTCTGGCCGCCAGCTCGAGCCTCCTCTCTCTTTCCCCCATCGACCTGGTCATCATCGCCCTCTATTTTGTCATCGTCATCACCATTGGGTTTTACCTGAAGAAGTTCGCGACCACAGGTGACGACTTTTTTATGGCCGGGCGGAAGATGACCGCCTGGATAGCGGGGCTGAGCTTCATCTCGGCCAACCTCAGTTCGCTGGAGACGATGGGCTGGAGCGCCATGGCCTACCAGTATGGGATGCTCGGGGCGCACGCCTACCTCATCGGCGCCATCCCGGCCATCCTGTTCCTGGCCGTGGTGATGATGCCCTTCTACTATATCTGCAAAACCCATTCCGTGCCCGGCTACCTCAAGCTGCGCTACGGCGAAGGCCCCCGCTCGATCGCCGGTGTGTCGTTTGCGATTCTGACAGTCATGGTCAGCGGCGCCAGCATGTTCGCCATGGCCAAAATCCTGCACTTGTTGCTGGGCTGGAACATGTACGCCAGCATCTGGGTCTCCTCCATCACGGTGGCCATCTATGTGACCCTGGGCGGTCTCCTCTCAGCCGTGTTCAACGAGGTCCTTCAATACTTCCTGATTTGGGCCGGCGCCCTGTTGATCCCGATCCTGGGCATCATCCACGCCGGCGGCTGGACCAAGATGATGGCCGCCGTCCAGCAGAACGCAAAAGTCATCCATCCCACGGTCCAGAATGCCGACTTCACCAGCTTGTGGCGCAACCTCGGTTCCTTCGACTCGAACCCCATGGGCATCGATTGGTTCGGCATGGTCTTCGGGTTGGGCCTGGCCGTGAGCTTCGGCTACTGGTGTACCGACTTCCTCCAAGTCCAGCGGGTCATCGTGGCGAAAGACCTGCGCTCCGCCCAAAACGGGACCATCATCGGCGCCGCCCTCAAGATGCTCGTCCCGCTCATCGTCACCGTTCCGGGCCTCCTGGGCCTGGCGGTGCTGATGAACCCCGACGGCTCGCCCATGGTGTTGGTGCCTGAGAGCGACCCCCGGGCCGGCATCACCAACCGCACATTTAACGACGTGCTGCCCCTGCTCATGGGGCAATACCTGGGACCGGGATTGCTCGGCCTGGGAGTCACGGCCATGATAGCCGGCTTCATGTCCGGCATGGCCGGCAACATCAGCGCCTTCGCCACCGTCTGGACCTACGATGTCTATAAACCCCTCATCAGGAAAAAGGCCTCCGATGCCCATTACCTGAGCATGGGCCGGTGGTGCTCGCTCATCGGCATCGGCATCTCCATCGGCACCGCCTATCTCCTGTTCGCCTTCTCCAACATCCTGGAATACCTCCAGGTGCTCGTGTTCCTGTTCATCGTCCCGCTCTTCGGCACGGTCATCCTGGGCATGCTCTGGAAACGCGCCACCCCCGCCGGCGGGTTCTGGGGCTTCCTCTCGGCCATTCTGGTCTCCGTCTGGATGTGGGCCTACGTCCACTCCTTCCCCGAAGGCTACCGCCCGCAGCCCAAAATCGCCATAAGCGCCGGCGCCGTGGTGACCAAGGAAAACGGGCCGGATGGCAAACTGGCGCGCCTGGTCGTCCAAAGTGGCAAAGTCGAGTTGGTCAACGTGCCTCTCTCCGCTTCGACCCCCATCGTGAATGCGCCCTTGACGCTTCCGGCCCGGGTCAAGGAAGCCGCCGGCGACACGCCCGTCCAGGTGTTGGCTCCCGATGTGGTGCTCTCCGATTCCAAGCAGAGCGACAAATTCGGCGTCGAGGCCGTCCCCGTGGTGCTCCAGCCGGGCGTCGAGGTCCACGCCGCGACTGTCTCTTCAAAATTCGCCCCTTCGGCCTTCAACCCGCGGCACGCCAAACTCCTCGCCCGCTCCGAAAAGGCCAAGCCCATGGCCGTGAACATGTACAGCGCCTGGTGGTCCTTCGTGGTCTGCGTGAGCATCACCTTCCTGGTCAGCCTGTTCACCACGCCCAAGCCGGAGTCCGAGTTGAAAGACCTGGTCATGGGCCTGACCACACTGCCCGACGTGGGCCCCTGCCCCTGGTATCGCACGCCGCTCTTCTGGGCCGGGGTCGTGGCCGCCGTTCTGGTCGCGGTCAACATCATTTTCTGGTGAGGTCGATTTATGAAAGAGCAAGAAAAACAAGTGCCAATTTGGTTCTTTGTCGGGACTCTCCTGGCGATCTATGGGCTGATCATTACCGCGGCGGGGGTTTACGGCTGGATATATCCCCCGGAGAAAAAAGTGGCCCTCTGGGACCTCCACGCCGACGTGTGGTGGGGCGCTCTCTTATGCCTCTTCGGCCTGGTCTATGTCCTCAAGTTCTGGCCCCGCCAAGGGGAGGGCCTGACCGGGCGGATTGACAGCCCTGCGGCCGAGACCTCGACGACCGGCGCGGCCGGACGAAAAGGTTGACCTGCCGATTCGTGGACGATAACCGGGGCAAAAAAATAGTTGTTTGCAATGAGTCAGACACTCCGATATACTAGGGGTAACTTATCAACCATGTGTTGAAGGAGTAACGAGGCCGTCTCGCAAGAGGCGGCCTTAGCCATTTCTGGCCTGCCAATAAGCGTGGCATTCTTTCGCGCTCTTGTCCCGGCGGTTTTGCTGGTCCACGTGGTACTGTGTCCAGGGGAGGACATAGGTCTTGCGGTCCCGGACAATCATCAAATAGCTGAAGTCTGGCAGGGCGATGACGTAGTTAATCTCGCCCTTCCGATCGTTCTTCCACCAGACGACAGAGTCAGCCTTGGTGGGGCGGCGGTTGGTGAATGCTTCCATGAGTTCTCGGGGCTCAAAAGGGGCTCAAGCAGGGCGAACATCATCTTGTAATACCACGTGTCAGGGTCCTGAACGAAATCGGCGTGGCGGAGACAGGTTTTGTCCGGTATCACGAGGGCACGGAAGTGAATGTCGTCATCGTGGAGGAAATAGTCCAGTACGTCCTGGTAGAATGCGGCTTTGGCCGGGGAGACTTTGGTCCACTTCATTTCGAAAGCGGGGCCAAGGCCGTTGAGCCGCTTTTTTTCACGAAGGCGGACCGCGATTTCGCGGGTTTTGTCGAGTGGGCACCAAATAGCGCCCAGGACCATGACCTTTTGCCGGTCGTGCGGCAAATGGCAGCTTTCGTCGCAGTAGATGTTATAGATCTGGCTCATGTGTGCGATTACCAGACCGCATTCCCTGGTCTTTCTTAAGGCTTTGACCTCCTCGGCAATGGCTTTGCGGAGCCATTCGTCCGGAACTTGCAGGATCAGGTGTTCGGTTCTTTGCCATGGTGCGGGAGTGTTCTGATCATCTCCTCTCTCCCGGCCTCCACAGGACGTGCAACGTCGTTGCCTCGGCAGGCAGAGGATTCCGTGAACCCTGATAGGTCCGGCTTCTTGACGCGCCGCTCTTTCATAGCCACGCCGCCTCCGCCTCACTCGGCCGCTTTGAGGTTGCGCAGGGCGTCGCGAACTTTGGCGGCCCGTTCGTAATCTTCGGAAGTGACGGCATCCTGGAGGGCGCGTTCGAGACGCTCCCGCTGCGAGAGCGGGCGCTTGGCGCGCAATTCCTCCAGCCAGCTTTCGAGCGACATGACCTCGTTGCTCTGCTCGGCGGCTTCGGGGTGGCCAAACTCGCGGTAAAAGCCGCGGATTTTTTCTAGCCCCTCCTCCGCATAGCGGATGGCCAGCGTGTGATCATCGGCCTGAAGCGCCTGCGCGGCGCGAGCGCGCGTGAGCACCACCATCAGTTGCGGCTGGAATTGGCGGAGCGCCATGGCGAGGTCCTCGGACTTGGCGTGTTTGCCGACAAACTCGAAGACGGCGAGGTTGCGCTCGGCGTCCCGGATCACCGCCGGGTAGTCTTCGAGCTGGAGCAGGCAGATGTAGCGGTGGTGATATTGGAGGGCCTCCAGTTGCAGCTTGGCGCAGTCTTCAGGCCCCAGCACGAACCCCTCGTCGCTGCCGTCGTGCGCCGCCATGTGTTTGGTGAGCCGCGCCTTCTGATAATCCAGCAGAGAAGGATAGCCCAACGGCCGTTTGCCGTCGGGGCGTCCCTCCGCGTTCATCTGCAACAAACCCAAATCCACGCGCAGTTGGATTCTCTCCCGTCCGTCCTTGGACTTGAAGCGCCGAACGACAACTTCTCCCGGCTGGTATTCCCATTCTTCAAGAATGTGCCATATATCGAAGTCCATAGGCGCACTATGGACGGGTCGCCCCGACAAGTCAACGTCCGCCCGGCAACCGTGCGCGGCGCATAATTGTGTCGCCACTGGGCGGCTGTCACACTACTCTATCGCGGCTAATACCCGACAGATGAGTCTGGCCATCGAAACAGTGGGTTTGACGCGTCGCTTTGGCGGTTTGTGCGCGGTGGACGCCATCCACCTCCAGGTCGAGCAGGGGACCTTCTACGGTTTCCTGGGTCCCAATGGCGCCGGCAAGTCCACCACCATCAAAATGCTGACCGGTCTGCTGGCCCCCACCTCCGGAACGATGCGCCTGCTGGGCGAGGACCTGAGCGACATGGAGAAGTCCCGCCAGGTCAAGCGGCGCATGGGTGTCGTGCCGGAGAACCTCAGCCTCTTCGAGAACCTCACCGCGCGCGAATACCTGACCTTCATCGGCCGCATGTTCCTGCTCCCGGCGCCGACCATTCGCGAGCGCACGGCGGAGTTGCTCGCCATGATGGACCTCGAAGGCGAGGAGAAGAAACTCACCCTCGAATACTCCCACGGCATGCGCAAGAAACTCGCCCTGGCCGCTGCCCTGCTCCCCAACCCCGAACTCCTCTTCCTGGACGAACCCTTCGAGGGGGTCGACGCCGTCGCCTCGCGCGTCCTTCGCGACACGCTCAAACGATCCGTCGAGCGCGGGGCGACCGTCTTTCTCACCTCGCACGTCCTGGAGATTGTCGAGAAGCTCTGCACCCACGTCGGCATCATTGCCCAAGGCAGATTGGTCCACCAAGGGGCCATGGAGGCCCTCCGCCAGAGCGGCTCCCTCGAAGAGCGGTTCCTCGAAGTCGTCGGCGCCGGCCAGGCGGAGCAGCAGAAACTGAGTTGGCTGGAGGGAACCCGGTGAACTGGGAACAACTCAAGGCCATTCTCTGGCTGCGTTGGCGGTTGAGCCGGAACCAATTCGTCCGCGGTGGCTCCCTCAATGCCGTGCTCTCCGCGATCACCACGGTCCTGCTTGCGCTTGGCGCCCTCGGCCTGGGCGCCGGCGGCCTCGTGGGAGGCTGGGTCGCGGGCGCCAAGGCCCCGCCGCAACTCTTGCTCCTGGTGTGGGACACCGTCGTCGCTGTCTTCCTTCTTCTCTGGGCCAGCGCCGTCATGGTCGATATTCAGCGCTCCGAAAGCATCGACCTCCCCAAGCTGCTCCACCTGCCGGTCACCCTGCGGCAAGTCTTCGTCTTCAACTATCTCGTGTCCCTGTTCACCCCGAGCATCGTGCTTTTCCTGCCCGGCATGCTGGGGCTGTGCGCGGGGCTTACCCTGGGTGGCGGCCCGCTCCTGGCGCTCATGGGTCCTCTCACGCTTGGGTTTGTCTTCGCCCTCACCGCGTGGACCTACTGCCTGCGCGGTTGGCTGGCCGCCCTGATGACCAACAAACGGCGCCGCCGCGCCATCATCGTCTGGGTCACCGTTATCTTCGTCCTCGTTTGCCAAATCCCGAACTTCGTCTTCAACTCTTCCCTCTTCCGGGCGAAATTCCAGCCGCCGCCCGGCAGCCGGCCCGCCCAAGCCCTACCCGCCCGCGACGGGGCGCTCGCGCTGCCGCAGCCAGTCCTCGACGCGCATATAGTGATCCCGCCCGGATGGCTCGGATACGGGGCCATGACCCTGAAACAGCACAACCCGTGGCCCGCCCTGGGAGGAACGGCCATGACTTGGCTTGTCGGCCTGCTCGGCTTGCGCCAGGCCTACCGCCTCACCCTCCGGTTCTATCAGGGCCAGGAAGGTCGCGCCCGCCCTTCCAAGCCTCTCGGCCCGGCGGCCCAAGGCCTCCGGCGTCCATCCAAACGGTTGCTTGTCGAGCGCAGCCTCCCGGGTCTGCCGGATGACATCGCCGCCCTCACCCTCGCGCTCTTTCGTTGCCTGACGCGCGCCCCGGAACTCAAGATGGCCTTCATCATGCCCGTGGTGATGGGGTTGGTCGGCGGTTCCATGGCCTTCACCCGTCACGGGAGCGGCGTCCCTCCGGGTCTGGCCGGCTTCGTCGCCACCGGCGTCACCCTGTTCGCAGTGTTCGCCATGGCCCCGACCATGGCCAACGCCTTCGGACTGGACCGGGACGGGTTCCGCTGCCTGGTCCTGCTCCCTACCCAACGCCATCACATCCTCCTGGCAAAGAACCTGTCGTTCCTCCCTTTTGTGGCCGGGGTCGCCCTCGCACTGCTGGCTGTGGCCGCCGCGCTGACCCACATGACCTGGGACTCCTGCCTGACCGGCCTCGTCCAGGCCCCCACCGCCTTCCTCTTGTTCTGTCTCTCCTGCAATATCGCGTCCGTGTTCGCCCCCTACCGGATGGCCCAGGGCACTCTCCAAATGAAGAAGCCCAAGCCGCTCATCTTCCTGGTCATGCTCCTGAACATGCTCTTGATGCCCGTGGTGCTCCCGGTGCTCCTCATCGCCCCGGGCCTTCAACTGCTCTTTTCCAGCCGGAGCTGGGCGCCTTGGCTCCCGGTCAATCTCCTCGCTTCCATCGCCGTCCTGGCGGGCGTCGTATGGCTCTATCGCTCACTCCTCCCCCTCGAGGGACGCCTGCTCCGCCGCCGCGAACAGACAATCCTCCAGGAAGTCACCCAGGAAATCGAATAGCCCTCCGGGATGAATGTGACCCAAAGCCGCCCAGGTGTGGCTGAGCCTCCGAATCCCGAAGCTACTCGAGATGCCCGCCGCTGAGCGAGACGGTGCCGCCTATAAGGTTCGTCTGGCCGTTAATCACCCCCGATCCCGCTACCGTGCCGGACAGACCCTTGCTCATGGAGTTGGTCCTGGTGACTGAAGCGTAGCTGGCGGCCGTCAGTCCCGAGACGCCGAAACTCATCACGTTGGGGATGTCGAGCGCGAAGGTCGTGATGACATGATAATTGCTGGCGCCATTCCTGACGTAGCTTATCTGCGGCGCGTTGGCGGCGGTCAAAGGCGAGGCAAGCAGACCGGTGACATCATAATCAATCGTGTTGTTGTCGGAGCCAACCCGGACCACCATGCGCGTGTCGAGGGTCCCGAGGTTCTGCTGGACCAAGAGCTGCGCGCCTGTGGTGAAGGTGGGCAACGGTTCGGAGCCGCCGAAGCTGGCCCCGCTGAGTGCTGAGAGGATGTTTTTGTTGCCGATGCCGGTCGCTTGCGAATTGCCCTGCGACCAGGCCATGAGGATGAAATTGATGCTCTGCACCCATCTCGTCTTTGGAGCGGTCCCCTTCTTCACCCCCCGGCCGGAGACCGAAATCTGGTCGCTGCCAGTCACGGCATCGGAGGTCACCGAAAGGGCTCCGGTGTAACTCTGAATGGCGGCGGGTTGGAAGATGACGAAAACGCCCTGAGTGCCACCGACCGGAATTGTGCCCGCGCGCCAATCGACGGTGAAGTCGGCCGGGCAGTTGATGTTGCTTACCGTCAGGGAGACGTTGCCGGTGTTGGAAATCACCAGGCTCCCGAAGACGTAGGACCCCACCGCGACGTTCCCGAAGGAAAGGTCTCCGCTCAAGCTCAGCGCCGGGGGATTCAACAGCTCGACCGAGATATTATCGAGAGCCACCCCCGCGCCTGTCGTGGTGGAAGACGTGTCCGCAAAGGTGAGGGTGGACGTTGAAGTGGTCGCGGTGAACGTCAGGGTGGTTGCCGGTCCCCATCCTACGGCCGATTGAGACCCGGCGACGACGCCGCGCTCGGAACCGTCGCTGGCGGCCACCACTGCCGTGATCTGCATCAGCCCGGGAGCGGCGGACATCTTCCCGACGTTGAACCTCACGGCATAGCTCTCGCCCGGTATCGTGCTGAAGGTCTGCGACACCGTTTGCCCGACAGGCCCCTGACCGCCGTTAAACACCAGGAATTGCGAGCCATCCACCGGGCCAATGGAATCCGTATTCGGGGGATAGCCGTTGAACAGACCGAGGACCGAGGGAACCCCGCCTACGGTCCACCCAGCCAAATTCGTGTCTCCGTTTTGAAAATAGTAGATGGAATTTGGGGCAAGCTGCGGCACCTCGAAGCTCCCATTTGTAAACGGCGCACCCGAGGCCGCCGGAACGAGGGCCGTGAAGAAAATGAGGACCCCGAACATCCCCGCGGCCACCTGTGTCGCATTCAGTTTCGCCGACGCCCCGCCGGTTGACGCGCCGCGGGTAAAGGAGAATTGGTATTGCGCCTCTTTCATTGTATTTCCAAGCTGCCAGAGGAGTTCCAGGGTGTCAACTGGCAGACTTCGTCTGATTGCTTGAAATGACTGTGCGACACCCGCTAGTATCGGCGCGTTGTATGAAAATTCTTATCACGGGCGGCGCGGGGTACATCGGGTCGGTGCTGACTCCCACCTTGCTGGGACTCGGCCACGAGGTAACGGTGGTGGACAGCTTCCTGTTCCGCCAGAGCAGCCTGGCCGATTGCTGCCATTACGACACCTTCGAGGTGGTGCGCGGCGATTGCCGGAACGAGGCCTTGATGAAGAAACTGGCGGCCAAGGCGGATGTCATCATCCCGCTGGCCGCCCTGGTGGGGGCGCCACTCTGCGAGCGAGACCCTATCGCGGCGCAGACGACCAACTGCGACGCGGTGGAAATGCTCTGCCGCCTGGCCTCCCCCGCCCAGTGGGTTCTGATGCCCGTGACCAACAGCGGCTACGGCATCGGCGAGAAAGGCAAGCTCTGCACCGAAGACTCGCCCCTGCGGCCGATCTCCCTCTACGGCGTCACCAAGGTCAAGGCCGAGGAAAAAGTGCTGGCCCGCCGCAACGGCATCAGCTTCCGCCTGGCGACCGTCTTCGGCGTCTCGCCCCGGATGCGCGTTGACCTCCTGGTCAACGACTTTGTCCACCGGGCCGTTACAGACCGGGCGGTGGTCATTTTCGAGGGGCACTTCAAGCGCAACTACATCCATGTCCGCGACGTCGTCCGCGCCTTCATCCACGGCCTCGACCACTTCGAGACCATGAAGGGCCGGCCCTACAACGTCGGCCTCGATGACGCCAACCTCTCGAAGCTGGAGCTGTGCGCCGTCATCAAAAAGCACCTCCCCAAGTTCGTCTTTCTCGAAGCGCCCATCGGCGAAGACCCCGACAAACGCGATTACATCGTCTCCAACGCCCGAATCGCCGCCACCGGGTTCAAACCCCAGTGGAGCTTGGATCGCGGCATCCAGGAACTCATCAAAGGGTACACCATCGTCCGCAACAGCCTCTACTCGAACGTGTGATCCGCGCGGCTCCTGATCTGTGCCGCGCTACGCGAACGCTCTGCAAGGGTGACAACCCTCACTTATGAGCCTTGAACTAAAGGAAGTGACGGCCGTCGTCCTTGCCGGCGGGCTGGGAACAAGGGTGCGGCACCTCTTGCCGGGTCTGCCCAAGCCGATGGCGCCCGTGGCGGGCCGTCCGTTTCTTGAGTGGGTCGCGCGCTACCTGGGCCGGCAGGGGGTCAGGGACATCGTCATCTCGACCGGCTACAAGGCCCCGGTGGCGGCGAGGCATTTTGAGAGCACCCCTGTGGCCGGCGTCACCATCCGGTGCGTGGCCGAGACCGAGCCGCTCGGCACCGGAGGCGGGTTTCTTCACGCCGCGCGGGCCTGCGGCGATTCCCCTGCCGCCTGGCTCGTTCTCAACGGGGATTCGCTCGTCTTTGCGGATTTGTCCGCCGCCGCACGCCTCCTGGACGGGCCGGAGACGGCCGGCGTCATCGTCGGGCGCGAAGTGCCGGACGCCTCGCGCTACGGCACCCTCGCCCTGAGGCCGGACAACACCCTGGCCGGGTTCCAGGAGAAGCGCCCGGGCCGCGGCATCATCAGCGCCGGCGTTTACCTGCTGCGCCCGCACCTGCTCCGCGAGTTTCCCCAGGGCGCCCCCTTGAGCTTCGAGAATCAAGTCTTTCCGACGTTGACATCCCGCAAGGTTTGCCTAAAGGTGCAAGTCGTCAACACGCCGTTCCTGGACATCGGCACGCCCGAAACCCTGGCGCAGGCCGAGTCCTTTATCCGGCAGAATCTCGATCAGTTCCTATGATTATTTCCCGCGCCCCGGTTCGCATCAGTTTCTTTGGCGGAGGGACGGATTACCCGGAGTATTTCCTGAAGGAAGGCGGAGCGGTGCTGGCCACCGCCGTTGACAAGTACTCTTACATCACCGCAAGTCCGTTCTTGAGCCACTTGTTCGACTACTCGGTGCGGGTCTCCTACCGCAAAGTCGAGCTGGCCAGGCAATTGTCTGACATCGAGCACAATGTCTATCGCGAATGCCTCAAGCTCTGCTCGCTGGACAAGGACATCGAGCTGCACGCCATGGCCGACTTGCCCGCCTTCACGGGCCTGGGCTCCTCCTCGGCCTTCACCGTCTCCCTCCTCCACGCCCTGCACAGCTTCAAAGGCCAGTTCCTCCGGCCGCAGGAACTGGCCGTCGAGGCCATTTACGTCGAGCGCCACATATTGAAGGAAAACGTGGGCTGCCAGGATCAAGTCTTGGCTGCCTTTGGCGGGTTTAACCTCGTCGAGTTCCGAACCGAGAGTGACTTCGCCGTCAGGCGGGTGCCGCTTTCACCCCGCCGGCTGGCCGAGCTGGAACAGCGCCTGTTCCTGGTCTTCACGGGCATCAAGCGCAAGGCCTCCGACATCGTCGCCCCCCAACTCAAGCGCGTGCAGGAGAACGTCCCGGCGCTCCGGGCCATGCGGGCCATGGTGTACGAAGGCTATGACCTTCTCACCGGCAACCGCCCCTGGTCCGAGTTCGGCGAACTGCTCCACCGCGCCTGGCTGGCCAAGCGCACGCTCGATGGCGGGGTCTCCAACGCCGAGATCGACGAGATGTACGAGCGCGGCCGCAAGGCGGGCGCATGGGGTGGCAAACTCCTGGGCGCCGGCGGCGGCGGCTTCCTCTTGCTCCTCGCCCCTCAAGAAGCCCAGGCCAAACTCAAAGAGACCTTCCCCGACCACCCAATACTCCAGCTCCGGATTAATGCCCAAGGCTCCCAGGTCATCTTTTCTTGATTGATGTTGCCCAAAGCCCCGCATTGAATAAAACTCGAGCATGACTGTTTCCGGCGAACCCAGAGAGCGCCTCCTGGCGCTACTAAAGCTCAAGTCGGTTTTTCATGGCGACTTCGTCCTCGCGTCCGGGGGACGCAGTTCTTTCTATATCGACTGCAAATTGACCACCCTCGACCCGGTTGGGGCCAACCTCGTTGGGGAAGTCATGTTCGGCTTGATCTCCGGCGCCGCAAAGGAGCGCGGGTTGAAGCTGGACGCCGTGGGCGGCCTCACCATGGGCGCCGATCCCCTGGCCTTGGCCATCGGAATGCGCTCCGTCCTTTCCGGAGCGGGACAACCCCTCCAGGTTTTCTCCGTCCGCAAATCCCCGAAATCTCACGGCCAACTCAAGTTGATTGAAGGCAACTTCCGTGCGGGAAATCATGTGGCCGTGCTGGACGACGTGGTGACCCGGGGCGAGTCCACGCTCAAGGCCATCGAGGCGGTCGAGCAATCCGGCGGGCATGTCGACCTGGTTGCGATGCTGGTGGATCGCGAAGAAGGGGGGCGCCAGAAAATCATCGAGCGCGGTTACCCTGTGATCTCCGTTTTCGGCAGAAGCGAGGTTCTCACCTGAATGAGTTTGACAGCCGGGCGGGTGAACCGTAATGTGAGCGAAAATTAACGTTATGGCTGAGAATATCTCCAATGTCCCGGGTGGCGCCGTTCCCCCGAAGAAGGAAACCGGGAAGGTCCAACCCAAGAAGGAGACCGTTCGGATCAATTTGCCGCCCAAGCCCTCGGCTGCCCCGACGATCAAACTGCCCACCCTGCCCCCAGGCGGGCCTGCGGGCGGTTCGCCCGGAGCTCCCGCCCCGGTCGCAGCCGCTCACGCCGCCCCGGCGGCCCCGCGTGCCGTCGCGGCGCCAGCGGCCGCTTCACGCCCGTCGCCCGCCGCCGCCGCCCCGCGTCCGGTCGCCGCACCCATTGCTGCCGCCTCGGTCAGCACGCTGGACAAAGTCCTCGCGATTGCCGCGGCCATTGTCGCCTTGGCGGCCGTAGGCAGCACAGTCTATATTCGCCTGTTGGAATTGCCCCCAGGCTGATCGCGGGCTCGACGTTCTTTCGCGCGGACGGGCCGACACGGAGACGCAACTCGGAACAACAGAGGACGCATTGGTTATGGCAGCTCCCAATATTATCACATTGACGCAGGACAATTTTGCCAAGGAAGTGGTCGAGTCCCCCGGGCCGATCCTGGTTGATTTCTGGGCCGAGTGGTGCGGGCCTTGCAAGATGCTCGCGCCCATCCTCGATGAATTGGCCGCCGAGTACGAGGGCCGAGTCCGCATCGGTAAGGTGAATATCGATGAGCACGGGCCTTTGGCCGCGCAGTTCAACATCCAGTCCATCCCCACCTTGCTCCTGTTCGTCAAGGGCCAAGTCGCCGAGCAGTTCGTCGGCCTGAGAGGCAAGAAAGACCTCAAGACCCGGCTCGATCGCGTGGCCGGCTAAGGCATGGCCCGCCATGCCGCTCTTCGTCACGCCCGGCCAGTTCTCGAGGCGCGCCGCCTTTTACCAGCAACTCGCTTCATTGACCGCCGCCGGGCTGGGCCTCATCGCGGCCCTCGAACAACTCCAGCGGACCCCCCCTTCCCGCTCCTACCGCGAGCCCATCCAGCAACTCCTCCGGGAGCTGGCCGGCGGATGCACGCTTTCGGAGTCGCTGCGGCGGGTTGAATCGCGGTGGTTGCCGGAGTTTGACATTGCGCTGGTGCAGGCCGGGGAGCAGAGCGGCCGCCTGGATACCTGCTTCCGGTTGCTGGCGGATTACTACGAAGACCGCGCCAGGATCGCCCGCCAGCTCATCGCCGACCTGGCGTATCCCGCCTTCCTGTTTCATTTCGCCGTTTTTCTGCTTCCCTTCTCGCAGTTCTTCCTGTCGGGCAACTGGGTCAAATACCTGGGCCAGACCCTCGGAGTGCTGCTCCCGGTCTATGCGGTCATCGCGATGGCCGTTTACGCTTCTCAAGGCCGCCACAGCGAGCGGTGGCGCGCCCTCGTCGAGCGGCTCCTGCGCCCCGTCCCGTTCCTGGGCGCCGCCCGGCGCGACCTCGCCCTGGGCCGATTGGCCGCCGCGCTGGAGGCCCTGCTCAACGCCGGCGTCACCGTCGTCGAAGCATGGGAACTGGCTGCCGCCGCCAGCGGTTCGCCCGCGCTCCGGCGCGCCGTGCTGGCATGGCGGCCCCAGGTGGACGCAGGCCGGACTCCCGCCGAGGTCGTCTGCGCCTCGCGCGAGTTTCCCGAGCTCTTTGCCAACCAATACGCAACCGGAGAAGTCAGCGGCCAGTTGGATGACACCCTCAGGCGGATGCACGGCTACTATCAGGAGGAAGGTTCGCGCAAGCTCCACGCCTTGGCCCGCTGGTTCCCGCGCGCCGTTTACCTCGTGGTCGTGCTGCTCATTGCCTTCTACGTCGTCCGGTCCTGGATGTCCTACTTCAAACAGATTCAAAACCTTTAATCGGCTGGTGTGGTATCTCGCTGATGCCGACGTTATTTGCAAGACGCCACCCTATTTGACCGTCCGGATCACTTCCAGCATCCCCTCTGCCATCCGCTTGGCGCTGAATTGTTCAATCACCGCCTTGCGTCCGCGCTCTCCCAACGCCCGCGCTCGCTCGGGCGCCAGCAGCAGCCCCTCAACCGCCTCCGCCAGGCTCTCGGGGTCTCCGGGCTTGCAGAGGACTCCGCCCCCGGTCGCCTCGATCAACTCCGGGAACGCCCCGCTCCGGGGTTGCACCACCGGCACGCCCGCCGCCAGGGCCTCGATAACGTATAACCCAAAAGCTTCCTCGCAACGGGCCGGCACCGAAAACACCGAGAGCGACCTCAAAAAAGCGAGCTTATCCGCCAGACTCAGGTTCGGACAAAACTCCGCCTCGCCTTCCAGCCCGGCGCTCCGCAAACGTCCCCTCAAGGTCTCGACCAGCGGCGCATCCCGCGGGCCGCAACTGCCTCCGATCTTCAGCCTCAGTCCTTTGAGTTGCCCGCGTTTCCGCAGCAGAACATAAGCCTCCACCAGCAGGTCGAGGCCCTTTTCGGCGCACATCCTGGAGAAAAAGCCGAGCACCGGGGTCCCATTTCTTCCCTCCGCCGGCGTGCTCGACCCATCTGCCACTTCGTGGAGCTTGATCCCGTTATACACCACCTTGACTTGCCCGGGAGCCAGCCCCAGGCGCCCGCTCATCAACTGAGCGAAATGCCTGCTCGGCGCCACAAGCACATCCGCATCCCGGACCCGTTGCGCCAATGTCTGCCAGCACAAATCCCGAAATGGCTCGGGCAAGCTGTCCAGGAAGCCATCCTCACCCTGCAACATGCACACCACCGGCGCCCCCAGGTCGCGCTTCAGACGGCGAGCCAGCCCAATGAGCAGCGCATTGGACAGGCAAAGTGCGTCCGGCTTGGGCTGTGACTGGATCCAGCCGCTGAGATCGTCCAGTTCCCGGCCCTGAAACCCCTCCTCTCCGCGCAGCATCGAGAGTGTGAGATCGCCCAACTTCTCCGGGCGCGTGCTGGCCGCGCGCCCCGCAGCCCACTTCAAAAGCCGGCGCGAGGCCAGCCGCCGCCGCAGCCACGAGGGCGCCGCGCGAAAAAGCGCGAACTTCTGGTCAAGGTACACATTAATGCCCCCCATGAAGACCGGCACGCCCGCGCTTTGGTCCGCCTCATCCAGCGTCAGCGGCAGATAGAGCGGCACCAGCGTCGCCTGGTGGCCCATCTGGAGCAACGCGGTCACCAGCCCGTTATCGCGCAAACAATTGCCGCAATACATCGGCCCCGCGCCAGGAGTGAGCTGGATGATGTTCACTGCGGAGATACACTTGCACCCCCAGGCCCGATTGTAAAATCCGTTCCCCGATGGGATTGGCGCCTACCCGCCGTTTGCATCGAGCCAATCGCGGATTGCCGCGGCTTGCGGAAGGCCGGGGTCAAGATCGAGGACCTTCTCATAATGCGCCCGGGCTTTGGCGGGCTGATGCAACTGCTGCGCGTAGAGATTGGCCAACGCCAAGTGGGCTCGCGTCTCGTTGGGGTGGCTCGCCAGCAGTCTCTCCAACTCGTTCACCGCGTCGGCTACGTGATTGGCCTGCCTCAGAACCAGGGCGAAATTGTAGCGGGCATTGGCCGAATCGGGTTTGATCGCCAGCGCATTCTCGTAAGCGGCCAGGGCCGTCGGCCAATTCCGCGCCGCCGTGGCCACCAGACCGAGATTGTAATCCGCCTCAAAAAAGGCGGGGTCCAATTGAACGGCGCGACGATAAGCCTGCAACGCCTCCGGAAGCCGGTTCGCCGACTGCGCCCGCAAACCCTCGTCGAATGCCCGCTGCGCCTGCGTCCGGTTGCCGGGCGCCGGTTTGACCGGAGAAAGATAAGCGTAGCGCGGGCCTGCTACCCGGTTTGAGACTATGCCGGCCTGGGCCGGCTTGGCGGCAGCCGAAGGGGGCGGCAGATCGCGCGCCGGTTTCGAGACGGGCTCTGCCGGCTCCGTCGCCACGACGGCCGGGAGTGCCGCGGTTGGCTCCGGCCGGACCCCGGGGGTGGGGGGTGCCGGCCTGGGGAGGACAGTGGCCGGCGTCGGCTTGGTCACCGCGCTCGACCCGGGCTCCGCCGGAGCAGCCGGCGGGGCGGATTTGGGAACGGTTGGTTCGGTGAGATGGTTTGTGGACGCGTGGGCCGCCGGATTCAGTTCCAGGTCGAGTCGGCCCAGGACGGCCGATACCGCATCGGCATCGGGCGGGGCCGGCTTCAGAGCGAGGTACTCCTGGTACTTCTGCGAGGCAAGCCGCCGATCCCGCAAATACTGCTGAGACACAATCGCCAGGTTCAACAAGGCCGGCGCGTACTGCGGCTGTGTCTTGAGGGCGCTGGTAAAAAAAGCCGCGGCATCGGCGGGATGCCCGCGCTGCACCCGAACCAGCCCCAAGCCGTTCAAGGCCGCCGCGTTCTGCGGGCTGGACCGCAGGACCTCGCCAAAGCTCTTTTCCGCGGCGGCCAGGTCGTGCAGCCGCAATTGGACCGTGCCCAGCTCGAGCTGCCCCTCGGCCCAATTGGCCCGCCGCAGAGTGCAGGCCGTCAACTCCAACTTCGCTCCCTCGAGCTTGTTCTGCTGCAGCCACAGACAGCCCAGGTTGTAGTGCGCCTCCGTCAGGTCCCGATCGCATTGGAGCGCCCGTTGGTACGCTCTTTCGGCCTCCTCCCACTGCCCTGCGTAGTGGCAGGCCAACCCCAGGTAATCC
The DNA here is from genome assembly GCA_964653485.1 of uncultured Verrucomicrobiota bacterium. Taxonomy (GTDB): domain Bacteria; phylum Verrucomicrobiota; class Verrucomicrobiia; order Limisphaerales; family UBA8199; genus CAVQND01. The sequence continues at coordinate 19,496 of CAZZFF010000030.1, read as the reverse complement.
CAGGCGATGGCATTGGTCTTGAGCAGCGTGGCCGCCTCCTTCAATTTCTCGACCGCCTCGCGCGGATGCCCCTTTTCAAGCAGCCTCTTGCCCGCCAGCAATGCGCGCGGCCCGGGTGGAGTACATCCGCCCAGTAATGCCGCCAAAACGATGAGGATCGCGGCAGCTAGATTTTTTGTGGCCAGCATCAACGGTGGTGGTAACATCCAATGCTTAACGTGTCAAGAAACGCCCGGTTCATATCCTTTAACGAGCGAGCAACCGCGGCGCGGGCATCCTGCCCACGTCCGAGTCGCTCAGGCTTGCCCTGCGAGGCGCTCGATGCCCGAGTGCAAGTCAGCTTTTGCGCCCACGCCGCCGCCGCGCTCTGTGTCTGGCTGCTCGTGCTCTCGAGCGGGTCCGGCCAGACCGCCGATTTGCTCTCTCCCGTCGGCCCGCACGCGCGCATCGTGGCCGTTCAGGACCCCCAAGCCACCCAGGCCTTTCAGCCGCGCCGGGACAAGGTCCGAGCCATGGTGGACCGCGCGATAACCAATCTGACCGGCAGGGCCACCGTGCCGGAGGCCTGGCGCAGCCTCGTCCGAACGCAGGACATCGTCGGCATCAAGGTCTTTTCCTCGCCCGGCCCCAACAGCGGCACCCGTCCCGCCGTCGTGGCCGCCGTCGTGGATGGCCTCCTGGCCGCCGGTCTGCCTCCCGATCATATTATCGTCTGGGACCGCCTTGCCTCGGACTTGCGCTTGGCCGGGTTCTTCCAACTCTCCAAGGACTGCGGCATTCGCGTCGAGGGCAGCGCCGACGCCGGCTGGGACGAAAAAACCTCATACGACCGGGCCTTGCTGGGAAACCTGGTTTTTGGCGACCTGGAATTCGGCAAGAACGCCACCGGTGTCGGTCGCAAGTCCTTTGTCTCCAAGCTCATCACGCGCCAGATCACCAAGATCATCAATGTCACCCCTTTGCTCAATCATAACGTCGCAGGGGTTTGCGGCAACCTCTACAGCCTCGCCCTGGGCAGCGTTGACAATGTCCTCCGCTTCGAGTCTGACCCGGACACCCTGGCCGAGGCCGTCCCCGAAATCTACGCCCTCGAGGCCCTCGGCGATCATGTCGTCCTCAATATTACTGACGCCCTCATCTGCCAGTACGAAGGCGGCGAGCGCAGCCTCCTCCACTACTCCACCGCCCTCAACGAACTGCGCTTCAGCACCGACCCCGTCGCCCTGGACGTCCTTTCCCTGCAAGAACTGGATAATCAACGCCAGGCCGCCCACGCCCCGCCCGTCAAACCCGATCAGAAACTCTATACCGTCGCCAGCCTCCTGGACCTCGGCGTCTCCGACCCAAAGAAGATCCTCGTCGAGAGACTCAAGTAAGCACGGTTCGCGCATAGCAGCCTGTTGAATTATTCCTCGATCACCCGCCTCTCTTATGGAGTGCGCCGGCAAAGCGAAGCGGCGACGGCGCTTTGGGGCGCGCTGCACTTCCGACACGGCAGGTGCTGCCTGGGCCAAAGCGGCGTCGCGCTTCGCTTGCCACTGCACTCCATCGCGATTGCGCGGGCGCCGGGGATATTTCAGCCGGCGTCCTCCGGCGCCAGGCCAAGGGCCTGGCGAGCGAGGGCGCGTTCCTCCTTAGGCAGTTGGAGCAGCACGCCGGCGTCTCTGGGTTGGGTCTTGATATAGTCGATGCCAGCGCGCAGCAGGCGCAGCGGCAGCCGCATGGCTTCGTGTTCCGACGCCGCGGATTCCCAGCAGACCAGCCATTGGTCAAGGCCGGCGTTGTTGAGGACGCTACCGGCCAATTTGCCCAGGTGACGGACCATGGCATCCCCGAGACGGGTCAAAGCACCGTGTTGCGCATACAGACTGACCGCCTGGACCACGCGCGCCTGCCAAACCTCTGGAGAGCCAATCTGCCGGAAAACCGCGGCAAGGACTGTGTCGCTAACGAATGCAATTCCACCCGGCGGATTTGCCGGGTCGGCGAGGATCGCTGGCAGTTGCTGGACCCCAGCGCCCCATCGATCCGCGCTCAAGCAGGTTTCGGCGAGGTTGATTCTAGCCCCGGCAACCCGGTCGACCGGCGCACCGGGCGACTCTATCACGCGCGTGAATTCGGCGATCGCCTCCTCAGCCCTGCCTGCGTTTCCGTAGCCGACACCACGATTGTCGAGCGCCATGCCAACCTCCACGACTTCCTCTCGCAAGAACTGGTGAGGGAGATTGGGCTCGCCAGGTTGGAACTTCTGAAGCGCCGCGACGAAATACTCCCGCTCCGGAGCGTCGGCGTCGAAGCGGGCAAGGCGCTGTTCAATTTCTTCGCGCTCGTACCAGACTCTCAGGAAATCGACCAGCAGGCCGAGCGGCTTGGCGGTGTTGGCTTCCTTGATCTCCATGCTCAGGCGCATGAGCGGCTCGGCGAGTTCGTAAAGCGATTCGCGGCCGCGCGGGGAGCTGATTACATATCCCATTTCGCGTAGCTGCTTGAGCTGGCTGGCGATGGTTGAATGTGTGGCAAAGAGTCGTTCGGCGATCTCCTTGACCGGGACGGGCTGGCGCCACAGGCAGAGAAACTCGACAATCTTGCGCTGCTGTGGCGAGAGCCAGCGCAGCCGCTCCTGATAATAGGGAGTTAGTTGCTCGTCAACCATCCGCTCGAACGGACGGGTCAATTCCTCGAGTGTCTCGCGCGTGATCAAATCGGAGAGCACGATATAGAGCCGGGGATTGCCCCCGGCAAGATGGTGAATGGCGCGGACCCGCGAGCGCCCGCGCGGCGTGTCCAGGAACGCCTCCAATTCGCCGCTGCCGTTGAGCCGGGCGATCTTTCGCAGCAGTTCCGCCGCTTCATCCACGGTTAGCGGGCTGAGGCGCCGGGTGTCGAAAAAGCCGAAGAACGGTTGCTGCCGATCTGAGACGCCGGCGAAAAGGCTCTGCGCGCTGGCTGCGGTGGCGAAGATCGGGTGGTTTTGGAAGAGCGCGCGCCAGGCCCGCTGGCCGGACTCTTCGAGTCCGTTGAACAAGGCATCGAGGTTCTCGGCCAACACCAGGACGGTACGTTTGCCGGCGCGGCGGACGAGGGCCTCGGTGAGCCTGGCCTCGGCTTCCTCAGGCTCCCCTCCGTAGAGAGCATCGAGTTCGCCGGAGGGAAACTCCCCGGGGTATCGCTCGGCCAGGGCGCGATAGATGCGCACGAGCAGGTCCAGGAAGGAGGTGCTTGTCTCGTCTTCGTTGAGCCAGGCGATGCGGAGGCGATCCGCCAGGTCCGCCTGATTTCCGAGCCGGTAGGCGATGAGCGCCAGCAGGTGCGTTTTGCCGCAGCCCCTCGGACCGACAAAGAGCAGGTGATGTTTGTTGCCGGTCAGGGCGCTCTCGCGCAGGAGCGCGACGGCTTTCGCCAGAAGCTCGTGACGCTGAACGAGTATCCCCTCCAGGTCCCCGGGCGCAGTGCGGTTTGGCGAGAAGCGGGAGATGAATGTGGGCTGGCTCATGGCAGTGGTTCAGAGACCGCGATCCAAACGCCACCAACGGCGCAGGTCGTTCATGTAGATGCTGCGTCCTCGCAGGATGGTCCACATCTGAGCAATCAGCTTGTCGCGGCCAACGATGTTGCCCGGAGCGAGTTGGCCGCCCGGGTTCGGTCTCATAGGTTCAGGTTCGCCGTTCATGGCTTAAACATACGTTAAAAATAACATACGTCAATAGCACAGTATTTCAACTATGTATTATGTTACAAGCATTGGAATATACTCAGGCGAGGTTTCATCCCCGCGTCACCTTGACCGAAGCGCGAATCAGGTTAGTGTGTCTTGAAATTGGCGATGACTGCCACCACTCGGCAAGTGCCGTGAGTCTCTTTTGCGCATTCAAGTTTTGGCGAGCCAGGCAGGCCTTATGGCTGCTCGTTGCCTTGGTTGCGGTTTGCCCGAATTCTACTCGGGCCGGTGAGCCGGCCGCGCCGGCCAGAACCAACCAGACAATTGCCTTTCCCACACCGCCGGTGCCCAAGCCGGCCGTCGCCCGGCGTCAGGACCTTCCCGCCGCCTTCAGCAAACCGGTGCCCACCTCCATTGCCGACCTGCGGGCCATGGAGCAGCGGGTCAAGAAGTTGGTCCGCCAGGTCTCCCCCGCTGTGGTCGCGGTCGAGGTGGGCTACGCGAGCGGCAGCGGGGTGGTGATCTCGGCTGATGGTCTCGTGCTCACCGCCGGGCACGTCGGCAGCCGCCCCCACAGGGAAGTGCTCTTCACTTTTCCCGACGGCCGGACGGCACGGGGCACGACAGTCGGGGTCGATCGCGAGGCGGACACGGGCCTGATGCGGATAACCGATCCGGGTCCATGGCCTCACGTCGCCGTGGGAGACCTCGATGAAGCCCGCCTCGGAGATTGGGTCCTGGCCTTGGGCCATCCTGGCGGGTTCGACCCGAAGCGCTCCCTGGTCGTGCGCCTGGGCCGCGTCATCCGTGCCGCCCCGGGCATCATCCAGACCGATTGCACCATCAACTCCGGTGACTCCGGCGGACCCTTGTTCGACATGCATGGGCGAGTCCTGGCCATTCACAGCGCCATCAGCACTTCTCTGGCCGACAATTTCCACGTGCCTATAACCGAGTTTTTCGACACATGGAACACGCTGGCGTCCGGTGGCAGGGCCGACGCCCTCGCCGGCCAGCCCCGGGCCTACGTGGGGGCCAGCGCCGCCGACGACCCCGCCGGTTGCAGGTTGAATGCCGTGGACAAGAACAGCCCCGCCTTCAAGGCCGGTCTGCAGCCCGGCGACCTCGTGCTGAAGGTGGACGGAAGGGACATCCCGGTCTCGGCAACCTTCCGCCGCTGGATTGCCGAGGCCCACCCCGGCGAGACCTTGAACCTCGAAATCAAGCGCGGCGACAGGCTCCTCTCTCTGCAGGTCAAACTTCAAACTCCGCCGGATGGAAAATGATCATTCCCAACCGGGGTCCGGGCCAGGAACGCCGCCTTCAGGAGGCGGCAGCCTCAACCCGATGGCAACGGATAATGCTCAGCCGAAATCCGGGGCCGGGCTGAGGCCAAAACTCATCTGCCTGTTCGCGCTCCTGGCTGTGGCCCTAATCCTGGATGTCTGGACCCGCGTTTCACCCGCGCAGGAGACGCCGACGGAGGACTTGGTCTTGCTGCGCAGCTACTTTCGCAGCGGCGAACAGACGCTGCGTGCCTTCGCCCCCGTGTCCAAGGCAACCCGGAATTCCATTGTGAAACTCAACGTGGATGGTGAAACGGTGGCCCTCGGCACGGTCGTTTCGGCGGGCGGGTTGGTGCTGACCAAGGCCAGCGAGATCAAGCCCGGCAGCTTGACTTGCTGGCTGGCGTCCGACAAGGAGGTCAAAGCTCAATTGCTCGGCGTCGATGAGGAGGAAGACGTGGCCTTGGTGCGAGTGCAGGCGCCGGGCCTGAAGCCGATCACGTGGGCGGCGGGAGAAGTGGCCGAGGGCCAATGGGCCGTTACCCCGGGGATCGCGGATACCCCCAACGCGGTCGGCATCATCAGCGCCCTGCCTCGCCGCATCCGGCCCCAGCGCGCCTTCATCGGCGTCCAGTTCGACTTCGACTCCTCGCTGCCCAGGATCGGGACGCTCATCCCTGGAATGAGCGCCCAAAAGGCCGGGTTGAAACCGGGCGACCTCATTGCCGCCGTCAACGGCAGCCCGGTGACCAATCGCGAGCAAGTCGTCGAGATATTGCGTGATTTTCGCGAAGGCCAGAACGTCACCGTCCGCGTCCGGCGCGCCGCCGAACAGTTCGACACCGCCCTGAAGATGACGGTGCCCCATGCCGGAGAGGCGGGCGCCGAGTTTTATCCTCAACGCTCCGGCGACCTGGGCGCCGAGGTGAGCCGCCGCTCCCTGGGCTTTGAGCGGGCCATCGAGCACGACACGGTGTTGCAGCCCTGGCTTTGCGGCGGCCCGCTCGTCAACCTGGACGGCCAGGCCATCGGCCTCAACATCGCCCGCGCCAGCCGAGTCACCACCTACGCCCTTCCCGCCGCGCTCGTCCAGCGAATATTCGCCAGCCTCAATTCCAGCCGGGCCCATCCCGCCAACACGCCTGCCCGCTAACCTCGCCTGCCAACGGGCGAATTCTGCTCGAACCGGCTGGCGGCGCCTATTTCCCGGGCACGGCTTCCGCCTGTCGCGCCAGCGCGAATTCCAGCACTGCAAACCCGTCAATCTGGAAGTGCTCGACCACGATCTCGACGGTTCGATCCGCTTCCAGCGTCAGCTTCCCGGTGTCACGCGTGGGACCGTGCCAGGCCCAATTCTCGATGATGGGCCGGCCGTCCACCTGCACGCGGACGCCATCATCGCTGGTGGTCGTGAATTCCCAAGTCCCCTTTGTGAGGGGCAAACGCGTCCGGGCGATCATGCCGAAGTGATCCTGGCTAAACCTGGCGGCGGTGATCTTCTTTGAAATCCCCAGGTCGCTCGGCCCGCGCATCCCGTACTTGAATGAAAGCTCCTCGACCTCGTCCGAGACCGCGGTGGGGCCTTCGGCCAGCTTGCGGTATCCCTCCAGGTCTTTGCGCGGGTCCACATCCGCCGGCCACTTAAAAAAGGTCGCCCGCCACTTGGCGGCCACCAGCGTGCCGCTCGCTTCGGCTAGCGGCTTTCCGGCGGCCTCCACCTTCACCACATAAGAATGCACGCCGGGTTCGACGGCGCTCACGGCGACCACCGACTCGTCCCCCTTGCCTGGGACGGGCCTCAGTTCACTCCGCACTTTGTCGCCCACGGTCTCCACCCGCGCGTCCTCCGCGGGCACCTTGAGGATTTCATAAGTGGCGGACCCGCCGGCAGACTTGACGAGGCGTACGAGCGGCGTCCGGTGGTCCCAAGGGCCCCATTCCGTCAGGATGATGTTCTGGCGGCCGCGCAACTCGGGCCGCGCGCCCACCGGGCGGTTCCTGCCGAACGCCTGGTACGGGGGGACTTCAAGCGGCGCGACGGCCAACTTCTCGTCGCGGCTTACGTGGTAGGTCGGATCATCGATCATCTCTTTGCCCACCCCGGCCAGGCTGTTGGGTCCGAGCGTCACCGCCCCGGGTCCCCGGAAGTGAAACGCCACGCTGTCCCCGGTGAAGGTGTTGCCGGCAATCACCGACCCGATCGAGGCGTAGCCGTTGGCCTCGGCCCAGCCGCTCTTGTCGAATTCCGGGTTGGGGCCGCCCCACAGGTGGACGCCGCACTTGTTGTTCAGAAACGAATTGTGGACGATCACGTTGTCCCCGCCGTGATCGATGTTCACCCCGCCCCTCTCGAGCCCGTAGCCCATCTCCCCATTGTCCTCGAAATCGTTGCCCGCAACGAGGGTCTCCCTCGAGTACCCGGCCCAAACCCCGCAGATCGCGTTGCCGACAATCCGGTTCTTGAGATACTTGTTTCCGAAAGAAAACGTGTTCTCGATCCCGTGGGCCGGGGCGTACGAGAAATCGTTGCCGACAACCAGGTTGTCGGTGTTGCCGCGCCGCTTGTACCATTCCACCGCGTGCCGGCCTGTCTGGCCCAGGGCCTCGCGCCCGGCGAACCCGAAAAAGCAGTCGCCGCCGTGGGTCGCGGAGTTCTCCGCGAAGACGTTCTCATTGTTCTGCTCGAACACGAAGATGCCCGCCGAGTCCTGCCCGCGGTTGTAAACCCCATGGCTGTAGCCCCTGACGCAGAAGTCAACGGCGTTGCGGCTGATGACATTGCGCGCGCATCGCCATAGCGCGATGCCCCAGCCGGAGTTAAACGAGAAGTCGTTGTCATATATCCTCGAGCCGCTGACGCGGTCCAGGCACAATCCGTTCTGGCCGTGCCAGACCCGGCAGTCGCGGACGGTCACCCCGGCGGATTGCTCGATGTACAGCGCCGCTCCGTAATTGGCCAGCCACTCTTTCTTGTCGTTGTCGTGCCCAAAGAGCCAATCCCCCTCGTCTTCGGCCACCGGCGTTGACTTCAGCCGGGCTCGCCGGTTGTCCGAGGCATCGATGTCCTCCAAGACCAGGCCCTCGGCCTTCGTCGCCCAGAGGCCGCACCAGTAGCCGCTCACCCGGAGGCCGCGAATCCTCACGCCCGCCTGCCCGTTCAGGCGGATGCCGTAGCCCTTATACCGGTCGGGCGGCGTATCAGCCGGGCAGCCCCGCAGGGCCGAGCCTTCGGCAAAGTCCAGTTCGATGTTGGGCGCGCCAATCTGAATCACGCCCTGCCCGTCGACGTCCGCCATGACCGCGCCCGGGGCGATGACAACCCGGCAAGACTGGGTGATCACGGTATTGGGCGCGCTCAGCTCCACCACGGGCAGGCTCGAGGCCGCCGCCATCGCTCCGACCGAGAATGCAACCCCCAGCGCCGCAAGCCCCCCCGCAACCGTCGGCAGGCCGAACCCGGGTCTGCCCCGCATCCTGCGCAAGGTCCTTGAAATGTGCTTCACGACCGCAGGCTGGCAAAGCAAGGGCCGCGGGTCAAGGCGGTGGGTGAATTAGGTCTTGAGTGCCGCGGGAACGAGGGGCAGGATGCTCGGAGCGATGCTTATGCCAAAACTAATCTTATGTTTGTTGACTGCGGCGACGCTCCTGGACCTTAGCGCACTGGCGGCGGACAAGAAGGTCGTCTTGATCGCCGGCAAGCCCAGCCACGGGCCCGGCGAGCACGAGTTCCGGGCGGGCTGTCTGTTGCTCCAGAAGTGCCTCGCCGCCGTTCCCGCTCTCACGGTCGAGGTTTGCACAAATGGGTGGCCCAAGGACGATTCCGACCTCGACGGAGCGGCGGCCGTGGTCCTCTACGCCGACGGCGGTCCCGGACATCCGTTCTTCCAGGCCGGCCACGCCGGGGTGATAGAGAGACTGGCGCGCCAAGGGGTTGGGCTCGGCTTCATGCACTACGCGGTCGAAGTGCCCAAGGGGCCGGCCGCCCAAGCAATGTGGGAATGGATCGGCGGTTATTACGAGGACCATTACTCCTGCAACCCAATGTGGGCGCCCGATTACCGCGTCTTCCCCAACCACCCCATCACTCGCGGCGTGCGGCCGTTCTCCGTCAAGGACGAGTGGTACATGAATATGCGCTGGCGCCCCGACACCAACGGCCTTGCCAACATCCTGGTCGCCAAACCCTCGGATGCCGTTCGCGACGGTCCCTACGTATGGCCCGCCGGACCCTACCCGCACATCCAGGCCGCCAAGGGCCGCGAGGAAGCCATGATGTGGACCTGCGAGCGAGCGGATGGCGGGCGCGGCTTTGGCTGGACGGGCGGCCACTACTTTAAAAACTGGGGCAACGACAACCACCGCAAGGTGGTCCTCAACGCCATTCTGTGGCTCGCGAAGATCGAGGTCCCTCCCGACGGCGTCGAAAGCTCCGTGACCGCCGAGGACCTCACCCGCAACCTGGACAACAAAGGACGGCCCCAATGACAGGGAACAAAATCACTGCGGAGACGATCCGCGCCATGAAAGGCAGCGGAACGAAGATCGCTGCGCTCACGGCGTACGACTTTCCCATGACGCGCCTCTTGGATGAGGCCGGCATCCCGTTGATTCTGGTCGGCGACTCGCTGGGGATGGTGGTGCTGGGCTATCCCGACACGACTCATGTGACCATGGCCGAGATGGAGCACCACGTGCGGGCTGCCGCTCGCGCCCACCCGCGCGCCCTGCTCGCCGCCGACCTGCCCTACCGGAGCTACGAGACGGTCGAGGCGGCTGTGGCCAACTCAAAGCGCCTCGCGGCGGCCGGCGCCGAGGCCGTCAAGGCCGAAGGCGGCCGCCTCATCGCCGAGCAAGTTCAAGCCATTGTCAAGAGCGGCATCCCTTTCCTGGGCCACCTGGGCATGTTGCCCCAGCACGTCCTTGAAGAAGGTGGCTACCGCGTCAAGGGCAAGACCGAGCCGGAACACCAGGATTTGCTCGCCGACGCCCAGGCCCTGGTCCAGGCGGGCGCCTTCGCGGTCGTCCTGGAACTGGTCGCCCCGCCCGTGGCCAAAGACATCACCCAACGTATCGCCATCCCCACCATCGGCATTGGCGCCGGACCCGGCTGCGACGGACAGGTCCTCGTCACCCCGGACTTGCTCGGGCTGCTCCCCTGGTACGACCTCAAACATGTGAAGCCAAAGCTCAACGCAGCCCAGCAGATGGGGACGGTCGTCAGGCAATGGATGGAAGGGGTGGCAAAGGGATGATGGAGTTGAATGGCCTTCCGCGCCATTGCGCGGCGGGCTGTTCGGAGGCGACCGATTATGGAGAAGTTGACGCATCTCGATGAGCGCGGGGAGGCGAACATGGTGGATGTTTCGACAAAGCCCACGATGTTGCGCGCAGCGGTGGCGCGGGGTCAGATTCGCCTCCGCAAGGCAACCCTCGACCTGATCGAGTCGCAGGCCGTTGCCAAAGGCAACGTCCTGGCTACGGCGCGCCTGGCGGGCATCCTGGCCGCCAAAAAGACCGGCGAACTGGTCCCTCTCTGTCATCCCCTGGCCTTGACCCATTGTGAGGTCAGTTTCCAGGTCCCCAAGGCCCGGGACCGCATTGTCATCATCGCCTCGGCCAAAGTCGCCGCCCAAACCGGCGTCGAAATGGAAGCCCTCACTGCCGTCAGCGTCGCCGCCCTTACGATCTACGACATGTGCAAGGCAGTTGATCCCACAATGCAGATCGGCGGAATCAAGCTGCTGTTGAAGACCAAAAAGGAAATCGGTCCGGCGGGGGTTGCTTAGTGGCCATGCAGCCGATTCGCACAGGCATTATCACGATCTCCGATAGAGCGGCCAGAGGGGTTTATCGAGACCTGGGAGGACCCGCTCTCAAGGCGGCGGCGGCGGGCTATGGTTGGATTGTGGCGGCCGAGAGGCTGGTGCCGGACGAACGGCTCGATATTCAGCGGGCGATTCACGAGCAGGTGGCCGGCGGGTGCCAGCTCGTCCTCACGACCGGCGGCACCGGAGTGTCCCCGCGGGACATCACCCCCGAAGCGGTTCGCGACATCGCCCAACGCGAGTTGCCCGGGTTCGGCGAGATCATGCGGATGGAATCCCTCAAGATCACGCCAAACGCCCTGCTCTCGCGCAGCCTGGCTGCGGTGGTGGGCGGGGCGCTGGTGGTCTGTCTTCCGGGCAAACCCAGCGGGGCCGTCGAATGCCTGGGGTTCGTCGTCGCCGCCATCCCCCACTGCCTCGAATTGCTGCACCCGCCCGATTGAGAATTGACTCTCGTCAATTGGAACTTTTTGCCAGAACGGTTGTTGAACGGTACAATTGAGCATGGATTTGGATTCATTGGTGAGCCTGGCCCTCAGTAGTGGGGCCAGCGATTTGCACCTCGAAGCGGGGCTGCCGGCCGCCCTTCGGGTTCGTGGGGCGTTGCGCACGGTGGACGAGCCTCTCTCGGGCAAAGCCCTGTTCGAGATGGCCCGGGACGTCATCGGGGAGGAACAATGGCCCCGCTTCCTGGAAAGACGCTCGTTCGATTTCTCGAAGACCATCCACGGAGCGCGCTGCCGGATCAACGTCCTCCAGACCTCGCGCGGGGTGGGCTTTGCCATCCGGCTTCTCGCCTCATTCCAGGCCACGGTCGAGAAGCTCAACTTGCATCCGGACCTGAAAAAACTCGTCGTTCCAACCCACGGCCTCATCCTCCTCAGCGGCCCAACCGGGTGCGGCAAGTCCTCGACCATGGCGGCGCTGATTCAGGAAATCAACCTGACCGAGACGCGCCACATCGTCACCATCGAAAGCCCAATCGAATACATCTTTCGCCCCCGCCGCGCTTACATACGGCAGCGCGAGGTGGGCCGCGATACGCCGAGCTTCGAGCAGGCCCTGCTCGATGCCCTGCGCGAAGACCCGGATGTGCTCATGGTCGGTGAAATGCGCGACCCGGAAACCATGCGCCTGACTATGAGCGCCTCGGAGACCGGCCACCTGGTCCTCGCTACCGTTCATTCATCTTCCTGCTCAGAGGCCATCCAGCGGCTCGTCTCCGCCTTTCCGGCTGAAATCCAGAGCGGCGTCGCCGCCCAAATAGCCGATTGCCTGCTCGCGGTCATCTGCCAACGGCTCCGCTTCCGCTCCGAGCTGAACATCCGCGTCCCGGAGTGCGAAATCCTCATGGCCACCCACGCCGTCAGGAATTTCATCCGCAACCGTGATTTCTTCAAAATCATCTCCGCCCTGGAAACCGGCGCCGAGCACGGCATGTGGAGCTTCCAGCGATACCGGACTTGGCTGGATAACCGCACCAACTGGGCCATTCCCGGCCAGGGCGCCGAACCCCCGGACGCGGAATCGGCGGAGGCTCCCGCCAAGCCGTCAAGCCTCACCGCCTTTCCGGTCGCTTCCAAGCCTGCCGGGCTGCCCAAAAGAGCGGGCGCCGCTCCGTCCGCCCCAGCGCCAAAGAGCAGCCCCGGCAGGATCGAAATCGAGCCCGTGGAAAGCGAATTTGGGAGGATACTCAAGCGTCCGGGGGAGGAGTAATGAGCATCGCCCGAGTCAACCCTCTGCTGTTTTGCCTGGCCCCGCTCCTCTGCTCCGTTCTATCGGGCTGCATCACCGAAGCTCAGGCCAAAGCCCGCGAGCGCGCAGCCTACCTCACCGGGCAGCAGGAGACCATGATGCGCCTGCAGCAAACCCAAGTCCAGGGACCCAGCGTCAGAATCAACGGACCCGTCAGAAACCCGGTCGTGCCCTGGAATCCGCGCTTGACCCTGAGCCAGGCCATCCTGGCCGCGGATTACCTGGCCCCCGGCGACCCCGCCGAAATCGTCGTGGTGCATAACGGCGTGGCCAGCCGCGTGAATGTGAAAGACCTGCTCAATGGCCAGGATGTGCCGCTGCAGCCGGGGGACGTGGTGCAACTCGCCCCGTCGTCCCCACAGCCGGCCACGCCGGCACCCTGGGATGCTCCCTCTCCCCGCCTGTAACGCTTCTCACATCGCGCTCTTGGCGGACGTGGCGGGCTGTGTGACGTGGCGCACCTTGATCTCGCGCAGCGCCGCCGAGGTCTGCCAGCAGGCCACGCCGAAGGGCTTGGACAACTCGATGTCACCCGGGCGCAACGAAATGCGCTTGTCGGTCGTATCCACGTTGATCACCTGCTCCTTATCGAGCCATGCCTCGATTCTGCGCTCCGTGACACGGAGGCGGATGCGATACCAGCGGCCGGACTGGAAATTGATGAATTTGGTAGTCTGGTTCTCCGAGGCGTCCATCCCGTCGAGGCTCGAAATACCCAAAAGCGAGCCGCCCCAGCCGCCTACGATCAAACTGCAGAACGAGTCGCCGACGGGCACAGTGAGGCCGCAGAAGAAATCCGAGCCCATCACCCTCGCGGCATCCAGGGCCACTTCGTAATTCATCTTTGGAAACTTGTTCGTATAATCGATGCCGGTGAACGGGTCGCCCATCTTCAGCAGGATGAGGCCGGGGCGGCACTGCACCTCGCCATGGCCGGCGAACTGAGTCTCACGCCAGCCTTCCAGGTTCTCGCCGTTGGAGAGGGCTTCCCAGCCCGCCCCCTCGAATGGCGCGGGCGGTTTGGCCAGACCGGGCGGGAGATTGTTCCTGGCCTCAGCCGTGGAGGGGGAAGCCGGGGCGGTGGCCGGGGGTTCCTGCGGCTGCGAGGGCGCGGGCGGCGGCGGGGCCGAATCGGCGCCGCGGGCGGCGGGTTGCGAACTGCACGCCACCACCAGAACCAGGGCGGCGGGCACAAAACTGCGCCATAGGGAAAAGCTCATCTTCGTAAGGGGTATCGGCGAAAGGTTCAGGTTGCTCATAGCGGGCATTTCGGTGAAAATGGCACAAGTTTTTCAACAACACAACCGTCAATGACGACCCCCAGCTTCCTTCGGGAGCAAGCCGATGGAGTGATCATCTCGGTGAAGGTGCAGCCCCGCGCTTCGGCCAACGAGATTGGCCAGCCCTTGGGCGGCGAACTGCGCCTCAAAGTCACCGCGCCGCCAGTGGATGCCGCGGCCAATGAGGCCGTGGTGCGCCTATTGGCCGACGTGCTGGGCTGCCCGCGCAATCGCGTGGAACTGGCGCGCGGCCACACCTCCAGACACAAGGTCTTCAAGATTTACGGGCTCTCGGCCGAAACGGCGGCCGCGCGGCTGCTCAACCCTTCTTCAGATGGTTGAAGATGAGCTTGGTCATCTCAAACATCGAGACCCTGTCGCGGCCGTCAAACACCTCCTTCAGCTTGTCGTCGGCCTTGACGAAGGACTTGTTGGCCGGATCCTGGAGGTTGTGGCTGCGGATGTAGTCCCAGAGTTTGCGGGTGACTTCCGTGCGGGCCACCGCCTCGTTTCCGATGATGGCAGCCAGCTTCTCATCCGGCTGCACAGGTTTCATGAACGCCGCGCTGGGTTTGCGTTTGGCCTTTTCGGCTGGAGCAGAACTTTGGCCTGGTTCCGGCATAAGAATATTCTGTTTTCAACGAGAGCTTAAGGTGAGCCGCCAGCGGCTGCCATAGGGTGTTCACCCGAGAGTGGCGGACAGCCGGTTCAGCGCGCTGAGCACCGCCCGGATCGAAGCCAGCTCGATATTGGTGTCCACTCCCGCGCCCCAGCGGGACCGGCCGTCCTGGTGCTTGAGTTGAATGTAGGCGATAGCGGCCGCCTCTTCGCCCGCGCCCAAGGCGTGCTCGCTGTACTGGACAATCTCAAAGCGGGGCAAGCCAAGGACCGCAAATCCATGCACCAAGGCGGCCAGGGGGCCGTTGCCCTGGCCCTGCAACTCGATCGGCTTTCCGTCCCGGAGCACGCGCGCCCGGCAGCGGACCGTGCCGTTCTTGCTCTCGGTGCGGAAACTCCCGAGCTGCCACGGCGTCGCAGGCTCGATGTACTCCCGCCAGAACATCGCCTTCAACTCGGTCGCGCTGACCTCGCGTCCCAGCCGGTCCACCTCGTTGTTGGCTATAGGCCCAAACTCCCGCTGCATCTCCTTTGGCAACTGGATGCCGAACTCGGTTTCCAGGAGATAGGCCACGCCCCCCTTGCCCGACTGGCTGTTGACCCGAATCACCTCCCGGTACGCGCGCCCGATGTCCGCCGGGTCGATCGTCAAGTAAGGAACGTCCCAAGCCTGCCCGCCGCCGGCCTTGGACCACTCGGCGAGGCCCTTCTTGATGGCGTCCTGGTGCGAACCGCTGAACGCGGTGAACACCAACTCGCCCGCGTAAGGCTGGCGCGGCGGCACGGTCATTCCAGTGCATCGCTCGTAGATGGCGCGCAGTGCGTTGAGATTGCTGAAATCGAGTTTCGGGTCGATACCCTGCATGTAAAGGTTCAGGGCCACGGTCACAAGGTCCAGGTTGCCCGTGCGCTCGCCGTTGCCAAAGAGTGTGCCCTCCACGCGGTCGGCCCCCGCCAGCAGGCCCAGTTCCGTGGCCGCCACGCCCGTGTTCCGGTCGTTATGCGTATGGAGACTGACGATGAGGCACTCGCGATTCTTGATGTTCCGGCAGACCCACTCGACCTGGTCGGCATACACGTTGGGCGTGGCCACCTCGACCGTGTCGGGCAGGTTCAAGACCATCTTGTGCTCCGCTGTGGGCCGCCAAACCTCCATGACCGCCTCCGCCACCTCCTTGGCGAATTCGACCTCGGTGGCGCTGAAACTCTCGGGCGAATATTGGAGCATCACCTGCGTGCCGGCAAGACGCGGCAGGCGGTCCTGTATCATCTGCGCGCCATGCACCGCCACGCGAATGATCTCAGCCTTGGACATGCCAAAAACGATGCGCCTCTGGGCCGGCGAAGTGGAGTTGTACATGTGGATGATGGCCCGCTTGGCGCCGGCCAGCGACTCGAACGTCCGTTCGATCAGGTCCTCGCGCGCCTGTACCAGCACCTGGATGCACACGTCCTCCGGGATGCGCTGTTCCTCGATCAGCCGGCGGTTGAAGGTAAACTCCGTGTTCGAGGCCGACGGAAAGCCAACCTCGATCTCCTTGAAGCCGCACTTGACCAGGGCCTGGAAAAGTTCGAGCTTCTGGCCCACGTTCATCGGCACCGCCAGCGCCTGGTTTCCGTCCCGGAGGTCCACGCTGCACCACGCGGGGGCTTGGGTGAGCACTCGGTTTGGCCACCGCCGGTCAGGCAGTTGGACCGGCGGAAACGGACGGTATTTCGCTGATGGATTCTTGAGCATGAGATTTGGGTTTCTTGGTTTAGCGCCGAGTGCGGACGGGCAAACAAAAGCCCCACCGCCGCTCGGCAGTGGGGTTCAACAAATTGCGGTTGCAAGATTAGAACCCGACCGCCGCGCAGCTCAGCAGCAGCGCGCTCGATAGCAGCAGGTTCGCAGTCCTAATCACGCGCCTAAATTACCAGCGCCGGCCGCCCCAGTCAAATCCTTTCTCGAGCGCCGAAAAGCGGAGTGCCTTTCCAGCCTCGACACTCGCCCCTCGACACCCCACACTGCGCACCGGTTTGATGGCCCTTAAGCGCAAAATTACCGGGGGTGTTCTCGGCTTCGTGGGCTACATGCTTTCGCCTCTCTCGTGGTGGAATGACTTGTGGGTCAACGTGCCGTTGGCGCTGGTCTTTGCCTGGACGGTCAGCTTGTTTTACCGGCCGGCGTTCAAGCCATCCCTCGTCCTCGGCTACTGGCTTACGAACGTCCTGGGCTTTGTCCTCATGCACAAAGGCGCCCAGCAGGTCCTGGCTAAAGAAGAAAGAAAATACTCCCGCCGCGACATCCTGAGGGACATCGGCATTTCGTTGCTCTACACCCTGCTGATAGTCGTCCTGGTCGAGCTGGGCATCCTCAAACCACTCGAAGGCTACTTTTAGCCAATGAAGGCGGCGTGGACCGCTTTCACGGCCATCTCCGCCTTGGCAAGGTCAATCACAACCGAGATCTTGATCTCGCTGGTCGAGATCATCTCGATGTTCACGCCTTGCCGGGCCAGGGTATCGAAGAGCTTGCCCGCCACGCCGCTGTGGCTCTTCATGCCGACGCCCACGATCGACAGCTTGGCCATGTTGTCCGTCGCGATGACCTTGCCGAAGCCGATCTCGGGCTTGAGCGCATCGATGACTTTTTGGGCCTTGAGCAAGTCGGGTTTATCGACCGTGAACGAAAGGTCGGTGGCCGGCGCGCCCGCATCGTGGCTGATGTTCTGGACGATCATGTCCACATTGATGTTGGCATCGCCGATGGCCTTGAACACGCGGGCCGCGATGCCGGGCTTGTCCGGCACCCGGACCAGCGTCACCTTGGCCTGGTTCTTGTCAAGGGAGACTCCCCTCACGACGATGTCCTCCATGTTTTTCGTTTCTTCTTTCACAATAGTACCTGGGTTGTCGTTCAGGCTGGAGCGCACTTCAAAGACGACCGCGAATTTCTTGCCAAACTCGACGGACCGGGACTGCATCACCTTCGCGCCGAGACTGGCCAGCTCCAGCATTTCGTCGTAAGAGATTTCATCGAGCTTCGTGGCGGTCGGAACGATGCGTGGGTCGGTCGTATAGACGCCGTCCACGTCCGTGTAAATCTGGCACAGGTCGGCCTTTAAGGCGGCCGCCAGGGCGATGGCCGTCAGGTCCGAGCCGCCCCGTCCGAGAGTTGTGACCTGGCCTTCGATCGTCTCCCCTTGGAACCCGGCCACGATGACCACCTTCCCCTGCGCAAGCAGTTCGTGAATCCGTTTGGGCGTGATGTTCTGTATCTTCGCCTTGGTGTGGACGCCGTCGGTTACAATCCCCGCCTGGGCGCCCGTGAGCGAGACGGCCGGCACCCCCATCGACAGCAGCGCGATTGCCGTCAAGGCAATCGTGGTCTGCTCTCCGGTAGCCAGCAGCACATCCATCTCCCGCTCGTTGGGCAAGGGCATGATCTCCTTGGCCAACTTGATTAAATTGTCCGTCACCCCGCTCATGGCCGAAACCACCACCACCACCTTGTTGCCTTTGGAGTAGTAGCTGGCCACGCGCGTGGCCACGTTCTTGATGCGCGTGGGGTTGGCCACCGAGGTGCCGCCGTATTTCTGAACGATCAATCCCATAATCGAATGCGTTGGTCAGTCAAAAGTCTCGACGCGAATCATGACCGGCGGAGACTTCACGACCGGCAGTTTCCCGATCTGGCCGAGCGCGCGCGTGACCGCCCCATTCGGCGCGTTGTGCAGCATCAGGATGAGCGGCACCGCTTCCCCCGGGTGCCCTTCGGGCTGGATGACCGACGAGATGCCGATGCTCGCATCGCCCAGCAGCTTCGCGATCCGGGCCAGGGTGCCCGGCACGTCTTTGACGTTCAGGCGGACAAAATAGCGGGGCCTCACCTCGTCAATGGGCACCACCACCCCGCCTCGCTCATTGGGCACGAAGGGCGGCAGGCGGTGCTTGGTGCCGAATTTCAAGTCCAGCGCCGCGTCGGCCAGGTCGCTCATGACCGCGCTCGCCGTGGCGTCCTTGCCCGCCCCGCGTCCGTAAAACAGCGTATCCCCGACAATGTCGCCGCGAACGAACACCGCGTTGAAGACGTCGTTCACGCTGGCAAGCAGGTGGCCGTTTGGAATCAAGGTGGGATACACCGAGACCTGGATGCGGGCCGCTCCACTCCTTGGACCCTTGCCCCGGGGCTGCCCGCCGGCCACGTCGCTCTTGATGATTCCCAGCAGTTTGATCGTGTAACCGAGCTTGGCGGCAAATTGAATGTCGGTCGGCGTGATCGACCGGATGCCTTCGACGTAAATGTCCTTCGGGTTGACCCAAAAACCGTGCGCCAGCGAGGCGAGAATGCCTATCTTGTGAAGGGCGTCATGGCCGTCGATATCCAGCGACGGCTCGGCCTCCGCGTAACCGTGCGCCTGGGCGTCCTTGAGGACCGCGCCAAAATCCGCCCCCTCCAGCTTCATCCGGGTGAGGATGTAATTGCAGGTCCCGTTGACGATGCCGTAGAGATGAGTGATGCGGTTCCCCACAAACCCCTCGCGCAGCGACTTGATAATCGGGATGCCCCCGCACACGCTGGCTTCGTAGTAGAGGTTGGTTCCGTGCTCCCGCGCGGCGGCGAACAACTCTTCGCCATGGGCGGACAGCAGGGCCTTGTTGGCCGTGATGACGGGTTTGCCCAGCTTGAGCGCCGCCAGCGTCATTGTCCGCGCCATCGTGGTGCCTCCCACCAACTCCGTGACGATGTCCACCTGCGGGTCGTTGACCACGCTCTGCCATTCCGTTGTCAGATAGGACGCCGGAATCGCGTAAGGCCGCGGCTCATCCAGCGCCTTCACCGCCACTTTGCGCACCTCGACCTTCACGCCGATGCGCGAGGCCATCACATCCCCGTTGACCTGCACGGCGTGAAACACCCCGCTGCCGACGGTCCCGCCGCCAATCATGCCCAAATTCACCTGCTGCATATTATATAATGGCCAAAGTGTGCAGGGATTCAGACCGAAGGACAATCCAATTTTGCCCGCGAAGAGAGGGAGCGAATTGCGCCAAAAGTTTTGTTACCCGGGGCGGGGGTGAAAGAGGGGCT
>CAZZFF010000029.1:0-55545 GCA_964653485.1 uncultured Verrucomicrobiota bacterium | reverse complement strand
CAAAGACATAAATCTCCCGTGCGCCGGCAGTCTTGAGTTCGGCAGCGGCGCGCTTTATTAAAATGTCTGTCTCGGTGCTCACGGCTGCAGTTAATTGTGCGTCTTTTGAGTCTGAATGTCAAAGTCTCACGAAATGCGCCTTCAATTCCAAATAATCAGACTGGCGTGAAAACCCTCTCCTGCGCGAAATCCTAAAAGCAAAACTCCCGGAGCCGGGCGGCGGGTCAACTCCGAGGTGGGGCCACCCAGATATTGTCGACCGTTCCATGGGCATCCTGAGAACTGCTGGACCATAGCGCATCTTCTATGTATTTGCAAACCCCGGGCTGCCAGGGCCAGGACCGATGCTGGTAGAGCATCGCAACCTCGAAGGGGCAAATCCCATCCAGCGTCTCATAATGCTGGCCGCCGTAGGATTGTGAAAGGTGTGTTCTTATCGAGAATCTGCCCATGTAAAGCCGCAGCTTGGGTATTTGGCAGGTCAGGTGATGGCAGCCAGGAGTCCGAAATATCGGAAGTTCGGAGTCGAAGAGCCAAATGTGGACCACAGGTTGGGCCAAGGAATCGACGATTTGAAAGGAGAAAGCTCCCGAACGCACTGCCCGGGGACAATGAACTTCGAACTTTATTCGCAGAGGTCTGCCATTCGCATGCACTCCATTAGGCTCGGAGGTCTCGACTTCGACGCGAGTGACGTTGGGATGATCGCCGCACGGCTCGGCGTGATAGGTGCGTTGGGCTCGCACTCCGCCTTCAAGATAACAGGCAATGATCTCCTCTGTCGGCCCGAGAGCCTGGCAGGACCCGTTTGCCAGCAGCAAACATCGCTTCGTCAGCGTGGAGATTGCCTGCATATTGTGGCTCACAAACAGCACGGTCCTGCCGCGCGCTGAGACCTCTCCCATCTTGCCAAGGCATTTCTTCTGGAACTCCGCATCGCCGACTGCCAACACCTCGTCCACAACGAGTATCTCCGGCTCCAGGTGGGCTGCCACAGCGAACGCCAGCCGGAGATACATGCCGCTGGAGTAGTGCTTGACCGGCGTATCGAGGAACTCCTCGATCTCGGCGAAGGCCACTATCTCGTCGAACCTGGCCTCGATCTGGGCGCGGTGCATCCCCAGGATCGCCCCGTTCAGGAACACGTTTTCACGTCCGGTCAGCTCGGGGTGGAAACCGGTTCCGACTTCCAGCAATGAGCCGACCCGCCCGTGTATCTCGGCGAATCCTTCCGTCGGCTCCGTGATGCGCGAGAGCACCTTGAGCAGGGTGCTCTTGCCCGCCCCGTTCCGGCCAATCACCCCGACGACTTCTCCGCGCCGAATCTCGAAAGAGACGCCCTTGAGGGCCCAAAAGGGCTTGGTCGCGGCTCTTCGCCCCGAGCCGGAGCGCCGCCAAAGGCCCGCCAGGGCGTCGCGAAAAGTCCTGTACCGCTCTCGCCTGGCGCCGATGCGAAACATCTTGCCCAGGTTCTCAACTCGGATGGCGATGTCGGACATGGGTTCGAGTGACTAAGTCACACCCTGTCGGCGAAGTTCTTTTCCATGCGGCGGAAGTAGAAGGCGCCGCTGACCAGGACCAGGACGGCCGAGAGGGCGGAGACCAGGATCATGGGGCCGGGGCGGGTGTGGGTGCCCAGGAGCGCCCAGCGGAATCCCTCGACAACCCCCACCAGGGGGTTGAGGCCGTAGAGGGTCTTCCAAACCGGGTACTTGTCGAGCAAGCTGCTGGAATAGGCGATGGGCGTGGCGAACATCCAGAATTGTGTAAGGAAGGGGACCATGTAGCGAATGTCGCGGTACTCGACGTTGAGGGCCGAGAGCCACAGGCCCACGCCGAGCGAGCTCACAAACGCCAGGAGCAGGAAAACGGGCAGCCAAACGATGTTGACGCTGGGCCAGAGGTGGAAGAAGGGCATCATCACCAGCAGGATGGCGAAGGAGATGACAAAGTCCACAATGCCGCCAAGCACGCTTGAAATGGGGATAACCAGGCGCGGGAAATAGACTTTCTTGATCAGATTCTGGCTGCCGACGAGGCTGCCGGACGACTGGGCCAGGCCGTAGGCGAAGAACGTCCAGGGCACCAGCCCGGCCAGGCTCCAGGGCGCGTAGGGAAGACCGTCCGACGACATCTTGCCCAGCTTGCCGAAAAAGAGGCTGAAGACCACCATCATCATGACCGGCTGGAGAATGGCCCATAGGATACCCAAAGCAGTCTGTTTGTAGCGGACCTTGACGTCGCGCCAAGTCAGAAAGTAAAGCAACTCGCGATGCGCCCAGAGCTCGTCCAGCTTGAGGGACACCCAGCCTTTGGAGGGCTCAATGCGAATGAGTGTCGATGGGTTGGGGGTTGCGCTCGAAGTCATGACTTCGGCCTTTCGATGGCGATAATTTCCGGCAATTCATTCCGAAGCCGCTCCTCGGCCTTTTCGAGGCTCTCACACCCGAGGACGACGAATTCCAGCGTCTGCTGGCCGAGCCATCGCCGGCCCTTGAGCACGGACAACAGCCGGTCCGCCCCCTTGGAGGCAGCCATCCCCGCCTGCTTCTCGGCGCCGTCCTCCCATTGGCAGAAAAAGACATACAGACGCTGCCCTTGGGCCTCATAGATGTACCTGCGGAAGGGCAGGTCCAATCCCCCGGCCGGCAAACAAACCACACCCGAGTCCGCAACCTGCTCGAATCCGGCCGCGGGGAGACAGACATCCGGCCGATGCAGGCGCGCGTGAATGACGGACTGGACCGACCTGGGCTTCCATCGGAAGAAATCGGCGGTCCAGACTGAACCATCCTGTTCCCGCCAGCGCCCGGCGGCCCGGTCATCGCAGGCCAGCAATGCGACCGTTCGGGGCGGCAACTCGATCTTCTCGAAGGCCGGTTTGCCCTCCGGAAGCCGGACTGACCAGTGAAAAAGCCCAGCCTGCTTGGGCTCGTGGGTTTCGTACCAGGTCTCGGTGAGCGCGAGGACGGCGATCATCCAACAGCCTGCGGCGGCAAGGTAGCGGCGCGGCATGACCCACTTCGATCCGCCTTCCAAGCCGGCGGTCTCATTTGGTATTACAACGCCGGACTTCTTGCCCCGCGCCAGAAGTCCGGCAAAGGCCCAGAGGCACAGGAAGGAGAGGAGAAAGATGCTGAATCCGGCTGTGTCGTGCCACTTCTCAAGGGCCGCCAGGCCCGCGGTCGATGCGCGCCAGGTCAGAATGAAGGTCCGAAGGACATTGAACACGAACGCCAGCCCCACGCCGCCGGCCGCAAACAGCACCCGGACCGGCCAGCGCATCCGGTACAACTCGCCCATAAACAATGCCCCCATGAGAGTGGCCTGAAAGGACCGAATGCCGCTGCAGGCCTCATCGACGCCCACTACCCCGGGGCCGACGCGAATCAGGTTGCCGACCTGCTCAGCCTGGATATTCACCCAATCGAGCGCTTCCACGGTCAGACCCGCCACGACCTTCATCAGCCCTTGGGTCAGCGAGTGCTCGATGCGGTAAGGCCAGCGCACCGCCACCAGGATGAAACAGATCGGGAAGGCAAAATGGAACAGCCACACGCGCCCCCCCATCAGGAACACGGCATACAGAGAGAGACCGACGACCGCGAAGCTCGCCAGCCACCCGGGCAGCGGCCAGTCCGGGTTGATCTCATAGACCACCCGGATGGGCAGCAGGCTCAGCGCAAGGGCCAGCGCCGCACCCTTCATCCACAACGGCGCGCTCTCAGGATGGGGCGCGGGACAGCTGACCCACCTTCTAAAGAACAACCCCGCGGCCAACAGCGGCACGAACCAGCCGTAAGCGTACTGCTCGCTGGCCGACCATTGGAAACTGAGCTGGCGGACCAGGTCCAGCCATAGCACCGCAAAAAGCGCAACGGGCAACCAGGCCTTCAGCAGGCTCGATGAATAGTTCAAGGGCAAAGCAGAGCCAACAAGCAGCGAACCCGGCTTTGAAAGAGGATGAATCTCTTCAAGCGACACTCCGTGCCCGTCAATTCGCAGCCTGCGTTTCGCATAGGCTGCGATCGACTTGCTCGATGGCGATGACTTTCTTTCATCGGTTTCCGGTCCAGACGCCCGGCCAAGCGCCGCGCCGGGACGCTATCGAACGGAGAGCGCCGCAGAGAGTCAAGCCCCAGCGCAACAAATCCCCATCCGCTTAGCTGGGGGCCGAAATTGGAACATAGTATTTCGAGTTCGTGTAGTAGTAATAGGAGCGGGCCCCGGCATCGGTCCGATTAAACACGACGCCGAAGACTTTGGCCTGGCGCTGGTAAAGCAACTGGAGGGCCTCGCGGACCTGCGTGAAACGCGAATAACGGCTACGCACCACCAGCAAGGTGCCGTCGACCTTCGGCGCGAGCGTCGTCACGTCGTCAGCCGCAAAAACGGGGCATGAGTCAATCAAAATGTAATCGAATTGCTTGCGCAACCGGGCCAGCATCTGGTCGAGGGAGGGGCTCAGGAGCAGGTCTCCCGGGTTGTTCACATCACCGCCGCGCGAAAGGAAAGAGAGGTTGGGCAAGAAGGTGGATCGGGGCGGCTCCGGCTGAGCGGGGTTGGCGGGGTCGGGCGTCTCGGTCCGCCGCGAGCCGCCACGGCGTCGAGGGGTTGCCGATTGAATGGCCTTGCCCAGGAGCGCAGGCTGGCGAAGCACCTCGGCCAAACCGGGCAATCGCTCCATGCCCAGAGTCTCATGCAGAAGGCCCCGGCGCAGGTCCGCATCGATGAGCAGGACCTGCGAGCCGCCCATCGCCAGCGTCCGGGCCAGGTTGGCTGCGACGGTGGATTTGCCCTCCTCCTGCGTCGCACTGGTGACGAGCAGCACTTTCGGGCGCTCGTTCTGCACCGGGGTTAGAAAGAGAATGGCCGAACGCAGGTTCCGATACGATTCGGCGTAGGTCTGGCGATCGTCCTCGATTTCGAGCAAAGGGACATGCCCGTTGCCGGCGGCGACGCTGACCTCCGGCACCTGTCCGACCACGCGTTCCTGGAGCTGTTGTTTGACCTCCTCCAGCGAGTTGAACCGGTCGTCCCTGATCGCGACGACGAACACGATGCCCAGGCCCAGGGCCAGCCCGACCAAGGCCGCCAGGCCCATTGTAAGGACCTCCTCGCGGTGGAAGTGAACGGCAGGCCCGGCGTGCTGGAGAATCTGCAGGGTCTCCTGCTCCACGCTGCCGCCGATCTCGGCCCGGTGCAGCACGGAGCGGGTTTCGTCATAAACCGTGCGCGCACTTTGGGCCTCTTGGCTGAGCTTTTCAGCCTCGGCCAGCCGTTTGCTCGCCAAAGTGACCCTGGCTTCGCACTCTTTGATGGACGCCAGCACGTCGTCGGTCTTCATCTGAATCGACTTTTGGAAGGCGGCGGTTTGCTCCTCGTTCTGGCGGCGGAAAATCTCGACCAAGCTGTCGCATTTCTCAATTTCGGCGTTGAGCTTGACCATTTTGGGATGCTTGGGCCGCAAGTTATGGCTCAACCGGTCGCGCTCGCTCTTGAGCATCTCCAACTCGCGTATCGCATCGAAGCGCTGGGCGGGCATGCTCGAAGGGACCCCGGCCGCCAGGTTGTTGAGGTAGTCTGAGAATCCGGGTAACTGGTTGGTGGCGGACGCCTCCCTGACGCTGCGCTCCAAGGCGGTCGCATCGAGGATCTTGCGCTCCAACTCGTATTCCGCAAGCCGGCTTTTCAGGGACGCCAGGTAGTTGCCGGCGCCCTTGGCCTCCTCCTCCAGCACCGCCATGTCGTTGGTGCTCTTGAACTGGCTCAAGGCGTTTTCCCTGGTTTGCACCTCGGTTTCATAGTCGTTGACCTGCTTGCTGATCGAGGCCTCGGCGCTGCTGGCAAGCTCTTTGTGAACATTGCGCTTGTAGGCGAGGTACTCGTTCATAAGGGCCTCCAGGAACGCCTGCGTGTAGGCCGGCTCGGGGCCGGTGGCCACCACGTCGAAAATAGTGGTCTTGGGAATCTGGGTCACCTGGACCTTCACCAAGGAGCGTGCGGCAGCGCCAGCCGCCAGCGGACCATTCGTGCCGGCGGACCTGAGAATCTCACTGGCCTTGCTGGTCATGGTGGGGCTCTTGAGCAGTTCGGCTTCGGTCCCGAAGAAACTCTGCAGTTCCTGCTGAAAACCCATATCTCCCATCCGTAGCTGCTCGGTCTCCCACATCACACCCGCTGAGACGTAGGTTGGCGGCTTCAGCCAGACATAGGTGCCCGCCCCAGCCAGGGCCAGGACCATCGTGACCAGCGGCGCCCACCAGTATTTGAGCAGGAACCACAGGAACCGTTGCACCGGAATCGCGGACATCGGAGCCGCTTCCTCTTCAGCGCTGGGCACTGGATCGAACTCAGGCTCCGCGGGCGGGAGCAAAGGGTTGGGCGGCGCTGTTGGGTAGTTTCTCATGGCATATCGCGTCTTCCGAAACGAAGGCTAACGAAAATGAAATCCCCTTTCCGGCACAAAAATCATGTCGTCCGGCTCGAGAGCCAAATCGCAGTCCGTCTTTCCTTTTTCCAGGATGTCGACCCCGTTCACAAAGTAAGTCCGCTCTTCACCGCCCGGTTGCGCCGGCTTGCGTGTGATTTTGACCTGTTTCTTGTTGGCAAATTCGCCAAAACCGCCCGCCCTGGAGATCGCTTTGCCGACCGTCAACACCTCATCGCTGGGAATCTCCTGCGGCCCCGTTGTGCGCACCGCTCCGTTCAGATACACCCTTCCGCGGCTCTTGGTCATGACATCGACCGCCACGATCACGGTGGCGTGGAAGTAGTATTCCTTTTCCAGCTCCACCTTGACGGCCTGGGCCAGTTCCTTGCAATTCCGGCCCGCGGCGGGAAACCGGCCAATATAGGGAAGCTCCAGCTCGCCGGAATCGGTGACCAACAGCGGCTTGGACTCCTCCTCGTCTTCGAGGATTCGAAAGCTCAGGCGATCGCCGATGGCGAGTTTGTGTTTTTCATCAAGGGCCTCCATGCTGTTGATAAGTGAGGCCTTCAACGTTTTGGGGGACGCGCCCGACTCGCTCGACACACCCGTCGGCGACGCGTTGGTCGCGCCCGAAGCCGGCCCGGGCGCGTCGCTCTGCTCCGCGCCCCGGCCCCAGGCGGCCAGCATCAGCCAAATTGCCACCCCGGCTCCCGTCCATAAAACACGGCCCGCCTTGAGGACGGCTGCCGTCTCATTGGCCCCCCGTATCATCTCCGGTTCGTCTGGCCGGCTCGAATGTGCGTTCATTGGAAGCTGTAGGTTAATGTGAGTCCAATCTGGTCTTGCGTGTAGGAACGAAGCGCAAGGTCGGAGGAACGGGAAGTCAGGCGATAATCGACGCTCACGTTGAGATTTCGCCGAGGCGTATAGGTGAAGCCCAGGTCAGCGCCGTACCAATCGTAATTCTCCTCAGAATTGCCGGCCAGGGCGGACAAGGTTTGGCTTCCGTCCTCATAGAAGGGCGTTGCGCGCAAGGTCACATCATGCAGCACTTTCCAGGAGACGCTCGGATGCACGTACCAGATGTCGGTGGCATTGGCCTGGATTCCAAGCACAAGCTCGTGGCCCATGCTCAAACTCGCGAATATCTTGTCCGTGACCTGGTCCGACACCGTCAAGTCCAGATACGTGGCGTCTTGGTCGGGGATTTCAGGTTGGCTGCCAATCGCATCATAAATATACACCACGTAGCCCGCGCGGGCGGTGACATGAAGCGCGGAGTTGGGCTTCCAATCGCCAAAAACTCCCGCGCTGAGGTCGGTATTGTTGTTCAACACACGTTCCTGATAGGTCGTCAACCCAGCCGCGGACTCAACGCCCACCGTAACCCGCGGATAGACCCGGAACGAGGCCCGGGCGAAGAAATCCTCCGTCGATCGCGTCGCGGCGTCGAAGCCGGAGGGCGAAACTATGTAGTTCTCGTGGTCGTAGCCCAGGCTCGGCACCACGTCGTTCAAGTCCCATGTCCCATAGACGCCGGCGACATTCTGGAAATAAGCGAAAAGGCCGGTCCCGGCCAGCGCGCTCACGGTGACCGCGTCCTGGATGTATTGCATGCGGTCATGCGCGCCGAAGGTAAATTGGCCGACATCGATGTCAAAAGCCAGGCCCGAGCCTGAACCCACATACCAGGAAGAGTAAGCGTCATGATCGAGATACTTGCTGTAGCCCGCCGAGAGATTCAGGCTCAGCAGGCTATTCTGGGTCACTGGATACCAGGCGGTAGCCTGTCCCATCGGCCGCACAATGAAATCCGACTCGGCGCCGTGCTCGGCCTCGTTGATATTGTCAGACCAGTCCAGTTCCAGGCTCGTGGCGGCCAACATCCGGAAGTCATCCATCTTCAGGGTATAAGCCTGGCCTTCCACGTTATAGTGCCTGGCGTCCGCTGCAGTCTGGTCTGCCTTCGAGGTCAAGAGGGCGTCCTGCGCGCGCCCCTGGCTTGATGCCAGAATTGCCAGGGCGGCGATGCCCGGCCCCAACCACCGAGCCAGTGGCCCGGTCATGATCATGAGCCTGGCAACACCGTTCGTGTTTCGAACTCCGCGTCTGGATCGCAAATATAGATGTCTTCGTGCCATGAGCTAGTCCCTTGTGCATGGGTCGTCTGAGGCGAGGGTCTTAGCCCCATTCGCCGCGAAGGGTTTGCCGCGACCTTCGGCCGCCCTGCCGCCGGCCGCAGGCCGGTCCATTTGCCTCTGCGGTCCGCTGAGCAGCATGGAGCCCGCGGTATCGGGGCCGCCGACATTCGGGCACAGCCCGGTGACCCGCAACGGACACCCCAGGCTGCCTATCGGTGAGCCGTCAAGCCGGCCGCCCACCGGCTCGGTGGGCTTGCGCCACAGGCCCGGGCTGGTCCCGAACCGGCGCTTGAAGCAGGTGTTGAACAAACCTAAATGGTTGAAACCACACTCCTCCGCCACGTGAATTACCTTGGCATCCGGATTTCGCAGCAGCGACACGGCTTTCAGAAGCCTCATCTCCATCTTCAAGGCCGCAACCGATATCCCAAAATGCTGATGGAACAACCGGTTCAGATGGCGACGGCTGCAGCCAAACTTCTCAGCCAGTTCACTCACGGAAGAATTCAGAATCTCCCCTGTCGAGAGTTGCTCGAACACCTGCATCATGTGCTCCTCGATCCGGACATAGCCGCTGGCGTGGCGGCGGACTTGCTTGAACTCGGCCGAGAGTATGACCGCGCCAACCCGCAGCAACTGGCTGCGGTGGCCCAAATCGTATTGGGCGGTGACACCTTCGGCCAACCGATGACACTCCCGCGCCGGCTCGCTCTGGGCGGGATAAACCCTGGCGCCCCTGAAGACCTCGGTGACCTTCTGGAGAAAGGAAATCTCCGCCCCGTCAAGGAGGGGGAACAGTTGCTCAGGATTGAGGACAAAGTTCCCAAAATAGAATTCTCCCCCCTCCTGGGCTGCCAATCTGCCGCCGCATACCCGGTCCAACACCAGCACGTCCCTCGGCCCGACCTGCTGCGCGGCCGGCCCAAGCATGAAACTGGCGCGGCCCGCCTTGGCCAGCACGAATGCCAGGCCTTGCCCATCGCTGCTCCACTCTTCAAGGGGCTTCAGGCGGACCGTACGCAGTGTCAACTGATCTTGCGTAGCCATTTTGTAACGGATTTGCCGGTGTCATCATGTCCAACCGGCAAGAATTTCCCTGTGCTGCCAGGCACAGAACTCATGCTTCACTTTGCCGGGACGCATGCCAATGGTGAAGAACGAAGCAGGAACCGGGCCATGCCACCAAGGCCCCTCGTCAACCAATTTCCCACGATTCCTGTATCGAAAAGGTCTCAAAAACACAAACTAAGCCGCAGGAGGATCCGTGCGGATCCACGGCCCGGCATCCGCAGCCGGACCAGCACATTCTCAGTGCAAATCACTTATGAGGACGAATAATACTAAATCAGCCATCAACGTCAACGAACATTCTGAGTTAGGTAATCAGAAACAGAGCGTTCCGTCTATACAGAAATGGACGCAGCGACCAGGGAAATTCCTGGCCGAGCCGGCGAGCCCACGCAGGTTCCATCGGCAAGGGTGTCTGGGAGAGGTCCGCGCTAAGGCTGCAGCACCCGGTGTTGAGCCAATAGACGGTCGGCTGTCTCCTTGACTTCGAGCAGATGGGCGGGCCTCTGAATCACCCAATCCAGGTAGGGGCAATCCTCGGGCGGGTTTCCCGAGTACATCAGGATCGGAGTCCCTGGCGAGCGTGCCTTGATGGCTTGTGCCATCTCGGCCCCGCTCATGCCCGGCATCGAATTGTCGGTGATCACCAAGTCGTGCGAGGCTGGATCGAATACATCCAGGCCCTCCTCGGCGCTGCGGGCGGAGTCGACCGCAAAGCCAAAGTTGGACAGAAACCACTTCGTGGTTATCCGCGAAATGTCATTGTCGTCGACAACCAGGATTCCCAAAGCGGTCGGCGGAGATGGATTTTCGCGCTCTTTCATCAGATTCTGCACTGCGACAACTGGAGAACCTATCCGATGAAGCGCCGAGGAGTCCATGCACATTTGAGACGGGTACAGGCATGACTCGGACACGCTCCCATCGGGGGAGAAGCGGGTCATTTTCTGTTGGCGGCGGGGCTGCGCTTGATGCCCACGAAGGCGTAGCGGGCGTGGGTCAGGCCATTGACGACCTTGTTCACATAGTACTTGAAGCCGCGAGAGAGATTCACGCGCCTGACCTCCATGGGCAAGGCCGCCTGGCGGAAAAACTCTTTGTAGTCGGCCAGGGTATAGAATCGCTCGTTGACGCCCGTGGCCACGAGCTTTTCTATCATCCTGGCCCGCGATTTGATTTTGACCAGCGGCCAAACCGGCTCGCGGATGGCCACGAACTGGCCGCCCGGCTTCAAGACGCGTTTGGCTTCGCGCAAGACCTGGACGATGTTGTCCGCGTGGTGGAGGACCGCCGAACTGACGACAAAATCGAAGTACTCGGAGGCGAAATCGAGCTGGTGAAAATCGCCGGGCATGCGCGTGATTTTCGCCGCGTTGGCCTTTAGGAGGGCAAAGACCTTTGGGGCCTGTTCCTGGAGCAGGCGCTGGGAGAAGTCGATTGCCACAACCTCGACGACCCGCGGTTGCTTGGAGAGTTCGGCGCTGAGCCAGGCGCCGCCGGCGCCAATCTCGAGGATGCGCCCGAAGAACTCAATTCCGCACTGTTCCTTGAGGAACGGGAGGTACTTGGGGAAGCTGCTCTTGACACAGCGGAACCACTCCTCCTCGTCGGCAAACTCGGTCGCCCGCCGCGCATGGGCCTCGCGCATGGCCGGCGTCCGATCCCCCGGGTAACGAGACCAGTAAGATTTGTTCTCGACGTATTTTGATTCGGTCGGACTCACAAGGAATCTGCAACAGGTTAGAGCCGGGCGCGTTGGGAGGCAATGGTTTTTCCGGTGATTTGATCGCTTGACGAAAGGGTGTGGCGGGGACATGCTTTCGGCTAATCGGGCATAGTTGCGCCCGGGCATCGATTTATGATTAGTGCAATGAAGAACCGGCTTTTGTTCCTCCCCGCGCTGCTGCTGTCGCTCCCGTTGGCCTTGGCCCAGGCGCCCTCGGGGCCTGTTTCGTTCGCATTCGACCGGAACAGCTTCCCGCTCTGGAATTTCACGGGCGCCTACCAATTCAGCCAGCAAATGGTTGGGATTGGGTCCGTGACGCCTCTTTCCTTCCAGGTATTCATAACTCATGACCTGACCGGCCGGCTAAGCGGCTCGGGAACCACCATCGTCACCTTCGGCGACGAGGTGGCGGCCGCCAATTACTCGCTCAACGGCGCCGTGAGCTTGAGCGGCAACGCCACACGGGCGACCTTCACCGTGGCCCTGGCCGGGAGCGGCCTGAATATCATCGCCGGCCAGCCTCACTCGTTCAGTGTCTCCCTGACCTACAACCTGAGGGTGGACCCCGACCCGGCCAACTCGCCTGCGTGGATCGCGCCGGCGCGAGGCACTCCGGTGCGCGGCAGTGTGCGGGTCTCGGGGCTCGGGGACGCCAAGGTCATTCCAGGCGATGGCTTTACGGTCGCCCTGCCGGCCGGCGTCGATGGCGCCTGGAGCGTGAACATGGATATTCTGCCGCTCAATCGGCTCGGAGGCACGGCCACCATCGTCGTTGACAGTTCCGCCGCGCCCGATCGCGCCGCCTACGAGCCCGGCACCCTCACGCTCGATGCCAACATCGTGGGCACCTTCAAGCCGACCTTGGCCCTGTCGAAGGTCCTGCTCAGCGGCCTGCCCGACAGCCGCCCCGTCAGCCTCGAACTGGTCTTCGCCAATGGCGACACCCAGCCCGGCCGGATTGCCGGCAGAATCCTAGGTCAAACCGTGAGCTATTAGCGTCGCCACACCCACTCTCAACGCAGCGTCTTAGTGCTCGCTTTTTCTGATTCTCCCCAAGGAAGACCCTTGGGGTTCCGCCCTGAACACCAGTCTGTCGTCTCCTATGCCTGAGCCTGTTAGTCCTTCCGTTCCGCTTTCTCGCGGTGATTTCCTGAAGCCGTTTTTCGCCGGCAACCGTTATTCCGCCAAAAAGATGGCCAAGCCGGTCAACTTCGTTTGTACCGCCCCTGGCGCCAAAAAGGTCTCCCTCATCGGCGATTTCAACAACTGGGACCCGGCGGCCAACCCGATGAAGCGGCAACCGGACGGCGCCTGGCTCCTCCAGGTCGCCTTGTCCCACGGCCATCACCACTACCGCTTTCTCATCGATGGCCGCCCCGCGCTCGACCCGCGCGCCCAGGGCGTCGCCCGCGATCCCAAAGGCGAAAAAGCCTCGCTCATTGCGGTCAGCTAAAGCGTCGCGCGCGGGTTTTGGGTTGACGCGGGCGAGATGCCCGCGCCACTGCCGGTCCTGAGAGGGTTGACAACAGTTTGAAACTGTCGCAGGGTAATATCGGCATGAGCAGAGTCATTCCGCCACACTTCGAGGAGCTAATCGATCGTTTTATCGCCAGCGGCCGCTTCAACAATAAGTCCGAAGTCATTCGTGCTGGCCTTCGTTTGTTGGAAGATCATGAAACGAAGGCCTCAGCGGCGGGCAGGGATGAGTTGCAACGAATCATACAGACTGCGTTGACGGACCCGCGCCCCCCGGTTCCAGCGGCGGCCCTGCTCCGACGCCGCCCAAGGCGATGAAAGGGCTGCCAGTCTTTTTCACCGCGCTGGCCGAGGAGGACCTCGATCAGATCGAAGATCATATTTCGGCCCATGATCGGGCCGCTGCCGCGCGCGTCAGGGCGGCAGTGGTACAGCAGAGCATTGATCTCGGAAACACACCGGAAAAAGGAATGGCCTTAAAGGATCCGCGCGGCGAGCAGGAAACCGGAGTCCGCCTTTGGCCGGTCTCCCGCTATCGCAATTATCTGGTGCTTTACAGGGTCGAGACGGATCAAATTCGGGTGCTGCGCATCCTGAACGCAGCCCAGGACTGGACTCGATTCTTCGGCTAGGGTAGATATGGAACCGGAATGGCCTCCATCCATCGACGAAGATTCTCCCGTCCGAACGCCTGGGTCGTTGGCTCCTGCAACAACTCTTCGACTGGCAGCGGTTGGGCTCCGACCCCCTGCTGAATATCGACGCCTGTCGAAGAGTGGGCACGAAAAAAAAGGACGCTGCCTCCCAAGCAAATGAAACTTCTCGACCAGCAGATGCACCACGACTAGTCCTGATGGCCCGGCGCAGTTCTGGTTTTGCAGGGGTCGAGGGCGAGTGTCAAGGGAGGGAAATGCCCCCAAATCCTCGCCTAAGATGTTTTTTAGGAACCGCGGAATAAGCGGAATACGCGGAAAAGGAATGGTTTTCCGCGTATTCCGTTTATTCCGCGGTTCTCTATCTTCTCTCGATTGGCATGAGATTTGAGGGGCTTTGATTCTCCTAATCTTCCTTGCATCCGAAGGTCATTAGGCGAGGATTTGGGATGCCGCCCCTGGCCCCTGGACACTCGACACCCCACTGGCTTAAATGGACATCAGACTTTCTCCGGGACCACGAAGGGCTTGCAATACTGGCGTGAGACCAGTTGGTTGGCTTGGGCGTTGTCCACGAAACGCTCCTTGTGGGGATTGAACTTGAGGGGCATTCCGAGTTGGACATTGTCCTTGGCGAGGTCCACGCCGTTGGCCTCCAAATGGGCGGCCATGCGGTCATAGGCCTCCGCCAGACCCTTGTTGGCCTGGAGGGCTTCTTTGATTTCACCCGGCTGCTTGGGCGCCCCCAAGCGATAGGAGATATTGCCGGTATGGACCAAACCGGCCGAGAGGTGGCCTTCCAGGATGTCGGCATGGAGTTCCTTGAAGTTGCGGCTGCGAATGGCGGCAATCCAGTTGCCGTGGTGGCCCCCGGATTCCGCCGACAGGCCGGTCGGGGTCTTCACATCCTCGGCGGCCCCCTTCTTCTTCTTGCCGTTGAACCGGGTGATTTCCTTGCCGTCGTTGTCATAAACGATGGCCTCCGTATAGCTGGGGACGACCACATAACCGTGCTCGCACTCGATGACGTTGCCAACGCCCACGCCCTTGTATTGGTCCATCTTCCAGCCCTGGGTCTGCGACTCCTTGTCGCGCGGGAGGCCGCGCACCTCGAAGATCATCGGGGTCTTGTACCCGTGGTAAACGACCAGCGTGTTGGGCGTCTCGGCCGAGTCTTTGTAACCCAGGCGCCCGCCTGCGGCCATGGAGAACGGCGCGATGGCCTGCTCCCCCAGGAACCAGCGGCAGATGTCGACCTGGTGTGGACCCTGGTTGCCGAAGTCGCCGTTGCCATAAGGCCAGAACCAGTGCCAATCATAGTGTACCGGACCAAAACTGCCGTTGCGCCGGGGCAGCTCATGGGGCGCGGGGCCGCACCACAGTTCATAGTCGATGTAATCGGGCACCGGCTGCGGGCCGTCCACCAGGCCGATGCTCTTGCGGGCCTTGTAGCAGAAGCCCCGGGCCAGCACGATCTTGCCGAGGTGCCCCTCGCGGACGTATTGGACGGCCTCCTGCAGGCCGACCGAGGAACGGCATTGAGTGCCGGTCTGGACGATGCGCTTGTACTTTCGGGCGGCCTCGACCATCTTGCGGCCCTCGAATAGATCGTGAGAGGCCGGCTTCTCGACATAGACGTCCTTGCCCGCCTGGCAAGCCCAAACGGTTGCCAGCGCGTGCCAGTGGTTGGGCACCGCGATGGAAACCGCATCCACCTCTTTGCTCTCGAGCAGCTTGCGCAGGTCGGTGTAGGTCGCAATCCCGCCGCCCAAGTCCTGGGCCTTTTTGTCCAGGACGTGCCGATCCACGTCGCAGAGCGCCACCAGGCGCACGCCCTTGAGATTTCTGAGGCTGCTGATATGGCTGCCCCCCTGGCCGTGGAAGCCTATCTGCCCGACGCGAATATCGTCGTTCGCCCCGGCGGCCCGGCCCCAGGAACGGGCATCGATGCTG
This sequence comes from uncultured Verrucomicrobiota bacterium, assembly GCA_964653485.1. Lineage (GTDB taxonomy): Bacteria > Verrucomicrobiota > Verrucomicrobiia > Limisphaerales > UBA8199 > CAVQND01. The sequence goes on along the minus strand of CAZZFF010000029.1, from coordinate 40,095 downwards.
AATGCGGCGGCGCCGAGGGCGGCTGTCTTGAGAAAATCCCTGCGTGAGAAGTTTTTCATAATGTGCGGTTTCAGTTCTACCTCTTCTAGCCAAAAACTCCCGGTTGTTCAAACTATTTCGGCAAGCCTGTATGAGGATGGGGCATCCATTCTGCACCGTAAGCGCGGCGCTCCCTTCGGCGCTCCTTTCGGCGGCACATTCGAACACCCCATGGCGCTCTATTCGCCGGCAAGTTCCCTGAGCTTCTTGAGGTTGAGACAGGACCAGCCGCGCAAAAGGAACTCGGTAATCTGCTGTCGCAGCGTTCGGTAGAGCGCCGGGTCGGTATGCGCCAACGACGGCAGGGCGTCTTTCTCCGCAAACCCGACCAGGACGGACAATTGCTCCCACTTCCGCTCCTTGAGGAACACCGGGATTTGTTCGGCGTGAGCGAGCAGGTTGCGAGCGGTCAATTCTCGTTGACGGGCGGTGAGGGACATTAGACGTCGGGTTCTCTTGTTATAGCTCGATCATTTCGGCGGCGCTGAGGGTGACCGGGCCAAGCAGGCCGGAGTCCAGGAGGGAGTCGGTCTTCTTCCAGAGGCGCCAGGTGGTGAAGGTGATGCGCCCGGCGGGGCTGGGTTTGCCTTCCTGGAGCCACTGGGGCCATGCCTTGAGGGTGCCGTCGGGATTGCGCTCGCTGTCTTCGGGCAACTGCTCATCGCCGATCTGGCGGTTGGGCCATAGGTTGATCACGCGCACCTCGAGTTTGTTCTCGCCGGAGACAAGCGCGTCGGTCACGTCGAGGCGGAAGGGCGGTTTCCAAAGCAAACCGAGGTCCCGGCCGTTGAGGCTGACGCGGGCCATGACTTCGACCCGGCCTAAGTCCAGGAAGACGCGCCTGTGCTCCGAGAGCATCCCGGGCGGCAATCGCATCGTCTTGAGGTAGCTGGCGGCGCCGGAAAAGTACTTTATCCCGGCCTCGGGACGGGCCGTCCAGGAGGTCAAGCGGTCGAAGCTCGTTTCCTGGGGCGCGCCGAGATTTGGAGCAAATTGGACCTCCCATGGGCCGTCAATCTCGACAGGCGCCGGCAGGCTGGCGAGATTGTGTTCACGTCGCTTTCCGGCGGCGGTTTGGGCCTGATAAAGACCGGGCTGGAAGGCCAGCAAGAGGACCTGTCCGGGCGAAGCGCCGCGGACCTCGGCCACACGCTCAGCTTGGTCGAAGACCGGTTGCTTGAGGTCAATGATCTCGGAGTCAGTGCCCCGCGCGGAGAAAAGCTCGCCGTTTCGCGTGTACTCCAGCTCGAGCGTCTTGACGACGAGAAAGGCGGGGTCGTCGCCTTCGGCCATACGGGCAACCTGGAAGCTGCTTTCGCCGGCGTCGAGGATGCGCTGGAGCCTGTCGCGCACGTCGCGGGTTCGCTTCGGGTCGGTCAGCACCCCGTAACGGGCCTTTTCGACCTTGATTTTCAAGGCGTCGGCGGTGAGATAGACGGTGGCCGGGTCCTGGGCTTTCACAAGGTGCTGCTTGCCATCGATGGTGTATTCCACCGAGAGGGTTTTGATCACGTTGGGGGCGGGGTCATCGCCCTCCGCCATGGCGGCGACGCGGAAACTGGTTTCGCCGCGCTCGAGGAAGCGGCGCACTTTATCGCCCACGTCGCGCGTGCGTTGAGGGTCGTCGGGAACGCCGTAGAGGGCGCTGCGCACCACCACCGGAAGCGGCGGTTCGGGGAGGGCCGAGAAGAGCGGTTTGCCGTTCCGGGCGAGGCTGACCGGCGGTTCTTCTTTGCCGGAGGGGGTGCGGAACACGACAAAGACCGAGCCGCTGTGCTCCAGCGATAGGGCGATGGTGGTGACGCCGTCCCGCTCTTGATAGATGGGAGCGCGCTCGATGCGACCGCTTTCAGGCCACCAGAGTTCGGGGACTTTCGCACTCACGCGGAACGTGGCGGTGGTGTCGACCCTGCGGGCAGCGGGGTTGGCAACGAAATAGAGATCCGCGTCCCCGGTAATGCGATGGATGTGGCGGAGAGGTTGACCACTGACAAAGTCGGGAGCGAGGCCGGACTGGCGCAGCACTTTCTCCGGCTCGGTTTGCCAGATGACGCGTCCCCGGCCCAGGCGGTGTTCGGTGGTTTTGACGCCGTCGCAATCGGCCCAGATTCGGGCGGCAAGCTCCTTAACTTCCTCATCGCATCGAGGGTAGCCGCTGAGACTGGGAGAACGTTGAGGCGGGCTGCCGACGACGGTAGCGCCGGCCTGGACGAGGTCCGCTATCTTCCGGAGCAAGGGCGGGGTCATGGTCTGGGTTGCGGGCAACACCAGGAGACGATAGCTCATGCCGTCAGGCAAAATGAGACGGCCGTCTTTGACCGACATGCGCTCGAGGACAACATCGGCGCCGCATTCGTCCCAGTCGTAGCCGAGGCGGGGATGCTCGCCGAAGCCCTGGGGCGGGGCTTGGGCCTGCAGGTAGCAGAGGTCGGCCGCGTAGAGGCCCCGGCGCAGGAGGAACTGGCAGCGGGCCAGGTACTGGTGCCAGGCCGGGGTCTGGTCCCACCAGGTCTGGGTGCGTTCGTAGTGCTCGCCCCAGGGTCCCATGGTCATGCCGGGCTGGCGCGGCTCCGCCCATGGCTGAAGGGCGTAGCGGTGGAATACGAAACGGTTGATGCCTTCGCAGAACGCCCGGTCACCCAGGGCCTTGATGGACCCAGGGTGCTGGAGCCACCGCTCCTGGTCCCCGGCCGTGAATGCCTCGGCGCCGACGATTCGTTTGCCGTAGGCATGGGCGCAGCCGGCCATGCCCTTGCAGGTCTCCATCGCGCCGCTCGGATACCAGAACTCGCCCATAGGCTCGTCGGACTGGGCGCCGTAAGGGATGAAGTCGCACGGGCTGCCGTAGGCCTCGACGGTGAAACGCAAGCCGTTGGCGTGAGCCAACTCCCGAGTGCGCGCCGCGTAATTCTCGACGACCAACTCCGAGACCGTCTGGCGCAAGTCCCAGAGGAAACGCTCGGAAACCTCCAGGCTCTCGACCACCCGCCCGGTGACGACCGGCAGGAAGGGGGACAAATCATAGCCGCGGCGTTTTTGAAACTCCTCGCGCATCCTGGGGGTCCAGTTTTGCGAGCCGTTCTCCCAACTATCGATGTGGGTGGCCACCAGGCCGGATCCGGCATTGCCGGGTTTGAGGTGGTTATCGGCTGCCAACCGGTCCATCATGCCCGCGAAATTGGCCTCGATGCCTTCGCGGGAGAGCTTGTCGCACTCGAGCCCGCGTCCGGTCTTGGGGGCGGGGGCGTTTTCCATCCCGGTGCTGGTGTGCCCCAGGCGCAGAACGGTCCATAGGCCGGGCGGCACATCCCAGACAAGGCGGCCCGCGGCATCCGTTTTTGAATCGAGCCTCACGACCGCATTGCGATCAATGACCATCTCTGCCGGCAGTATCTCGCGCGGGATGCCGCCGCCGTATCCCCCGGTATCGTACATGGCCTTCGCGCGAATGTCTTTGATGCGATAGGGTCCCGGCGTTGGAAATGCAAGGACGGTGATGTCCCGGTAAAACCCGGCGACCGTCTCCGGTTGGCGGAGGGCACCATCAAAGCGCACCGGGCCGGCGAGGTTGGTCTCGCTGCAGACGATCTTCTGCATGGATTGTTCGGGCTTGATCCAGGGGCCTCCGCTGCCATTCCAACCGGCGTCATTGTTCATGTTCACCTCGAGTCCCAGACGGCGGGCTTCTCCGACGACATGCTTGAAGAGCGCGCGCCAGGAGGCTCCCATGAAGTCGGCTGGACCAACGGGGGCGCCTTGATCGACCTCCATGATGAGGACGCCGCCGATGCCCACGCGCTGCATCGCCTCGAGGTCGGCCGTGATGCCATTGCTGGAAATGTTCCCGTTGAGCCAGAACCAATAAACCCAGGGGCGGGCCTCAGGCGGAGGATTGGCAAAGCCTTCCTCGAATGGGTCGGCGGCGGCGCTCCTGAGGGCCAGACCCAAGAAGAGCAGGAAGAGAAAGAACCGGGATTGGAGGGGCTTCGTTTTCATTAGGCTGCAATAGGCTTATTGACCGACACTGTAGCGGACCTTTCCGCACGAAACCACCTTTTCCACAGACCGGGCGGCGGGGTGTATCGGTATGACGCGGCCTGACGGAAGTCGGTGCGCAATCTGTGGCGCGCCCAAGTGGCGAAGCCGATGTCCGTCGTGATTCCCAGGGCCAGCCACAGGGCGATCAGCCTGGTTGGCTGCGGCTCGTACTGACCTACGGTGGCGGCCAGGACGATGATGAGAAAGGCCAGCGCCATTCCCAGCCAGGGCAACAGGAGGATGCGCGCGATGGCGCCGATGACCGCCCGCTGGGGGCTGCGCGCCGTCAGCGCCAGCCACATCCCCGTCCAATGCAAGGCCGCAACGTCGGCCGCCAGGCTGATCATCCCCGCGACATAGACCCAGACGCACACCGCGCGCGAGGCCTCGTCCAGGGTGTCGGACAAGGTGGCCTGCAGGAAGACCAGGAACGCCGCCAAGGTGACCGCAACCGGCCCCAGGAACTGACGCTGCAAGGCCAGGAACTGGCCCCGCAGAATCTCCCGCACGCTCAACGGAGTGGACAGGAGCAACTCCAGCGTGCCGGCATGGCGGTCTTCGGCCATTTGGCGCCCCGCCTCGGCCGCCACCCAGACCTTGATGAGCAGGCTCAAGAAGCCGCAGGTGAGGAAATACATGAACGGGTTGAGCCATTCGCGGTGGTACTGGGCCAGGCCCCAAGCCCAAACACCGGCCACCATCCCGAGGACAGCCCAAACATAGACGGGCCGCATCCGCGCCCGCGCGGCCAGCCAGAAGTAGGCGTTGTCATCCAGCAGCCGGCTCCGGAACGCCAGCCGTTCCCCTGCCTCGCCAAAACCCCACAACCGCCAGCGTTCGTCCCGGTTCAGGCCCGGAGCGGTCGGCGGGTTGTCCTGCCACGAGCGCGGCGCAGCCACGCTGGCCGTTACCAGGAAAGCCCACCCCAGACCGTGGACAACCCCCAGAGACCACCAGAACGAGTTCCATTGGGTCTTGTAAACCGCATCGAACGCCACGGCAAAGGCGAACCCGGGGCTGGGCAGCAGCAGGGCCTCCACAACGCGATTGGGCCGGCCCAGATGCTCCAGCCATGCGGCGCAGGCCGGCAAGATGAGCGCAAAGAAGAGGAGCGTCAGGAACGTGGTGACAACCGCCTTGCGCGCCGAACGGCTCATCGCCGAAACACAGATGCCCAGCGTCAGCGAAAAGAACAGCGTATCCACGATCACCAGCGCCATGCGGCCAAACTCGCCCGCCGTCACTCCGCCCAGCAGCAGCGGCACTCCCAGCATCGGCACGATCGCCAGCACCCCGTAGAACGCGTTGAGAGACGTCGCCGCCAACTTGCCCACCACGACGTCATAGCCTCGAAGGTCCGTCAGGAACAATAATCCCAGGGTGCCCTCCCGCTTCTCCCTGCTCAGGCAATCGGCGGTGGACCATAGACCGCTGAGCAAGCAATACAAGGCCGCCCCGGAGCTCATAACCGAGAAGAGTGTCTGTGAGACGGCCGCCGGCGGCTCCTGCGCCATTACCAGGAACGACCAGACGCCAACCGCGACCACCGCCGCCGCCGCGCCGGCGCGACCCCAAAAGGTGCTCCGGCGGCGCGAGGCGACGCGAAGTTCGCGGGCGACAATGGGGAGGAAGGTCATGCAAAGATTCCGAAGGCTGAAGGCCGAATCGAAGCCGAAAACCGAAAACCGAAGGGAACCTGAAACTCGAAATCCGAAATCCGAAATCCAAAATCCGAAGGAAATCCGAAAACCGAAATCCGAAGCCCGAAGCCAAAGGACGCATCAGGTCCGTCATTCAGTGCATGTTCCGCGCGACAACGAAGGGCCTGAGGTCCCAATATTGAGTGCAGGGCCAAAGCCCAAACGCGGTGCGAGCTTGGCCTTCGGATTTCGGCTTTCGGATTTCCTTCGGATTTCGGTTTTCGGTTTTCGGTTTTTATCCGCATCATTCTAAAGCTCCTCATGATCGCCCCATCTGTTTTAGCGGGGGCAGAGCGATGGGCGGTCTGAAGGGCTCGAATCGAACCGGGGCCAGGCCGCGAACGGCTTGCTGGCGGAAGGTCGAATAGAGCCTCCCGCGCGCCAAGGCGATGAAGCCGAGGTCGAGGGCCAGGTTCAGCACCGCCGGCAAGCACGTCATCACGAGTGATATCCACAAGGGCGTCATCGCGGCCAGGGGAGCTGTCGTGGTCACAACGGCAGTTCCGGCGGCGTTGGTAACGGTCGTAGTCACGGGGCGGCCCGACGCCGTTTTCATTCTCATGGTCTGGGGCATGATTACCACGAAGAGCATGGCATACATCGTCACGAAATAGATAACCAGGGAAGGGATGACTTTGACAAAAAGAATCGTCTTGAAGGTGGCGAGGCTGACGTTTCTGGAGGTCATGCCCATCCACATGCCGAACCAGGCGAGCGCGCCCAGGCTGGCCAGGGTGGAGAGCGTCGAGGAGGCGGAGGCAAGCAGCCCTGCCGCGGTAATCGACTGGCGCGGCACGGCAGCCCCCCAGGTTGTCCGATAGGCCAGCCAACCGCCCGCGAACTGGACCAGCAACAGGAGCGCCACCGGGGCCCCGAACATCCGCACGATGGCGCGCCAGTGTCCCTGGACCACCTGCTTCACGGACAACGGCGCAACCAGAAGGAGCTCGATCAGGCCGCTGCGCCGCGCTTCGGCATAAAGGCGGGCGGCCTGCGAAGCCATCCACAGATAGAGCAGCGCCACGAAAAGCCATGAGAGCACGCTCCAGGCGCTCCACACGTCGTTGGGCGCTTTCCAGGCCACAAAGGAAACGAGCACACCCGCCACAATCAATGACACCGCCCACAACCCGGCAGACTGCCATCGCTCGCGGCAGCAGACCCAGAGTATGGGGTTTCGATCAAGCAATGCCCGCCGCAGCCTCTGGCGCCGCCGAACGCCGCCGTAGCGCCACCAGTAACTTCGCCTCGAGGCCGCGCGTTTACGGCCTCTTTCCTGCCAGGAACGCGGCACGGTCAGGCACGCCAGGGCCAGCATGCCCCAGCCAGAGGCATGGCTGATGCCGAGCGCCGGCCAATACGCGCTCCGGCCCCAGGCGCCCGCGAGGCTGAACGCGTACCCGGGGCTGGCCAGGCTCAGAACGGGCTTGAAGAGGCGCTTGTGGGCATCGCAATAGATGGCGTCGGAGGCCGGCCCTCCCAGCACGAGCAACAAAAGGACGACGACCGTCCCGCCCAACGCCTTTTGCGCGTCATGGCTCAAGGCCGAGACCATAAGCCCGGCGGCCAGCGAGCAGAACAAGGCATTGAGCAGGGCCATCGCTGTCTTCCAATACTGCGGACCCGAGACTGCCCCCATCAGGAACGTGACGGCCAGTATTGGAATGATGGACATCAAGGCATAAGTCACACGCAACGAGGTGGCCAGCAGTTTCCCGCCTACCACGTCATACCCGCGCAGGTCGGTCAGGAACAAGAAGCCGAGCGTGCCTTCCCGCTTCTCCTCGCTCAGGCAATCCGAGGTAAAAAAAAGCCCGGCCGACAGCGCCGCCAGCAGAGCCAGCCAGGTGAGCACTTTGAACAGCGCGTCGCCCATGGTCGATGCGCCGAAGGCGCCAATCCGGCTGAGCATCATGATCCCTCCGCCAATGACCATCCCCACCAGCCCCGAGGCCACTCGCAGCCAGAACGTGCTCCGTTTCCGCGCCGCAACACGGAGCTCGCGATCAACTATCGGAAGGAAGGTCATGCCGTCGTCCTTTGAATCGCGAACCTGCGGTACTTCAAGTCGGAGTGCAGCCGCCAGGCCAGCCAGCCCGCCAAGACGAACTGAACAGGAGTGAAAGACCAGGCCAACGAGGGCTCTTGCGCCGGGTTTCGGCCGGCGGGGCCGGAAACCGCGAGGCTGACCAACTGCCCGCCTTCTGAAAGGAAGGCCGGGAGAACCACGGCGACCAGCACCGTCCAGAGGAAGGCGCTGAGGAACCCGCTTTTGGCCAGCGAAAAATAGAGGCCAATGACGGGCACGAACAGGAATGTCCCCGCGAAGAACAGAATGGAGGGCCATTCGGCCCGGGTTGCCACAAAAGTCGAGTAATAGACCCAGAGGCGTCCGCCTGCTGCCGCAACCCCAGGGGCAATCGGACGGGCCATGAAGGTGGAGCAATAGAGCCAGAGGCAGAAAAGGAGAGCGATTGCGGGCAGGAATTGGCCCCAAAGCCCGCGCAGGCGGCCACCCAGAATCTGCCATTCCTTAAGGGGCGCCACCAGCAGCAACTCGAGCATCCCGCTCTCGCGCTCCCGGCGGAAACTCCCGGCGGCGCCGAGAGCCATGCTGCCCACCAGGACCCACGCCAGACAACACTGCATGACATGGAATGCCTGGCGGTAAAGGTCCATGTTCACCAGGACCGAGGTGTAAATGGAGATGACGACGGCAAACCAACTCCACATCACCAGCCGCGCGCTCCAGCTTCGCCGCTCCAGCCAACCCACCGGGTTTCGCTCGAGCTCCCAACGCATCCATCGGCGGAAAAAGCGCCGAAAGAAAAGAGGGGTGCAAAACTTCGTCTCGAGCCACACGATGCGGGCCGAGGGCGGCGGCTCGCACCAGATGCCCTTGACCCTCCAGGCAACAAGCCGGAACAATATCCAGAGGACCAGAGCCGACAACGCCGCGCTCAGAGCGAGGGACACCAGCATCCACCCAAGGAACGCCGACGAGGATGCCGTGGCTTGCAGCCAGCGGTCATCTTTGCCCAGGACCATCTCGGCGCCGGCGCCAAACACATTATTCAGTTCGGTGAGGTCAATCAGGCGACCCGTGTAAACACCGGCGCCTGCGATGTCGGCAGTCGCGACCCAAACGGCGCCGGTCACTAGAAGGAAACCGAACAGGAACAGGCAGCCAAGACAGCCGGCTGAAAGCAAGGCGCGGAGATGCACCTTGCTCTCCACTGAGGCCACAAGACCGGCGCCCAGCGCCAGGCAGATGGAACTGAAATTCACCAGTACCGAATTGACCGCCTGTCGCCAGCCGACTCCCCCCGCGACAATGGGTATCGTCAGCACCGGCAGCACCGCGAGCCATAAAGTGAACGCCGTCAGCCCGTGCGCCAGGCCCTTGGCCAATACGATGTCCCCGGCCTTCAGCGGGGTCAGGAAGAGCAGCGGCAGCGTGCCCTCGCGCCGCTCGCGGCTGATACAATCGGCGGTAATCAGCGGCACCAGGACCCAAATCGCCAGAAACAACGCATCATGGAGGTAGGCGAAAACCGTGCGGCCGTCATTCCATTGAACAATATGGCTGAAAGTGATCCACGCGCAGACGGCCAGGAGCGCCGCCACCCCGTTGACTCGCAGGCTGTACGTGGAACTCCGCCGCGCCACCGCCCGCAACTCCCGTGAGATGACAGGCGGGACGATCATGCGGCAGGGAAGGACGGAGGACGGAGGGAGAAAATCCGAAAACCGAAATCCGAAATCCGAAGGAAAGCCCAAACGCGAAATCCGAAACAGAAGGCCGCATCGGGTCCGTCATTCAGTGCATGTTCCGCGCGACAACGAAGCGCCTGTGGCCACAGTATCGAGTGCCGAGGCAATGTCCGAAGGCTCTGCGATCTCGGCCTTCGGATTTCGGATTTCGGATTTCCTTCGGATTTCGGATTTCGGTTTTCGGATTTCGTCATGGATCAGGGTTACTCATGTGATCGACTGCCGGCACCGACCGTGAGAGGGACGGCGGCATCGAAACCCGGTCCGGGTGTCGTCTCGGACGGAGGGGATTGGGGCGGATGGTCGCGCAGGCCCCGCATCAGCTCCTCCCTGGCCCAGTTGGCGAGCATCAGGTCGAGCAGCGTGCTGACACCCAGCCAGCAGACAATGCTCTCGAAGGCCACACTGTGCCCCAACCCGCGTATCAGCACCAGGCAGGACACAGCCAGCCACGGTCCCAACATCACGCGCGCGAGTGTCCCAAAAACCGCGCGTCGATGCCCGGGGACCTTCACAGCCAGCCACATCCCGACCAGGCTCAAGGCGTGGAAATCAAAGAAAAGAATCGCTGCGCCGCCAATGCCGGGCACCAGAAGCAGCAGAAGGTCGCTCCCGAAGCCGGCGCTCGCCGCCAGACGCGCCGCGGAGACGCAGAGAACCAGGTTGGTCGCCAGGACAAGAACGGCGGGCCATGCGAAAAGAGAGACCAGCGCCCGTTCTTGCCCGGCCACAATCTCCTGCTCGGAGAGTGGCGTGACCAGCAACGGCTCGATCGCGCCGCTGCGCCGCTCGTCGCTCAACCGCCGCGTGGCCTCGACCGTGACCAAATACTTCAGGACCTGGTGCATCATAAAGGCGGTGAATGTGGCCAGCTCGAAGAACACCTCACTTGAAAATGCTAGCCGAATTGAACAAGCCCAGACGCAGAATAGCGGCGTCAGCAAGCACCAGGCCGTCCATCGAGGAGTCAGGTCCCGGCCGGCCAGCCAATAAAACGGATTCTCGTCCAACCGGCTCCTGCCGAGCAGGCGGTTGACCGTGGAACCTAGCCGAAGACTCTGCCATCGGCTAAAGGGTTCCGCGCTCGACGGTTCCCCGGTTTCCCGCCAGGCCCTCGGGGCGTAGAAGCTCGGAAAGACAAGGGCGCCACAGGCCACGGTCATAATCGTGCAGAAGGAGGTCCAGAATGCGGAGGCGCTGTAATTGGCCTCCAGCCCGGCCCAAAACAAATACGGCGGACTGGGAGAGGATAGAACTTGCCAGGCGCCGTTCTTCGTCCAGGACGACGCCAACCGCCCCAAGCCGGGGGGTACCGCTGCGACCAGGAGCACAGCGGCCAGGGTCAACGTCATCGTTTGCCGGCTCCCCAACCACAGCGCCGAAACGAGCAGCCCAATGGACAGCGAGAGAAGCAGCGTTGCCGCTAGCGTGAGGGCAATGCGCCAGAACTCGCCGGCTGTGACGCTGCCCATGAGCAAAGGCAGACCCAAAAGCGGCAAAACGGCCAGAACTCCATAAAAGCCATGAAGCGACGTTGCTATCAGTTTACCCAGCACCACGTCGTACCCCTTGAGTTCGGTGAGGAAAAGCAAGCCCAGGGTCCCTTCCCGCTTTTCTTCGCTCAAACAGTCCGCGGTGAGAAAAGCCCCGGCCAGAAGAGAAAAGCCCAACGCCAAAAGCCCGCTCGCCCTGAAAAGGGACTGCCCCTGCTGCGAGGTGGGAAGCGAGCTTTGCCCGAACCGCAGCAGGCACAGCCACATCCCCAGCATGGCGAACGCCAGCCAGAACCGCAGCCGGTGCGTCCCCCGCCGCCGCGCGGCCGCCTGAAGCTCGCGATGGACGACGGGCAGCATCATGGCAGGGAAAGGACGAAGGGCGAAGGCGGGGCCGCGCGGCTCGAAACGCCGACATGCCGCCCCCGACGGGGCTTTCGGGCAAGTTCTGAGGACTGGCTCATGGGATAACGGGTCCTCCGGCAAAAGGTGAAGGCTGCCCCGCCTGCCGGGACCCGGCGTTCCCGGCGGCGGCCTCGTGCGGGAACAAGGCCTGCACCGGGTCGGCTTCCGGGAACTCCCCGTACAAACGGCGCACCGCCCAGCGAATCATCCAGGCCAAATAGACCAGGACCAGCAGTTGCGGCAGCCATTGTAACCAAAAGAAACCCATTGGCACTAAACCAATCGAACCGAACAAAAACGAACGGAGCGGCCAGACCAGAAACGAGCTGAACACGCTGATGGCGTACGGCACAACCTGCCCGATACCCAGGGTCCGGATGATGGCGCCAGCCTGGCCGGCGGACCTCAGCCCGAACCAGAGTCCGAGCCAGCACAGAGCCGCCAGGCCAAGCGCCATTTCCGCTACGCTCAGAACCGACATGGCGAGCATGTAAAACCGCCACGATGGGTCCGTCACGAATCTCCCCGTGGACCGCGTCACCCAGACACCCTGAAGGAAGAATCCGGCGAAGATTGCCAGCGCCAACAACAGAGCTGGCGCAAAGAGCAAACGCTTCAAGGCGCGCCATTGCCCAGCCACGATTTGCCCGGCGCCTAGCGGTGTCGTGCGCAACAGCTCAAGTTCACCCGTCCGGCGGGCCTCGACAAAAAAGCGCGTGGCCGTCCAGGCAAACACGGCCCAGCAAAGAAGATGCATCGCGAACCACGGCAGGCCACTGAGAATGCCCGCAACAGGGTTGGGCCCGACGAGAAGCCGAAACAGAAAGACCGAGCTTATTCGAGTAATGACCGCCGCCAGCACCGCAACCCAAAGGGCGGCACTCAGGCCGGGTTGGCGACGCACAAGCCATTCTACGGGGCCCTCGTTCTCCCGGATGGCTCGCGCCCTGCCGGCGTGGCCTGGTGGAGCGACGCGGACCGATGCCCTCTCCGCACTGCCGTCATCCACTACGGCACGGCGCAGGCGCAAGCTCGCGCCCGCCACGAGCAACCAGGCCATGGCCTGCACGACCGCCAGCGAAACCCAATAGGGGGACCCCGAGGCCCGGTAGGAGAGGTCGCCGGCGTACCCCATCGTCGAGAGCGGACTGAACCAATGCCAGAACGCGCCCGGCGATAAACCCGGGACTGGAATCGCCGGCAACAACACCACCGCAAGAACAAGCACCACCGCCCCCGCCTCCGCCCGAAACTGCCTCGGATGAGACGCCGACTGATGCAGGCCCGCGGCCAGGGCGAAACAAAGGGTGCCGAGCAAGGCCAATCCCTTGCGGCCGGCCTCGCCGCCCGTCACGCCGCCGAGCAGCACCGGGATCATCAAGAGCGGCAGCAGCGCCGCCAGCCCGCACACCGCGTTGAGGCCGCTCGCCCCAAGCTTGCCCAACAGGACATCCGCGGCCTTGACTCGCGTCAGAAACAACAATCCCAGTGTTCCCTCACGCCGCTCCCAACCGACGGCGTCCGCGGTCAAAAGACAGCCTGCGCAGCACAAAACGAAGGCCGCGCCCACAAGGCCGCTGAAGATTTGACGGCCCACGCTGCCTGGAGTCGAGAAAGGACCCGCAAAGAGCCATAGCGGCAGGCAGATCAGCACCCCCGCCAGCGCCACCCCGAGGCGCAGCCGGCCGGTCCCCCGGTCCCGCGCCCGGACGAGCAACTCGCGTTGGATGATCGGGAGCAGAGTCATGAGAGGCCGAACGGCAAATCCGAAATCCGAAATCCAAAACCCGAAGGAAATCCGAAGGCCGAAATCCGAAGACCGAAGGCCGGAACCGCACCTCGGATTTCGGATGTCGGATTTCGGCTCCTGCGCCTCATTGCGTCTCCCCGCGTGTCACGCGCATGAAGACCTCTTCGAGGCCGATTTCGTCATCGCGCAGGCCGATCAATCGGGCGCCGCCCCGAACGAGGACCTCGGCCACGATGCTGCGGTCGGCATCCAGGTTGGAGAAAGTCACCTTGATCTCGCCGTCCTCGGTGTCCACTTCCGAGATTTCCGGCCGCTTCTTGAGCAGCTCGACGGCCCGGGCGGTATCCCCCGAGACCCGCACCCAGAGAACTCGTCCCTGGCCCATCTGGTCGCGGACACCCTGGACCGGCCCGCTGTAAATGAGCTTGCCTTTTTCGATGATGGCGACCCGGTTGCAGAGGGTCTGCAGTTCGCTCAGGATGTGAGAGGAGATGATGATCGTCTTGCCCAGGCGCTGGAGTTCCTGGAGCACCGCCATCATCTCGATGCGCGCCCTCGGATCCAATCCGCTGGCCGGCTCGTCCAACAAGAGCAACTGCGGGTCGTGGATCAAGACTCGCGCCAGCCCCAACCGCTGCTGCATTCCCCGGCTCAGCGCCCCGATGAGAGAGCCCTTCTTCTCGCTCAGCCCGACCAACTCCAACACGTCATTCACCGTCTTCTCCCGCTGCGCCGTGGGAATCTTGTAGCACGCGCCGAAAAAATCCAGGTACTCAGTCACCTCCATGTCCTTGTACACGCCAAAAAAATCCGGCATGTACCCGATGACATGGCGCACGGCATCGGCGTCCAGGACCACGTCATGGCCCAGTATCTGCGCCCGCCCGGCCGAAGGCGCCAGGAAGGTGGCCAGAATGCGCAAGGTGGTCGTCTTGCCGGCCCCGTTTGAACCGATAAACCCGAACAGGTCCCCTTTGTTCACGGTGAGATCCAGTCCGCTCAGTGCGGCGATGTTTCCATACATCCGCGTCAACCCAAAGGTCTGCACCGCCGGTATCGGGGGAATCGGGGGAATCGGGGGAGGAGTGTTGGTGTCAGTCATAAATCAGTCCACGGTCCGCAGGTCGTCCTTCACCTTTCCATGGTTGGTTGTCATTGGAACTTGCGGCCGCGCAGTTGCGATCCGCGCAAATAGGTCATGAAGCCGTTCACCAGTCTGCCCACTTCGTCGGCTGCGGCGTAAAGGCTGTCGAAGGCCGTCGGCAGAATGTAGCGTTGGTCCAGGGCGACATAGAGCTGCGACTTCACCTCACCACAGGAACCCTTTGAGTTTGAAAGAAATTGAATGAACTCCTTATCCCCTCCGCGTTCATACCCTTCTGCGATGTTCGACATTGTGGAAACCGAAGCCCGCTGAATCTGATCTCTAAGCCCGAAATCGCGCGCGAACGGCCCTACGCGTGTGCAGGCGTATATTTCCTTGGTGAGTTGCCTCGCCTTTTGCCACGCAAGAATGTCCTCAAATCTCTCAATTCTGTTCATGGGTCTCTGTCTCTCCAGTGTTCAGTTCTTCTGGTTTTCCCAATGTTCAGCACAGGTTTCTCTCGTCGTACTGAAATTCTCCACTGGCTCCCCCGCTCGTTCGACTTCGCCCCGCTCTGGCAAGGATTGAAGTACGAGCCGCGGGCTTCGGCCAACGCTCGCCGGACTGTGGACTTTGGACTTTGGACTGTGGACTCACTTGACGGTTGTCGCCACCCGCCAAAGGGTGTTTTGGTGGAAACGGCGCGGAGAAAACTGGTTGATAGGTTTGACGGGGGAATAACCGCCGGCCCACGCGAAGAACATCACACCGCCATGCGCAACGACGGGAGTGACGTCCAGCCCGGGCGGGGAGACGAACCGGGAGTACATGTCGGGACCAAGACTCAACAGAGACGGGAACGAAGCGGCAACGCTCGCACTTTGCACGTCGTCGATGCGGGCGCTTTCCGTCGAGCCGAAGGCCTGCTTCCGGGACTGAACGGCGCCCCGAAACCGGGCGCCGTAAATGGAGAGGAAATCGGTCAAGAGCTGGCCCTGCTGGCGGGCCAACTGGAACGTCCGGGTCTTGCCGGGCGCCACCTCGCCCAGGCCAAAGATGCGATCTTCGATCACCACCTGGGTGTTGCTCAGCTTGTCTTCGGCCTGGTTGACGACGGTCACCTTCCAGCCGCCCGGAGCGGGCGCAACGGAAACATCCAGGGGCGCCTCGCTCGGCTGCCACCAATCGCTGACAAAGAGCTCGCTGATCCAGACCGGCACGAAGACCTCCGCCCTGAAGCTGTCGCCCTTTTGGAAGACATTGGCCCTTTCGCTGGACTGGCCGCCGCCCCACATCCCGGCGAATTCGTTGCGGAAGGTGGCGTATTTCTGCTCGCTTGCCAGGTCATACCGCTGGTTGGAGGGGGAGTAGATGCTGGCATAGGTGCGTCCGCGTAATTCGGCCCGGTCCCCGTTGAGCAACACGTCCACGACGTGCAGTTCGTTCCATTCAGACTCCCCTGAGCGCAGCTTGTAACCGATGAAATAGATCAACAGCGAGAAAAGCACGACGTAGCAGGGAAACGTAATCCAGGTGAGCATCGGTTTGCGAATGCGCTTGAGCCAATACTGGTCCAGCGGCCCGATGACCACCAGGTACACAATGAGCAGCAACAACAGCCACTCCACGGGCAGCTTATGCACCTGGCGCGAGTCCAACATCGCCCCGAAAATCCCATCGCTGCTCATTCCCCCGCCAAAGTTGGACTGCGGAGAGGGCCCGTACCATTCGGCGGGCACTTCCGTCAACTTCGCCCAAAAAGTGGGCAGGTTCTTCCACGAGCGAACGGGCTCCCGCTCGGGACTGAAGAGCAGGGCCGTGACTCGGCCCCGCCCCCGGTTGGCCGTCACCACCAACGGGCCGTCCTGGGAAGAGACCACCGCCTGGCCCTCCAGCACCGCCGCCCCGGCGATCTGCAACTCAGCGGAATCGAAGGCCGTATCCGGCGCGTCACCAAAGGCAGCGGAGCCTTCGATGAACTGGCCGGGCCGGTTACGGGCGAGGGCGAACACCATGGCGCCCTTGAGTTTCCCGCTGGGCATCCCACGGGGGCTGCTCAGCCAATCCTGGAGTTCCCCCCGGGACTGGACCGTTCGCATTTCCTTGAGCTCGCATGGAAAGAGGTTCCTCAGCCACGGTGTCGAGGTGATGTCCGAAATCTGCTCGACGCCCACGATGAGATGGCCGCCCGCGTGGAGCCAGCCGTAAAGGGCGTTGACCTGGTTGAGCTTCATTTCCGGCGCCTGCGAGGAGTTCAAGTAGATCGACCCCATCCCCTCCAGCATGAGGGGGTTGTCCGGAAAAATGGAGAGCTGGAGCCGGGCTGAGACGGGCTGCATATCCGAGCCGCCCGCGCGGGATGGGAGGGGACGGAACACCGGCGCGCCGGCGGGCGTGCGGGTCAAGGCCCCCAGTAACGGCGCCTCGCAGGCGATCTTCTTTCGCGGCTGCAAGCCAGGCTGCTCCGCCCGCACCCGCCCGCGCTCGTCCAGCAGCCTGGCATCCCACGAGCTAAAGCCTCGGCTGCTCGAAAACACGGGTATGAAAAGCCGCTTGAGCGTGCCGGTTGGCAACTCCACAGGCACCCGCAACACCTGTCCCTGGCGCTGCCCATAGCCTGCCAACGATACCTCCACCACACCCATGAACGAGGGCCCGTCATTCTTGATCTCGCACGCCATCGGGAACCAACTCCCCTCCGGCACAATGCCATCGTAGCCCAGAAACACATCGAACTGCGGCGCCGCCCGGAGAGCCTCCGCCACTCCCGTCCAGACCAGCAGCCCAAGCGCCAACCGCAACATGACAAGCCGCAGGCCTCCCACCGCACTGCTTGCCGTGGAGACTTGCCCAGCATGCTGCGACTTCCCGCGCCGGTGTACAAAGCGTTTCCTCATAAATCCTCCACCCCGCGCCTGCGGCGCGTCCGACATTTCCGAGGCGTCATTCTATAAACAGACCATCCGGGCTTAGCAAGGTTCAATTCAGCATAGCTATGGACCGTCACCCGGTTGGATCCTCACGCCAAACCCGCTCAGGGCGCGCAACAGACCTCTGGCAAACAGCCCGCCTGATTATATGGACACCGTGGGTTTGGCCATTTGTATCCGGGTCGACAAGCGAATCGGCATTGGCTGGGCTGGGGCCGCCTGATAAGCTGGCGGAATGAACGGGTGCAATGTTCTGAAGTCGTTCCAGTCCGGCCTCTCCATTTTGGCTGTCCGGACACGGACCAACGACGTGAACCTTTATCGTGTATGAGTGAAAGGCAACCCATGCCCGATGGCTCGACACCCGGCAATCGACACCTGCCATGACGCCCACCAAGCACCTCAAGGGCCTCTGTGCCCATTGCCGCCTTCCGCTCGAATTCCCGGCCCAATCCATTGGCCTGACCTCCCAATGTCCCCATTGCGGCCGGCCCACCGAATTGCTCCTGGCTCCACTACCGGCCGACGCGTCCACATCCCGCAGGATCATTGTCTGGACAGCGGCAGGGGTCCTGGCTGTCGCCTTGGGAGTCGGCGCCCCGCTCGTCGGGCTGAAGCTCCTCCAAAAGAAACTGGCCGAACGAGGGACGAACCAGCCCGCGGCCCCCATCCCCAGCGACGCACCGACCAATTCCAACTCCCCAGGGCACACACCTTAGTGGTCCGTTTTTTCCATTCACGTCTTATCCTTCCATCCGTCGCTGCGCGGTCCACATTTCTGGGGTTTGACGCCGGGCTACCCAGGCCTCGTAGAACCCGTTGATCCCGCGCCCGGGCGGTTTTTAAAGCTTGCATTTCATCGCGCGTGGGATACACTGGTGCTGTTAGCCCAACCGATGAAACCGCTCGAAAAGTATGAAAAGAATCCTCACGCTCGCCTCGGTCCTCGCGGCGATGGCGTTGGCCAGCGCGGCCCGCGCCCAAACTTTTGCAACCTTGACTGACATCGGTGCTACCGCCCCGACACCCGGCCCCAACGACATCGCTCAGTTGGTGCCGGCACCGTCGGCCAACAGTCCGGACGGCTTGAACTATTACGTGGACAACGCCAACCCGCCCGGGCAAACCTTCACCACCGGGACCAATTCCAGCGGGTATACTCTCGACTCCGTATCTATTTTGACGGCAGGCAACAGCGGCTCGCTCCCGGCGGGAGGCCAAGCCTATTACCTGCGCATCTACTCTGTGTCCGGCACCAATGCTACGCTGGTCGCCACGTATGACTCGACCAACAATTTTACCTTCACCGACTTCGATTGGCTGCAATGGACCGGCCTCAACACGGTCGTGACGCCCAATTCGCAGTACGCGTACACCTTTGCCAGGATCACGTCCGGCTCGGGTTGGGAGAATCTCTCCAACGTAGGAGGGGACCCGTACGCCGGCGGTGAAGTCTGCCTGATCCCGGTCAATGGAGGCGCGATCACGTTTGGATCGAGCGACTCGTACGACGCGACGTTCGTGGTCGGGTTGACCCCGGTGACCACGCTGACGGTGTCCGCGCCGACGGTCACGCCGCAGGCCGTTGTGGCCGGCACACCGGCGACCCTGGCCGTTGTGGCCGCGGGGCCTGGCACCCTCCAGTACCAGTGGCAAACTGACGGCGGCAGCGGGGGTGCGAGAACGAACATCCCCGCCGCGACCAGCGCAAGCCTGGCGCTCAATACCACCGGCTACACCCTCGGCTTTTATGACTATGATGTCGTGGTAACCAGCGGCACCATGTCCGTCACCAGCGCAGTCGTCATCCTGGGCATCAGGGCACCCGTGACAGCCGCCGCACTGACCGACCTGGGCGCATCGCCTTCGCCGCAGCCGTCCGACATCACCCAGTTCGTCGGCGGCGGCAATCCTACATCGGGCGACGGCTTGAATTATTACGACGACAACGGGGCCAACCATGATGGCTGGGCGGGCCAGACCTTCACCACCGGAACCAACTCGGAAGGGTACTATTTCACCTCCCTCGCCTTCCAGACTGGCGGCGGCACCAGCAGCGGGGTCGCCACTCTCCAAGGTTACAACCTCTATCTCTTTCTTATAGATGGCAACATCGCCATCCCGATGGCGCAGTATACCAATGCCAGCTTCTCTTTCGCCGACGGGGATTGGCTGCAGTGGAGTGGATTCGACCTGACTCTGCGACCCAACACCACCTACGCTTATGGCTTTGGCCGAAGCTCCACGGGCGCGGGCTGGGATGGCTTGGCTGTCAGCCCGCCCACAAAAGACCTCTATCCGGGTGGCCAGATATGCACTATCCCGGCCGAAGGCGGGTCTGTCACCTTTGGTACGTCCGGGTTGTCGGACGCCGTGTTCGACGTCCGGGTGCTGCCGATCGGCGTGGGTCCTTCCCCGGTTCCCTTCGGCGGCCCCATCTCGATCGCGCCATCCAAGACGGTGGCGGCCGGGACGCAGGTGACCCTCGGCCAGGCGGCCGCCGGCGCGGCTCCCTTGCACTTTCAATGGCAGACCGACGGCGCCAGCGGCGGAGCCTTGACCAACATCCCTTCCGCCAACGGCACGAACCTCGTGCTCGACACGACCGGCTGGCAAGCCGGCACCTACAGCTTCGACTTTGTGGTCACCAACAGCTACGGCTCTTCCACCTCGACGGTGGCGACCTTGTCCGTCCTCTACGCCATTGCGTCGGCAGTCATCACGGACATGGGCACGGCCGCACCGGTGCCGGAAGGGAATGACATCGCTCAGTTGACGGCGGCCTCGGCGGCCAACTCCCCGGACGGCTTGAACTACTACTTCGACAACAGCAGTCCCCCCGGTCAGACCTTCACGACCGGCGCTGATCCCAACGGGTACATCCTGACCTCGGTGGCGATCAAGCTGGCGGGCAACAACGGCTCTTTGCCCGCAGCCGGCCAGGCCTATCTGCTCCGCATCTACGTGGTGTCCGGCACGAACGCGACCTTGAACTCGATTTTTACGTCGCAGAACGACTTCACATACACCACCGCCGATTGGGTGCGCTTTTCCGGGTTTTCGCTTCCCCTGGCGCCTAATGCCACCTATGCCTACACTCTCGGCAGAATCTCATCGGGCTCCGGTTGGGAGAATCTCAGCAATGTCAGCGGCGACCCGTACGCCGGCGGCGAAGCGGTGTTGATACCCCCTGGTGGCGGGACGATCACCTTCGGCAGCAGCCATGGCTTCGATGGGACCTTTATGCTCAGCCTTGATGAGCCGGGTCATCCGCTCCTGCCCCCGCTGGTCTTCTCGCCGGGCAGCATGGTCTATGCGGGCACACCGGCCACGATCAGCTCCAGTGTGGCCGGCACCGGGCCATTCACCTACCAATGGCAAACAGACGGCGGCAACACCGGCGGCGCTCTTACCAACATCCCGTCCGCCATCGGACCAACGCTCGCTGTCGACACGACGGCCTTCGGCGGACAGGCTGTCACTTACGTGCTGACAGTCGCCAACGCCGCCGGCTCCACCACGGTCGCGGACACGCTGACCGTCCAACCGGCCAGTGCTCCCATCCTCGTCACCGACATCACCACGGCCTCCGTCACCCTGTTCTCCGGCAGCACGCTGACGTTGAACCCGACCTTCGCGGGCACCCTGCCCATGGCCTTCCAGTGGCAAGTGAACAAAGGCGCGGGCTACGTCGCCGTTGCGGGCCAAACCAATGCCGCCCTGGTGCTGACCAACCTTCAGGCCTCGGACTCCGGCGTATATTTCGTCAACGTCACCAATTCGCTGGGCGCAAACTCCAGCTCGACGTTCACCTTGACCGTTTGGCAAGTCCCAGCCACTCCCTTCACCGTCAACTTCCAATGGCACTCGACGGAGGGCGGCAATAACGTGGGCGTTTACAATGGCCCCGGCATCCCCGGCTTTGGCACCGGCACTTACTGGAACCAAGTCATTGGCCCAACCGCGTGGACCCCCGGCACCTATGCCAGTTCGAGCGGCATTCTAGACGACGATTCCTCCGAGACTGGCATCATTTGGACCTTGACTACAGGCGGCAGTTGGGACTGGACCAGCACCCCGGTGATTCCGTTGCTGGATTCTTCCGCCAGCGCCTACGGAACGCAACCCTTCACCTTCACCCTGCCCAACGGGATGTACGACCTCGTCCTATTCTCCTGTAATGGCACCGAGTCCTCGACCGCGGACGCAGCGGCTCTGTTCACGATCAACGGGATGACCGCGACGGCCGTGCCAACGCAGGATACGAGCTTTGTCGAGGGGAACAACTATGTGGTCTTCACCAACCTGCTCGTGACCCAAAGAACTCTCGCTGGAACCTGGGGCCCGACCGCGGGCAAGGGTTACGGCAGTCTTAATGGCGTCCAACTCCGATATGTGGGGCCTGTGGTCACGTTGCAGTACACCCCTCTCACCAACGGACAGTTCCAGCTCGAGTGGTCTCAAGGCACCCTCCTGCAGGCGCCCACACTCAAAGGCCCATGGACCACCAACTCCAACGCTTCGCCCTACTTAGTAGAGCCGGCGGCGGCCAAGATGTTCTATCGCGTCCAGCTCCAGTAGCCCGACCTTCGAGCCAAATCGGTCACCTTGTGACGGCTTGGCTGAGCGGGGGGATGCGGAACGGAAAACGGGCTTCCTTGAGGCTCAGCCCGGCGATTTCGATCCGGGCTGGGTCATTAGTCCCGACACCCGCCTCGGCGGCCCATTTCAGGTGGTTCTCGCCGGGGAACGGGAAATGACCGTGATCGGCCGTCGGGTCGTATCCCATGGCGGCGGCACAGACGGCATCGGTGCAGACCGCGTTGCGTCCGGCCATGAGCAGTTTCGGCTGCACTGGCCGGATGCCGTCGTTCCAGAAACCTTCGCCGCCCTTTTGGGTGTCCACTCCGTCGATGATGGCGAGGTCGACCGGTCGCGCGCCGAGTAGGTCCGCGACGATTCGGGGAACGCGTGAGCCAGCATTGTTAGGCGGGTTCGCGCCGAGTTGGGCCGGCACCCCGGAGGGCAGCGGCCGCTGGTTCATGTGCAGCGGCTTCACGCGCGCTTCGACGCTATCTTCGTTGGGCGCATCGTCGCCATAGAGGGCCGTCGGCGTGATCCCGAAGAGGTTCTTGACCGACAGAGTGACGCCGGCGACTTCGTGGTCTTTCATCTTGCCCAGCGAAATAAACACGTCGGTTTCATCGTACCAACGGTTGAGTTGGAAGGCGGGGAAAAGGTAGCCGCCCCAGGGGACTTTTACCTGAGCGTAGCCGCCCCAATGGCCGCGATTCCTCGTGTTCTCGAACACGATTTTATGGCTGCCGGCGGCCTGGATGGCGTTGAGGTCCCAACCGGCCTCGGTGAGCACCGTCTCAACCGGTTCGTGACGATACCAGGCCTCGACAATTCCAATGCGGCGCGCGCCAGCCCGGTCCAGGGCGGCACAAACCGCCGCCACGACATTGGGATGAACGTGATACGTGCGCGACGCGGGCAACCCGCCGACCTCCTGAGCCGGACCGGTCATGTTGACTTTTATCGTCACGGTCTTGCCGTTCACCAGGCGGCCGATCCCTCCGATGCTGTCGAGTGCCGCATCGAGTTTCCGGGCAACCAGGGCCGGCTCGTAGGATTCGCACCTTTGAATGGCGACCGGCAAGCTCGGTGCGCTTTGTGCCCTGTTGGGCGTATGAGCGGCTGCCGGCGCGTCTTCGGCGCGCAGAAGGCTCCCCCAATCGCCCAGTGTCCACAATCCCGCCAGGCCGGCGCTCCGGACGAGCCATTGGCGCCGCGTCATCGCGCAATGCGGGTTGGCGGGGGTGCGATCGCTGGGAATTGAATACGGGTTATCGGAGTTCATAGCACGTCTCTATCATTGTGTTCGCGGTTTTGCCACTTGTGCGCCAAAGATAGCACACCGCATCCCTCGTGTCGCATGGCGCTGAGCGCCCGTTGATATCTTCCAGACGGTTTTGTACTGGCGATCCTCGCGCAAACGTGTAAAAAGACGGTTGTAAAACAACCCCGATGATTGATATGACCTTAACACAACTGATCGCGCCGGCTTTGATCATTGCCTCCTTGACCACTTCCTCCCGCACCGCGGCGGCTGCCGAGCCGCCCACCGTCGATTCCATCCTCGCCAGGGTGATCGAGGCCACCGGCGGCAAAGAGGCGATGCAGAAAGTCCATTCACGTGTGATGCGATTCAAGCTTGAATCCGAGACGTTCGGCAACGTCGATGGGGAGGCATTCGCGGCGGTTCCCAATAAAATGCGCTCGCACGTTGATCTCGGGGCGCCAGGGGCGATCGATAACGGTTTCGACGGGACGGTGGCCTGGGGGAAATCACCCTGGGAGGGCCTTCGAGTCAAGTCCGGCGGGGAGATGGAGAAGGTAAGGCGCGATGCGGAATTCAATCAGTTCTTGAATCTCAAGAGCCTGTGCCCGGGGCTGGCCTACAAGGGGACGGAGAAAGTGGGTGAAGAAGAGGCTTACGTCCTGGAGTCAAAGCCATCCGCATCGAGCAAGGAGAAGTTCTGGTTCGGCGCCAAAAGCGGGCTTTTGATACGCCAGGAATCGGAATTCGAGGGGCCGCAAGGGGTCGTCAACGTCAGTTTGCTCAACCAGGATTACAAGACCTTTGACGGCTTGAAGTACCCCGGCCTGGTGAAGCTCAGCTTTTCCGCCGGCGGCCAGAGCATTGGGTTCACCATGCGATTTTCGGACGTGAAGCACAACGTGCAGATCGAGGCCGCCAAATTCGCCAAGCCGGCGGAGTGATGCCGTCTCTAAGGGACGACAAATCGGTGAAAAAGCTGCCGCGTGAGCGCGGCGCCCCACTGGAGAGACGGGCCCGGAATCACTGCTTGCCGGTCGCGGCCTGCGCTTTTTGCACCTGAGCTACGAGGTCGTTGTACTTGGCGACGACGGCATTGCGGTCCTTGACGCTCTCGTTGAGCTTTTCAACGAATTCGTCTCGCTGGGCGACCAGGTCTTTCATGGCGTCGTTTTGCTTTTGAATGGCGGCGTAGGCCTCCTTGAGCTTGGTTTCCAAGCCTTGGACGGCCGACTTATATTCGGTGATTTCGTTGGTCAGACCTCCGGCGGCGGCCTGCAAGCGGGCGAACTCCCGCCTTTGGCTGATGACGAGGTCGTCGTTGGTTTTGGACTTGGCCCTAAGCTCGGTGAGGCGCGCATCCATCTGCGCGATTTGGCGGTCCATGGTCCTGATTGAATTGGTGTAGCCCTGGATGGCGGCGGATTTCTCATAAACGGTTTGTTCGAGGCGCTGGAGTTCGTTGCGCTGGAGGGTCTGGCCGTACCATTGATAGACGCATAAGCCGCAAAGGCCGAGGGCCAGGATAACGAGGAGGTTTTGCTGGAGGTTTTTCATGGACTCTTACGAATGGCCCGGAGCGGCCTTGACCGCGATGGCGACGCGGCGAATGCCTGCGCGTTTGACAAAATCCAGGACATACATCACGGAGCCGTGGGTGGCATCCCGTGTGCCGGTGATATAAACGGGGAGATTGGTGTTCAGATTGTAGCGGTTGGTCAGCAGCGTCAGCAAATCGGGAAAGGACACAGGCTTGCTCTCGATGGCCACCTGGCCGTTGCGGTCCACGGTGAGCTTGACCATGTCGGGCTTGGCGGCGGCGGTGGCCAGGGTGGCGGTAGGCAGGCTGGCCCTGAGCGTGCGCACCTTCTGCATCTGAAGGCTCACCATCATGAATGAGGCCAGGAGAAAGAACATGATGTCGATGAGGGGAATGATCTCCAAACGAGTCCGCCGGCGCCGGAGTGGGGAACGCAGTTTCATCGGGCGCTTTCGGTTTGCTTTGGGGCAACGGCGAAGGCGACCTTCTGGACCCCGGCGCCGCGGACCACTTCATAGACGTCGGCCATGGCGCCATGCAAGGTGTCCAAGTCGCCGCTGATGTAAACCGGGAGGTTGGTATCGGCGCGGAACCGGTTGCTGAGCACGAGGCCCAGTTCGGGCAGCGAAATCTGATTCTTCAGGTACCACACAGCGCCGGCCTTATCCACGGCTATGTTGAGCATGCCGGGCTTGAAGTCGTGCTGGGCCTGGGTCGCGGGCGGGAGGTTTACCTTGATGTTCTTGGTTTGGTCCAGGCTCAAGCTGACCATCATGAACGAAGCGAGCAGGAAGAACATGATGTCGATGAGCGGGATGATTTCGATGCGGCACCGCTTTCGCTGAAAGGGAGAACTCACTTTCATTTGACCTCCTCCCGATTCAATTTGCCGGCGTTGGCGAGCACCTCGACGCTGCTGGCGGCGGTTTCGAGCTCAAATTGGAGGCGGGCGAGCTTGCCCGAAAAGTAGTTCAGCGGGACCAGGGAGACAATGGCGATGAGCAACCCGCAGGCGGTGGCGATGAGCGCTTCGCCGATGCCGCCGGTCACAGCCACGACCGACAGCTCGGCCTCCCCGATTTTGAGGAAGGCGCGCATCAGACCGGTGACAGTGCCCAGCAGCCCGAGCAGCGGGGCCAGCGTCACCAGGGTGTCCATGACGGTCAGGAACCGGCCCGCCCGCTCCAACTCGATGCCCGCCGCCATCTGGAGGGCGACGGGAATAGAGGTATGCTCGTGGTTGAGGCTCTGGCGTATCATGCGGATGACCGGGTCCTTGGAGCCCTGTGCGAGTCTCTGGCCCTCCTCGACATCCGAGTTTTCGAGGGCCGCCAGGAGTTGTTCCCTCTTGCGGACATCGCGTCTGGCGCCCTCACGACACCACCAGAAAGAGCGTTCGCCCACAACGGCAACGGCCGCGAGGGCGCAAAGCAGAATCGGCCACATGACCGGGCCGCCTTTAAGAAAAAACTGGAATACGATGTTTGCTACCATAGAGAGGAGGGTTTAATCGGTTTGAATTTTATAGTTGATAGTTGCTTCAAAAATGCGGGCGCCTTTGCCGGAAGGGACGGTCCAGCGCCGTTTGATAAAGTCCATCGCGCCGCGGTCCAGGATTGGGAATCCGGAGGATTGGGCCACTTCGATCGTTTTGATGAGACCCGCTTCATCGACCGTCATGCGGAGCGTGACCGAGCCTTGCTGGCCTTGGTCCAAGGCGATTCGTGGGTAGGGCGGCTGGGGGCGCTCTCCGCCGCTGCCGGTGCTGTTGAGGTTGATGAGGAGAGGCTTGGCGCGCAGGGGCGCGGCCGGCTTGAGCGGGGCCAGCGGAGGCGCCTGGGCGATGGCATTGGGGACCACCAGGTTGCCGATGGTCGGCACCGAGAAGCTGATGGACGGGGCGTCCGGAGTCACCACGACCACCTGCGGGGCATCGGGCGGCCGCTCCTCGGTCTGGTCCTGGTTCTGTGGGTCAGCCTGGGTCCGAGGGGGCGGGGGGAGCGGCTCCACGATGGCGGCGGCGGCTTCCTCGATTGGCGGCAGAGGCTGGATGGCAACGGAGGCCGGCTTTGAGCCGGCGACTCCGATGAGCAGAAAGAGGATGCAGACCGAATTCACCCAGGCGAGCGTTCGGTCGGGGTCCCGGTCCGTAGCGTGGAGCAGGCTCCGAGCCAACTCAGACCGCAACTCGTAGCCGGGTTCTGTTCGATTTGCATCCAAGACATTCATGAACGGGCGCGTGAATTAGAACAGATAGGTGAGCGTGCCGAAGAAGCCGCGACGCATGCCGTACTGCGGGGCGTTGACGCCCACCCCGGTCCCACTGCGGAGTTGATATACATTGTCCGTCACGTTCACGACGTCGAGCCGGGCGCGCAGGCGCGGCTTGCCCTGAATGTTGAAGAGTTGCTCGGCGCCGAGGCTCACCGAATAGTAGGCCGGGACGCTGCCGCCGTTGGGGATGGGAGAGGTGGTGCCTGTCTCGAACCCGCCGCCGTCCTGCCTCAGCCCGCTGCCGTAAAGGGCGTCAGCGAAGACGCGCGTAGCGCCCAATGTCTCCTTCCACAAGTAAGAAGTGCCGAAGGAGCCGGTGACGCGTTGGTCGTGGTCGAGATATATCCAATGGTTCTTGACGTAATTCAGATCGGTCGGGTCGAAGAGAAATTGCGCCGAGTCCCAGTTTTCGCCCTGGGCGACCGAGTAGGCGACATTCGCGTAAGCGGCAAAGCCGTCTTGCGTGTAAGTAACCGGGAATTCCACGCCATAGATCCTTCCTTTCTCGTAATTAAAGGCCGAGAGGATGAGCGTTTGGCCGAACAGCCCGTCATCGAGCTGTTGCTTGGCGGTCTTGTAGTAGCCGTCCACGCCGGCCTGCAGTCCGGGCGCGAGTTTCTGGCTCACGCCGACATCGAAATAGTCCGCCCGCTCCGCCTTGACCGCGCCGTCCTCGGTCACAGCCGAGGCATTTGAGGTGTTTGCAAACTTCGTCACGCTTGTCGTCGGGACGTTCTCCAACGGAGGCGGCGTGAAATAGCGGGAATAGCCCGCGTGCAGGGTTGTGGCCTTGGAGGGCTGATAGATGAGGTTGACGCGCGGGCTGGGTTGGTTCTCCTTGTCGAAGGAAGAATAGAATTCATCAAACCGGGCGCCGTAGTTGAGGGTCACGTTCGGCAGGATCTTCCATTCGTCCTGCGCATAAATCCCGGCAAAAATCGCATGAGCCAGGGTGTTGTCCGTTATGGGGAATGGAACACCGCTGGGCGCGTCGTTCATCATGGGGAAAACCGTTGTGGTGCTATCTGAGGTAACGGACTCCTCCCAGACCATCACGCCCGCGCGCAACGTGTGCTGGTCCCCCAGGGCGTAACTGGCATCCGCCTGCAGGCCGCCTGAGTAGAGGGTCCGGTCCACGTCGCTCGCCACGCCGTTGAGATAGAGGTCGCCGATCGGGTCGGGAGTAAAATGCACGCTGCTGGAACGGCCAAAGGCCGCGACTTGCAGGTTGAAATCGTCCACCGACTTTTGGTAAGCCACAACCCCGTAATAATTCTGCTCATTTTGATTCTCGTTCAGGTTGAGCGAATTGAAGCTCGATGGGGTCACATACGGGCTCCCCGGAAAAGCCGCCGGCAGGCCCGGAGAATCGGGCACCTGGAAATTCACGTAGGAGAGGCTGGCCATCGCGCTGATGCGGCTCGTATCGTCGAGGACGTAAGACCAATAGGTGAATGCCTTGTATTGGTCGGTGGCGTCGTGAATGGGGTTCGAGCTGCCGGTCGTGTTCTCGATGCCGAGGTCGCTATGAGTGTAACTCCCATCGACGAAGTAGTTCAAATTACCCTTCGCGCCGCCGTATTCAAAGCTGGGCTTGATAGTATCATAGCTGCCGCCGTACACCGAGGCGCTGCCGCCCGGCTCGAACGCGCCGCTCTTGGTATGAAGATCGACAATGCCGGCCGTGCGGAATCCGTATTCCGCCGGGAGCGACCCGGTAATGAGCCGCAAACTATCCACGAACCGCGTGTCGAGCTCCGTGCCGAACCCGCTGATGCCTTCGGGCAAGAGCACATCGTTAATCCGATACTGGATATTGGCGTGCTCGCCCCGGAGGTGCAAGTCCCCGTTGACCGCCGAGTCCTGGGCCATGCCGGGGGCGCGCAGAAGCACCTGGTTGAACGGGGCATTCTCGCCCTGCGGCAGCGCGGAGATTTGCGCCTGGCTGATCGTGTAAGTGGTGGCCCCCAAATCAGGCACGATCTGGTTGCGCGCCGCGTCCAACCTGCCAACCACCGTGGTGGGGGCGAGTTTGACGACATTTGTAGAAACCCCGCCGCCGGGGCTTTCCGCCGCCGCCGGCAGATTATTCGTCTGGGCCGGGGGTTTGTTGGTTTGGACCGGCGGACTATTGGTCTGAGCCGTGGCGGCCGCGCCACACCCCGCTGAGACCAGCAAAATGGCTGCCCGATAAAGATGAACCTTCATAAAACACCTGGAAATACTTGCGTTTAACACTCGGAATTCTCGTTGACTAAAGCCCTTTGGCACCGGTTGCAGCCTGGTGAAAGGCCCGATGAACGGGGTGGCGCCAGGCAGATCAGTTCAGGAAAGCGCGCTATCCCCGCGCTGAAGACATTGCGGGGATGGCGCAAACGAGAGGATTAAACCGCAGGGGGGGCGCGGCTGGGGGGCAGCCGGTAATCGTGTGAAGGACAAAGCCGAAAATCGCCACAGCAAACCGGCTGGCCCGCAACGGCGGGCACGGAGGGCGCGGCAGCCGGCACAAACCCTGACAACAACGAGTTGTTCTGGAACTGAGTGACTAAACAGTTGTGGCCCGAGGTTTGGGCGTCCTTGTGCAGGAGCCGGTGAAGTTCGGGCGAGACCTCCAGGGCGCACATCGCGACCCATAGCGACAACATCACTGCAACGGCAGCCACACGACCGCCATTGCGCCGGCGCGCTGATGATGCCCAAAACTTCACGCTGAACCTCAATAAAGCACAGCAGCCGACCGCGCGCAACTGGGTTTTTGGGGGACAGTTGCGCTATTGTGCTTTTCCACCCCCTGACTTACCTTTTCCAACGCTGCCCAATGCGCAGCCGAAGTGGATTAATTGTATTGTGTTCTTAAGCAGGTGGCAAAATCGCCTTTTGAAGCTCATGGAAAATCGTATCACGTTTTTAGCTATTTGTTCTCTCTCGTTCCTGGCGGCCGGCGTCCACGCGGTGGAACGGCAGGTCTTGCGCGGCCACGTGCCAGCAGCGGTGGCCCGCTTGCAGCCGGTCGGCTCCCTGCCGGGAACCAACCGCCTGCAACTGGCGATCGGACTGCCCTTGCATAACCGGGAGGGCCTCACCAACCTCCTCCGCCAACTCTACGACCCGGCTAGCGGCGCTTATCGTCAGTACTTGACGCCGGAGCAGTTCACCCAGGCCTTCGGCCCGACGGAGTCGGAGTACGAGGCCGTGCGGGCCTTCGCGAAGGCGAACGCCTTGGAGGTGACCGGCACGCACCCCAACCGGATGTTGGTGGACGTGGCGGGAGCCGTCGCGGATGCCGAGAGGGCGTTCCAAGTGAAGCTGCGCGTGTATCCGCATCCGAGCGATGCCCGCACCTTCTTTGCACCGGACGCCGAGCCGTCGGTGGACAAAGGGCTGCGGGTCCTGCGCATCAGTGGTCTGGACAACTACACCTTGCCCCACCCGCAACTCCGTCGCCGCCCCGCGGGGCCGGTCTCCGGGGCCACGCCGCTCAACGGCTCCGCGCCGGGCGGTTCCGGCGCCTTTTTCGGCAACGACTTCCGCAATGCCTATGTGCCTAACCTCTCGCTCACTGGCACCGGACAGACGGTCGGGCTGTTCGAGTTGGACGGTTACTACGCGTCGGACATCACCAAGTACGAGAACGAGGCGGGGCTGGCGGCTGTAAAGCTGGTCAAGGTCCTGGTGGATGGATTCAATGGAGTCCCCAGCAGCCGTCAACCTGGCAGCGGAAACGAAGAGGTGGCGCTCGATATCGAGATGACCGTGAGCATGGCGCCGGGCCTCTCCGAGGTCCTCGTTTATGAAATCTCGCCCTACTCCACCGCGGCCAACGTGGACGACATGCTCAATCGCATGGCCACCGACAACCTCGCCAAGCAACTGAGTTGCTCGTGGGGCTTCGACATAGACTCCACGTCGCAGCAGGTCTTCCAGCAGTTCGCGGCCCAAGGCCAGTCGTTCTTCGTGGCCTCCGGCGACAACGGTTCCTTCGGCAGCTTCGTTGACCAGCCGGAGGATGATCCCTTCCTCACGATCGTTGGGGGAACCACGCTCACGACGGATAGCTCGCACAATTGGGCGTCGGAAGTCGCCTGGAGCTACGGCGGCGGCGGCATCAGCTCCATCTATCCCATCCCCGATTGGCAGCGGGGCATCAGCATGGCCCAAAACCACGGTTCCACCACCATGCGCAATGTGCCCGACGTGGCCATGGTTGGCAACGGCGCCGCCGGTATTTGGGAAGTGGCAGACGATGGCCAGTCCTTCGCGGTGGACGGGACCAGCGTCGCGACGCCCCTCTGGGCCTCGTTCACGGCCCTGGTCAACCAAGAGGCCGCCGCTACCGGCAAACCGCCCGTCGGCTTCCTCAATCCTGCCCTCTACGCGGTCGGCAAAGGCGCCAGCTACACCGAATGTTTCCATGACATCACCGTCGGGGACAACACCAGCACCAACAACCCCGACCTGTTCTTCGCCGTTTCAGGCTACGACCTTTGCACCGGCTGGGGGACGGTCAACGGCGGCACCAGCCTGATCAATGCGTTGCTCGCCCCGCCGGCCGAACCGCTGATCATCTCCCCGCCTTTGGGGTTCTATGCGCAAGGCCCTGCCGGCGGCCCGTTTACTGAAACGGCCCAGACCTACACCTTGACCAACGCCGGCGCTACCTCGCTGAGTTGGTCGCTCGTCAACACCTCGGCCTGGTTGCATGTCTCACCTTCCAGCGGGACCCTGGCGCCCGGCGGCCCTGCCACGACAGTCACCGTGTCGCTCAGTTCCGCGGCCGACAACCTGATCATCGTCACGGATACCGGAACCGTCTCGTTCAAGAACCTCAAGGATGGTGTCACCCAGGACCGCCAGTTCACCCTCCTCGTGGGAAATGGGGGCTTCGAGACCGGCGATTTCACAGACTGGACTGTGACCGGAGACACCAACAACTTCATCGACAGCATTGATGCCACCGATTTGTACGGCAGCGCCGCTCTTTCCGGGGTCAATGACTCCCTGTTCATCCACTCCGGCATCTATGGCGCGTTCCTCGGCCAATACGGTTCCCTCGGTTACCTTTCCCAGACCGTACCGACCACCGCCGGCCAATACTACCTCCTCTCCTTCTGGCTCGACAACCCGGCCGTGGGGACCCCCAACGAATTCCTCGTCTCCTGGAACGGAACGACCCTCTTCAATGCGCTCAACATGGGGGAATTTGCCTGGACCAACATGCAATTCGCCGTCTCCGCTACCGCCGCCGGCACCTTCCTCCAGTTCGGGTTCCGCAACGACGTGAATGCCTTCGGCTTGGATGACATCAGCGTCCAACCGCTGCCGGCGCCGGTGATCGAGACCGTGACGCAATCCAAGGGCACAATCTCGCTCACCTGGAGCACCATCCCGGGCCTCCCCTACCAGGTGCAATACACCTCCAACCCGACCTCGGGCATCTGGACCAATCTGAACAGCGCCCTTACCGCGACCGGCGCCACCCTGACCACCTCGGACTCGGTCACCTCCTCCTCTCGAAGGTTCTACCGCATCTTGATCCCGTAGCCCTCCATGAATCCGTCATTGTATTTTTGAAAAGGACCCCTTAGCCTGGGTCATGCATTTCAAATCAAGCCTGACTGTTTCTGCCCTGTGCGCGGCGGTCCTTCTGGGCGCCCAGCCCTCGCCCGCCGCCGAGATTGAACCGTTGAAGGCGCTGCTCATCGCGGGCGGTTGCTGCCATGATTACGCCAAGCAAAAGGATATCCTCAAGCACGGCCTCGAACAACGGGCCAACCTCAAGGTCGACATCATCTACGTTGACGACGGCAGCACCAGCCCCAAGCTGCCAATTCTTGGCAACCCCGATTACGCCCAGGGCTACGACGTGATCATCCATGACGAATGCGGCGCGGACATCAACAACGAAGCGACGGTCCAGGCGGTCCTCAAGCCCCATCGCAACGGCATCCCCGGCGTGAATCTGCATTGCGCAGTCCATTCCTACCGCATCGGCGACCCGGCCAAACCGGCAACTAACGGGACGCCCCATGCCCTCTGGTTTGAATACCTGGGCATCCAATCCAGCGGCCACGGCGCGCAACTCCCAATCTCGATCTCGTTTGTGGACCACGACAGCCCGATCACCAAGGACCTGGCGGATTGGACGACAATCCAGGAAGAACTTTACAACAATGTCCGGGTGTTTCCCACAGCCCACCCCCTCGCGCACGGCAAACAGACCTTCAAGGGCGGCGACGGAGCCGAACACACCTCCGACTACGTCGCCGTTTGGACCAACCTTTATCAGGGCAAGACCCGCGTTTTCACCACGACCATCGGCCACAACAACCAAACGGTCGAGGACGCGCGCTATCTCGACCTGGTTGCGCGCGGCCTCCTCTGGGCGTGCGACAAACTCGGCGACGACGGCAAGCCGCTGCCCGGCTACGGAAAATAGGCGTCGATTGGAGTGAAGAAAGCGGCTGCCATGGCGTCTATATCCTCTGTATGGACGCAAACAGCCAGACGCCGTCGCCGGGATTGGCCAAGGGTCAAGTATGGAAGGCGGATAATTCTTACCTCCAGATCGTCGATCTGGAGAAGAGGCTGATTCATTACAAGCTCATGAAGAAACCGGACCAGCCGGCGGCGACCCGGCTAATCCGGACCGACGTGCTGGCCGTTTACTTGAGGGCCACTGAGGCGACCCTCATGAACTGAGGCGCTCAGCCGCAGGGCCTTTTCATAATCGGCCGGGGAATCGAGGTCGAGATCGAGTCCCGGGTCTTCGAGTTGGCAAGTGGCGGTTTGGAGGCGGGCGAGGAATTCCTTCAGCGTTTCTGCCCGGGAGTGCGCGATCTCAAAGAAGGCGGTCTTTGGCAAGAACACAGGATGGCGCGGCCGGCCGCCGCTGGACGGCTGGCAGACCTGGGCCGGGTGGGCGATGGCGAAGCGGACCAAGGCCCGCAAGGTTGTTTGCCGGAGGTGAGGTTGATCGCCAAGCACGATGCCGAAGTGAGTCAAGGCGTTCTCCCACGCCGGCCATTGGGCGGCGCACTGGATGGAACTGAACATGCCGCGCTCAGGAGCGGGATTAACGATGCGATGCGCCGCGGGAAGGCCGAGCCGTTCCAGTTCCGCCTCGATTGCCCTGTCTCCGGCCGCGCAGACAATGCCGATTTGTCCGGCCCCGGCCGCTCGCCATTGGGCTACCAGGTGGCCGAGCACGGACGTGCCGTTCCACGGCAACAGCAATTTGGGCCGTCCCATCCGCCGCGATCTCCCGGCGCCCAGCAAGACCGTCCCGAAAGAGAACGCGGAGGACGAGTTGCCGCCTGCAATACGGGTATTCATGCGCGCCCGAATTGCCAGAACATGACGCGGGCGTAGCAATACGCGATGAGTTCGCTGGTCACCGTCCTGAACCCCTGGCTGGAGCGCCACCAATGGCGGACATCAAACTCCCCCGGGGAAAAGGCGACAACGCCGACCGTGACTTCGCTCCCGAGCGCCCGCCTGAACAAGAGCCGCGACCGCCGGGCGTAAGGTCCGACGGTGAATACATTGATGCTCGTGGGAGCCATTCCGTGGGCTCGCCACCATTGCCTCAGCGCCACGGCCGAGCCATAAATGCGGTCCTGGCGCACATCGAGGGCCGGGATTGACTGGAGCGCGCCGGCGTCCATGCCGAGCCTGATGAGCGAGGCGGCGCACAGGTCGGCTTGATTCTTATATAAGGAAAGCGCCGCGCCTTGCTCGATTGGGCCGCCGGTGACAAAAACTTTGTCATAGTGGTGCCGTTTGAATTCGGCAATGCCGGCCTCGAGGACAGAGTCCGGGACCCAGCCTTCGATGACGAGCACTCCGCCAGGTTTCGCATCGCTCAAGGCAAGAAACGGATAAGCCCCCCGCAAAGCCAAAACGAACAAGAGGACTGAGCCAAGAGCCAGCGCCAGCCAGCCCTGCCAGGTTGGCGCCAGGCATGACCCGCGGCGCAACAGCCCCCAGCAGGTTCGATTCGCTTGCATCATTGCTCTGCAGACCGGGGGTATATCTCAAGGGCGCGGCGGCGTCGAGCCTGATAAGGCTACCCGATGCCGTGACAAAACAGGCCGTCGCGCAGTTTGGGCTCGAACCAAGTGCTCTTCGGGGGCATCAGGCCCCCGGCGTCTGCGACGGTCATCAGGTCTTCAATCCGGGTTGGAAACATCGAGAACGCGCAGGCATACTGGCCGCTGTTGACCATTCTCTCAAGCTCGGCCGTGCCGCGGCTGCCGCCGACGAAATTCAGGCGCTTGCTCGTTCGAGGGTCGGCGATGCCGAAGACGGGTTCGAGCACGTGCTTTTGCAGGAGTGCCACGTCCAATTGTTCAACCGGGTCGGTCGCGGCGGCAAAGCGAGGGCGGAAACTCAGTGCGTGCCATTGGCCGTCGAGCCACAGGGCCAGTTCATGTTTGCGCCCCGGGCAGGCGGGCCCGCCAGGCTTCAAAACGAACATAGCCTCCAGTTTCTCCAGGAGCCGCTTGGGCGAGAGCCCGTTGAGGTCTTTGAGCACGCGATTGTAGGGGAGGATTTGGACCTGGTCGTGAGGGAAAATCACGCTCAGAAAGAAGGCGCCTTCATCGGCCGCCGCCCGGCTCGAGCGCCGGCCCCGGCGGCCTTGATACAGGCGCACGGCGGCGGCACAGCGATGGTGGCCGTCGGCGATATAGAAACAGGGAACCTGGGCGAAGGCGGCTTCGATGGCGCGCAGACAGGAGGCATCGGCGATGGCCCAGGCGCTATGGCGCACGCCGTCGGGAGCGGTGAAGTTTACTTCGGGAGCTCGGGCGGTCGCGCTCGCGACCAGTGCCTCGACGGTCTGCGAGGCCCGATACACCAGGAACACCGGTCCGGTCTGAGATTCGAGGGTTTCGATATGGCGCAACCGGTCGTCTTCCTTGTCGGGCCGGGTCAGTTCATGTTTTTTGATGACCCCGTCCAGGTACTCCTGGCAACTGGCACAAGCCACCAAGCCGACCTGGCAATGCCGGCCCAGGACTTGGCGGTAAAGATAGAAGCGAGGCTCGGGGTCTCCGTGGAGGGCGCCCTGGGCGATCAGCCGCTCGAAGTTCTCTTTGGCTTTGGCATAGACCTCCGGCGCGTACGGATCGGTCTTGGGCGGCAGATCGATTTCAGGCTTGCTGACATGCAGGAAGCTCAACGGGTTGCCGGCCGCAACTTGGCGCGCCTCCTCTGTCGAGAAGACATCGTAAGGCAGTTCACATAAGCGCGCCGCCAACTCCGCTTTCGGCCGCAGGGCGGCAAAGGGCTTTATCGTAGCCATGTATTTGAGGCGCCAAGATAACATCGCCGGCGGCCACTTGCCAAGCGTTGCGAAAGCACCCTGCGGGCAAGCCCATGCTACTGATCCGCCACGGGCCGGGTGTAGAAGTGGAACCAGAAGGTATCTCGGAACCCGCGGGCCAGGGCTTGGCGTTCGGCCCGGCCTTTGTGGGCGCGTTTGAGGGCTTCCGCAAACTCGCGGAATCGCCGGACGGTTTCCGGGTGAATCTGGCGCCCGTGGAGGTCGACAGGGACTCGCTTGACGCTCTCGTAGAGAATGATCGCCTCCTCGAGGTGCCGGGGAATGGTTGTGTAGCCGAAATCATCCAGCCGGCCAACCTGTTTGATGAGGCGGTCCAAATCACGGGTCACGAAATACTGTGCCAGCAAGTAATCGAAGGCCATCTGGTTCCGTGGATTGGAGCCGAGCAGTTGCAGGAAAAGAGACTCGGCCGGCAACTTGCCGTGAGGCAGGTCCGTCGTGACCATCCGGGACCGGGTAAGGGCCAGGGCTTTGTCGCCGGGCAAAAGAGGATCGGTGTCGAGATCGCCAAGGCAGCCGTCGGCCCAGGCCCGCTCGAAGGGCACTTCCGCAAGCAGGTTCAGGAAGACTCGGGCCGCCTTGGGGCGGTTCTTGAGGATGTTGATTTGGGCCAGCAGGCGGAGGATGTCCGGGCGGTTGCCTTCCAGTTCGAGGGCCTCGTGGGCCAGATGTTCGGCCACGTTGACCTGTCCCAGCTCCATCAAGGTGTCGCATTGGGCGCGGCACGGTTTGAATCCAAGCGTGAGGCCCGGGAGCAGGTCCCAGGATGTCTGGTTGGTGTAAGCGAAGAGGTCGTCTGAAAGCCGGCCCGCATGGTAGAGCGCGAGCCGGAGCCACACCTCGGAGGCGTGGTCCAGGACCGGCAGCGGGGCGGCAACGGCCAGCACTTTGTCGAATTCCTTCCGACCGGAGTAGTATTCGATTCGCTCGAAGGCCCTCTCGGCGCCGCTCTGAGCAAACCACACCGCGCCCCACCCCGCCAGGAACAAACCGGGTGCGAGGGCGGGCTTTGCGGCCGCACGCAGTCTCCGGCCCCAAGGGACCGCGCCTGCCTCCTTGCGGCGAGGGCCGGCGGCCTCTTTCGGTGAGGGCGTTGGCTTTGGGAGAAGCGCAAGCGCAAGGGCGGCCAGCGGGACGCAGAGAAACAGCGCGGCAATGACCCAGAACGAAGCCCCGGCTCCCCACGGGTTCAGAACCCGGCTGGCGGGCAGGTCGGTCAGGCGAATCAGCGCCCATGGAGCGGCCACTCCGGCCAGGAGAAAGCCAGGTCCCAATATCCATCTCCAGGGCCGGCGCACGGCGTGCTCAAACCACCAGCACAGCGTCAGGACCAGCAGAGACGGCCACAAGCCGCCCAAGCCGGCGGCCAGGCCGCTGAACACCCAGCACGCGGCCAGGCGGAGCCACGCGCATTGCCAGGGCAAGGCCATGTAGGCGACGGCCAACCCAAGCGCCAGCGCCACGCCCAAGCCCGCGGCCAGGGCGTGGCCGTCCTGGCGGCCCCATAACCATAGCAGCAGGAAAATGGGCGCGAATCCTCCCGCGAGCGGGGCCGACCCGGAGAGGCGCGAGCACACCGCCCTGGCCCCCAGGAACAGAGAACAACCGAGGCCCACGAAGACGAGCCCGCCAAGCCAGTCGTAGCGGTTCAACTGCGCCAGAAAGGCCGCCGCGTAGTCGAGCAGCCCGCCCGGAACGCGAAGGAACTCCCGGAAGAAAGAATCGCTCAAAAAGAAGGGCGTGCCCCAACAACGATACTGGACCGAGGGCTCGAGCCGGAGCCAGACGTACGTAAAACCCAGGAGAAGAAAGGCGAGGGCACTCGCGGGAAAGCTCGGGAACGGCCAGGAAAGTGGCCTGAAACGATTCTGCCTGTCAGTCGGCCGTGGCATGAGGGATCCGTTGGGCGGATGGTTTCATAATAGAGGCGGCGCTTCAAGGAAAGAAGGCACGAACCTGGGCGGCGAAGGGACAAAACAAGCCCGATGAGAACGTCAGCCGTTCCTCAGCAGGGTCTTGCGGATGACGCCCAGCTCTTTGCGTTGGGCATCGCTGAGCTCCGGGTACTTGAGATGGAGGGACTCGAGGGCGTCGACGACGACCTCCGCGACAATCAGTCGGGTAAACCACTTGTTGTCGGCGGGGACCACATACCAGGGAGCTTCTTCGGTTGCCGTGTGACGAATCATGTCCTGGTAAGCGTCGGCGTAATCATCCCAGTAATGGCGTTCCTGGACGTCGGCCATGGAGATTTTCCAGTTCTTGTCGGCTTCGTCCAGGCGGGCCAGAAGGCGCTGTCGCTGCTCCTTTTTCGAGACGTGGAGGAAGAGCTTCCGGACGACGACGCCGTTGCGGACGAGGTGCCGCTCGAAGGTATTGATGTCCTGGAACCGCTCGTTCCAGAGGTCCGAAGTGACCAGCGGAAGGGCCAGGTTTTCATGGGCAAGCAGTTCGGGGTGGACCCGCACGACAAGCACCTCCTCGTAGTAGGACCGGTTGAAGATGCCGATGTGGCCGCGTTCGGGCAGGCACTTGGTGGTGCGCCACAGGAAGTCATGGTTCAACTCCTGTTGCGAGGGGGCTTTGAAGGCATAAACCTGGCAGCCCTGGGGATTGACGCCGGACATGACGTGTTTGATGATGCCGTCCTTGCCGGCGGCGTCCATGGCTTGCAGGATCAGCAGCACGGCCGACTTGTTCTGGGCATAGAGCAGGTCTTGGAGTTCCCTGAGCCGGCTCACGCCTTCCTCGAGCCATTGACGGGCTTGGTCGCCTGACTTGAGTTTCCAGGTGTCCGCGGGGTCGATGTCCTTGAGGCGGAACTTCTTGTCATCCGCGATCCGATAGCGGCCGGCCAGGTCTTTGCGTTTCATGATTAAGGGCAGTGTAACCTAATTTTGACGGCTTCCAAGCACCAAAAAAAAACCAACGGCTGCCGGAAGGGCGGAACGGGGCTTGGGAGTTCGTATTCAGCCCCTCGGCCATTATTTTGCGGCAAGGTCCACGCAGATGATCTCCTTGTCATTGCGGGCGTACATGCGGCGGTTGGCGAAGGCGGGGTGGGACCAGACGACGCGCCGGCCGGGATCGGCGTTGGTCGGTTCCAGCACGTGGGCGCGGCTGATCTCCTGGTAGCCCGCCGGGGTGAGACGCGCGATGATGAGGTCGCCCTTTTCGTTGAAGAGGAAGAAGCGACTGCCGTTTTTGACCAGGAAGGCATTCGCCCAGCGGACGGCGGCGCCGGAGGTGGTGGCTTGAAAGGTCTCCCAGAGGCGCTGGCCGGTTTCGGCTTTGAGGCAGCGCAATTGGCCGTAGCTGCAGACGCCGTAAATATAGCCATCCTCCAGGAACGGCGTGCAGATAATTGCGTTGAGGTGGGTGGTCTCGTATTCGGAGACCTTCTGCGTGCGCCAGACGGTGGCAGCCTCGGGCCGGGCCGGGTCGAGCCGCAACAAGAGTGAGCCGTTGTAAAACGCGGTGACCAGGAGCCAGTCCCCGAGCTTGCGCGGCGTCGCGACGCACAGGCCGGAACGCGACTTGAAAGGCACGGACCAATAGACCTCCCCGGTAACGGGGTCGAGCGAGTTGACGGCCTCGGGATGCCAGAGGATGAGCTGCCGTTTGCCGCCGGCCTCATAAATCACCGGGGAACTGTAACCCGGTTCTTCGGCGCTTAAGGCGCGCCAGACTTCCTTGCCGGTGTCTTTATCAAAGGCAACCGCCGTGCTGCCGGCCCCGCCGACCAGGCAAATCAACCGGTTGCCGTCCAGCAAAGGGTGTCCGGCAAATCCCCACTGCGGGGTTTTCACGCCGAAATCCTTCTTGAAGTCTCTGGACCAGACGACTCGTCCGTTCGCGGCGTCCAGGCAAAGCAGGTTTC
>CAZZFF010000028.1:0-55813 GCA_964653485.1 uncultured Verrucomicrobiota bacterium | reverse complement strand
CGCGAAAGCGTGTCAAACCTTTGCCTGAGTGTCTCAAACCGCGCGCCGGTTTACAGCATGTTGGCCTGGGCACGTACACATCGGGCATGCACCCCGCCCGGCAAGAGAGCATTCTTAACGCATGAGTAAAGTTGATCAAATCCAGGCTCAACTCGAGAAGCTCTCACCTGCGGAACTGAAGCGGGTTCGCGATTGGCTGGATGACTTTGCCGAGGACCGGCTGGACTTCACACCGGAGTTTGAAGCCTTTCTCCAAGACCGAGGTCGAGGCCGACGATGCCATCGACGCCTATGAGAAGGGCGCCAGGAGGAGCCCATGTTGCCTGCGTGCGCAGGCGATGATCTCGATCGCTTTCATGTCACCCTTATCAGCGGCTGAGTGCAGAAAAGCGTACCTGCAGGAAAACGCCAACTGCTGGCCCGTGGCCGAAAGGCCGGACCTTGGCACCGAGCTGTGTTAGGCCCCGCGGATGGTCAGGTCAGATCGGCGAAAAGATCGCCGAGAATTAGGGCTTAATTTAATGCTCGAATTTCTAAATGCTTGATTTACAATACTATAAAGAAATAGATAATCGCCGGAAAGATCGACGGAAATGAGCACTGACAGGCAGTTGTACACCCACTCTGCGGCAATGGAGCCGCTCATGCCGGAGTCCTCGAGGGACAAGCTGGCCGATCTGACCTGTGAGATCTTGCGCAGAGCGGGCGCCCTGTCGGCGCAGATCCCATCCCCTGTGGTGCGATCTCGGGCCGCGAGCTTGGTGCGATGGATGAACAGCTACTACTCGAACCTGATCGAAGGGCACAAGACCCTGCCGCGCGAGATCGAGAGTGCCCTGCGCCAGGATTACTTGGAGGACCCGAAAAAGCGTGCCAACCAGCATCTGAGTCGCGCGCACATCGAGGTGGAGCAACTGATGATCGAGCGCCTGCGGCGCGATCCGGAGCTATCCATCCACTCGGCGGAGTTCCTCTGCTGGTTGCATCGGGAGTTCTATCAGCGACTGCCCGAGGAGTTGCGTTGGAGCAGCGACCGGAGCGGGCAGACATACAAGATCGAGCCAGGAGCCTTGCGGGCGTTCGAGGTGGACGTCGGGGCCCACCAGCCGCCACATCACCAGGCCCTGCCTCAGATCTTGGCCCGCTTCGGGGATGCCTACGCCAGCAAGGCGATTCTCGCGACCGACCAACTCGTCGCCTTGGCCGCCGCTCACCACCGCCTGACGTGGATACACCCCTTTGGCGATGGCAACGGCCGCGTCACTCGCCTTTACTCGCACGCGTGGCTCGTGCGGGCTGGGGTTGACGGCCTCGGCCTATGGACCCTCTCACGGGGCTTGGCGCGCCAGCGCAAGGCATACTATGAGGGCCTCAGCGCGGCCGATCAGAGGCGGTGGAACGATCTGGATGGCCGGGGCAACCTCTCAGATCGCGCCCTTGCCGGCTTTTGCCTTTTCATCCTCCAGGTCATGCTCGATCAGATCGAGTTCATGATCGGAATGCTCCAGTTTGAGAACCTCGCCCGACGCATCGATCATCACCTGCAGTTTGAGCTGGTCAAGCTCGCGGCGAGGGACCGGGAGCGGCTTTCGCGGTTACTGAGGGCCGCTTTGCTGGAGGGGGAGATAGAGCGTGGGCGCGTCGGTCAGATCGTCGGTCTCCGCCACAGCTCTGCCAGACAGATCATTCGCCTTGCCCTGGATGAGGGGTTGCTTGATTCCCCCAGCGAGAAGGGCCCGCTTTCGCTCGTCTTCTCCTCCGCGACGCTGGAAAGCTACTTCCCGAAGCTGTACCAGGATGTGCCCGCCGAGGCCGCGTGATTTCAACCGGCAATGGTGGATGGCCGTCTTTCAAGGCGGAAATCGTCTGAATGGGGTTGGGAAGGTCGTGAGTTCAAATCTCACCGCCCCGACCCTTCCTTCTCATTCGACCGCCTTCCAATTGCCGATGGCCAGTTGTCGGCTTTTGCCACTAAGCGGCGTGGGCACCAGCAAACACTTTTCTTCACACGCACATCCCGACCGAGTATATGATGGGCCGGGTCCTGTTTGTGGCAAGCTTCGGAATGTCCGCACTAAATCGCGGAACAGCACCGGCCGCCTCGTCTTGCACAGATAGAACTGTGCCCCGGGTCGCTTGGTGCTCAGTCATGTGATACCGGTCGGACCATTTGTGGAATGAAATGTTCCATCCGTGTGCTTCGTGGCTCGTCCCTCCGCGCGGCATCCGCTCGACTTTGCAAAGAGATTATCGCCCTGTTTCCATGGCACGGCAGCCGCTACTCGAATTCCAGGACGGATATGAACAGGCGGGTTTTATTGGCGGACGATGGCCTCTCGGTCCGCGGATCGATAGGCAAGGTGTTTCAGGAGGATCAACATGGACACTTTTATGGAAACTACAAAAGCGGGGACAAGCTTCCTTGACGCGCTCGGGGCAAGCCTGACCGCACTGCTCTCCAGCGGGATGGAACGTCTTTTTGGGCGAGGGGTTTACGCGCCCGTGCTCGCCAAGTACGACATCACCGCCTCCGATAATCTGCGGGCGCGCAAGGTATATACCGAAATCCACGTTTTGAGCAACGCGCTCAGTTGGCCATGACACAGCCCATCCGCCTCGATGATGTCGTGATCGTTCAAGGGGAGTGGGGGCGGATCGAGGAGATCACCCTCACCTACGTGGCCGTGCATATCTGGGATGATCGCAGGCTCATTGAATTCGTCAATCAACACTTGCCTCAACACCTGCCCCGGATGCGGGCGGACTTGAGCCGCGCACCTCAATTTTGTCGTGGCGCAGGACCGACGTGCCCGAGTTGCCCGGGCACGGCAACAAGAAGAAAAGGCCATCGAAGTCTTCGCAGGCCGAGGCAGCGGCGAGCGGGCCGCCGGGGCTTCGTGACCCCCATAGGCTCATGGCGATGGCATGGCAATAGCTACAGAGCTTTTCACCGGTCACGTGGCCGGTCGAGGGGATGATGGAAACACTCAAGGAAACGGGAGACATGGAATATCACGCTTATGAAACATAAATACTTAGTCCTCACTGTCCTCGCCGCATCCGTTTGTGCGGTGGGCTGCAAGCCGTCGGGAGATTCCACGACCGAAGATCGGGAGGCCACGGCGAAGCAGTTGGACAAGATCAAAGCGGAAACCAAACAGGCGGCGCAGGACATGAAAGAGTACGCCTACGCGCAGAAAGCGCAGTTCGTGGGTGAAATGCAACCCCGACTGGCCGAGATCAACCGAGCTTTGGACCAACTATCGGCCAAGGTCGAGAAGTCCACCGACGCCGTCAAGGCCCAAGCGGGACCCAAACTCCAGGAGCTGCGCGACCAGATGGCCACGCTGACCAAGCAACTTGAGGAGGCCAGGAACGCCACCGAGTCAACCTGGGCCGGCGTCCAAGCCCGTTTTAAGAAGGGC
This sequence comes from uncultured Verrucomicrobiota bacterium, assembly GCA_964653485.1. GTDB lineage: Bacteria > Verrucomicrobiota > Verrucomicrobiia > Limisphaerales > UBA8199 > CAVQND01. Next base: position 52,388 of record CAZZFF010000028.1, on the reverse strand, counting down.
TACGGGGAGCTGGAGGACAAGTTCCAGCAGGCGCGCCAGTGGCTGAGCGATAAAATCGCGCCTTAGCTGGTCGTGTGCATGAATGAACCGGCGAATCGGCGCCGGTGGGCGCGAGGGCGCGCCAACCGGCGGAGGTTCCAATGCAAAAAGGAAAGCAAAGACGTATGTTATACACACTTGCGGTCGTCCTGGTCCTTCTCTGGCTGCTCGGTTTCGTGAGCAGCTACACGATGGGAGGGGTAATCCATATCTTGCTGGTGATCGCGCTCATCATGGTGCTGGTCAACTTCATTTCCGGTCGCAGGGGGTTGTGATGCGAATCTCGTTTCGGCGCGTAGCGAGCAGTCTCAATGAGGTGGGGTGACACCCTATTGAGGGCGGTCAACCGTCACCTATAGTCATCTCGCGGTAGCGGGTCATGAGAGGATCAGCAATATTTCGCAGCGACTGGCTGGCTGGCGCGAAGCGGTCGACGGCGACCGCCGGAAACCGAATCGGCCTTGACCGCCCAGGGCGCGCGGTGAACCGCCTCCGTCTTGCCCGGAGGGGCTTGGTTTCAATCCTCTTGGCGCTTGCGGGGAGGCCGCTGCCCTCTGGGGCCGGCCAATCACCGGTGCCGACCGCGATCGCTCCGGCAGAGTCGAGGTTCTCTTTCGCCACCGTACGGGAGCGAGCGCGCCAACGCGCGGCCACCGAATACCGCCCCGAACCCAACCGGCTGCCGCAGTTTCTGAAGGGCCTCGGATATGACAATTACCAGATGATTCGCTTCCGGCCTGAAGCCGGGCCTTGGGCGGAGGAGTCCGGGAGGTTCTCCCTGCAGTTTTTTCATCCCGGCTATTTGTATCAAAACCCGGTGGCGGTTCACCTGGTCGATCAAGGGCGCGTAACGGCCTTCCAGTTTTCACCCGCGCAATTCGATTACGGAAGGAACCACTTCCCGAAGCCGATGCCGGCGGATTTGCAATTTCCGGCTCATCGGCGCTGGGCAGCGTTACGGGGCCTCCGCCAGGGGGCTTGCCCCGGTGGTTCTGCGGCGATTGCAGGAAGAGCTTCAATGGGCGGCCGCCCGCCCCTGGGCTGCCGAGCGCGACGGCTTGTCCTGGGTCTGGGAAGACTGGCAGGTTCTCGCCCGCCATATCGCGTTGTTGCCGCCGCCCGAGCCGCCGGACCCCGTGCGACGGCATTTCCTGCAAGGGTTGAGCCTCAAGCTGCGGCGTGACGGGCCGGAGGCTCTGGACCGCCGGGAGAGGCGGGAATTGCTCCTGGATGCCGACTCTATCCGCGCCCTGGCCGACCAAGGATTCCCGGCAACTCGTCAAACAGATTTCATTCGGGACGGGGAAGTTAAAGAAGGGTTGACATGAACACTCCCGATTGACATAGTCTATCTATGTCAACGAATGAACGACGAGCGGAAATCCCGCCGGGAACCCTTGAAATGCTCATCCTCCAGAGTCTCGCGCGGCGTGGGACGATGCACGGCTTTGAGATCGCCGGCGCGATCCAGCAGGGGTCTGTGGACGTGCTCCAGGTCGAGGAGGGGTCTCTGTACCCGGCCCTGCAGCGAATGTTGCTCAAGGGTTGGGTGCGGGCGGAGTGGGGCGTGACGGCAGGGAATCGTCGCGCGCGCTACTACGATTTGACCCGGAGCGGCAGGAAGCAACTGGGGGAGGAAGTGGCCCAATACCGGCGCGTGAACCTGGCCATCGAACGAATCCTGGGGATGGCTTGATTGGAGGGACGTATGAACTGGCTAAGGACACTTTGGCGGCGCCTGGCGTATTTGTGGCGGAGAAGGCAGATGGAGGTCGATCTTGAGGAGGAGATGCGATTGCACCTCGAATTGCGCCAAGCCGACATGATGGCCGAGGGAACCGCGACGGCACGAGCTGCCGCGGAGGCGCGGCGCCGGTTTGGAAATGTCGCTCGTTTGCGTGAGATTTGCCGTGAGACGTGGGGTTGGGGATGGCTGGACTCCGTGATGCAGGACATGCGCTACGCGTGGCGCAACCTGATGGCCAGCCCCGGGTTTGCCATCGCGTCAATTGTGTCGCTGGCATTTGGCATTGGCGCCAACACGGCGATCTTCAGCATTCTCAACGCGGTCATGCTGCGCTCGCTGCCGGTGAAGGACCCCCACCGTCTCGTCCAATTCATGATGGACGGGGAGGGTACGCTTACGAACCCGCTGTGGGAGGCAATCCGGGATCATCAAAACGCGTGCGCCGACTCTCTGGCTTATGCCGGCGCGTCCTTTGATTTGGCGGACGACGGCGAGCGAAGGATGGCTCGGGGAATGTGGGTGAGCGGCGATTTCTTCAAGGTGCTTGGAGTCAAGCCGGCGTTGGGCCGGGTGTTCACGCTGGACGACGATTTGCCCGGAGGCGGAAAACGGGGGCCTGTGGCGGTGATCAGCCATCAGTTCTGGCAGACGCGGTTTGGCGGCGATGCGCAGGTGATCGGGAAAACCGTGAGGCTGGACCGGCATGTTTTCGAGATTATCGGGGTGACTCCGCCCGGGTTCAAGGGGTTGGACGCGGACCGAGGCTACGAGGTTGCGATTCCGATCGGGTGCCAACCGCTGTTCCATCCGGACCGCAGCGCGCTGGGGGACCGCAGTTGCTGGTGGCTCAGCATTCTGGGGCGCCTTCAGACGGGCCTCACCCCGCGACAGGCATCCGCCCGGCTCCAAGTCGTGTCGCCCGGGATTATGCAGGATACCCTCCCCGGGGATTGGGACGCCAAGGACCAGCGGGACTATTTGAAACAGGGGCTGCAGGTGGTGCCGGCCGCGGCCGGTTTTTCCGGCCTTCGTTCGCAGTATCGAGTGGCGCTGCTGACCCTGATGACCGTGGTCGGCCTGGTGTTGCTGATCGCGTGCGCCAATATCGCGAACCTGTTGCTGGCCCGCGCGGCTGCGCGGCGTCACGAGTTCGCGATTCGAATGGCCATTGGAGCGGGACGGACCCGCCTCGTCCGCCAACTGCTGAGTGAGAGTTTGCTCCTGGGCCTGCTCGGCATTCCCGGGGGCTTGCTCCTGGCGATTTGGGGAAGCCGGCTCCTGATGCGTCTTTTTTCGACGACGAGTGATCCCTTGCAAATCGATTTGTCGCTGGATGGCACCGTCCTGCTTTTCACCGTGGGTGTGACCGTGGCGACGTGCCTGATTTTCGGGCTTGCGCCGGCTCTTCGGGCCGCTCGTGCGGCCACCAATGAAACTCTCAGGCGCGGCGCCCGGGGGACCGTGGCCGGAGCGTCCCGATTTGGCCTCGGCAAGGGCTTGGTGGCCGGCCAAGTGGCGCTTTCCCTGGTGCTGATGGTGGCGGCTGGGCTGTTTTCCGGGACCCTGCGAAACGTGCTGAATGAGTCGCTGGGTTTCGATCAGCGTCATGTTCTTGCGATCGACATCGACACCCTGCAACAGGTTCCACGGGACCAAAGAACGGGCCTCTTCGAAACGCTGCTTCAGGGCGTGCGACAGGTTCCCGGGGTCGAGTCCGCCGCTGTAGTCCTGATCAGGCCCATCTCCGGGTCGGCTTGGAACAACTACCTTCTTGCAGACGGGGCGGCGGAAAGGGGTTCACCGGACCAAGTGACCTGGCTTAACCGCATCTCCCCCGGTTATTTCGGAACCATGAAGACGACCCTGGTGGCTGGCCGGGATTTCGAGGAGCGCGACAAACTGGGGTCCCAAAAGGTGATGATCATCGGGGAGAAGACCGCGCGCGACTTCTTTGGAACGCGGAATCCGATCGGGGAGTTCCTCCGGGTGGGGTATGGAACGAATTCAAAGGGCCGGTTCCAGATTATCGGCGTGGTCAGGGACATGAAATACAGTCAGGTCAAGGAGGCGAGGCGCCGGACGGCCTTCCTTGCCTTGGCGCAGGACGAGGAGCCGTCGGCGGGCGTAACCATCCTGGCCCGCGTCGCGGGAAGCGCGCAAGCCGTCACACCAGGGATCCGGGCCGCCGTGGCCAGAACGAGGCCGGGGCTTTCCGTGGCTTTTCAAGAGCTCGAAACCCAGATCAGTGAATCACTTCGCCAGGAGCGGGCGGTGGCTCTGCTCGCCTCTTTCTTCGGTGGTCTGGCGCTGTTCCTGGCGGTGATCGGCCTTTACGGGGTGACGTCCTATAATGCGGCGCAGCGGCGGGGCGAAATCGGAATTCGCATCGCCTTGGGCGCGCCGCGGAACTCTGTGATCCGGTTGGTGCTGCGCGATGTTGGCTTGATCCTGGCATTAGGCTCGATGGCGGGCCTGGTGATCGCGTTGGGCTTGGGGCGGTTGATCGCGAGCCTCGTTTACGGGGTTTCACCCCATGATCCGCCGACGCTTCTCCTGGCGGCCTTGGTACTCGGCGCCGCCGGGGTGGTCGCGGGCGTTCTGCCCGCCTGGCGGGCATCGCGGCTAGATCCGGCCACGGCCCTGCGCTGTGAATGACACAAGGGCCTTTCTGACGAGCGCGGCCACGTCGCTTTCGGCCTTGCTGTCGCTGGCCGGCGTGAGGGATTGCCCTTGATGTTCAATCTGTTAGACGGTAGTGTCTAACAAGATGAAAACGGTAACGGTTCGCGAGTTTTATCATAACGCAGGTTTGGTTGATGGATTGGCCGAAGGAAAGCAACTGGTTGTCACCGCCAACGGGAAGCCAAGATTTGTGGTCAGCAAGAGCGCACGGCCGAAGATGTCGCGGGAACTGGCTGAGCAGCGAGCCGTTGGCGACTCGAAGGCTCCCCGCTTCAACGGAGCGGCCTTCCTCGCCTCGCTTAAGAAATGAGGTTTTATGCCGACACCTCGTGGTGGCTGGGGTACAAGTGCCGCAGGGATACGCAGCATCAGGCCGCGCTGAGTCTGTTCGAGCGAGAGCCGGGAGCGGAGGTGCTCTGGACGCCTTGGCAGCGGGTCGAGGTGTTCAACGGCTTTTGCCAAGCCGAACGCGCGGGTCTGCTTCGCGAAGGAGAATCTCGGCAGATGATCCGTCTCCTGGAGCAAGAGGCAAGGATTGGCTATTGGCCTCATGTCGAGTTCGACTGGATCGACGCCGTGCGTACGGCAGGAGAACTCAGAGCCGAACACTCCCTTAGAATGGTGGTCCGCGCGATGGACTTGTTTCACGTAGCAATCGCTATCGAGGTTGGAGCCGAAGCTCTCCTCTCTTTCGACACGGACCAAATCGCGCTGGCGGAGGCGGCAGGCTTAACCGTCTTCAACTTGGCGCCAAGGAGCCGGTAATCTGGATAAGCCGGAAATGCTCGGGTGTTCAATTCGAGCCTGCTTCGACCGAACCAGCACCTTTCTCGCTGGTCAACGAAGGAAATGGCCAAGAGACCGTCATGGCTGGCGGGGAGAAAAAGTCAGCGAGGGGGGCAGACGCGGCCTGACGGCGGAAGGGCCTTTCTGACGAGCGCGGCCACGCTGACGGTGATGGCGGCCCCGATGAGGGTGTACCACGGCCAGAAGACCTCAGTGCCGACGGTCTTCATCCACCAACCTCGAGTCGCGGGCAACTGGGGCAGCGCCTGGATGGCAGCGAGGGCCGCGGCCGAGGCCAACATCCCGATGACCACGGGCGCGGCCCGGCCTTTGCGCCAGAGCACGGCCAATCCCAGGCCGCCCAGCAATGCGCCGCTGGTCAGACCGCGCAAAGAAAAGGCCGCGTTCAAGACAAACTCGACCCGGCGGCTGGCGTAGGCCACGCCGATGAGCGCGGCGGCCCACAGGACAGTCGAGAGCTTGCTGAACCGGAGGAAGAACTCCTCGCTCCGCCCTGGGAGCAGGTGCCGGATGAAATCCATCGTGGACACCGAAGACAGCGACGTGAGGGCCGAGCTCACCGAGGACATCGCGGCGGAGAGGATGGCGACGATGAGGAAGCCTTTGAGGGGATGCGGGACCTCGGTCATCATGAAGATGGGAAAGATGAAATCGTTGGCTTTGATGCCCGGGCGCGGCTCCGGGAGGGGAATTCCAAAGGGATGGCCCTGGTAGTACACCCACAACATCGCTCCCACCAACAGGAAGACGAGGAAGAGCGGGAAGATGAGCACCGCGCTCAGCGCCAGCGCCTTTCTGCCGTCTCGCACCGATTTGCAGGCGAGCACTCTCTGGACGATCAACTGCTCGGCGCCGTGGGAGGACATGACCATGACGGTGCCGCCGATCACGCCCATCCAGAGGTTGAAGGGCGGGCCGAGCAGGAACTTGGCCAGGGAAGTTCCCGGCCCAGGCGCCAGGTTCAGCCAATGCAGTTTGTGTCCCGCGACGGCCTTTGCGAGCACGGCGCCGGCGCCGCCGTCGATGAGGGATGGGATGTAGCCCAGCGCAAAGGCGCCGCCCAGGACGAACAAGCCGAACTGAGCGGCATCGGTCCAGATCACGGCTTTGACTCCGCCTACGTACGTATAGAGGAGGGAGAGCAGAACAAACAAGAGGATGGCGCCGAGGATGGGGTTGCCGGTGCCCCAACCGAGGAGCTTGTCCCCGAGCATCAGGCTCACCGGGATGCTTGCCACGTAAACGCGCACCCCGGCTGCGAGGGTCTCGCTGAGGAGGAACAAGGCCGCCGCGGTCTGGCGGGCGGGGGCGCCGAAGGTGTTGGCGAAGAGTTGATACGGGGAATAGAGTTCGCCCTTGAAATAGTGCGGCACCAGGACGATGGCGAGGATGATGCGGGCGACGACATAGCCGATGATCATCTGGACGAAGGCAATGTCCCCGCCGTAGGCCATCGCTGGGACCCCGATGATCGTCAGGGCGCTTGTCTCGGCCGCCACGATGGACAGGCCGATGCACCACCAGGGGACGTTTCGGCTGCCCAGGAAGTAGTCGCGCGTGGTGCGCTGGTCCTTGCCGAACCAGAGGCCCAGGGCGATGATGCCGAGCAAATAAGAGGCGATCACCGCCCAATCACCCGCGCCGAAGTAGCCGTTCATTGTTTGAGGATTCCCACCCCCGGCCGGGGCGCAAGCCAAAAGATTTGCCTTGCGCCGGGCGGGGACGCTGGCTTAATTTCAGGCTGCCTGAACTCCGTGTGTGCGGATGTTCATTAAGGCTGAGAAACGAATAGTTAACCGGTTACCTAACCCTTAACCTCCGTTGCCCCCGCAACGATTGGTCCGTTAGGCAATGGAGAGTCTCGGAAAGCGAGATGCTGGCCAAGCCTCCCCAAGGTTTTCAGAAGGGAATCAGGCAGTTCTTATTTATTATGTTAACAATGGAAGAGGCCATGCGGCAAACGGGCGCGCTGCCCTTTGCGGCTGGGAATATTGTCAAAGGCACCATCATCGAAGTGCGCCCCAAGGAAGTGCTCGTGGACATTGGCTACAAGAGCGAGGGCGTCATTTCCGCCAATGAATTCGAGGACATCAAGACCGTGAAGGTCGGCGATGAAATCGATGTTTTAATCGAGAAGCTGGAAGACCGTGAGGGAATGGTCGTGCTCTCCAAGGAGAAGGCGGAGTTCAAGAAGAATTGGGAGCGGATTCTGACGATTTGCAACGAGGGCGGCACGATCTCGGGCAAAGTCAAAGCGATTGTCAAAGGCGGGCTCCTGGTCAACATCGGGGTCGAGGCATTTTTGCCTGCGTCGCAAATTGACGTGACGATACCCAAGAACCTGGCCCAGTACGTGGGCAATGCCTACGATTTCAAAGTAGTCAAGATCAACCAGGAACGGCAGAACATCGTGCTCTCGCGGCGGGAGTTGATCGAGCAGGAACGGCTCGAACGGCGCCAGAAGCTGCTGGCCGAAATGACCCCGGGCGATATCCGCAAGGGCACCGTCAAGAACATCACCGATTTCGGCGCGTTCATCGATTTGAACGGGATCGATGGCTTGCTGCACATCACGGACATGAGTTGGGGCCGCATCGGCCACCCATCCGAACTTCTGAAGGTCGGACAGGACATCGACGTGGTGGTGCTGGACATCAACCGGGAGAAAGAGCGAGTGAGCCTGGGGCTGAAGCAGAAACTGGCCAATCCTTGGGACACGATCGAGCAGAAGTACCCGGTGGGAGCCAAGGTCAAAGGGCGGGTGGTCAACCTGGTGCCCTACGGGGCGTTCGTGGAGTTGGAACCCGGAGTCGAGGGGTTGGTGCATGTCACGGAACTGTCCTGGACCAAGCGCATCGCCAAGCCGTCCGACGTCCTCAAGGCCGACCAGGAGATCGAGGCGGTCGTGCTGGGAATCAACCGCGAAGAGCAGAAAATCTCGCTTGGGCTGCGCCAGCTTGAGGCCAATCCTTGGGACAAGGCGCAGGAGAAGTACCCGCCAGGCACGCGCGTCAAGGGCAAGATTCGGAACCTCACCAGCTACGGGGCCTTCATCGAACTGGAAGAGGGTCTGGACGGGATGATCCACGTTTCGGACATCTCGTGGACGCGGAAGATCAATCACCCTTCCGAGGTTTTGAAGAAGGGCGACGAAGTCGAGGCTGTGGTGCTGGAAGTCGACAAGGCCAACCAGCGCATCGCGGTCGGTCTCAAGCAGCTTACGACCGACCCGTGGGAAAGCATCGACCAGCTTTACAAGGTGGGCGACCTGGTCACCGGCAATGTCACCAAACTGGCGAGCTTCGGCGCGTTCATTGGGTTGCAGCACGAAATCGATGGCCTGGTGCATATCTCCCAGATCAGCGAGGAGCGGGTGGACAAGATCAAGAACGTGCTCAAGGTCGGGCAGGAAGTCACCGCCCGCGTGATCAAGATCGACAAGAGCGACCGTCGCATCGGCCTCTCGATCAAGGCCGCCAATTACTCGAACGAGCAACTCAAGGCCGAGCAGGCTGTGCTCGACGCGCTCAAGCCGGGCGAAGACCTTGTCGCGCTCCAGCATGCCTTCGACGCGGCTGACGAGGCGCGGCAGGAGGAGTCCAAGGATTCCAAGTAGCCGGACCTGGGTTCGCCCTCGGGCGACAAGGGGTCAAGACAGAGTTTCAGGGGCGGGCTGGCAACGGCCCGCCCTTCTTTTTGGCCTTGGTCCATTTGACGAACGGGCCGGCCTCCTGCATTGTTTGAGTCATGAAAATAGACTTACTTGTGTGCGCAGTATTGCTAATCGGGGCGGTTTACGCCCAGGCGGCTGACACGATTTACAGCTTGCCCCTCAAGGACATCGACGGCAAATCAACGTCGCTCAAGGATTACGAAGGGAAGGTGTTGCTGATTGTCAATGTGGCTTCAAAATGCGGATACACTCCCCAGTACACGGGGCTTGAGGCCTTGCAGCAGAAGTTCAAGGACAAGGGCTTCACGGTGCTCGGTTTCCCGTGCAACCAGTTCGGGGCGCAGGAGCCCGGGACTGCGGAGGAAATCAAGCAATTCTGCTCGTCAAAATACCAGGTGACTTTTCCCCTTTTTGAAAAGATCGAGGTCAACGGCCCAGGTCGCCACCCCCTCTACCTGATGTTGGCCGGGAAGGAATCCCCAGTTGCGGGGGACATCAAATGGAATTTCACGAAGTTCCTCATCGGGCGCGACGGGAAGGTCCTGAAACGGTTCGAGCCGGGCGTCAAGCCCGACTCGGCGCAAATGGTGCAAGCCATCGAAGGTGCGCTGGCCGGGAGTTGAAGGCCGAAGGCGGCGGTAGTGAACAAAGGTAGCAACTTGTCTGGGCCGTTTGCGGCCCAGATTCTTTTGCTCAACGTCACGTTCCAGCGCAGCTCTACAACAAGGAGGGCGAGGCATGGAGGAACTCCACCAGCTTCGGGCGCAACGACCTGCCGGTGCTGAGCCTTCTGGCCGTGCGGGTGATCGAGTGGATCGCCAGTCTGCCCAAGACCGGGCAGTGTCGGGCATAACCTAGCCTGACTTCCCCGGCGATTTCCAAAAAAAACCCGCAAAAACAGAGGTTCTCGTGAGCTTACTGGCTACATGTAGCAAATAACAGAACGCGTTTCCCAGGGAAACTGGGAGGTTTTCAACGACGGTGCGGGAAGTCAGGAGCTGGGCTGGCAGTCAAAAGGCCGCCAGCCTTGCCTGCCTGCACGAAACCCCGCCCGTTAGGCCTCGGACACATTTCCCTCCGTCAGATACCTTTCGCCGCTTTGGGCTGGCTTGCAGGTGGGGCGCGCCTGCGCGCCGCGCTGCTACGGCGTCCGCGATGGCCCCGCTGCTTGCGGACCGTGCGGCCACACGCCTCTGCCGCCCAGCACCTGCTCAAACGGCCCGTCCGCCCGCGCCCCCCTGAATCTCCCTGAAAACTGGTAAAAACTGCCCGTTGACACTGCGGCCTGGAATTGCTATGGTCGCGCCGTGGTTGGCGAGGCCCGAAGACCAATTTCCCCTCGCCCGCGTAGCGTTAAAACCGCCGGCGCGGCAAAACACTACATCGTATCAGTCATCAGTCAAACGATGAAAATGCACGACTTGCTTGCTGTTTGTTGCTGCCTGATTGCAGTGGTTCCTCGTGGCATTGCACAAATGCTTACCTTTTCCGCCAGCACTTACGCGGTCGGCGCGGGGCCGCAGGTTATCGTGGCCGACGTCAATGGCGACGGAAGGCTAGATCTCATAACAGCCAATGAGAATACCAATAACCTCACCGTGCTGACCAACGATGGTAACGGCGGCTTTAAGTTTTATACTACTCTAGTGACAGCCGGCTATCCAGGTAGCGCTATTGCGGCGGACTTTAACCGGAATGGAAGAATGGATCTGATTTGCAACACTACCCTTGGGCTTGAAGTGCTGACGAACGATGGCCACGGGGTGTTTGGTCCTAGCGTCACGCTCGCTGTAGGCAGTTCCCCGCAGGCCCCTGTCGCAGCGGATATTAATAGCGACGGATACTTGGACTTGATCGTTCCAAGCTATACCAGCTCTGGCACTTTAACGTTGTTCACGAACAATACCCATGGCACCTTTGGTTATCACGCCACCTATTCTGTGGGTAGCTACCCAGCATGCGTCTGTGCGGCCGATGTCAACGGGGACGGCTATGTGGATTTGATTACTGCGAGTTACAGGGGTAACAATGGAAACAGTTTGACAGTGCTGACCAACAACGGCAAGGGCGTCTTCGGGTTTAATGCTAGGATCGCAGTGGGAAAGGCACCGATCTGGATTGCAGCAGTAGATGTCAACGGCGACGGATATGTTGACTTACTTACTGCGAATAATGAAGCCGAGACCTTGACCGTGCTGACGAACAACGGTACTGGTGTTTTCGGGATCAACGCTACACTCACGGTTGGTGGCACGCCGGTCTGGGTCTCCGCGGCTGACTTGAGTGGGAACGGCAGACTAGACCTGATTACCGCCAATGGCGGGACATGGACCACCGTCCCAGGAAACGGAAGGTCACTGACGGTTCTGACCAATAACGGCAACGGCGTCTTCGGGTCAAACGTCACATTCTCCGTAGGTAATGGTGTCCTGAACGTTGTGGCTGCGGACGTGAACGCCGACGGTAAACAAGACTTGATCACGGCCAATTTCTACGATAATTCGGTGACCGTCCTTGTTAACGCCACCAGTTTCCCGACAGCAGCGAACTTCCCACAATTGACCGTCAAGCAGCAGGGCAACAATATGAGGGTATCTTGGCCGTCGGCTTCCCCAGGCTGGTCCTTGCAGGAGAATGTAAGTCTGGAGAGGCCGAGTTGGTTGCCAAGCGGCTACGACGGTTGGCCGGTTGCCGATGAGGGAGGCACCTACCCGATAGCGGACGACGGAACCACGAAGAGCCTGACTTTCCCGTGTTCTCGCGGGAGCCTGTTTTTTCGTCTGCTTCATCCTTGACGTTGGTTTGGAAGGGTATCTTGCTGTCCGCACAACTGATTTGAGCAGCCTTTTATCGGTGTGGGCGGAAGGTCAGCGAGCAACTGTCAGTTCCCAGTGATGACACTTTTCGGGAAAACGAGGCCTTGGCGTTGTGCCTCGCAAACTGCACTTTCAGTGTCCGGGCGGGCAAGCCCTTCCGGCATAAGCGGGGCATCCGGGGACTGGGCGCTAACGTGGCGATCAATATCGGCATTCGGACGCTGCCCCCAAGAAGGGAGGGAAACCCACCCCCCTTCCCCCCTCCCATGCGCTCGGAGCGCATGGGAGGGGGGATCAGTTTTGGCCCGGTTCCCAGGGCGGCGGCCTGCCTGCGCTGCGCTCTGGCGGGCCCTTGGCCTGGGCTGGTGTCCGCTGCCCCTCCGGGGCAGGAGAGTGCCGCGCTACGCGCGGGCAGAATTGGGTTCCAGGCAGTGTCTGGATGCGCCCGGTGTGACTTGCGCTCATCGCATCAACGGAAGGCTCTTCGTGCGGACGCTAAGTAGTTGCAAGACTGGTATTTGCGTTAGCAATCCCGGCGGCATCTTGCTGCCTTTATTTATTGCCGCCGGCTAACCCGCATTGCACGACGTGGTCTTTGCACTCGGCCGCGGGGATCGGAGCGGCAGGCTGGCCGTCGAGGTGGTCGCCTCCGGGGTGGCGGCGCGCGTCGGAGCGGATGGAGACCCCCAGTGAGGGCTTCCGAAGCTGGTCGCCTTCATCCAGCCTTCGGCTAACAGTTCGCTGAGGACCTCGAATAATTTCGGAGTGCCAACGCGGGAATACTGCCGGTCTCCCCAAGTCGGCGTCGAGGCGGCGGGCTGGCCCTCCGGAGAGGAGAACCCGGCGGAAGGGGCCTCGAGTTCGAGGGTGCCGGAGCGTCCGCCCTGCAACTCATGACGGGCCGAGCGGGTCGGGAGGCGGCGGTTCAGGTCGACCCAGACGTGCTGGCCGTCGGGCAAGGTCAGTTTGGCCGAGCAAAAGCCGAGCTTTTTGGCGGAGAAGACGAAGTCCGCCCACAGTTCATCGAGAGAGGCGGAACGCGCCCCCTCCATTTGGAGCCAGCGCATGAGGACCAAGGCGTATTTGATTTCCTTGCGCATTTCGAGCGAATTGCCCAGGACGTGCCCGACGTTGAACCAGTCGCAACTGAAACTGAGGCTGTCGGCGCAAACAATGAGAACGAGGGCGCCGATGCCGACCAAACCCGGCAGCCATTCTCCGCGCAACCAGATGGAGGCGAACCCCAGGGCAAGGAACACCAGCGTGACGCCATAGAAGGACAGGACGATTTTGCGGCTGGAAAAGCCGATTCGGCGGAGGTGGTGGTGCAGGTGACGGCAGTCCGGACGGAAGACCGAGAGTCCCCATAACCCGCGCCGGAGGATGGCCAGGGTGGTGTCGAGGATCGGCAAGGCGAGCACGAACATCGGTGTGGACAGGGCCGCAAAGACCTCGCCTTTCCTGGAGTTGACCAGGGAGAACAAACCAATCTGGAAGCCGAGGAGGTAAGCGCCTCCGTCTCCGAGGTAGATTCTGGCGGGAGGGAAGTTATACCAAAGGAAGCCGAGGAGGGCGCCGGCCATCCCGGCGGCCAGGAGTTCGATGCCGCCGTTTTGGCGGCCCAGGAACGCCAGGAAAACCATAAGCATGAGGCAGATGCCGCCGGCCAGCCCGTCCGCACCATCGATGAAGTTGATGAGGTTGGTCATGCCCACGAGCCAAAAAATGGTAACGAGCACCCCCAGGGCATGGAGTTTAATCGCGTGCGGCATGAGCGGGATGCGGAGCTCTTCAACAACGATGCCGGAGCAGCAGAAGGCCGCGGCGATGAGGGTCTGCCCAACGAGCTTCTTCCTGGCGCCGAGACTCCACAGGTCGTCGCATAGCCCCAGAGCAAACATGGCGACACAAGAAAGAACGACCGCGGTTCGTCCACTCATCTCGGTTCGATAAGGGGGCGCGGCGAAAAAGACGAACGCCTCGACGCTCAGGAAGGCCAAGGCCAAGGCTACCCCGCCGAGTCGCGGGGTCGGCTTGCGATGGGTATGGTGCAAGTCCGTCGGGCGAGCCAGGAACAGCTTCCGCTCACTCTGACGGAGAATCAACGGAATCATCAGGGATGAAATCCCCATTCCGAGCAGGGCGATGACTAAAGGAAGCAGCCTCCTCATTGGTTGGGATGCCGGTATCCTGGCCATAAGACGCCCTTTGCGTCAAGACCCTTTTTTAGCTTCTCCTGGCGGCCTTACGGGGTTGTCGTTCCAACCGTCCAAAAAATCTTTACATTTCTATTGACCAGACCCGCCTTTCTGTGTCGAGATGATAGAACCTGTAACGGGTGCAGTCAGATGGCCAAAGCGTTAGTCAGAAACGGGAACGAGTTGCGAGCCGGTCTGGCGTCCAAGTACGACGCCCATGACACCGTGCTTTCCAAAACCTACGGCGTGCTGGCCGACCTGCGCCGCGAACTGGCGGATTCAAAGGCCGACATCGCCGAACGCGAGGACCTGTTGCGCAACTTCGCGGGCTGCGCCGATTCCCAGCGCGCATGGTTGCTGCTGGAGGACTATTTCGAGAAGCTCTCTCTCTCGCGGAAGGACTTTCCGAGCACGGATTGGTGGCCGCGGCTGCTGGCCGCGCAAGGCCGGCCGCGCCTGGAGGAGATGGCCTTCCTGTTCCTGCGCGCCAAACGGTCGGTGCCGACCGAACTGGCGCCGTATGCCAGCCTGGACCGATTCGCCCAGGTTGAGCAAGCCGCCCGCGAGCGGCAGTTGGTCACCCATCTTGAGACCTGGCTCTTCCCGCCCACCCTGGCGCACCTGGACACTCCGCGCGCTTCGCTGCGCGTGCTCTGCGAACCCCAGCCCGACCCGGAGGAACCCGCTCTCTACAGGCTGCTCGTGCGATTCCACCTCACGCGCCCGCGCACCGGGAACAAGGTCAAGACCCTGGCCGATATTCTCGAACTGACCACCCGCGCGGCGCACGAGCAGGAGCTATTCCCCCCGGCGGACTGGGAGTTCATCGAGTGGTTGGCGCAGACCCAGGCGGCCTGCTCCCGGACGCAGGCGGAGCCGCTGGTCTTGTCCGACATCGAGTTGCTGCACTGGCTGGCGCGATGGGGCCGCGCCCGGCGGCTCGAGCTGGTGTCGGGGGCGGAGCCGCAGCCGCTCGATTTCGACGGGCAGGTGACGGAGTTGACACCCCATCTGGAGAACGGCGAGGGCGACCTCTGCTTTACCCATCGCCTCACGCTCCCGGGCGGGAACACCCATCCTCTGGACCAGGTCCGGTTCTTCAGCCTCCGTCCGCCCGTCGCCCTGGCGGGCCACACCTTTTACCTGGTCCGCAACGCCCCGCCGCCGCAATTGCTGGTCCACTGGAACACTCAGCCGGCGGTGCCGGTCCGCAAACTGAGCCATCGCCTGCTCATGCATCTGCGCCGAACCCAGGCGGACCGCGGAGTGGATTGGGAGCAGCTTTGCATCACTCACCCCGCCGCGCCGGAGTTTATCTTCGAGTTGCTCGACGACACGTTGCGGTTGCGCCTGCTGGCGCGCAGCCAGCGGGATCAGAGCGTTTGGATTTGGAACGGCCATGAGTGGCAGGTGCATGAGCCGGGCCGAAAGCCCGCCGAAAAGCCGGAGATTCTGGATGACCCTCGCCTGGAGCCGACGACCCAATGGCTGCGCCAACTCGATTGGTTCACCCCCGAACCGGGCTTGTGGGTGGGCGATGCCACGGAGAACTTTCTGAGAACCCTCGCTCAGGCCTGGCCCAGCCGCCCGCTCCAGGCCGAGTACCTGGGCAACCCCGCGTTTCATCGGCTCTTCCTGGCGTCGCGTCAATTGCGGCCCCGAATCATCGTCAAGGGCAGCGGCATCGATTGGCTGACCGTTTCGGCCGAGTGGGAGCAAGAGGGCTTGAAACTCACGGCCGCCGACCTTCAGCGCCTCCAAACCGCCACCGGCCGCTTCATCAAACTGCCCGACTCGGGCTGGGTGGAGCTGGACTCCCAAGCCGTCCAGGCGGCCCACGAGGCGATGGCCGACCTTGGAGTGGAGGGTTTGGTCCCCGTGGCGCAGCGCATCGCCCTCGAAAATGCCGCGCACCTGGACGAAGAGGGTCTCAAACGCTTTGGCGATTCGCCCCAGGCCGTCGCGTTGCGAGACCGCCTCAAGGATTTCAAGGGTATTGCCGGCACACCTCTGCCCCCCGGAATGTGCGCTGAAATGCGGCCCTACCAGAAAGAGGGCTTCGATTTCCTCTGCCATCTTGCCAAGGTCAAGCTCGGGGGCATCCTTGCGGATGACATGGGCCTGGGCAAGACGCTCCAGACCCTGGCGTGGCTGGCGTGGCTCAAGGACTCCAATATCAAGAACCCCAAACCCTCCCTGGTCATCTGCCCCGCCTCCGTCCTGCACAACTGGCGGCGCGAGGCCAACCGGTTCACTCCGGACACGAAAGTGCTGGTCCTGGAAAGCGGCTCCGCCCGGCATAACCTGCGCAAGCAGATTCCCCAACACGACCTCATCGTGACCAATTATGCCCTGCTCCGGCGCGACCTGGAGGAACTCCAGAAGTTCGCCTTCCGCGCCGTCATCCTCGATGAGGCCCAATTCATCAAGAACCCCGGCGCCCAGGTCACTCAATCCGTCAAACAGTTGCGCTCCGAGTATCGCCTGGCCCTGACCGGCACGCCGCTGGAAAACCGTTTGCTCGATTTGTGGAGCATCGTCGATTTTATCCAGCCGACCTATCTCGGCACCCAGGAGCAGTTCTCCGAAACCTACGAACCGCGCGGCGAAGATGCCGAGTCCGCCCAGCGCATCGCGCGTCGCCGGCTTTCGGCCAAACTCCGCCCGCTGCTCCTGCGCCGCCTCAAAAAGCACGTCGCCAAAGACCTGCCCGAACGCATCGAACAGCGCCGCGACTGCCACCTGGGCGACGAGCAGCGCCAGCTTTACCTGGCAGAACTGCGGCGCAGCCGCGAGCAGGTGATGAAGACCGTCGCCGAAAAGGGCCTCCATAAGAGCCAGATGCATGTCCTGGCCGCCCTGACCCGCCTGCGCCAAATCTGCTGCCACCCCAAACTTGTTGGGAACGATTCCCCCTCCGGAAAAACCGAGACGCTCTTCGAGTTGCTCGATTCACTCGTGGCCGAAGGCCAGAAGGTGCTGGTCTTCAGCCAATTCGTCCAGATGCTCCTGCTTATCGAGAGTGAATGCGCCCAGCGCCGCTTCAGCACTCACCTGCTGACCGGGCAGACCAAAGAGCGGCAGCAGGTCGTCAATGCCTTCCAGGACGACCCCAATCCCGCCGTCTTCCTGCTCAGCCTCCGCGCCGCCGGCACCGGCTTGAACCTGACCACGGCCAGCTATGTCGTCCTCTACGACCCGTGGTGGAACCCGGCCGTCGAGGCGCAGGCCATCGACCGCTCCCACCGCATCGGCCAGACCCAAACCGTCAACGCCTACCGCCTTATTTCCCCCGGCACCGTCGAGGAAAAAATCTGGGAACTCCAGCAGACCAAAGCCCAAGCCATCGCGGACGTGCTCGGCGAGGAAGGATTCGCCCGCAGCCTCACCAAAGCGGACCTGGATTATCTGTTCTCGGAGGAATGAGGCCTTAGTGGTCCATTTCATAAATGCGCCAACGTATTCAGCGCATTGATGAAATGGACCACTTAGAACTCCCAGTGCAGCCTTGCGCCGAGGACCGAGACCGGGCCGCGGTCCCGGTTGTAGGCGGGGTCGGTGATGAACTGGTAATCGAGCGTGGCGTGGATTGTCTTCCAGATCTGGAAATCATAATAGGTTTCCAGGACCTTCTCCAACCCGTAGTTCAGCGCTCCATCACCGGCGAGGATGCCGACGCCGCCGGCCTCAAAAAACTCCTGGTGGACCCGCGAGATGCCGTTGAGCACCCCGGCCAGGCCGAGCGTGTCGTTTGGCCGGCTCCAGAAGCCCCCGTTGACGCTGACGCCGAGCGTGCCCGTGCGATCCACGTCGGCATAGCACCAGGCTTCGGTGTTGCCGTCGCTCCAGCCCAAACGCGAGAATACTCCGACGCCCTTGGTGATTTCCTGTTCCGCGTTGAGTCCAAAGCCGTATTTAATGCGATACTCGCGCGTCGCCCAAATGTCCGCGGGTCGGATGGGGCTGTCGAGGGCGTCCTGAAAACTGCCCATGTCGGCCCGGTTGAGATAGGCCAGGAACCGGACGGCGCCGGGGTGGCCGCTGAGGGTGTAGCGGCGCTCGAGTTCTGTCACCATCCCCCAGGCCTGCAGGTAGTTCTGATCCTGGGCCATGCCGTTGGCCTCGCGCGGCATTTGGAAGAAGCCGTAGCGAACGGCCCAGTTGGGCTGGTTCCACTCGGCGGCGAACCCGGTCATATAGCCGAGGCTGTCGGCGGGGTAATCCCAGGCCTCGTTGGCCACCAGTCCCCAGTTCATGAACTGGGTGCGGGGGTCATTGGAGTAGGCATTGTTGTCGAAAATGTCTTTGACGCTGATTTTCCCAAGGGTGAGTGTGACCCGCGACACATCCTGCTTGCCGGCCAGGTGAAGCTGGTCCTCCTCCACCTTTTCCTGGTCTCCACCCAAGCCAAAGGTCTGGCGAATGAATACCCTTGCGAAGGTCACGTTTGGATATTTCGTGCCCAGCCGGTAGGCCTCGGCGCTGGGGAACCCTTCCACGCCCAGAGTGGTGCTCAGTCCGTAGCCTTGCCACATGAGGCCATCGACGTGTGCCTCGGCGCCCGGCCACAACCGCATGCCCGTGAACAAATCCAACGAGATCGTATCCTGGATTTCCCCGTGGCTGTCCAGGCTGTTCGTGCCCGAGTATTTGGCGGGGAAACCGGTGTCTCCCTGGATGATTTCGGTGTTCTGCGCATGCCAGTTCCAGAATTGTTCCCGGGGTTCGCCTGGATTTGCGGCCGCGGCCTCGGAAGGGGGCTTGTCGGCCGGCGCATTCGTGGCGCTTGCCGCAGAGTCCGTCGAGTTCGTTGCGGCGGTCAAGGCCGTCGCGCCACAGCCAAGCGCGGCGAGCGTTGCGATTGAGATAAACCTGCGGTGCGGTTTGATTGGGCGCGTGTTCATTCAGGTTCTCGTTTCGTCAGTCGCACAACCGGGGCGAATGACCGCTTAGACTCTAGCCTCTCCTCCCCGCCAGGGGTTACTTAAGACTCCCTGAAGATTCGTTAAGAGGCTGATTCGTTGCAATCGATGGAACTCCTTGGGTTGAGGTGTCTTGTTTCGCGGCACTGGAAAAGACCCGCGCGAACTTCAAGACAATCAACGAAAGCAGGACCAGGAGGTAAATGCGCAAGGCCCACAAGGCGGCCTTGACCATCGGTGTCGTCTTGATGCGCGGCATAGCTCAGGTCAATTGGGAAACTGGATTTTCGCCCCTCTCATGATGTCCCGGTAGCGCAGGATGCCCAGCAGGTGGTCCCGGGGATCGACGACGGGCAACATGCGGAACTGGTATCTGGCGAACAAGGCGACGAGGTCCTCGCGCGGGGCGTCCGCCGGCGCGGTCACCACCGGTGAGATCATCAACTCTTCGAGCGTTGAGTTCTCCGGGGCGGTGACGAGGTCGCGCAGGTCCACAACTCCCAACAGGGTCCGCTCCTCGCCGGCGACGACATAGAGATAGATGATGTTCCGGTGGTCGGGCGAGGCGGTTCGCAGGTTCTGCAAAACCTCGCGGACCTTGTTTTTGCCGGGGAACGCCAGAAACCGCTTGCCCATCAAAGTGGATGCCAGCACGTCGGTGTTGTCCATCACGGCCTGAACGCGCTCCGCGCGGGTGGAGGATAACAATCTGAGCAACTCCATGGCCTTCTGATGCGGAAGGTCCGAGAGGAGTCCGGCGATTTGGGGCACCGAGAGCTTCTCCAGCACGAGGCGCGCTTTTTCGTCGCGCAGGAATGCGATGAGCTGCCGTTTGGCGCGCGGTTCGGCTTCGACCAGCACCTCGGCGGCCTTGTCCGGATCGAGGGCGGCGAACATGGCCTGCTGTTCGTCGCCGGAGAGGACTTCCAACGCGTCGGCCAAATCCTCGCTGGGCAGTTCCAGGGCCTGCTCGCGGGCGACGGAGAGCGTGACGACATCGGTGGTGTGGTCCTCAACCGATAGCGGCTGGACGTAGCGCCAGGAGATCAACCGGTCTTTGCCGGAGATGAACCGCTCCAGGCCCCATTTTCGGAGAAAGCCGTTGAAAGAAATGTCCACATGAACCAGGATCATGCGTCCCTTGGAAAAGAGCAGATGCACGTCGTTGACGACTTCGGTGCGACGGCCGTCGATATCCAGAATCGTCTGGCCCATCAGGTGTTCGTTGAGCAGAATCCAGCCCTTTTGATCGACGAACCGCGGATAGGGCGCCCCGCCTTCGGCGGGCTCGATGAAGATGGCCTCCTCCTCGAGCCTGGCCACTTTTTCCCAGGGAATGAGTTCCGAGGGGTATCCTTTCCCATGCTCGATGTAGATGCCGACAACTTCGGGATAAGGCTCGGAGAGCCGGAAGACCAAGTCGGTCAGGCGGCCGTTCTTCTTGTTGGTTTTGTCGATCCGAATTCGGCGGCTGAGCATCTTGGAAAAGCACAAGAGCTGGTAACCCTCGTAACCGGCGGGGGTGGCCTGTAAGCCGTCGGCGCGCGAGTTGTTATCGTTGGGGTTATTCATGGCGAACCGCTCCTAATTGCCCGAGCCAAACCACTCTGGAAACAAGACCGACACGCCGTAGGCGGTGGAGATCAGGATGACAAAGACGGTGATGCTCCAGTTGGCGATATTCTGCCAGCGGGTGTTGACGTGCTCGCCCATCAGCGGCTTGTCGTTGAGGAGCAGGATGAGGAACATCAACGCCGCCGGCAGGAGCGTCACGGCCACGACCTGGACGAAGATAGTGATCGTGTTCTGCAAGTCCACCGAGGAGATGAGCGAGACCACGCCGGCGGACATAAGCATCAACACGTAGGCCACATAGAACCAGGGCGCCTCGCGGACGGTCTTGTTGAGGGAATGAGCCCAGCCGAAGACCTCGCCCAGTGCCCAGCTTGTGGAGAGCGAGATGCAGAGAGAGCCAAGGAGTCCCGCGTCGAAAAGCCCGACGGCGAACAAAACCCTGGCCCATTGTCCCCACTGGCCGTGGAGCACCTGCGGCATGACGGCCGCCGTCTTGGCCGCGGAATCGATTTCCCGGTAGCCCTGGCTCTGGTCCGGGTTGAAATGAAACACCCCGGCGGTGGCAATGATGATAAAGGCGGCCACCACGCAGGTCATGAACGAACCGAAGAACGTGTCAAATTTCCCATACTTGATGTCCTTGATGTCCATCCCCTTGTCCACGACGGCCGACTGCTGGAAGAATATCTGCCAGGGGGTGATGGTGGTGCCGATATTGGCCATGATCAGCGTCAGCAGGGCCACGCCCGACATCCCAAAGTTGAAGTCCAGGTGGAAAAAACCGTGTCCGACCGCGCTCCAGCCCTCCTTGACGTTGCCGGTGCGCATGGCCCAGATGGCCGCGGGGACATAGACCAGATTGAACAGGCAAAAGAAGAGCGTGAGCTTCTCAAATGTCCAATACCTGCCGCTGACCACGATCCCGAGCATCAGGAAGGTCACACCGAAGAACGTGATCCACGGGGGGATATTGAACAGGCTCATCGCCTGGGTCATGCCGATGTATTCGGTGACCAGTGTGAGCCAATTGATGACCGCCAAATCGAAGATGGAAAAACAGCCCCAGAATTTCCCGAAGCCGTCGAAGATCGCCTCCGCGTGGCCGCGTTTGGTGACGGCGCCCAGCCGCACGGTCATTTCCTGCACGTAATAGGCCATCGGCAAGAGGATGATCAAGACCCAGAGGAGCTTGAAACCCGTTTTGGCACCGGTCTGAGCATAGGTGGAGATGCCCCCGGCGTCGTTGTCGGCAATCATGGTGATAATCCCGGGGCCGAGGGCCGCCAGGAAGATCAACGTCCGGCGGTTCATCCGACGGACCTGGTGCAGACATTTGCTCAGCCAATACATGCTTGCCTGGCGTTGGTTTGCCCGATCAATCTCGCAACGGGTGGAACCATACGCGACCGGTGCAGGGGGGTGCTACGAAAGATTCCTGAAGAATTCTTAAGAGTTTTCTGAGTGATGCTCAGAAGCGATCGGCGGGCCCGCGGCCAGCTCTCGCTGGCGCTGGTCCCGCCGCAAATCGGAAAGCTGGTTGCACACTTGCTCCAACCAGGGTTTGCTTTTGGGCAAGCTCCAACCCGCGTTGGGTTGCTGGACGAGAGGCACATCGTTTCCTGGACCGGCTCCTTGCGGCAAGGCGATGCCAGCCTTGTGTTTCGCCTTCGGGTCCACGGCAGCTCTCGGCTGCCCTTGAGCATCAAACGGTGCTTGTCCTTCGCTGGATATCGTCGCCACGTTGCTGTTTATCGGCCAACTTTGACTTTGCTGCATTTTTTTCACGCCACGGGCCTCAACTCCGCCCGCATCTGTAGATTAGCAAAAAACCCAACAAGGGTGCTACTGAAGATCGGCTGAAGAATTCTTAAGGAATCAGCGGTCAGGGACATCCTCCTGCGAACGTATCGCGTGCAATCGGATGCGAAAGGCGCTGCCGCGGCCTGGTTCGCTTTCGAGGCCGACCGTGGCGCCCATCCGCTCGACCGCCCACTTGACGATGGCCAATCCCAACCCCACGCCTCCCTCGGCGCGGGAGCGGGCTTTGTCCACACGGTAAAACCTCTCGAAGATTTTCCTCTGGTGCTCCGCCGCGATGCCGGGACCCTGATCGGCGACTTCGACGACGACGGCGTCCCGCTCGGAAAAAGCGCGCAGCTTGATCGGCTTTCCGGCCGGGCTGTAACGAATCGCGTTTTGCGTCAGGTTCATCAGGGCCAGCCGGAGCAGGGCCGGATCAAAGACCGCGAGCAAGTGGTCCGCGCACTCCATTTGAAGTTGTTGCTGTTTTTCCTCCGCCACCAGGCTCAGGGCGTCGTTCACCTCCGCCAGCACCTTGCTCACCAGCCCCGCCTCCATTTGCACGGGCAGCTCGCTGTTCTCGGACCGGGTCAGCAGCAGGAGCCGGTCTATGAGCTGATTCATGCGGCCGATTTCCTCGAGCATGCTGCCCACCGCGTCATGGAGAATGGCCGGGTTCCGCTCGCGCAGGGCTACTTCGCCCACCGCGCGCATCGCCGTGAGCGGCGTGCGCAGCTCATGGGAGAGATCAGCCGTGAGCCGGTCCACTTCCGCGAAAGAGCCTTCGAGCTGTTCCAGCACGGCATTGAGCGCCGCGGCCAATTGCCCGGCTTCATCATGCGGATGACTCGCGCGCAGGCGCTGGCTCAGGCCCTTGGCCGAAAGGCGGCGGGTCTGGGCGACCAACTCCCGCAGCGGCGCGAGGAGCCGCCGGGCGACGAAGTAGCCTCCCACGCCGGATGCCAGGGTCACAAAAGCGCAGATCAAGGCGGCTTTGACAAGCGGCTCGGAAACGGATGCCGGTTTGCAAATCCCCAGCGCCGCGGCAAGCGCGGCACAGGCCGCGCAGGACGCGGCCGCCGCAACCACGGTCCAAAGGGCAAACAGCGCAGCCAGAGAGCGGCATTGCCGCCACGCGTTCACGTGTTGGCCTCCTCGCGGAGCACGAAACCGGCCCCGCGAATTGTGTGAATGAGCTTAATGCCGTGGCCTTCATCCACTTTGCGTCGCAAATGCGCCACGTGGACGTCAATCACATTGTCCAGCGGCGTGAGGCGGTTGGCTTCGCGCCAGACCTCTTTGGCCAGCATGTCGCGCGTCACGATCTGGCCCGGTTGCCGCATCAGAAAGGCCAGCAAATCAAACTCGCGAGGAGTCAGTTCGACGAGTTGGTCCTTCCGCCACACCCGGCGCGACTCCAAATCCACGACCAGGTCCGCGATGGTTTTCTTTAACGGCTCGTTGGGTCCGGACCTGCGCAGCAGCGTTCGTATCCGCGCCACCAACTCCGCAAAGGCGAACGGCTTGACCAGGTAATCGTCCGCGCCGCTTTCAAGCCCCAGCACCCGGTCGTCAACGGCGTCGCGCGCCGTCAGGAGAAGGACGGGAGTTTTGTTCCCCCGCGAGCGGAGGGTTCTCAGAATCTCGATTCCGGACCGGCCCGGCAGCATCCAATCCAGCACCACGAGATCGAAGGTCTCGGCGTTCAGCCGGAAAAACCCATCCTCGCCGGTGTGGGCCATGGCGGTGGAGAACCCGCTGCGCTCCAATCCTGAGGCGAGCGCGCGGGCGGTCTTCTCGTCGTCTTCGACAATGAGCAGGCGCATGGCAATGCCAGGCGATCAATTTGTCAGAACAAACAGACCTGCGCGAGCAACAACCGAGTTAAGATTTAACTTGCCCCTCGACACGGCCCGCCCCCTCTGGCACCCTGCGGCCACGATGAGTGCGAGCGAAAGAACAATTCTCCCTCACGCGCGCGGCGTCAATGAAGAGGCGGCGCGAATACAACCAAAAACCTGACACTTCAACTAAAACCTATGGCTTCCCCGCGAATGCTCAAACACTTCTCCCTCGCAACCGTTGCCGTCCTGGCAATTGGCGCCGCCTCAATATGGACGGCAGATACAGCGGCCGCGGCGGCCTCCCTCGGCCAGCCCGATGCCAACGGGTTCATCAGCCTCTTCAACGGCAAGGATTTGACCGGCTGGGAAGGGCTCGAGGGCTTCTGGTCCGTCAAGGACGGCGTTATCGACGGCAGCGAAACCAGGGAGCACTCGGTCCAGACCGATCTCATTCTGAGCGCATCGAAGGAGCAGCCCGAGAAGTTCGTCAATTTCGAGCTCCACATCAAGTGGATGCTCGTCAGCCCGGACGGCAACTCGGGGGTGCAGTTCCGTTCGGCAATCAACAACCCAAAGACGCTTCACGTGGGCGGCTACCAGGCCGACATCGACAGCGGCGGCAACTACACCGGTTCCATCTACGACGAATCGGGCATCGCCGGCGGACGGGCCACGATGAGCAACCGCGGTGAAAAAACCACCTGGGACGCCCAGAACGTGCGCCACAACGAGCCGCTTTCCGAAAGCGCGGGCAGCCTCAAGAAACTTCTCCACAACACCGGCGACTGGAACGATATCGTCCTCATCGTCAACGGCAACCGCGTCAAGTACAGCATCAACGGCCACCTGATGACCGAGATGATTGACGAAAGCCCAAAGGCCGTCCTCAAAGGCGGGGTCATTGCGCTCCAGATGCACGCAGGCTTCACCATGGACATTCAGTTCAAGGACATCTCCATCAAGTTCCTGGACGGCAATCAGTAGGCTGAAACGCCTCGGCTGGGTTTACACCCCCGGCGCCCCCGCTTATGTTGGACTCGTGACGAGTGTTCAGAGCAAGACGCGGGTAGTGGTCGGCATGAGCGGGGGAGTGGATTCCTCGGCGGCGGCGGCGCTTTTGATGGAGCAGGGCTACGAAGTAGTCGGCATCACGCTCAAGCTTTGGCCGCAGGACTGTGTCTCGCGCGCCGAGGACAAATGCTGCGGGCCCCAGGCGGTCATGGACGCGCGGGCCGTTTGCCACAAGCTTGGCATTGCCTACTATTTGGTTGACGAGGCGGCCCAATTCCAGGCCGCGGTCATTGACTACTTCGCCCGGGAATACAGGGCCGGACGCACCCCCAACCCGTGCGTGATGTGCAACCAGAACCTCAAGTTCGGCCGGCTCATCGAGCGGGCCGACCACCTTGGCGCGCGCTACGTCGCCACCGGCCATTTCGCCCGCCTCGAAACCCGGGACGCCGCGGGCGGCTCGCGCACGCTGCTCCGGCGCGGATTGGACCCGCGCAAGGACCAAAGTTACTTCCTATTCTCGCTGCGCCAGGACCAGTTGGCCCGCGCTCTCTTTCCTTTGGGGGAAAGGACCAAGACCGACACCCGGGCACTCGCGCGCGCCTGCAACCTCAAGACCGCCGACAAAGAGGAGAGCATGGAAATCTGCTTCGTGCCCGACAACGACTACGGCCGGTTCCTGGAACAGGCAAAGCTGGCGCAAAAACACCAGGGTGACATCGTGGACCTCAACGGCCGGGTGCTCGGCCGTCACGAGGGAATCGAGTTCTACACCATCGGCCAGCGCAAGGGCCTGGGCATCTCTTCGCCCAAGCCGCTCTACGTCCTGGAGCTTGACGCCGCCGCCAACCGCGTCGTCGTTGGAGACGAATCGGCCCTGGCGCGCTCGGAATTCCAGGTGGACCGCTGCAACTGGATCGCCTTTGACGAGCCGCCCGCCGCCTTCGAGGCCGCGGTCCAGATTCGTTACCACCACCCCGGCACCCCCGCCACGGTGACGCCCCTGGCCGGCGGCGGGGCCAGGGTCCGGCTTCATACACCCCAGCGCGCCGTCACTCCGGGCCAGGCGGCCGTCTTTTACCAGGACGACCTCGTGTTGGGGGGGGGATGGATCATGGCGGGAAACTGAGGCTACACGAAGCTGTAGTCATAAGGCGCGCGCATTTCCCGGGCGATGAATCGGGTCGCCTCCTGGGCGTGCTCGCCGGTGAACTGCTCTTTGGCCGCATCCCATTGGAGGGGCAGACCGGTGCGGAGGGCGATGACGCCCAGATGACAGGCGCTCACGGAGCGATGACCCACCTCGACATCCGCGACGGGCAATTTGCGCGAGCGGACACAGTCGAAGAAATTGCCCATGTGGTCTGCGCTGGCGTAGAGCCGTTGGGCGTCGTCCGGCAGCGGGGTCGTGAGCAGCGCCGGGTCGCTGGCCTTCAAGTTGCCGCGATTGACCCACATCCAGCCGGCCTCGCCCTCGAAGCGAACGCCATTTCTCTGGCCCAGCGGGTCCTCGACGCCGCCATAGATGTTGTCGGCCTTGGTCGTGCGCACCCGATGGACCACGCCGTTGGCGTAAGTGAACTTGACCTCGTATTCACTGAAGGCGGTGTAACCGCCCGGAACAGGTTGGGCCAGAGCCTTGCCCTCAATGGACTCGGGGCCGGGAAGGCCAACGGCCCAAAGAGCGATGTCATTGTGGTGGGCGCCCCAATCGGTCATTGTCCCGCCCGAGTAATCATACCAATAGCGGAAGAACAGATGGCAGCGTTGGGGCATATAGTCCGCTTTGGGCGCCTGGCCTTGCCAGAAGTCCCAGTTCAATCCCGCCGGGACGGGCATGGCCTTGAACGGACCCTCGCGCAGACCCGCCGGGAGCCAGACGGTGATTTCCTTGAGTTTGCCCAGGCGCCCGTTGCGGACCAGTTCGCAGGCCAGGCGAAAGCGCGCGTCGCTCCGCTGCTGGCTGCCGGTTTGAAGGATCGTCTGGTGCTCGCGCACGGTCCGGACCAGCCGGCGGCCCTCGTCGATGGTCAACGTGAGCGGCTTTTCCCCATAGACATCCTTGCCGGCCTTGGCCGCGGCCATGTTCACGAGCGTGTGCCAGTGGTCCGGCGTGGCGGTAATGATGACATGCACATCCTGCCGCTCCATCAGTTTGCGGAAATCGTTGTACTTGGCCGGCGTTTTGCCGCCCTTCGTGAATTGACTGGCCGCCTGGCCGGCATGGCTCTCATCCACGTCGCACACGGCCACGATGTCTCCAAAGCGCGACGCCAGGCCCGCGTCGCCGCGGCCCATCCCCCCGCAGCCCACCAGCCCAATGCCCGGCCGCTCGTTGGACGAGAGGGCCTGGGCCGGCGCAGCCGACAGCTCCCGCTCGACAAACCAGGCCGGCACACCTCCTGCCGCGGCGGCCATGGAACAGGATTTCAGGAACGAGCGGCGCGATAAGACGAGGGATTTAGAGTGCATAGGCGATTGGTTCAAAGACAGAGTCATGGCGCACAGGATCATACGGGGACGGCCCGGAAGGCAAATCCGAAATCCGGGACCAGCCGTTGAGATACAGTTTCGTTCCCGGCGCCGGAGGCAAGCGGGCTTGACGCCCACACGCCGCTTTGTCACCCTCCAGGATATAAGATGATGCGGGCCGTGCGACCAATGGAAATACAGTCAATCGGGGAAGAGTTGGCCATCAAATGGGACGATGGCAGCGAGACCTACATCCCGCTCCAGAAACTGCGGCGGCAGTGTCCCTGCGCCGATTGCAAGGGCGAGGTGGACGTTATGGGGAACCTCTACCAGAATCCCCCAAGACCGCTGCCGCCCGAGGCCTTCCGCATGGTGCGCCTGGAAACAGTGGGAGGTTATGCGGTCCAGCCGGTCTGGGCTGACGGACATGCCACGGGAATCTATTCGTTCGACTACCTGAGGCGGCTGAACGTTTGAAGAGGCCCCGGCGAAATCGAAAGGGGCCGGAGAACATTATCCTGCTCAATTCCCGCTTTCCTGCCGAACGGATTTCCATCATGGTGGCGGGCATGATCACGAACCGAGCGATACGTCGTGTGTTTGGCGTTGCTGCCGTCCTCATGCTGGTTTGCAATGCGGGCCTTGCGCCAGGGGCGACGCCTCAGCCTGGAGAATTCCTGGCCGCGGATTCCTGGGCGGACGGGCTGTTCAGCGCCGGTGCCAACTCCGGAGCGGGCCAGTATCTGAAGCTGTTGCATGAAGACGCGCCGGATGGGGTGACACGGGGCAAATCATGGCGCGGCACTCCCTTCCAACTGGGCGACAAGACCTACACGCACGGGATCGCTTTTAATTCGACCAAATACATTCAAGTCCACCTGGACCGGCCAGCGCAGCGGTTCGTCGCAGAGGTTGGTTTGGAAAACAACGATGACACCCGACGCGGCGAGTTGCTGGGCCAAGGCTCCGTCACCTTTCATGTCTTGGTCGGAGGAAAGGAAGTGTTCACCTCTCCAGTCCTTCGGCGGAAGGATGGCCCGATGCCGCTGGAAATTCCCCTCCGGGGCGCCCGGGAATTCGAGATTCGCGTTAAGGACGGCGGGGACGGCCGGGGTTGGGACCAGGCCCTGTGGGCCGAGGCTGTGGTCGTGCTTGAAGACGGCGCCCGCCGGCGTCTGCAGGACTTGCCCTGGGCGGCATCCGCCGACGCCAATCCATACGGTTTCTCATTTCGCTGCCGCGGGACCAATAGCGCCGCCTTTTTGCGCCTCTGGCAGCCCCGGATGCAGGACCAAAGGGAGCCGGCACAGGCTTCTCTGCCGCCTGAAGGCGGCGCTCCGGCCGCGCAGGACCGGCACTGGGAGACGGCCTGGCGCGACCCGGCCGGGGGCCTGGAAATCCGCCTCGAAGGAGTCCGGCTCGGCGACTTTCCTGCGGTCGAGTGGGTGGTGCATCTGACCAACACGCAAGACACCAACACGCCGCTGCTGGAAGCCATCCAGGCCCTGGACGCCATCCTGCCGGTGCCAACGGCAGGCCGGGCGGTGCTCCATTGGGCCAAGGGAGCAGTGGCGTCATTTGATGATTTTGCGCCGCAGCAAACCGTGTTGCAGCCTGGCGCCAAGGTCCGGTTCCAGCCTGGGGGCGGGCGCTCGTCGAGCCAGGTGATGCCCTTCTTCAACATCGAGGGCGCCGGGGGCGGCATTGTGGCGGCTGTGGGCTGGAGCGGCGAGTGGGCCGCGGAGTTCGCTTGCGACCAGCGCGGGCAGGTGGCTATGAAGGCCGGCCTGGACCACACGCACCTGGTGCTGCACCCGGGCGAGACCATCCGCACTCCGCGGATGCTCTTGCTCTTCTACGAAGGCGATCACTGGCGCGGCCAGAATCTCTTGCGCCAGTTCCTACTTTCGCATCACCGTCCAAAGCGCGGCGGCCAGCCGCTGGTCGCTCCCATCACTTGCGGCAACTGGGGCGGCACGAGCGCCGAGGTTCACCTGGACAACATCCGCAAGATCATCGGACACGAGTTGCCCATCGACTATTACTGGATCGATGCCGAGTGGTTCGGGCGGGGTGGCTGGCCGGTGAACGTCGGCAATTGGGCAGTCAAACAAGACCTTTACCCCGAAGGGTTCAAGCCGCTTAGCCAGATGCTCCGTCAATCCGGGCGCGAGTTGATGCTCTGGTTCGAGCCGGAGCGTGTCTATAAGGGCACCCCCTGGCACCAGGCCCACCGCGAATGGCTCACCGACATCGGCGGCGACAACCTGCTGTTCGATCTGGGCAATCCCGCCGCTCGGAAGTTCCTGACCGATTTCATCTCAGAAAAAGTGCGGGAGTTCGGCCTGGGCTGCTACCGCCAGGATTTCAACATGGACCCGCTTGCATATTGGCACGCAGCCGACACGCCGGACCGGCAGGGCATCAGCGAAATCCGCCACATCGAGGGGTTGTACGCCTTCTGGGACGAGTTGCTGGAACGGAATCCAGGGTTGATCATCGACAACTGCGCCAGCGGCGGCCGCCGGTTGGACATCGAGACGCTGGGGCGGGCCACGCCGTTCTGGCGAACAGACGGTCCACGCGATGCCATCGCCCATCAGTGCCACACCTACGGCTTGCTGGCCTGGGTCCCCCTGAGCGCCACCAGCCAGGACCGCGTGGGCGACGACTACGAATTCCGCAGCAGCATGTGCAGCAGCCTGTGCCTGAACTGGTGGGTCTCGGGCGATGCGCCGGCTGAGCGCATCCCGGAGGACTTTCCGTTTGCCTGGGCGAAAAGCACTTTGGACCAATACCTGAAAATCCGTCAGTTCTATTATGGGGACTACTACCCGCTGACAAGCTATTCGCAGGGCGGTGACGTCTGGATGGCCTATCAGCTCGACCGGCCGGACCTGGGACGCGGGATGGTGGTCGTGTTGCGCCGCCCGGAAAGTCCTTATGAGTCGGCCCGGTTTCCGTTGTCCGGACTCGACGCGCACGCGTCCTACCGGGTCAGCAACCTGGACACGCAGGAGCAGGACCTTTGGACCGGAGGACAGTTGCTCGGGCAGGGGTTGGACGTGATCCTCAAAAAGAGATCTGGCTCAGCGTGCCTGGTTTATGAGAGGCTAAGGTAGAAAGTCCACCCAGACGGCGTCGTTCATGTACAGGCGGGCGTAGGCGTACGGCATGAAACCGTCGGCCCCGTTGTGACTGGTGTTTCGGAAGATCAACACGCCGCCTCCGGGCTGGGCGGCATCGTCGCGGTAGCCAACCAGGAGCACGCTGTGGCCGTCGCGCACCGCGTTGGACGGGCACATCCGGAGAACCTCCTCGGTCCATTGCTCCTGCTTGGGCCAGCGGAAACCGCCGCAAACGGGCCAGCCCAGGCCCAGGATGCGTTTGACGGTCTCGAACTCAGGCTCGGTCAGCCCGGTATTGACATTCCATTCCTTGATCCAATGGAGCCGCAGGCCCAA
Organism: uncultured Verrucomicrobiota bacterium; assembly: GCA_964653485.1. Lineage (GTDB taxonomy): Bacteria > Verrucomicrobiota > Verrucomicrobiia > Limisphaerales > UBA8199 > CAVQND01. The sequence goes on along the minus strand of CAZZFF010000028.1, from coordinate 21,338 downwards.
GGCAAGCCGGGTTTTGGCATCGGCCATGGCGCCCGTGCTCGGGAGCCGAGACAAATCGAACTTGGATTCGTAAGGCATCGCCTCTTCGGCGCAAATTCCATAAGCCGCGAAGCCCTTCCACAAATCCGAGAAGAACCCGCCATCCTCGGTGTCGCTGCAGGCTTTGTTGGACGCCCAGTTCAAGAACTCGACGCTCAGCCTGGTGGGGCGCCCCTGGCGTTTGGCCGCGGCGAACTCCAGTGCGCCGGCAAAGGTGAAGACGGAGCAGGTTGGACGATTGCCTTGCCGGCGCGGCGCCAGGCCCATTGCGGAAAAGGCGGGCCGGAGGTCCACCGATTCGCCGGACGCCTGGTCCGCCAGGAACAAGCCGAGCAAGCAAAACGCCAAGACCAAAGATCGGGTGCGCATGACGGGGATGTTCGCAAGGAGACCGCCGGGGCGCAAGCCAGACTGTGCGGTCTCTTTCGCTATCTCATCCCGGCGAAGGTTTTCTGGAGGATTTGCCAGTCTTTGAGGCCTTTGACCTTTTCGCGCGCCGCCACGCTGAGAGCGGCTTCTTTGGCGTTTTTGGACGGGTTGCCGACGCGGTAGAACAGGCCGAAATAACCGGGAAAGGGGGCGTCGGCCAGTTTGTAAGCCGCGGCCTCGTCAGAGACATCGTGGCTGGCGGGCACAGGGTTGAACGCGCCGCCCTTGCGCGGGTTGGAGGGGTCGAAGGCGCCTCCGTTGAACTCGACGCACTCGCTCAGGCATTCGATGAAGCTGAACCCGTCATGGTCCATCGCCGCCTCCATCATTTGAAGGATGTGATTGGGGTTGGAATGAGTGGTTCGGGCGACAAAGGTCGCGCCCGCGGCGAGGGCTTGCTTCACAGGGTTGACGGGCTGGTCGATCGCGCCCCAGACATCGGTCTTGCTCTTGAAGCCCAACGGCGACGTGGGAGAGGTCTGTTTCTTGGTCAGACCATAGACCCAGTTGTCCATTGCCACGCAGGTCAGCTTGATGTTCTTGCGCGCGGTGTGGGTAAAGTGGTTTCCGCCGATGGAAAAGAGGTCGCCGTCGCCGCCGAAGACGAAGACGTGCAGGTCAGGCCGGGAAAGCGAAACGCCGCTGGCAAAGGGCAGGGAACGGCCATGGATATAATGGGCGCCGTAGGCCTGGACGAAATAGGGGAAGCGGCTCGAGCAGCCGATACCGGAGACCGTGGTGATGTTTTCCTGCACCAGCTTACGCTTTTCGATCAGCTTGAAGTAAAGGGCCAGCACCGAGAAGTCGCCGCAGCCGGGGCACCAGGTTGGATGGTCGGCGGCGATGTCTTTTCTTGTGATCGGTTTGCGTTCGCCTGAGGGCGCGGCGGCCGGCGGAGCATTGTCTTGAGCGGCGGCGGCGGGGTGAATCGAGGAACTCATAATACCTATTAGAGAAAGGGTCTTACACGCTGGTCAAGCCGGCGGCCATCTCGGCCCTGGCACGTTCGAGGATTTCGCGGACCTTCCAGGTCAAGCCGTCGGTTTTATTGATGCCGCGAATCTTGGGGTCGCAGTAGCGGGCGCGGAGCAGGCCGCCCAGTTGGCCGTAGCCGTAGAGGCCCTCGTCGTTCATCTCGACGACGCGGATGAGGTTGAAGCCGGAGAAAATGTTCTCGAGGCCGTGGGGCAAGGGGTTGAGGTGCTTGATATGGAGGGCGGAGATGCTGTCCCCCGCGGCGCGGGCGCGGTCCACCGCCTCGCGGATTGGGCCCTGGGTGGAACCCCATCCCACGAGGAGCAAGTTGCCTTCGGGGGGGCCGTACACCTTGGGGACGGACAGGGTGGCGGCCAGGGCTTGGAGTTTCTTGCGGCGCTTGGCGGTCATGTCCTGGTGCAATTTGGGCGAGGCGCTCGGGTGGCCCAGTTCGTCGTGCTCCAGACCGCCCGAGATCGGGTAGCGGCCGCTCAGGATGCGGGTGCCGGGGACAAGCCGGGGTGTGACTCCGTTGGGCGATGAAAGGTCGTAGGGTTTGTAATCGGCCACGGGCGAGAGGTCCGGGCTGATGTCCTGGCAAATCTTCTCGAGGGGCGGTTCGGGAAAGGCCTCGATGCGCGTGGCAATCGCCTGGTCGCTCAAAACGAAGACAGGCACGTTGTATTGGCGCGCGAGGTTGACGGCTTCGATGGCCGTGTAAAAACAGTCCTCGACATCGGCCGGGGCCAGGACCACGCGGGGGGCGTCGCCATGGCTGCCAGAGCAGGCCAGGTTCAGATCGGATTGCTCGACTTGGGTGGGCAAGCCCGTGGAAGGGCCGCCCCGCTGGACGTTGATGACCACCAGCGGCACTTCGGCCATCACGGCCCAGCCCAGAGATTCCATCTTGAGGGAGATGCCCGGACCGCTCGAGCCGGTGACCGCCACGCGCCCGGCAAAACTCCCGCCGATGGCCATGGAGATGGCGGCGATTTCGTCCTCGCACTGCACGAACATGCCGCCGTACTTGGGCATTTCACGCCGCAGAATCTCCATCACGTCCGACCACGGGGTGATGGGGTAGGCCGCCCCGAAGCGGACCCCGGCGGCAAGGACGCCGTAGGCCAGGGCCTCGTTGCCGTTCATCACCACTTGCCGGCCGGCGCGGCGCTGGCTTTCGACAAACCGGAAAGCAGCCCCCAGAGCCTCGAGCGAGTGATTGTAGCCGGCCTGGAAAGCGACCTGCGCGTTCCGCAGCACGCTCGGGTCTTTGCCGCCAAACCGCTCCCCGATCAGCGCGTCCAGCCGGCTGACGTTCAAGTCGAACATCCTGGCCAGCAACCCGAGGGCAAAGATGTTCTTGCCCTTGTCCTTGGAGGTCCCGCCAATGGCCTCGATGGCGAGCGTCGAGATGGGGACACCGACATGACGCCGGCCCTCCTGCCATTCCTGCTTGGGCTCGACGTGATCGCTGTCGTAAATAACGATGCCATCGCGTTTCACGGAATGAATGTGGCCCTCGTAGGAATGCTGGTAAAAGGCCAGCAGCACGTCGGCCTCATCGCCGGCGCTCAGGACCTCGCCGGAACCGATGCGCACCTGGAAGATGGATGGTCCGCCCGAAATCGTCGAAGGGATGGTCATGAAGGTCATGACCTCCTGTTCGCTGCGTCCGGCCAGCCGGGCCAGGAAACCCCCGATGGCTTGAATGCCATCCTGGGAATCGCCGGCGATGCGGATGACCACTTCCGAAATGCGGGAGACCTCGTGCTTCTCATCGGAGGGCCGGACGGTCGAAGTTGGGTTGCTCATGGAACGCTATTATTCACAGTTCGCCGCGGCGCGCAAGCAAGCAACACAGGCTGATTGCCGGCCCGCAAACGCGCCGATCAACCTTACATTATCTACTACTCGAACAGGTGTCAATTTCTAATCTGTACTCTATATCATTGATAATAAACATGTTAGAGTCATACGATACGTTTGGCTGTGGATGCCGCCAGAGCATCATAAAGCATACTAACGTACGCAACAAGCTACATGACGAGATGTGGTTTTCCGGCGTTTCCACTTTGGCGGCGCCATGCCGCGGGATCTGTCAAAAATGCTTGAAAGGCGGGGCGGGGAGTGGGAGCTTTGGAGGCGCGAGATTTGACGCTCTATGATTTCATACCCCGGGACGACCGCCCGAGCAACGACGTGCTGCTCGGGCAATTCCTGGAGTATGTGGCCAGCAAGAGGCTGAAGCTGTACCCGGCCCAGGAGAACGCCATTCTGGAGTTGTTCGAGGAGAAGAACGTGATTCTGAACACGCCGACCGGCTCGGGCAAGACACTTGTGGCGGCGGCGATGCAGTTCAAGGCGCTGGTGCAGGGCAAACGCTCGGTCTATACGTGTCCGATCAAGGCCCTGGTCAACGAGAAGTGGCTGGCGCTGTGCCGGGACTTCGGCCCGGACAACGTCGGGCTGAGCACGGGCGACGCGACGGTGAACCGGGACGCGCCGATTCTGTGTTGCACGGCGGAAATCCTGGCAAATATCGCCCTGCGCGAAGGTCCGAAGGCGAACGTCCAGGAAGTGATCATGGACGAGTTCCATTATTACGCCGACCGGGAGCGCGGGGCGGCCTGGCAGGTGCCGCTGCTGACGCTGCCGCAGGCGCGGTTTTTGTTGATGTCGGCCACGCTGGGGGACACGACGTTTTTCGAGGGGGAGCTGACTCGTTTGAATGGCCGGCCGAGCGTGACGGTCCAGTCCGTCGAGCGGCCGGTGCCGCTGGAGTATGCGTATTCTGAGATTTCGCTGGCGCAGACCCTGGAGCGGCTCATAGCGGAGGGCAAAGGCCCCGTCTATGTGGTGCATTTCACCCAACTGGAGGCGGCGCAGAGCGCGCAGGATTTCACGAGCATCAATGCCTGCGGGCGGGAGGAGAAAAATGCCATTGGGAGCGCGATCGAGGGATTCAAGTTCAGCAGCCCGTATGGTCCGGAGATTCGGAGGTGGCTCAAGCATGGCATTGGCTTGCATCACGCCGGGCTGCTGCCGAAGTATCGGGTCCTGGTCGAGCAGTTGACCCAGAAGGGCATGCTGAAGATCATCTGCGGCACCGACACGCTGGGGGCCGGGATCAACATGCCCATCCGCACGGTGCTTTTCAGCCGGCTGTGCAAATTCGACGGGCAAAAGACGGGAATCCTGAGCGCCCGCGATTTTCACCAGGTTGCGGGCCGGGCGGGGCGGAAGGGGTTCGATGACCGGGGCTGGGTCGTGGCGCAGGCGCCCGAGCACGTGGTCGAGAATATCAAGCTCGAGGAGAAGGCGGCGAAAGACGGCAGGAAATCGGTGAAGCGCAAGCCGCCGGAGAAGAACTTTGTAAGTTGGGACAAGCAGACGTTTCTTCGGCTCATCCACGCGCCGCCGGAGAGGCTGACGTCGCGATTCCAGGTGTCGCACGGGATGTTGCTCAACGTGCTGAGCCGCGAGGGCGACGGCTGCCGGGCCATGCAGCGGCTGATTCGGGACTGCCACGAGACGCCCCGGGCGAAGAAGGAGCATGTCAAACGGGCGTGGCAGTTGTTCCGTTCACTCGTGGACCGGAAGATCATCGAGTTTGTTCCCAAGACCCGGGACGGCGCTTACCTGCGCGTCAATGTGGAGTTGCAGGAGGACTTTTCGATGGACCAGGCGCTCTCCTTGTACCTCCTGGATACGCTGCCGCTGGTGGACCCGCAGGCGCCCGACTACCCGCTGGTGTTGCTGACCCTGGTGGAGTCCATACTGGAAGACCCGGACCTCATTTTGCGCAAGCAACTCGACAAGCTCAAGACGCGCAAGATGGCGGAGATGAAACTGGCCGGCATCGAGTATGACGAGCGGATAGAAGAGTTGGAGAAACTGGAATATCCCAAGCCGAACCGGGACTTCGTCTATTCCACTTTCAACGCCTTCGCGGACAAACATCCGTGGGTAGGCCAGGAGAACATCCGGCCCAAGTCCATCGCGCGCGAGATGTTCGAGACGTTCCGTTCGTTTTCCGATTACATCCGCGATTATGAACTGCAACGCGCCGAGGGCCTTCTCCTGCGCCACCTGAACAGCGTCTATAAGGTCCTCACCCAAACCGTTCCCGACGCCGCCAAGACCGATGCCGTCCGGGAGATGGAACTCTACCTGGGCACCCTTATCCGGCAGGTGGACTCCAGCCTGTTGGATGAATGGGAGAAGATGCGCGACCCCGATTACGTGGCTCGCGCCGAGGGCAAAGAGGTCCGTCCGCCCGGCGCCGAGGAGGCGCAAAATGACATTACGCGCGACGCAAAGGCATTCACGGCGGCCATCCGCACCCGCATCTTCAATTTCTTGCGGGGCGTGGTGATTGCGGACTACGAGGCCGCCCTTTCGCATCTTGATTCCCCGGCCGACTCCGAGGGCCAGCCCTGGACCGCGGACAGGCTGCGCGTGCTGCGGGAGGAGTATCACCGGGAGCATGAGAGCCTTTGCCTGGACCCCAACGCGCGAAATACGCGCCACACTTATGTGATTCCGTCCGAAGACAAGAAGACCTGGCGGGTGCAGCAAATGCTGGTCGACCCGCAGGAGTTCAACGACTGGGTGGCCGAGTTCGAGGTGGATTTGCCGAAGTCTCGCGCCGCGGGCCAACCCGTGCTCGCCTTGCGGAGAATAGGGGTATTGTAAGCACCCCAATAGCCTGGGCGCGATTTCTACCGATAGATATCCACGAGGAAGACGACGGCGGCGCTGCGGCCGGTGTTGACGATGGCATGAGGGACGTCGGCCCGGTAGCTGGCGGAATCTCCGGGATGGAGGTCCTCGGCATCGCCGGCGGATTCGACGCGCAGGGCGCCCTTTTGGACGGTGAGAAACTCGCGGGTGCCCTCGAAGTGCGGTGAGCTGCGCAAGACGCCGCCCGGCTGGAGGGTGACCTCGTAGAACTCGACGTCCTTCTCCAGGTGCAGCGGCGAGAGCGTCCGAATCTGGCAATCTCGATCCGACCTGTAGTGGTAGGCGCGGTCGCCGGCGCGGATGACATCCACGCTGGGGGTGGCGCCCGGGGCCTCGACGAGTTGGCCCAAGGGCATGCCGAAGGCCCGGGCGATGCGGAACATGACGACGAGGGTTGGGTTGGCCTGGTTGCGCTCGATCTGGCTGAGCATGGAGCGGCTGACGCCGCAGGCCTTGGAGAGGGCGTCCAGCGACCAGCCGCGTCCGAGGCGCAACTGCTTGAGGCGGCGGCAAAGGTGCTCGCTGACGGCCTCGGCGGGTTGGGCGGGCCGGGGGGAGCGGGAGGCTTTCATCTCGTTGCCCATAAATGGATGTTCACAATATTGGAAGTTTTTTCTTGTATATTGGACACGGTGATCTACTATATTGAACGGATTTCCCGCATAGCGGAAGTTACGACGGGCTGCGGGCAATGGCAACATCAAACAACGTGAACGCTCAAACATGAAAGCATTGGTGAAAAGAAAAGCGGAACCGGGGCTTTGGCTCGAGGACGTGCCGGAGCCGGAGATAGGAATGAACGACGTGCTGATCCGGATTGATCGGACGGGCATCTGCGGGACGGACGCGCACATTTACAAATGGGACGCATGGGCGCAGAAGACGATACCGGTGCCGATGGTGATCGGGCACGAGTTTGTGGGGGAGATAGTGGAGACCGGGTCGAACGTGAAGGATTTTTCTCCGGGGCAGGTGGTGAGCGGGGAAGGGCACGTGGTGTGCGGGCGCTGCCGGAACTGCCTGGCAGGGCGGCGGCATTTGTGCGCGGACACGCAGGGGATCGGGGTGAACCGTCCCGGGGCCTTCGCGGAGTATTTGGCCCTGCCGGTGACGAATGTCTGGGTGCATGACAACGGGATCGACCGGGACGTGGCGTCCATATTCGACCCGTTCGGCAACGCGGTGCATACGGCGTTGTCGTTTCCGGTGCTCGGGGAAGACGTGCTGATCACGGGGGCGGGGCCGATCGGGATTATGGCGGCGGCGGTGGTGCGCCATGCCGGGGCGCGCTACGTGGTGATCACGGACGTCAACGAGGATCGGCTGGAATTGGCGCGCCGGATGGGGGTGACGCTGGGAGTCAACCCCTTGAAACGGAATCTGAAGGAGGTGCAGAAGGAACTTGGGATGCACGAGGGCTTCGATGTCGGCCTCGAGATGTCGGGCAACGCGGCGGCGTTCCGCGAGATGCTGGCCAACATGAGCCATGGGGCGAAGATAGCCATGCTGGGAATCCAGGACAAACCGATGGCGATTGACTGGGAAACGGTGGTCTTCTCGATGCTGACCATCAAGGGCATCTACGGGCGCGAGATGTACGAGACGTGGTACAAGATGACCGTCATGCTGCAGAGCGGGTTGAACATCAAACCGATCATCACGCACCGGTTTCACTACACGGAATTCCAGAAGGGTTTCGAGGTCATGCTCTCCGGCAAATCCGGGAAGGTGGTCCTGGGATGGAAATGAATTGTCTGAAAGAACCAACCTGTTTAACCTGCTTGAAAGCATGACGGCCTCGATGCAGAAACACGTATTGCGGCAGCTCGATGAAATTCGGGCCGCCGGCACCTACAAGGTGGAGCGGGTCATTGCCACGCCGCAGGATGCGCATATTCGGGTGGCGGGGGGCAGTTCGACGGTGCTCAACCTGTGCGCGAACAACTACCTGGGTTTGGCGGAGCATCCGGCGGTCATCCAGGCGGCCCACGAGGCGCTTGACCGCTGGGGCTACGGCCTCTCCTCGGTCCGGTTCATCTGCGGCACTCAAAGCCCGCACAAAGAGTTGGAGAGAAAACTCAGCGAGTTCCTCGGGACCGATGACACGATCCTCTACAGTTCGTGTTTCGACGCCAACGGCGGGCTGTTCGAGACATTGCTCGGGCCGGAAGATGCCATTATCTCGGACGAGCTGAATCATGCGAGTATTATTGACGGCGTCCGGCTCTGCAAGGCGCGGCGCTATCGGTACGAGAACAACAACATGGCGGACCTGGAAGCCAAGCTCAAGGAGGCCCAAAGCGCCCGGTTCCGGATGGTGGCCACGGACGGCGTTTTCTCGATGGACGGCTACATTGCCAACCTGGTTGCCATTTGCGGTTTGGCGGAGAAATACGACGCCTTGGTGATGGTGGACGACTCTCACGCGGTCGGGTTCATGGGGCGGACCGGGCGGGGCACGCCGGAGCATCACCAGGTGATGGGCCGGATCGACCTCCTGACCGGCACACTGGGCAAGGCCCTGGGGGGCGCCAGCGGCGGCTACACCAGCGGCCGCAAGGAGCTCATAGAACTGCTCCGTCAGCGTTCCCGCCCCTATCTGTTCTCGAACACGCTCGCCCCACCCATCGTCGGCGCCTCCTTGAAGGCGCTCGGCCTGCTCACGGCCTCGACCGCCCTGCGCGACAAACTGGAGGAAAACACCCGGTTCTTCCGCGCGGAGATGGCCCGGGTCGGGTTCAACATCCTGCCCGGCACACACCCGATTGTCCCGGTCATGCTGGGCGACGCGGCGCTGGCGGCGCGTTTTGCCGACGCCATGCTGGCCAGGGGCGTCTATGTGATTGGCTTTTCCTACCCGGTCGTGCCCCAGGGCAAAGCCCGCATCCGCGCGCAGATTTCCGCGGCCCATTCGCGCCAAGATTTGGAACGCGCCGTGGAGGCCTTTGTGGAGGTAAAGAGAGAACTGGGCCTTTGAGATGAGCACAAAAGAACGAGTCAAGGTCGGGATTATCGGGTCGCAATTCGAGGCGGACATACATGCGGAGTCGTTTCGGATTTTGCCCGACGAAGCGGAGGTGGTGGCGGTGGCGTCGCCCACGCCCGGCAACGCGGAGCGGTTCGGGCGCAAGCACGGGATTCCGCGGGTGTTCACCGATTACCGCCAGATGCTCGCGGAGCGGGACATCGAGATGGTCACCATCGCGGCCCCGAACGCGCTGCACGCGCGGATGACGGTGGACGCGGCCAACGCGGGCAAACACGTGGTCTGCGAGAAGCCGCTCTGCATGACGCTGGAGGAGGCGGACCTGATGATCGAGACGTGCCGTCGCCAGGGCGTGCTGCTCTTTTACGCGGAGGAGCTCTACTTCACTCCGAAGTATGTCAAGGCAAAGCAAATGGCGGACGAAGGGGCGTTTGGGAAGGTCTATTTGGTCAAACAGACGGAGAAGCATTTTGGCCCGCATGCCGCATGGTTTTGGGATGCGGAGCTATCCGGGGGCGGGGTGTTCATGGACATGGGTTGCCACGGCATCGCCTTCTGCTGGTGGTTTCTGGGCCGGCCGGGAATCAAGGACGTGTTCTGCCACATGGGAACGTACGTCCATGGCAACAAGACCCGGGGCGAGGACGATTGTGTTTGCATCATCGAGTTTGACAACGGCTCGAGGGGGATTATCGAGGATAGCTGGGCGCGGCGAGGCGGCATGGACGACCGGATCGAGGTTTATGGCGAAGGGGGGCTGACCTGCGCCGATTTGCACAGGGGCAATGCCCTGGCCACCTACAGCGAAAACGGCTACGGTTACGCGGTCGAGAAGGCCCCGACGACCAAAGGCTGGAGCTGGCCGGTTTTCGACGAACTCTGGAACTACGGCTATCCCCAGGAGATGCGTCACTTCGCCCGCTGCGTGCGGGGCAAGGAGCAGCCGCAGGCCACGGGCGAGGACGGGCGCCTGGTGCAGGAAGTGCTGTGCGCCGGCTACCAGTCCGCCGGCATCGGGGCGCGAGTGCCCTTGCCTTTCCGGCCCAAGGGCGTCCGGCGCCCGATTGACCTGTGGCGCAAGCCGGCGCGCGAAGCGTGAATTCCGAAATCCTTCCGGTGGAAGTTGAGTTTTCGCGGTAAGTTTGCGATCCTCTGCTTCATTATGTTCTGGTGTGACAAACTGCTAGAGACGACCGACGGGCCGCAGACGATCAACGATTCCAAGACGCCGTCGGGCCGCGCCCACGTTGGCGCGCTGCGCGGGCCGCTGATCCACGATGTCATTTTCCGCACGCTCAGGGCCAAAGGCATTCCGGCACGATACCTTTTCGGGGTGGACGACTATGACCCGGTGGACGAGATTCCCTACGGCGCGGCGGAGCATTTCGAGAAGTACCTTGGGGCGCCGCTGTGCAACACGCCGCCGCCGCCCGGGGCGGCGGCCAAGGACATGGCGGAGCACTACATCTCGGAGTTTTTCGGGGTGTTCACCGAGTTGGGCATCCGTCCGGAGTTCTACCGGTTGCGGGACATTTACCGGTCGGGCAAGTTCAACGAGGCCATCGACACCATTTTGGGCAAGGCGGACGTGGTCCGCCGCATCTACAAGGAGGTTAGCGGCGCGGTGCGCCCGGAGACGTGGCATCCGTTCCAGGTGATTTGCGAGAATTGCGGGCGCATCGGCACGACGGTTGTCTCGGCTTACGACGGGAAGGAAGTCGTGTACGAATGCAGACCCGACCTCGTGAAATGGGCGCGCGGCTGCGGTCATAAGGGCAAGGTGTCTCCATTCAACGGCAACGGGAAACTTCCATGGAAACTGGAGTGGTGCGCGAAGTGGAAGACGTTTCCGGTGACGATCGAAGGCGCGGGGCCGGACCACAGCACGAAGGGCGGCGCGCGAGACGTTGCGGCGGCCTGCCTGCGCGCCATCTTCGGTCAGGAGCCGCCGCTGAACTGCCCGTACGAGTTTTTTCTTGTGGGGGGCGCAAAGATGAGTTCCAGCAAAGGGATTGGCGTTTCGGCGCGCGAAATGGCGGACTTCCTGCCGCCGGAGATTCTCCGTTTCCTGCTGATCCGCCCGTTCCCGCGCCAGCCAGTCAATTTCGAGCCGTCCGAGGTTTATATCGTCAAGCTATTCAACGAATTCGATCGCTCGCACCACAAGTATCACCACGACCCCAAGGCCGCCCAGGACGACAAGCGCGTTTACGAGATGTCCGAGGTGGACGCGGAGCCGGACCACTGGTTGGGCGACTTCCAGCTCGTGACGGCGCTGACGCAGATGCCGCACCTTGACGCCGTCGCGGAGTTGGAGAAGCGCAAAGGCTCGCCCTTCACCGGATTGGAGCGGAAGCACCTCGAACTCCGCATCCGGGCGGCACGATATTGGGTGGCGCATTACGCGAGCGAGGAGGAGAAGACCCGCTTGCAGGAGACCCTCCCCGCGAGGGCGCAGGAGTTGAGCGCCACCCAGCGCGCCTTTCTGCACCTGGTCGGGAAGCTGCTTCCACGGACTCCGTGGAGCGGCGACGCGCTGCAAAGCGGCATCTTCACCGCCGCTCGTCTCACGCCGATAGACCAACCGAGCGCGTTCAAGGCCCTTTACCGCGTCCTGCTCGACCGCGACAACGGCCCGAAGGCCGGGAACCTGCTCTCGTTCCTGGACCGCGACTTTGTGGTGCGCCGCTGTTCGGAATTGCCCGTTGACCGGCTGAAATTCTGGGAAGAAACCGGCGTCAACGAGGAGCAGTTTGCCCAGTGGCTGGCCAAGGAGAAGCCGCGCCTCACCGCGTTGTCCGCCACCATCGACTTTGTTCCCGCCGGTCGCGGCTCGTCGCCCATTCCATTGGAAGGGCAACCTGGGCACGGCAAGGGTGTCATCGAGTTTCTTGCCACCATGGCGGACGGCAAGACCTACTGCAAGCGCGTGCTCTTGGGGCCGGTCAAAGGCTCGGATGTGCCCGTCGAGGTGGACTCCGAGCATTTTGACGGTTGCGCCCGCCAATGGGTTCGCGAGCTGGAGAGCCAATTCGCAATGACAATCTCCTTTTGCGCCCCGTCCCAGGGGGACGCGTGAGGATTGGCGCGGCGTTTCCACGCCGGGCTTAGAGGGCAACATTCAGGCGGCGAGCGTCAGTCTCCGGGCGCCATGAGGCGGAATTCCTGGAGGCAGAGGCCGTAGCGGCTGCCTGGGGGATTGGACTTGAAGGTGATGCCGCCCCAGCCGGAGCTGAAATTGGCGGCATAGCAAAGCCAGAGGCCGCGGCCCTCCGGGCGGATGAACTTCGAGGGGATGTTGACGAAGTAGGCCTGCTCACCAAAGTTGCTCATGTGTGAGACGAGCTTCCAGGGGCCGGTCAGGTTCTCCGATTCGAGCAGGTATGTGTTGTAGCGGGAGACAGTGGTGCCGCCATCGGTCACGCACATCAGGAACTTCTTTAGCGGGGCATTGTAGGTCATGGTCACGCAGCCCATGTGATCGCGCCATTGAGCGATGGGCTTGATGCGGGCGAAATCGCTCGTCCAGAGCGGGCGGCCCTGTACGTCATTTCCGGCGAAGAATTCGTATTTGCGCGGGTCATTCATGTTCTCGATGCCGGGAGTGACGCGGATGAGATAGACTTGGTCGGCGGTAATCCAGCTATTGAAGGCGTAGCGGCGGTCAAGGCCGTCGGAAGCGCCCTGGGCGACCAAGTAGGCCTTGCCGTCGGGGGAGTGTTCGAGGTTCTTGCCGAAGTCGACAAAATGGGGGGCGCCGATCCTGACCGGTTCGCCATGGAGGGCCTGTTCGCCGAAGAGCGGTTGTTCCGGCGTGCAGGGTGTTTGGGTCCAGGTGCGGCCGAGGTCGGTGGACCAGCGGAAGCCGACGAAGGGTCCGAGCCAGGGCCAGTTGTAAGTGATGCCGTCGCGGGGCACCTGGCCGTTGGGGTGCAGGCAGTAGGTGCCGTAGTACCAGACGCCGTTGAACACGAGGCTGCCGCAGGGGTAGCGTCCTTCGTAGGGGCGGGGGCTGCTTGCGAATACGCCTTGGTTGGTGACCATTAGCTTGAGGGGGTCGTCGCCTAAAATCGTGGCATACCCTGTCGTGGCCTTTTCCCCGCTGGAACTAGAGCTCAGGCCGTTGACGTTGCCGTCGGTCCACGGCGAGTACAGGTTGCCGTCCGAGGCCCAGGAAGGATACCAAGTATCAGCGCCGGTGTATTCGGCGTGCCGGCCGGTGAAGCCGACTCCGACGAGTGTGTCGGATTGCGGAAACGGGCATCCGCCCGGCGGCGTGGAAGGCCAGACCTGGAGAGGCTTGGGCGAGGAGGTGTCAACGGGGCGCTCGGCGGCCGCCGCGGCTAACGACAGCACCGCCGCGTGGAGAGGACGTTCTGAGGGACGGGCGGTGATGAGGCGCTGCCGGGCAACGGCTAATGAGGCCGCGAGGAGAAGAATGAACAGAAAGATGAACAGGAGCACCAAGGCCGGGGGACGCAGGACAAAGGCGGATGGACGAGGGACCAAGGGGCTCAGAAGGTCGGCATTCGCACTGGACGCGCGGCGGCGGCGGACCGGTGCGCGGGAGGCAGCATGGTCCCGCGGCGAAGCGCCTGCGTCTCCGGACCTGGACCTCCTGACTCCCAACTCCGGGCTTCGGTTTTCGACTTTCGACTTTCGACCTTCGGACCGCGGCCTCCTGACCTTGGGCGGAGATGAGGAGGTCATCTCCGTCGTTGCGTCGGTGCCGCGATGTTCTCGCATGGGCGGCATTCTGGAATACGACAGGGCTGCTGTCAATTGAGGTTCGGGCGGCCGAATCGCCGGCTAAGGTGTTTTTAAGAACCGCGAAATACACGAAATACGCGGAAAAGAAAGGGGTTGCCGCGTAAGCAGTTGAGTTTACAGAAGACTGATTCGATCAAAGGGAGCGCATAGACGGATCGCAGTTTTTCCGGGCAACCACTGCTTGAGCGCCAATGCTGAGGACTGAACGCAATGAAGGGAACGGTCACCTCCTGGCCTGGGCCCATGAAAGGCGCGGTTATTGCGGGAAGAGGCCGCGGTCGCGAAATTGGCCAAGGACAATGCCCGGACGGCGGGGAAAGTAATCGGTCAGCAGGCGGTGGATTTCAGGGTCCCAGTTGTCTTTGACTGAATAGGTTTTGAAGGGGCCGGTTTTATAGGGATGCACCTCGAGGCGATAGCCGCCCCAGCGGGCGGCTTCCGGGGCGATGGCTTTTTCGACGCTTTTGGCCAGGTCGGCGAACCGCCGCGAGGCGGGCCCCGGCGCCAATGGGCCGTCGTTGAGCAACAGGCGTTGGACGCGGCCGGCGAACAGGACGCGGAAGCGGGCGTTTTCACGGAGCTTCTGGAACAGGCGCAGCGGGCTTTGATCGTCATCCTGGTCGAGGGTGCAAGTGTCAAGTTCGCCGAGGGAGCATTCGGCGTCCCAAACGGAGAAGGTGAACTTGCCGCCAGGGACGCGAGGGCGGGCGGCGTACCAGTTGGCCCAGCGGTCCCAATCGGAATTGCCGGCGTAGAGGTTCAGGATGAGATAATCTGCGAACTCGTGGAGGTCGAGGCATTCGCAGAGGGCATCGTAGCGGCGCGGGTCATCGAGACCGGCGTTGGCGAGGTCCAGCATCCGGTCCCACGCGGCGGAGTCGCCGGCCTGAATCCTGGCGGCTTTTCTCGCATCGAAGTCCGAGGTCCGTCCATTTTGAAGGGCCGGGGCGAAGGCGGCGTCAGCGGGTTGTTCGCACAGGTTGTAAAGGCCCCAATAAAGCCCGTTGAGATAGAGATGCACGAAGGAGCCGCGGGCGCAAGGATAGCCCATGGCCCGGAGGCTTGCGCGCATCCATTCGTCCCGCAGGTAGCAGGCCCGGAGGCGGGCCTGGCCATCGGGGTGGAGCCATGAATCGTTGTTGCCGGCCCGCAAAACCAATCCCTCGAACTCGGCGGGGCCGTCGGGGCCAAAGAGCGGGAAACGCAGCTTCGCGGCGCCGTACCGCGGCTTGAAGAGGAGGCGAAAGGAGTGCTTGGGCGATTCCTCGGGGCGGCGGCTGGCGCCGCCGTGAATTCTCAGCCCGCATTCGATGCTGAACCCGGCGCCGCCGTCCGGACAGAGCAATTCGGCCGAGACGGGGCGTTCCCAAGCGGCGCCGCGCTCGGTCGGGCGCATGTAGATACCGGTCTCAGGAGAGAAGAGGTTTTCGGGGGCGGTAGTGATTGAAAGGGACGGAATCGAGCGGAGTCCGTCGATGATCGCCTGACGGGAAGCGGCGGAGCCGGCGAGGCTGGGGGAGAAGCCGTAATGGGCCGGGATCGGGCTGCTTGCGGCGGCGCCCCAGGACTCCGGCAAGCCGCGGCCGGTTTGGCGAAGGATGTCGGGGAGGAACAGATAGGTCCTTGTCGCGACCTCGGTGAGAGCGGTGTCCCGTCCAAAAGCAGCGGCGCGCACAACGGCAGTGCCGGCAATGGGGATCGGGCCGTGATAGCGGATGCCCGCACCGGGTCCGGGCACGGCGCCGTTGGTGGTGTAGTAAATCGCGGCGTCGGGAGCGGGTGCCGAAAGGCCCAGGTTGAAGGCGGACGAATAGAATCCGGCGGCCGTATCGAAGCGGACTTCACCTTGACGCCGGGACGGCCTGACGTGATGGCGGGCGTCGGCGGCAGGAGGCAGGGTCGTGTCGGGGGCGGGGTCAGCGGCGCGCGCCGAGATGAGAAACAGACTTCCGAGGACAAACGCGCGGATGGTCTGGAGGCGTCGCAAGGAACCGCATAGGAGGCAAATCCGGCGTTGAAGCGCCGGGCTATTGTCAGGTGTCCCTGCGGGACAGAATGGCGGCCCATTCTTCAAGGCCCGATGACGAGTTTAGGGGGCAGCGGGAAGAAGCCGGCAGCTTTGACGATTTGCTGGCCTTCGTTGCCGCGCATCCAGTCCACGAATGCCTTGAGGGGACCTTGGTTGGCGGCGGGATCGAGGTAAACGTAGAGATAGCGGGAGATGGGGTAAATGCGGTTGGCGATGGCATCGTCTGTCGGCCCGACGGGGGTTGAGGAGAAGGCGCGTTTTATTTCCAGGGGGCGCACGTCTTGGGGGGCCTGAAAGAGGGGACCGCAGCCGATGCCGTTTTTGTCGCGGGCGATGGCGGTGAGCAGGTCGGCGGGAGGGAGGGTGCGGAGGCCGGCGGCGCAATTTGTTCCGTTGAGGACTTCGTCCGCGAAGAGTTCGCTTACGGCGGAGTTGGTCGCAGTGGAGTAGAGGAGAATGGGAGCGTTGGGGCCGGCCAGGTCGCTCCAATATCGGGAGGCGCCCCGGAAAATGGCGGCCAATTCGTCGTAAGTGAGGACTCGGACGGGATTCTGGGCGTTGACATAAACGGCAACGCCATTGACGCCGACCTTGAATTCCGCGGGGCGCCGGCCGAAGGCGTTTTGGCTGGCCTCGGTTTCCGCGTAGCGCATTATGCGTGGGACGAGGGCGAGGGCGGCTTTGTGGTCGCGGAGGGCGGCGAAGGCTGCGGCGACGGTGCCGCCTTCGACCTGGATTGTGATTTGAGGATGGCTGGAGGCGTAGGCCCGCGCCCATTGTTGGCCCAGATCGACCATGGAGTCGGGGCCTTTAATGAGGATGGTCTGCCCCAGGGCCGGCGAAGCGGCGGCCAGGAGGAGTGACAGGAGGGCGGCGGCGCGGCGATGGAGGTTCATTTGGCGAGGCGATAAAAGCGGGCGGCATTCGTCATAGGGGTGGTGAAGGGGCTGGTGATGACGGGTCCCGGGACGTTTGTCCAGGGGCCGATGGGAGTGCCGGCTTGTTGGAGGAAGAAGCCGCCGGCGTTCCAGCTCAGGGCCGCGGTGGCATTGGAGGCGACGAGGGTGAGCGGAGGGGAGGCTGCGAACGGGTTAGTGACGGCCAGGGACATGCCGAAGGTGGCGGCGTGGGCGATGGCCATCGTATGCACTTCCACTGCCAGGACGTTGTCGCCGGAAAGGAGATTGGTGGCCAGCGGGCTGGTGATGATGAAGTTATCCGGGCAAGTGGCATCGCCGGCGCAGGGATGAGCGGTAGCCGGTGTGGCGTTGAGAATGGGACCGGTCGGCATTCGGACACGGTAAAGCTCGGCGCCATTGAGATAGAAGACCGCGCCGTCGGCCAAATAATCCTGGAAGAGCAGGGGGAAATTGCCGGGCGAGTTGGTGGAGGTGAAATGGGTCCGGAAATAATAGGTGCTGTAGGGGGTGCCATAATCCGGGTCGAGGGCGATCTCGGTGTTCACCGGTTCGGGGATGTCGGGATCGGGGAAGCCGTAGGTGTCGGTCCAGAACAGGCCGGGGGAGGGGCCTTGCCAGGCCGAGTCGTCATAGCCGGGGGCGGTCCAGGCGGTTCCGTCGAGGTTGGCCACGGTGAAGGTCCACGAGGTTGAGAAATCACAAAGGAGGTTGGTGGTGACGTAGTTGGTGGTAAAGAAATTGTAGTTTGAGGAGACGTATTGGTTGGCGCCGATCTTCGAGACAGCGGCGAAGAAGTATTCGGTGCCGGGTGTGAGGTTGGTGAGGAGGACGGCATGGTTGGTGGCCAAGAGGGTGTTGGGGATTGTGAGGAGGGTGAGATTGGTTGTGAGTCCGTATTCAAGCTGGGTGGTGGCGGGGTCGACGGTGGTGAAGGTGATTGTGGCGGAGGTGTCCGAGGGCAAGATATTGAAGTTATTGAAGAAGCCGGGCAATGGCTTGGCAAAGACGCCGAACTGGGCGCCGATGTAGCGTTCGCGTCCGTAGGCGGGGAGGTAACTCGAGTGATTGATGGCGATGGGGTTGCCGGTGGAGCCGGACATGTAGAGAGCGGTGGAGCCGCCGCCGTCCATGCTGATGGCGTTCCAGGCGCCGAACTGGAGCATCCAATAGCCGGTCTCGTTGTCCAGGGCGCCATCGCTGTAGCCGCTTTGCCTGCCATCGATGGTCATGAGGTAGAGGTAGCGATAATCCTGGGAAACACCATAGGCGGTGCGAGGTTGGGTTTCATGGATGAAGCCGTCCGGGTAGCTGGAGTCCAGCACGGCGTCGCTGATGGCCACGCCGTTTGAGACAAGGGGGTAGTAACCGGTGACGGCGGTGTAAATGCCGGCGGTGTTGGTTCCGGGGGCGCGATTAATAAAGTCGAATATCGGCCGGTTGTTGGTGGTAAAAAGAAGGGATGCGGTGCGATTGTTGTCAGCGGCGGAAACCAGGGTCCCGCCGGAGATGAGCAGGCCGTAAACGTCGCAGTCCACGCCTTCGCTTGTCGGGTCGGCTCCCCCCGGAGAGGCGTTGTAGAAGTTGCAGTCAACGGCGATCTGGAGGGCGTGTTGCTTGAGAAAGTCGGGGACGCTCAGGCTCAGGGTTTCGCGGTAATCGGCCGCGTAGGCGGAGGCCTTCGAGGCGGTGAGCAGGCGGATGTCGGGGTCGGTCAAGTCGACCCGGACGCAATGGACGACCTGCATTTCGTTGGGGAAATTGCCCGGCAAGCTGGGGTTATTGGTGCCGACGGCGTGATCGATGCCCTTGAAGAGGGGGACCCAGGGACCCGGGAGGGGTCCGCCGAGGCAGAGGCTGGAGGTTGCCAGGAGCAGGGGCAGCAGGAAGCGGGATAAACCACTGCCGCGGATGGCAGGGTATGTGCCAGGTGGCGGACTAGTTTGGGCTAAATTGGTATTCATAGCTCTCAATCGGGTCTTGGGTATAAGCGGCGCTGTAGCCGTCGTAATAGATTTTCGAGAGACACACATGGCCGTCAACGAAGCCGACGACACTCTCGGCGTCGCAATAGAAGGGGCTGTTTTCCTTGCCGGTTTTGCTCTTGTGCCAGGAGAGGGGTGCGTGGGCGGTCCATTCCATGACCAGGAGGGTGCGCTTGGGGTGTTTGATGGTGGAGAGAGGGAGGCCGGCGATGTTGGGGACCGAGGTTTCGGGGAGGGTCACCCCGTTGAATACGTAACTGGAAAAGTCGAATCGGCGGCTGAGATGGAATGGCGCCGGGTCGGAGTAGCCGCGGTCGGAGGGGCAGGCGAATACCGTGTCGGTGGGCGAGGATTCACCGGTGAGGCCGGCGTAGCGTTTGACCTGTTCCTTGTAGAACCACCAAGGGCTGAGTTTGTCGCCGGGGGAGGCGGCGGGGAGTTTGTGGTCGTTTTCGCCGGAGAAATCAAGGACGGCCCGATCGACCTTCTGGAGGTTGGCGGTGCAGACGGCCAATCTCGATTTTTGTTTCATGGCGACCATGCTCGAGGCGAGGATAGCTCCCAGGAGGCTGAGGGTTGCCAGGGACACCAGGAGGTCGGTGAGGGTGAAGGCGCGCGGGGTCATGGGGAATGGGGGTCGGCTTGAGGAGCGGCCCGGGCGGCGAGGTTGGGGTCGTCGGCGGAGGTGACGGCGACGAAGTAACGGTCGAACCAGCCCTGAGGGTCGCTTGGCCGGGAGTCCAGAGGAGTGTGGCGGCTCACGACGGCGGCCCCAAGCAGGCCGTGTTCAAAGAACCATCGGAGGTCGAGTTGGTCGGGCAGGCTTCCGCAGCAGAAGGCGACGATGCCGGGCTTGGCGGCGCCCAACTGGCCGGCCTGGGTTTCGGAGAGCAACGGGGGTCCCAGGAACGAGACGATGACGCTCTGGCTGGAGGTCTGGCGGATGAGTTCGAAGAAATCTCCCGGAGGGGCCTGCACGGGTTTGAGGGGGTCGATCTGGATAGCGCGGACCGAACTGACGGCGGCACGGGCCTTGCCGAGTTCCTTCTTGAAGCTGGCCAGTTGAATGTCGGCGGCGGGGTTTTTGAAGGCGGCGGTGTCGCGCGCGATAACGATGATCTGGCCTCCGGGTTTCAGGAGGCCGAGGGCCTGACGGGCCAGGACGCGCCCCGCGGCCTGGTGGGATTTGGGATTGCAGCGGGGCGGAAGTCCGCCGCGCAGCGAGATGAGGATGGTCGCCGCGGCTCCGAGCACGACCAGGCCGGCGATGACGTTCACTGCTTTGCTATCGCGCATGGAGGGGCGGAAAGAGAGGTGGCTGCGGCACTTTGAGGGGACGATGGGGCTAGAGGCGCGGTTTTGAGAACACTACGTTTGTGATGGAGGCGACGGCAAGCTGGAGGCTGATCTGTTCGCGAAGGGTCTGGGTGACGCTTTTGAACATGCTGCCATCGCCCATCCCGAGGTTGCCCTTGAAGACATGCATGGTCTGGTCCCAGGCCGCGTCGATGGAGGTGCCCAGAAAGACGCTCCAGTGCGGGTCGAGTCCTCCGCCACCGCCCATGACGTTGCGGTCGCCCAGGAGGATGATCTGGGTTTTGGATTCGGTGGGGGAATTGGTGCCGATGAAATAGCTGACGTTAAGGTCGCCGCGCAAGCTGGCCCAGTTTGTGGCGGCGCGTTTGGTGACGTCGGCCGGGCAGAACAGGAGTTGGACATCGCGCAATTCATTGGTCATGGTCCTGAAGTTATCCACCCAACTTTGCGACCCCATGCTGCCGCCTTGGGAGATATCTACCAGCCATGGAAACTTGTCCCCCTCGTCGCCGGCCCAGAGCCGTATCGCAAGGTCGATCTCCTTCAAATTGTTGATGCACGAGACTTGCTTGGCTTTGGCTTTGCTCCGTGCCAAGGCCGGCAAGAGCATGCTCGCCAAAATGGCAATAATGGCGATGACCACCAACAGCTCGATCAAAGTGAACCCCAGGTTCGGTCTTTTAAGCTTCATGCTATTCCATTTCTATCTGACTACCGCGGCCCGCGGGCCGCTCATCGCCTTGCTCTGGGATTGACGAACTGAGGCCATTATCCACGGCTGTGCGTAGGAGTCAAGACATGAATTGCGATGGATGATTGAAGATGAAATCGGAAAGTCGAAGCGGAAAGCCGAAGCGGAAATCCGAAATCCGAAATCCGAAATCCGAAGGAAATCCGAAATCCGAAATCCGAAGGGTATGTACGGTCCTGCACCCGGCAAGGTTGTGGTGGGAGCTGGAAGCGGCTGGCGCCTCGGTATTGAGTCCGGAGCCAATAACCTATGCCACCGCGCCCTTCGGATTTCGGATTTCGGATTTCGGATTTCGGATTTCGGTTTTTGACCTCGACTTTCGGATTTCGCATCGCTGCCCTACCCCCAAATCCTCGCCTTAGCGAATAGCGACAAAAAGAATGCGAGGTGCTGCGCC
>CAZZFF010000027.1:0-57071 GCA_964653485.1 uncultured Verrucomicrobiota bacterium | reverse complement strand
CGCGCCCATGAAAGAACGCCCGCGCGTCTCCGTGGGCTTGAGCGCCTGCGATATCATCGGCAGCGACAACCGGGCGCTCCAGGCGGCCGTCGATTACATCGCCGGCCTGGGCGGCGGAACCGTCGAGATCGGGCCGGGCCAATACACCCTGCGCGACTCCCTTCACCTGCGGCCCCAGGTCACGGTGCGCGGCACTCCGGGCAAGACCGTCCTGCGCAAGGCGCCCTCCGTAGCCTCGCCCCTGAAGCTCGACGGCGATTTCGGCGAAGAACAGGTCACCCTCGCGAACCCGTCGGGCTTTGCCATCGGAGACGGCGTGGCGGTCTGGGACAAGAACTCCGGGGGCTTTCATACCACCGTGGCGCGCATCACCGGCGCCAGTGGAAGCACCATGGCCATCAGCCTTCCTTTGAACGCCGACTGCATGGTCGAGAATGGCGCCCAGGCGGCAACAGTCTTTCCGGTCGTCAGCGGCTACGACGCGCCGGAGGCAAGGATCGAAGACCTGACGATCGAGGGGAACAAGGACCAGAATGGGCCTCTCAACGGCTGCCGTGGCGGAGGGGTTTTTCTTTACCGTTGCCATCGAGCCGTCCTCGAACGCTGCGTGGTGCGCAATTACAACGGCGACGGCATCAGTTTCCAGCAGTGCAACGACGTGACGGTCCTGGCCTGCGTGAGCGAGGGCAACACCGGCCTGGGCCTGCATCCCGGCAGCGGTTCCCAGCGTCCCGTTCTCCGCCAGTGCATCGCCCGCAACAACGGCCAGGATGGCCTGTTCCTTTGCTGGCGGGTCAAACAAGGGCTCTTCGAGGACAACATCCTCGAAGATAACAACGGCTTCGGCATCTCCATCGGCCATAAGGACACCGACAACCTGTTCCGCAACAACCAGGTCCGGAGCAACCATGCCGACGGGGTATTCTTCCGCAACGAAACCGAGGACATGGCCCCTCACCGCAACCGCCTGGAAAACAACCTCATCGAAAACAACGGTCTCCAGGAAGAAGCCGCCGGCATCCGGGTTCGCGGCCAGACGCGCGACCTGGTCCTCAAAGACAACACCCTCCGCGATACCCGCCCCGCCGGCCAGCGCAAGCAAACCGTCGGCATCAGGCTCGAAGAAAAAGCGGGCCCCGCCACAATCCAGGGCAACCATATCGAAGCAGCCAAACCCATAGACGACCAACGCCCCCACGCAGCCGCCGAACCGTGAAGAACTGGGCGCGTCGCCCGCCGGGGTCCGACATTCCCAGCGTGTCGCCCGAAGCCGGGGATGCGCCGGGCGGACGACCGATTTTCTCGTTTGCCCACCCCGCCGCCTGAAGGCGGCGCTCGGGTTGGTTGCGAAACGGGGAAATCATTGGCTCAACCGGTAGAACTGCTGTGTGCCAGTGATGGGATTGGTCACGGCGTACTGCCCATTGACGACGACAGGACGCAATGAATTAGTAGCCCAGATTGGCGATGGACCGAGGTTCATGCTGGATTGCAAAACAAATCCGCTGTAATCGAACCCGGCGTAATTAGTCGGCCACCTCAAAATGACCTCGGTTCCCAAAGGAACAACCTGGAGTTGCGGCGAAAAGGTAAGGCTGAACACCGTGCCGCTGCCCGCACTTCCTCCACTGGCGGTTGTCCCATAAAGGGTGTTGCCCGACACTGTCACTGCGCCCTGGGGAATAGCTCCGTCCTCGTTCGTATAGTGGCTCCCAGAGTATTGCATGAAGCTGAAGTTATAAAGGGTGGCAAAGCCGGTGCCATCGGTGTTGATGGAGAACACGGTGCCATCCTGCGATTCGCCACCATTCTGAGTCGTGCCATACAGCGTGTGGCCCCGTAAGGCCAGGCCGGCAAACGGATTGGCTCCATCAATGTTCGTCGAATGGGTGCCAGAGGTTGCCGTGAAGGAATGGAGGTTCGTAAAGCCGGTGCCATCGGTGTTGGCGGCGAAGACTGTGCCGTTGCCCCAGTTGCCGCCGCTCGCTGTGGTTCCGTACAACGTGTTGCTCGATAGGACCAACAGGCCTTCCGGAGAGATTCCGTCGTTGTTGGTTTCCAAGCCACTGGAGTTGGCTCGCGATACAGAGAAAACGTGCAGGTTCGTGAAGCCGGTGCCGTCAGTGCTGATGGCGAATAGGGTGCCATTGCCCGAACTGCCGCCGTACCACGTCGTCCCATACAGTGTGCTGCCCGATGACACCAATCCACCTCCCCAGCCAAAAGTGCCACCGGTGTTGTTGTGCAGGTTGGTGAAACCTGCGCCGTCGACGCTGATGGCGAAGACTGTGCCGGCCCCCGCACTGCCACCCTCGTACGTCATTCCATACAAGGTGGCGCCCGATAAAGCCAACTGGGCTTTCGGATCGGCTCCATCGCTGTTGAAACCCGCGCTAGAGGTCGCTGTGAACGTGTGCAGGTTTGTAAAACCCGTGCCGTCGGTGTTGACGGCGAACACCGTGCCATGCCCGGAGCTGCCGCCATCATTCGCAACTCCGTACAGTGCGTTGCCCGCCAAAACCAGGTCGCCCTGGGGCGAAAACCCATCGCTGTTGGTATTAAGCCCGTTATTGTTGGCTTTGAACACCGTGAAAGAATGAAGGTTTGTAAAGCCCGTGCCATCAGTGTTGATGCCGAATACCGTGCCACCACCGGAGGTGCCGCCGCCATTCGCCGTGCCGTACAGGGTGTTACCCGATAATGTCAGCGCGTCTTGCGGATAAGCTCCCTCGCGGTTAGTTGCATACAGACTATGAGGATCAGAAGAGGCCGCCGTGAAGCTATACAGGGTTCTGAAGTGTTGCGCTAAAACCGACGGAACAGGAACCACGATGGCCAAAAAGGCACCCGGCAACACAAACAGAAGCCGAAGAGGAGCCTGCCCAACGACTCCATGTTTGCGCTGCCGCCAAAGCCACGGCGCCAGCTTTTGTGTGTAAGATGACATAATGCCAACATACAGCTGCACTTCTTGGCAGTCAACCGACTCGGGGATTTCAGCCAACACGCCACGACTAGGCAGGAACGTCTCTCTCTCAAGCCCATTCGGAGGCTCTGCATCAAGACGGCCCATGAGCCGGTGGACGAATTGCCCCTTCGGTCAGGGTATCAGGCCCGGCATGACTAACTCCGGATGCGGAAGATCATCCGGGCTCCATCGCTTGAGCTGTTGAGTCTTGCGGAGGTCGAAGAGATCCTGGACCCGAAGGTTCTCCACATGCGCGTCGCAAAAACCCACATTGAACCGCCCTCCGTGCCGTCTTTTGGTCACCGCCCACGCCTGAGCAGCCTCCGTGCGCATCCCGGTGGCAGCCGGAGGTGACTGGGCCAGTGGATACCACGTGCTCGGGACTCCCGAGGAGGCAAGCTGATACCCCCCGAACGCATAATTGATCGACACCGGCACGTTATCCCATATCACTATCTCGCCCAGACTGAGTTCTGAGTCGCCGAAGGCAATCATGTCGCTGGGCTGGACCACCATGCTCGGTCTGACCCTCGGGTCCCAGGTCAAACCGCCGGCGGGCACGGTTATGGTTAGAAACGCCCCCCACGTCGCCTGGGGGCCTAGATTAATCAGCCCGAAGTTCTTCACCCCAGCTCCATTGTAGCCGTAGCTTCCACAGTAGGGACTATAAAACCCCGGCAACGGATCGTATGCCGGGCACTCCAACGTGGGCTTGTTGGTCAGCATGCTGAAAGTGCCCTGGTCGTCCTCCGAGGTCCAATGCGCTTTGCTGTAAGGCTCCAGCCGGTCATGCCAATACTGCACATCCCACGCGGTAACGCTCACACTGTCGGGCAACATTTCGTCAAGCGGGTATGCGTTGTTATCGTCCGTGTAGTTGCACATGGCGAGGGACCACTGGCGCAGGTTGCTCCGGCACACCGTCGTGAGAGCCGCGGTCTTGGCTCGGTTCAACGCCGGTAGCAGCAATGCCGCCAGGATTGCAATGACGGCGATGACCACAAGAAGTTCGATAAGGGTGAAAGCCAAACTCCCCGCCCGAAAGGCTACAAAGAATCTTGAAGGACCATTTACGGGAAGCGGAGAGTGCGGAGTTCGGTAGCCTCGCAGACCACCCGAGGCTTTCGATTGAAGCATCCAGTCGCCACGGCCCAAGAGCATTTTAACCTCGCTACCCGCGGAAATATACTTCATCAGCGCAGCCGGTTCAACCCCTATTGTGGCTTGGCAGCGGCGGTGATTGCCGTGAGGCAAGGGCAAAACGCCAGAGCTGGGTGAACTGCTGGAGGCTCTGTGACGCCGATAATCAAGCCAGGAGGGCGGGTGGTCGGGTATCTCCGTGACTGCGGCGACAGGATTGAGTTGCTGGCTTTAGGTGGCAGGTTGCACGGGGGTTTTTTGAAAAACCAAAACCAAACCATCCTCGCTGGCGCTGGCGGCCTGGTCGGTTACGGCGATCTGCTGTTGTCGCTGCTAAACAATTGATCCAACGTGAGCGCCCAGGACGAAAAGAAATGTCCACCGCTTCCGAAGTTACGGCCAGACGAGGCGGTAGAACCGGCTGCTATAGTTGGTCCACTGCGGATCGCTGAAATGGAGCAAGTTGCCGTTGAGGGTGTTGGTTTGGATTGGAGACCAGACTGGGTTAAGTAAATTGGTGGAGGTTTCTATCACGACCGTCATTCCGCTGGCCCAGAAGATGTCGAATCCAAGCTGGTTGGTCCTAACGCCTAAGCTGCCAGGCTGAACTTGTGGGTTCCATAGCTGAGTCGGAAGGAGGCCGAACGTGGAACCTAAGCCTGTAGTCCCCGGCAAGTAATAGAGCGTCGGGCCTTTGAAGGGAACGAACGGATCATCATCGTTCGGGAACACAGACGAATTACCCCTTGGGACGTCACCTTGGAAATAGACACTTCTCAAGCTGCTGCACCCGTTGAATGCGTCCGACCCGATAGTGATGACGCTGCTGGGTATCGTGACGCTGATCAGCCTCGTGCAGTCAGAGAACGCACAGTCCCCGATGATGGTGACGCCGCTGGGTATCGTGACGTTGGTCAGGAACCCGCAGGTAGAGAACGCATAGTCCCCGATGATGGTCACGCTATCGGGGAGGGTGATGTTTGCAAGCTGGTAGCAGGAATCGAAGGTGTGGAACCCGATGACGGTTACACCATTGGGGATGCTGACGCTGGTCAGGCTCTCGCAGTCCTCGAACGCATAGTCCCCGATGCTGCTGACGCTCTCTGGAATGGTGACGCCGATTAGGTTGTCGCAGGATTGGAACATAGAGAGGCCGATGCTGGTGACGCCGTTGAGGATTGTGACGTTAGTCAGCCTCTCGCAGTATCCGAACGCATAGTCTCCCATGATGGTGACGCTGCCGGGGATCGTGACGCTGGTCAGGCCCAAGAGGCCCACAAACGCATTGTCGGCGATGCTGGTGACCGGCAGCCCATTGACCTCGCTCGGAATGACCACCGCACCGCCCGGACCGGTGTATCTCGTTAAGGTGAGCGTGCCGTTATTGGTCGTATAGGTGAATTGAGCCTCCACCGCCGCAGGCAATCCCAACCCCGTCGCGAGAACGGCAAGGCGAACCCAGAGAAGTCGCGTTGCTTTACGCATACATATACCCTTTCAGTTTTGCCTTCTCGTCATCCGCCGGCAGGTCAAATGAACACGAAAAGGCCGATCGCGAAACCACCTGAACGTCGTGCCGGCATGTACTGAAACTGAACGCATATTTTGTGCCACTTCCGTTTTCTGCGAAATACCAAAGAAATCGGTAATGCAAGTCGAGCTTCCCCTCGATAGTTGCGTGATTCTCACGCATAACGCGTGAACTTCACGCATCGACAGTCGGAGCCACCAAGGAAGACCGCTCTTCCTGAAGACGCCACCCAGTTGCCCTTTGCCAAGACCTGTCCCACCCATGACCACCCTGAACTGCGGTCGGGCATCAAGACCGTTCGTCGGGGCATCTGGCGAACGCCAAGCGGGTCAACCGAAAAGAGCCGGGTTGCCCTTCATCAGAGCCCTCCGGCGATATGGCCCGTCGAGGGCGAGATCTGCACCTTACACGGGTTTTCTGTCATCCAGGCCCGCGCAGCCTTCGGGCAAGACATGGACCAGGTCTGTCGTCCTGAAGGCTCCGTTGGATGAGCCTCGCATCGCTCGACAAGTCCCGGTCCATTGCTATTCGGGACGGACTGGAGTTTAGACATTCGTGTTGTGCCCCGGCTGCCCATGGCGCCCGCGCTGAAGGCGCGGAGCAAACCAGCCCAGGGCCAGCGGAGCGCCGCCCTGGGAAAGCCGGCCCTATCCTCCTCTTGCGCCCTGCAAGGGCGCAGGTGTCCCTTTGTTGAAAGCGCTACGAGATGGCGTTTGAGGAGCGTTGCCTTTGGGTCTGAGGAAAATGCTCCTGCCCTTGCAGCGCAGGTTGGGATAATGGGAGGCCTTCCCAGGGCGGCGCTCCGCTTGCCCAGGGCTGGTATGCCCGCACGCCGTTGGCGTACAAAATGTCCGAACTCCAGGCTGTCCCTTGGGGACGGAAAGTCCTGGGGGCGCCAGACCCGGCGCTGAAGGGCCAGACCATTCTCGGGATGCCCCTCAGGACACGGCTCGACGCGGGGCCTATCGCGGGTGTTGAGGCCAAGACGGGCGCGGGATCTCAGGCGCAGCGAATAATCCGTGTAAGGTGCAGGGCGAGGGGGCAAGGGCCCAAAAAGCAGCGGAATTGTCGATCCGACAGCACGGCAGTTTCCAAAAGCCGCTTGCCATGGGTTCGCCTGGGGCTAAGATGCCCGCCATGAAGTCGCCACTCGTTTTTCTTGCGATGGTGGGTCTGTTTACCGTCCTCATGGCACGGGCGGAAGAGGAGCATCCCACGTTGTCTCTGGGCAGTCAGGCTCCCGATTTCAACCTGCCCGGCGTGGATGGCCGGCAGCACGCCCTGAAGGACTTTGCCCAGGCCAAAATCCTGGCCGTCATTTTCACCTGCAACCACTGCCCGACCGCCCAATACTACGAAGAGCGGATTAAGCGGATTGCCGCCGACTACGCGGACAAAGGCGTGGCCGTGGTGGCGATCATGCCTAACGACCCGAAGTCCTTGCGCCTGGATGAACTGGGCTGGACCGACTTGAGCGACTCGTTCGAGGAAATGCACATCCGGGCCGCGGAGCGCAAATTCAATTTCCCTTACCTCTACGACGGGGATGCCGAGGCGGCGGCCCGCGCCTACGGCCCGGTCGCCACGCCCCACGCCTTCCTCTTCGACGCACAACGCAAGCTGCGCTACGTGGGGGCCATCGATGATTCGGAGCGCGTCGAGCACGTCACGAAACAGTATGTGCGCCAGGCGCTCGATGCCCTGCTCGCCGGCCAGGAACCCCCCGTGACCCGGACCAAGGTCATCGGGTGCTCCGTAAAGTGGGCGGGAAAAGCCGAAGGGGTGAAGGCTTATATGGCGAAATTGGCTGCCGAACCCGTCTCGCTCGCCCCGGCCGATGCCGACACACTCCAGGCCCTGCGCAAGAACCAGTCCGGCAAGTTCCGCCTGGTGAACTTCTGGGCAACCTGGTGCGCGCCGTGCGTGGCCGAGTTCCATGAACTGGTCACGATCAACCGCATCTTCCGCCAGCGTGAATTCGAGTTGGTCACCGTCTCGCTCAACCGCCCGGACGAGGACAAAGCGGTGCTGGAATTCCTGAAGACAAAACAGGCCTCCTGCCGCAACCTGGCCTTTGCCTCCGCCGACCGCGAGAAGCTCATCGATGCCTTTGACCCCGCTTGGCAGGGCGAGGTGCCCTGCACGGTGCTCATCGCTCCCGGCGGGAAGGTCCTCCTTCGCCAAACCGGTAGCATCGATCCCCTGGCCCTCCGCCGCGCGATCGTCGGAGCCTTGAGCGAATCGAAGCCGTGGTAGGATGACAGCCCAAAACGGCCTGCTCGGGACCGTTCCGACGGACTTTGTCACTGGCCCTGGACCAACGTGGTGTCCCCGTCGAGCCTGGCCCGGCGCGGGGGCCTTGGGCGATCCCGCGCCCGGCTAACTGCTAACTTTTTCGCATTTTACCGTTGACAGCCCGTTCCTATGTGCTAACGTTTTAGCATATCCAGATGAATCCGGAACAAGACCTGAGCCGCCGCGAACGGCAGATTATGGATGTCCTTCATGCCAAAGGCCGGGCCAGCGCGGCCGAGGTCCTGGAGGCGCTGCCGGCCCCTCCGGGGTATTCGGCTGTGCGGGCGTTGCTGCGCATCCTCGAGCAAAAGGGCCATGTGAGACATCACCGCGAGGGCGCGCGTTATGTCTTCGCGCCGCGAACGTCCCCGGAGACGGCCCGCCGCTCCGCGTTGAGGCGGGTGGTCTCGACGTTTTTCAAAGGGTCGGCGGCGCGGGCGATGGCGGCGCTGCTGGAGAGCGCCGACACGGAGTTTTCGGACGCGGAGTTGATCCAACTGCAAGGAATCATCAACAAAGCGAGAAAGGAAGGCCGTTAGCATGAACTCATGGACCGCAATGGTGGCGCATTGGCTCGAACACGCGCAGGTTGCCGGCGGGTTTGCGGATGCGTTTCTCAAGAGCCTGGTCGTTCTTATGGCCGCTGGCGGAGTGTGTCTTTGCTGGCGGCGGGGGGCGGCCTCCGCGCGCCATATCGTGTGGCTTCTGGCGGTGGCGGGACTGCTCTGTTTGCCGGGTCTTTCGGGCCTGATGCCGGCGTGGCAACGGCCTCTTTGGAGGGTGGGAACGCGGGCCGGCGTGGGAAACGAACTCACATTCACCCTGGAGTTTATGCCCGCCAAGGCAACCGCCGTCCCGCTCCAGCGGAAGCCCGGCCCTCCGGCCGCCGCGGCGGCTGGCGGCGCCGAGGCTGGGCGGAGCGGCGGAGGACAACGGCTGGCGGCTCGATTCCACGCCGGTTGGGCGGCCTCCATTCTTGCGGTCTGGTTGGGCGGGGCGGTTCTCATTCTCCTTTTGCTGGCGGTGGAGGGCTTGCGGCTCCGGGCGCTGCGCCGCGCCTCGCACGCGCCCGTGATGGGCGACTGGCTTCCGTTGCTGGACCTGCTTTGCGAACGGTTGCGGGTTCGGCGGCGCGTGGTTTTGTTGCGGTCCACGGACAATCTGATGCCGGTGACCTGGGGTTGGTGGAGGCCGGTCATCCTGCTTCCGGCCAAGGCGGATGATTGGTCGCCGGAGCGCCGCCGGGTCGTGCTGCTGCACGAGTTGGCGCACGTGAAGCGATGGGATTGCCTGACGCAAACGATGGCGCGCGTGGCCTGCGCGCTGTATTGGTTCAACCCGCTGGTTTGGGTGGCGGCGCGGCGGATGTGCGTCGAACGGGAGCGCGCGTGCGACGACCTGGTGCTCAACGGCGGCTGCAAGGCCTCCGATTATGCCGCGCACCTGTTGGACATCGCCCGGAGTTTCCGCCGCGTGCCGCAGGCGGCCGCCATTGCCATGGCCCGCTCTTCACGCTTGGAAGGCCGGATAGCGGCCATCGTAGATGCCTCCCGCGCCCGGCGCGCTCCGCGAGCGTTCCTCGTGGGGCTGTGTTGCGCCGCCGTACTCACGTTCGTCGCGGCCGTTGCCGCGCAGAAGCCCGAGGCGGTGACTCCCGCCTCCACCCCCGAGGCGAGGCCCTGGTTCGATGCCCGTTTGCGGGCCTTCTTCACCGCGAAGTTTACCCAGGCGCATCACTTGGCGGAAGTGGAAGGAAAGCCTCTGGCCCCGGAGGTCTGGCCGTATTTCCAGGCCGGGATGAGCGGCGAATGGCAAACGGCAACGAACCTGTGGCTCGCCATGCGCCGACGCGCGGGCCAATACGAAGGCATCAAGACGCCCGATGAGAAGGTCTGTTTCACAACGGTTTGGTCTCCCATCCTTGAGACCGACCTGGCGTGGGAACAGTTCGCCAACTGGAAGGAGAAATACGTGCTGGCCTACGGCAATGACATCATCAAATCCATTCCCCCCGGCAGCATTTACTTCGGCGGGACGGACCCCGGGCGCGGGGTCATCACCGCCATGTCCGAGTCCCATGCGGATGGGAAGCCGTTCTTCACTCTCACGCAAAACGCCCTGGCCGATGGCGTTTACCTGGAATACCTGCGGGCAATGTACGGCCAGGCCATCTACACCCCCACTGCCGAAGATTCCCGCGAGTCCTTTAACGACTACATGAAGGAGGCCCAGCAGCGGATGGCCGAGCACAGGCTCAAGCCCGGCGAGGACCTGCACTGGAAGGACGGCGCGCTCCAGATCAGCGGCCAGGTCGCCGTGATGTCCCTCAATGCGTTGCTCGCCAAAACCGTGTTCGACCGCAACCCCGGCCGCGAGTTTTACGTCGAGGAAAGTTTTCCGCTCGACTGGATGTATCCCTATCTCTCTCCCAACGGGCCGATCATGAAGATCAACCGCCAGCCGCTGCCGAGGCTCTCAGAGGAACTCATCCGCCAGGACCATGAATACTGGTCGAGCTATCTTAGGCCGATGGTCGGGGATTGGCTCACTTATGACACGCCGGTCGCCGAGGTGACTGCCTTTGCCGAAAAGGTGTACGGCAAACATGACCTTGGCGGTTTCAAGGGCGACCCGGAATTCATCGAGGACACGTGGGCGCAAAAGTCCTTTTCAAAGCTCCGCAGCTCCATCGGCGGGCTGTACGCCTGGCGGGTGGGCAATACCGGCGCGCCGGGCGAGAAACAGCGGATGACCCGGGAGGCCGATTTTGCGTTTCGCCAGGCCTACGCGCTTTCCCCGGTCAGCCCCGAAGTTGTGTTCCGCTACGTCCAACTGCTGCTCGGTGCAAACCGCTTGGAAGACGCGCGCCTGGTGGTGCAAACAACCCTGAAACTGGACCCCGAAAACGCCGTGCTGCATTCCCTGGCCGACCAGTTGAAGGCCATGAAACCGAACCAATGAGAGGCGCCTTGGGCGTTCCGATCGCCTGACCGTCCGGCTGCCTACACGCTGAATTTGAAGAGCAGGACGTCGCCGTCGCGGACGACGTAATCGCGGCCTTCGAGACGGTAGCGGCCGGTTTCGCGGGCATGGGCGACGGAGCCTTGCTTGACGAGGTCCTCCCAGTTGACAGTTTCGGCCTTGATGAAGCCGCGCTCGATGTCCGAGTGGATGGCGCCGGCGGCTTTGACGGCGGTATCTCCCTGGTGAATGGTCCAGGCGCGGACCTCTTTTTCGTTGAAGGTGAAGAAGGTGCGCAGGCCCAGGAGACGGTAGGTGCTGCGAATGAGGGCGTCGAGGCCGGATTCGCTCAGGCGCAGTTCTTTGAGGTAGTCCGACGCCTCGTCGGGGGACAGGTCCGCAAGGTCGCTTTCGAGTTGGGCGCACAGGACAACGGTGTCGCATTGATACTGGGTGGCGGCGTATTGCCGCACGGCCGCGAGGAAGGCCTCGGACTGACCGTCGGTCAGGGCGGCCTCTTTGATGTTGCCGGCGAAGATGGTGGGTTTGTCGGTGAGGAGACAGAAGGAGCGGACGATTGCTTTTTCTTCGAGGGCCAGAGGCAGGCCGAGGGTGTTGGCCGGTTTGCCGGCGTCCAGGTGCGCGCCGATTTTATCGAGCAGGCGGGCTTCGGTGAGGGCGTGCTTGTCCCCGCGCTTGACGTCGCGGGAGATTTTCTCCAGTCGTTTCCGGACGGCCTCGATGTCAGCGAGGATGAGTTCGGTCAGGACGATTTGGATGTCGCGCACCGGGTCGATGGTCTCGGTGACGTGGACGATGTCCGGGTCTTCAAAGCAGCGGACGACGTGGACCAGGGCATCGACTTCGCGGATGTGGCTGAGGAACTTGTTGCCGAGGCCCTCGCCGCGGGAAGCCCCCTTGACCAAGCCCGCGATGTCGACAAACTCGACGGTGGCGGGAATGAGGGTCCCGACCTTGGCTATCTTGGCCAGTTGGGCCAGGCGCGCATCCGGCACGGTAACGACGCCCAGGTTGGGGTCGATGGTGCAGAAGGGGTAATTTTCAGCGGGGGCCTTGTGCGAACGGGTCACCGCGTTGAAGAGCGTGGATTTGCCCACGTTCGGCAGTCCGACGATGCCGGCCTTTAGCATGAAGCAAGTTATAGCCGGGGCGCGGCCCCGTTGCAACCGGCGCCTTTCACTTTTTTTCGGCGGCGGTTTGTGGAACACTGGCCGTAATCTCAATTGCCGTTCGAGGAAAAAGGTCGTCGTTCCGCCTGGCTCTTGGTAGCTTGGACGCATGCCGAAGATTTTCGAGAGAGACGGCTACAGGTTCTTTTTCTACAGTAACGAGCACCGGGGCCTTATTATTGAGAAGTGGAATGAGCATTTTAACCGATAGAGCGCGTTCAGCGGTGTTCCGGGATGGCCAGATTATTATCGCGATGGAAAGCGGGGCTGAGATTCGCTTCCCGGTTGCCGGGAACCCGCGGCTGGCCCCTGGGACAGCGGAGCAATTGGGTCGAATCGAGATTTCACCCTACGGCCTTCACTGGCCCGACCTGGATGAGGACCTTTCCTTTCGCGGTTTGGCGAATGGAGACTACGGCCAGCATCAGAATGTCCAAACGGGCGGTTGCGCACGCCGCCGGCCATACTGTGCCCCTTGAGGACATCCTCCGCGAGCCGTGACCATCCCCAGCCGCGGCACCCCTGAATTCTGGCAGCTTTGCCGCGCACTGCCGATGGACGCGCGGATGCTCGCACGAAAAAACTACCCGATTCTGAGTCCGTCCCCGACCATCCCGAGGGAGCCAGCCGCCAACCATCCCTTTCGCAGCGCAGGCTGGACCGAAAATGCTCTGCCGCGCTCCTGTAAAACGAGCGGGAATCCGGGCAGCAAAAGACCAAGGCAGGTTGCTACCTCTGTTTACTTCCGCCGCTTGAAAGAAATCCGGCCCTTTGCCCGTTTGCGGCCGTGAATGGGTTCTTGGCGAACACTCGCGATTAGCGTAGGTTTCATGGCATGAAGACATTGACCGTGGAGGAAGCCACGCCCGGAGAGCTTGACGCTGCGTGAGGCTCTGCGGCGGTTGCAAGAGGACGCCCGGCTGACGCCGCAGCAAGCGGAAGCGTATCTGCGCGAATTGCGCGAGGAACGGCTGGCGGTTGAGAACCGGCGTCCGACATGATCCACCTCGACACGAATTACCTCATCGGATTGCTGGTTAGGGGCTCTCCGCGGGCGGGTGAGGTGGATGGCTGGCTGCCGGACAAACTAACCTTCCGAGCGTCCTCTTGTGAGGCGTCAGCCACAGGCTTTCACATCGAAGCCGACCGCAAGGGATCTTTCTTTGCATTGACAAGCCCTCCAGTCCGGCGCAAGTTTCTCTCGTACTTCTCAAGGAAAGGTTTGCTATGATTAGGCAGGCTTTGTTTGCTGGAACGGCGGTAATGGCAGCGGTCCTGACCGCGGCGGCGGCGGAGTTTCCTCTGAAATTCGAGACCATCCCGGCCAAGGACGTATTGGAGTTTCCGGGCGGCTCGGGAACTTACGGGATGTTGACGCTGGCCAAGCCTGGGAAAATCAAGAAAGAACCCCAAGCGGTTTCCAGCCGTCCGCTCTACGGGGAGTGCCGCAACCTACCGTCGGGTCCGGCCTTCGTTTTTCGTTTGGACGAATCCAAAGGCACCGGCAAGGGCTATGATCGCTTGATCGTGGACATGAACCAGGACGGCGATCTGACGGACGATGCCGTGGTCGAAGCCGTGTCCCTGCCCGGCCAACCCCAGGTGATTAACCCCAGCATGGAGGTCGCGTTCTTCGGACCCATACAAGCGCCGGCCGACAAACTGATCGCCGGGGGACGGCCCGTCTATTACGCGAACCTGAATCTCTACAACCGTCATATTCTCCAATCGGCCATTGCCGACCGGGGTCTTTTCCTCGGCCGACTCCAGTTCAAGGCGGGCTGGTACGTGGATACGACGGTTCAAATGAGCGGCGTAAAATGCAAAGTGGGCGTGTTTGACGGGGACAGCAACCTCCGTTTGGGCGACGCCTGGCAGCCGCAGACCTACCGCATGGCGGGCCGGGCCGACTCGTGGTTCTTCCAATCAGGCGACAGCTTCCTGATGGATGCCAACGGCTCAGGCAAATTCGAGGCTGACCCCTTTGGCAGCGATTTCTGCCCCTTTGGGCCGGTCCTGTATTTCGGTCCGACGCCTTACCAGGCGAGCCTGAACGCCGACAACACGGCCCTGCGAATCGAGCCCTGGAAGGGAGACCTAGCCGAGGTGGAGTTGCAGCCGCAGGGCAAGCAAGTGCATAGCCTCACGCTAACCCGCGAGAGACCCAACGGCAGTTGGGAGCTGATCCAACCGGGGGTGGCGCAGGGCAAAATCCTGGTGCCGCCCGGCAACTATCGCCTTTATGAATGCACGCTGCTTGGGACCGGCGCGCGGGCCCGAGACCACCTCAAGCTCTCGGCCAACGATCAGACCCTGAAGAAACCGTTCACCTTTGCGGCCGGAAAGCCCAACACTCTGGCCTGCGGCGCGCCGCTGGAATTGAGAGTCACCGCTCAAAAAACCGGCCTCAACCCCCTGGTCTCGATCAGCGACGGCGATGCGGTCGCGCTCAGCATCAACAGCAGCGTCGTCGGCGCCGAGGGCGAGGTATATTCCAGCTTCCTCAAGGGGGAGCGTTTCGACGCCCGGCCGCCTCGCCCAACGTTCAGCGTGCTGGATGCCGAGGGCAACCGTCTGGCCGGCGGCAACCTGGAGTACGGCTGAGGCGGCACTTGCTCGTACTCATGGCGAGTACCCAAGAATGTGATCGGCAAGAAAGTCACCGTCGTCGTTGGTTTCGATTTGAAGCCGCTGGAGACGCGGTGCAGACCGGTCGAGGTGCAGCTCTGAACTCAATTCCCAATTCCCAATCCGAGATGCAGGTGAGCCTCGGTGCCCTTTAGTGGTTGTCTCGCCCCCGGGGTCCGGGGGAGGTTTTTTCACGCGCCGGGGCGCGATCCGGGCGGGGCGAGGGCTACGATCTGCTGTGGGAACGGAGGGGAGATGCCCGCCTGGATGAATTGTTTCCGGGCGCCTTCGAGCAGGGCGCACTTGAGGTCGAAGGCGTCGTCGACATTGGCGCACCAGGCGCTCAGGGTGAGGACCACGCCGGCAGGGCCGACCTGGGTCACGGGACAACCGGAGATGGAGAGGGTCTTGGGGTTTTGCTTCGCCAAGGCCAAGACGATGGTTCGCGCCTTGTCGACATCGGCCTCGTAATGGAGGTTAATGGGCACGGAGCAGAAGACACGGGGGTCGTTGCCGGTAAGGTTGAGTATCATCTGGGAGGCGATCAAGCTGTTGGGCACGACGATTCGCCGGTTGTCGTCGGTCTTCAGGATAGTGTAGCCAAGGTTCACGCTCTCGACCACGCCGGTTTCCAGGCCGGTCGGCGCCGTAACCTGGAGCCGGTCGCCGATTTTGAATGGGCGGTAGAGCACCAGGGAAACCCCGGCTATCAAGTTGCCGAGGGTGTTTTGGGCGGCCAAGCCGATGATGACGGAAATGACGCTAACGCCGGCCAGCCAGGCTGTTCCGAGATGAGACAGTGCGGGAACGAGATGGGCATAGGAAATGAACGCGAAGAGATAAACCCCGATCTGGGCCAGTTGCCCAAGGAACTGGACGGTCGTCCGGTCCACGAGGGCGCGCTTATCGTAGGAGAGAATGCGGTGGATGGCCAGACGCAGGGCACGCCCGACGATCCAGGCGACTAAACCGAAGACAATGGCATAAATCACCGCCCCCACGGGCGAGCGTGGGTCCGCAAAATCGCCGTTCTTGAACTGGTCTAGGATGTCGACAACAAGCTTCATCCGGTCGCCGGCTCCGGCCCTTTGTTCCGCAGCGCCATCGAGGGCGTCATCCGGGCGTAGCCGGTACTTTGAGCTTCATGCCGACTACGAGCCGGTCACTTTTCAAGCTGTTGGCCGCCCTGAGCGCCTGCGCTGTGGTTCCGTGAGCTTTGGCAATACGAGGCACAGTATCACCTGACTTCACCACATAGATCAAGTCGCTGTGCGCGGTTGCGGCGACGGGGTTGGCAGGAGGCCGGCGGTTCACGGCCGGGGAGATGGTTGGGGCGGCCCCGGAGGCGTGCTGAGCGGCTTCCGGTTGAGCTTGGATTGCGGGAACCGGTTTGGCCTCCGATGAGGCAGGGCTGGCCGGCTCCGAACCTGAGGCGCCACCAGGGAGGTTATCGCTCTTGCAGCCCTGGATCAATAAACCCAGGATCAGCATCGCGTGGGCGGCTAAAGCGGCGTATACGGCGACTTTGAACTGCGTTCGGTTCCTTTGCTGGCGCTCGGCAATCAGCGACCCAGCAGGCACAAACGGATTCGGCGTACTCATACAGTCTGGCTCTTCAACTGGCACTGTCCGGCGTACACGAGCAGCGCAAGTGCCAAAGCAAGGAGAGAGCATCGAAAAGGCGGTTTCCCCCTTTAATAATCGACAGTTCCATGTCGCCTCCACCCCTGCGCCAGTGTGTGGGAGACAGGCCGCCGTGCAATTACTGCACCGGTTGAGGGTGCGGGGTGCAAAGTGATGGGGTCTGGTTCCCAAATGAGTTTCCGATGATGGGTGTCAGTTCCCAGAGTGGGACTCGGATGAGGTAGGTTTCAACCCCATGGCAAGTGGCCAATTGCGTGGTAAGTAATTTGCGGCTAATGCAAAGGGACTCGTTAGGGGGCGAGTCGCTTTGCCTGACCGAGAGCGGCCCATTTTAAAGGCCGCTCTTTTTTCTGTCGCATTCCGCACAGCTTTGTGGCTTAGTTCAATTGAACGATGCGCTGCGACCGTGCAATTCAGCTTTTGCTGGCCGCGCTGCTGCTCGCTCTCTGTTTGTTGTGGATCGTGAGGCAGCCGGCGCCAAGAGAATCACCGTCCGGGGCTGCCGTGGCAACGGGAGGCATTGAGACGGGGATGCGCCACCCGCCAGGGCAGGGGCACGGAACCACAGCCCCGCAAGGCCAATACCGTCTGGCCAACACGACCCAGCCCCTCGACCGGTTGATTCGCAATCCCAGGGCCATCCTGCTGGAAAACGCCCTGCTGGACACCACCCAGCCTCTCAACCTGGCCATCCCCGCTTCCCTGCGGGCCAAAGGGGACCCCGGCACATACATAGTCCAAGCCCGAGGGCCGCTGGAGGATGTCAGGGCGCTGCTCCGGCAGTCCGGCGCGAGCATCGTCTCCTACATTCCCAACAACGCCTTCCTGGTACGGGCTTCCGACGAGGTGGCCCGGCGGCTGGAAGCCGCGCCGGCAACGGCGGCCGTGGCGCCCTACGAGCCTTACTACAAGCTCAAGGCCTGGCTGTTGAAGGCGGCAGTCGAGCAGACTCCCTTGCCTGCAAACAGCACGCTGAGGCTGTTGCTGTTTTCCGATGCCCGCGATGAGACGCTGGACCAATTGAGCCGGTTGGGGATGCAGGTGCTGAGCGAGCAGCCCTCGACTTTTGGGCCGATAATCGAAGTGGCCTCGCCAGGCGCCGGGCTGCCGGCTGAAGGCGGCGTTCTTGCACAGCCCTGGGCGGGCCAGGGCGTGCTGCCAAAGTTGGCGCAACTGGCCGGCGTGCAGGAGATGGAGTTGGCGCGGCGGCGCGTGCCGGCCAATGATCTGAGCCGTGTCACAACAGGCGTGGCGCTCGATTCGGTGACGTTGACCAACTACCTCGGCTTGACGGGCAACAATGTGCTGGTGGCCCTGGCTGACAGCGGAGTGGACGCCGCGCATCCGGACCTGGTGAACCGCGTTTTCGGAGATTCCGCCAACAGCACGGTGGACCAGACCGGCCATGGCACGCACGTCGCGGGCGTCATTGCGGGGAACGGCACCGAGTCCGTGAGCGTGACCAATGCCTCGGGTTCGGTGATGCCCGCCGCCAAGGGACAATTCCGGGGCAAGGCGCCCGGGGCGACTCTCTTTTCCATGACGGGCGGCTCGGATAACTACCTGCAGCAGACGGCGGCCAGGACCAATGCGCTGATCTCGAACAACAGTTGGACCTACGCGGGCAACGAATATGATCTGGCGGCGGCCAGCTACGATGCGGCGGTGCGCGACGCCTTGCCCGACGTGCCGGGCCCTCAACCGCTGGTGTTCGTGTTTTCAGCGGGCAACGCCGGGGGTGGCAACAACGATGGGACAGGCGGTAACGCGGACA
The DNA here is from genome assembly GCA_964653485.1 of uncultured Verrucomicrobiota bacterium. GTDB lineage: Bacteria > Verrucomicrobiota > Verrucomicrobiia > Limisphaerales > UBA8199 > CAVQND01. The sequence continues at coordinate 38,940 of CAZZFF010000027.1, read as the reverse complement.
GCGTTCAATCGCCCGCGACCGCCAAGAACGTGATCACCGTGGGCGCCCTGGAGCAGTGTCGCCGCCTGACCAACGAGACCTGGACCGGCACAACAAACGCGGCCACCGGCGCCGTGACCTGGCAGACCAACCAGCCCTGGCTGGACTTGACCTCCGCCAGCAACCAGATTGCGGGGTTCTCCAGCCGCGGGAACGTCGGCCTCGGAGTGGAGGCCGACTTCGGCCGCTTTAAGCCGGACTTGGTGGCGCCGGGGACTTTTGTGGTGTCCGCCCGCTCCGGACAGTGGGACCAGGCGGCTTATTACAGTCCTACGAACCCGGCGCTAGTCATCTCCAGTCTCGGCAATTCGCTCGTGGTGCTGAGCAATCTGAACGATGCGATGGGCTGGCCGGCCTACTACCGCTATGAGTCGGGGACAAGCCTGGCGGCGGCGGAGGTGGCGGGCGCGCTTGCGCTGATGGAGGAGTTTTTTCAGCAGGGCCTCCAGCGGACCAACAGCCCCGCCCTGCTCAAAGCCATGCTCATCAACGGCGCGCGCTCGCTGGGAGGCCCTTGGGATTTTTGCGTCACAAACCCTGTCAATTCGCAGGGATGGGGCCGGCTCAGTTTGCCGACGAGCCTGCCCGGCGTTCTGACGAACCTCAACTCCGCGCCGGCGGCGTCCTCGATGTGGCTGTTCGACCAGGACCCGCCGCAGGCCCTGGCGACGGGGCAGAGCTGCACGCGTGTCGTGAGGGTGGCTCCGGAAGCGCAGTCTCTGCCCTTGCGCGTGACGTTGGTGTGGACCGACCCGCCGGCCAACCCGGTGGCGGGCCTCAAACTGGTCAACGATTTGGACCTGGTCGTCACCAACCTCGACACGGGCGAAGTTTATTTCGGCAACGACATCCCGGCAGGCTCGGTCACCAATCGGCCCTGGAATGTCGAAACGCCGCCCAACCAGGACCGGGTGAACAACGTGGAAAATGTCTTTCTGTCCGCGGCCCCGGGCGCGAGTTACTCGATTACGGTCACGGGACAGCGGGTGAATGTCAATGCGGTGAGCGCGCAGGCACAAGGCGCGGCCCAGGACTATGCCCTGGTGATTTCCAGCGGCGACGGCGAAATCCCCAATGCCATCACGCTGGCCTCCACGACGTCGGCTTCGATCACCACTCCTCTGGTGACGGTGGTAACCAACCAGTTTGCCGGCAGCCCGACGGACGCGGGCGCCATCCTGCTGGGCCAACGTGTCGGCGCCAATGGTCCGCTGGCGGGCACCAACACCGTGCCGCTGGCCAACGGCGCCGGCGTCATCACTCTCGGCTCGGTCAACCAATGGCATTTCTACATTTTGACCAATGACACCGCATACACCAATGCCGCCTTTGTGACATTCCTGGCGCCGACGCTCGCCGTCCTGGACCTGAACTCGGACGACGGGAGCGTCCCTTCCCAAACCGTCCGTCCGGACGCGGACATCGATCTGTACGTCTCGCAGGACCCCGGATTGATCAACCTCGATCCGATTGCCGTCGCACAAGCGGACAAGTCTCTGGGGCGGGGCGGGGCTGAGGCGATTGTTTATACCAACGCCTCTCCGTGCGTTTATTACATCGGGGTCAAATCGGAGTCTCAGGAGGCGGCCCAGTATGGCTTGATAGCCATGATGAGCGAACTGCCTTTCAGCCAGGCAGACGACAGCGGCAACTTGATTTTGCGCGGCGTTCCGGCGCCGGCCCCCATACCCGATGGAACACCGGAGCGGCCCGGCAGAGGCTATGTCGTGGCCGTCGCGCCGGGACCGGTGCCCGTTCATCGGGTAATCGTGACCAACACCATCACTCATGAGATGATGAGCGACCTCACAGGGACATTGACTCACCTGGGGACGAGGGTCGTTTTGAACAACCACTCGACCAACCAGGCTGTCGTCGACATGACGTTCATCTATGATGACAGCGGCCAGGGTGATGTTCCAGGCGGACAGGCGCCGGCCGGGCCGGGCACGCTGCGGAGCTTTGCCGGCCAGGATGGCGGCGGGCAGTGGCTTCTTACCCAGACCGATACCGTGCCGGACCATGTCGGAACCGATGACAGCCTTTGGCTGTTTGTGGAGGCCCAACCGGACCTCACCAGCGGCCTGGTCGCTTCCATATTGCCCGGCGCGTGCCGTGACGACCACATTTACTTGCCCATGGGAACCACGAACCTGACTGCGGAGGTTTCTCTTCTGTCGGGAACGGGGCCGGTTTCCATGGAACTCGGAGCCGCCGCGGCGGTTGGCAGTTTCTCGACGGGGGTGACTACCAACACAACCGGGGTGCTCACAGTAAACAAATTCGTCATGCCGCCCCTGAATCCGGGCGATTACGTTCTGCGGCTGTGCAACTCAGGCCCCGATGCGGTCACTGTGAGCAACTTCGTGCTCCTTGCCGCCGATCCAAACCCGGTCGCCACGAGCACCTACAAGTCCACCAACGCGGTTGCGATTGCGGATGATGCGCTCACTTCGGCGGGGCTCTACGTGGACCGCAGTGCGCCCGTTGCATCGGTCGATGTGGGCGTGCGCATTGTGCATCCGCGCATCTCGGACCTCGTGCTGCGCCTGGTCAGCCCGAGCGGCACGCGCGTGCTCCTGGACGAGAACCGCGGCGGCGCCAGCACCGAGGGGATGGGCCTGAGCACCCTCCTGACGAATTCCACGCCCGTCTATTCCTCGGGCGGCGCGGCCCCTTCGACCAATGTCCTGGAAACCGGCCTGACCTCCGGCACAATACTCATGGCTTACCGCTTTTATGCCCAACCCGACGACATGACCGTCTATTACGATGGGCATCTCATCTTCGACTCTGGTCCGGTCAGCACGGCAGGGGCCGATTACGTCCTGACGAATATCAACTACGGCCCGGGCACCGGCACCACGGTCACGATCATCATGAACCAAAACCGCAACCCCGACCCCGGGGATGTCTGGGATTACGTCGCCACCACGACCGCGCCCGGGTTCATATACGGGACCTTTACCGAGGACACGAACCTGACCATCACCCCCATCAAGTTCGCCCCGGTCCCCTTCACGAATGTCCAGCCCGTAACCGTCAGCGGGGTGGCATCCAACGGCATCTTCTTTTTGCCGGAGGAATCCCTTGCCAAGGTGGCGGGCGAGCCGGCGCTGGGGCAATGGCGGCTGGAGATAGAGGACACGCGCGCCGGGCCGTCCGCCGGGACAAACCCTCCGCCGGCGCTCCTGGGGTGGGAACTCACTTTCGTTTTCGCCGACACAGTCCCAGCCCCCATTCCATTGACGCATGACCAGACCCAGACTAACAGCGTTGGACCGGGCCGAACCCAGTATTTCAGTTTGGACGTCCCAAGCTGGGCGAGTTTCGCCACCAATTCGCTGTTGTGGGCCAGCGCTCCGGTGAACTTGTTGTTCAACCAGTCCGGGCCGCCCTCCGCAACCAACGCGGCCGGCAACTTTACTTTGCTGGCAGGCTCCACCGGCGGCGACGTAGTCCTCGGCCCGTCTCCCGGCCAACCCCCGCTGGTCCCCGGCTCGGTCTGCTATTTCGGCGTCCAAAACACCAATGCCTTGCCCGTAAGCTTCGCCTTTGAAATGGATTTCGACGTTCCCGTCCTGGCCAACGGCGTCCCGGATACCGGCACGGTAGCGGCCGGCGCCCCGCCCAGTTACTTTGCTTACGATGTCTCCGGGCAGGCCACGGCTGTCTGGTTCCAACTCGCCGACCTGGACGGCAACGTCGATCTCTTCGCCCAATACGGTCTGCCCTTCCCCAGCGCGACCAATTTCGACTATTCGAGCGCTAACCCCGCGACCAACGAGCAACAAATCCTCGTCTTTGCGGGGTCCGGGCCCGTTCCCCTCGCGCCGGGCCGGTGGTATCTGGGGGTTTTCAATGCCGACACCAACACCGTGTCCTACACCATCCTGGCCGAGGAGTTTACCGTCCTCGGCGCCAACGTGACGGTCACCGACTACGAGGTTTCCAGCAATAGCCTTTGCTTCACGTGGGCCTCGACGCCGGGGCTGTGTTATTACGTGCAGGGAGCGACCGATTCAACCGGCACAAATTGGGCCAACGTGTCCCGCACCCTGTTGGCCACGGGTTCCCAAACCTCCTTTTGTGTCCCCCTCCCCTCGCCGTTCCAGTCGTTCCTTGTTCAGCAGGGAATCCTCCCCGGCACCAACCTCGCGCCCGTGAGCATCACCGGAGTCTCCATCGTCCCGGCCGGCTTCCAGTTACAGTGGCAGGCCCCTGTCGGCAGCCAGTTTCAGGTGCAGTGGAGCCCTGTGCTTGGCCCAGCCAGTTGGACCCCATTCCCGGACTTGATTACCTCGCCCGGAGTGGTGTTCTCTTTCCTGGATGACGGGTCGCAGACCGGCGGCCTGGATGCCGCGCGGTTCTACAGGGTGTTGGAGCTGCCTTGATGGTGATAATTACTTAAAATGAAGGTTCTTTTTCTTGGCGGAACGGGCAATATTTCGGCGGAGTGCGCGGCGTTGTTGCACGAGCGCGGCCATGAGGTCACCGTCCTGAACCGGGGCCGCATTCCGGCCCCGCCCGGGTGGAAGGTCTTGCGGGCGGATCGCAAAGACCCGGCGGCAATGCGGGCCGTTCTCAAAGGGGTTGAACTGGAGGTCGTGGTGAACTTCCTGGGCTACGAAGTGTCCGACCTGGAATTGGATTTCCAGTTGTTCAACCGGGCGGTCCGGCAGTACGTGTTTATCAGTTCCGCCACCGTGTATGCCAAGCCGCCGGCAAGACTGCCTCTCAGCGAAGAGATGCCGATGGGCAATGCCTGGTGGGAATACGGGCGGAAGAAAATAGCGTGCGAACAATGGCTGCGGCAACGTTGGGAACAAGACCGGTTCCCGGCGACCGTCGTGCGGCCCTCGCACACTTATTCGAGGCGCTGGGTGCCCAACGCCGTCTCCAGCTCCAGCTACACCTTCGCCGCCCGTCTCGAACAGGGAAAGCCGGTCTTTGTCCATGACGACGGCCAAACCCCGTGGACCCTGACAGCCTCGTCCGATTTCGCCCTCGGTCTGGCCGGACTGCTGGGCAGAGACGACACCCTCGGCGAGGCCTTCCACATCACTAGCGACGAGGTGCTCACCTGGAACCGGATTTACGCCCAGATCGCCGAGGCCCTCGGAGCGCCGCCGCCCCGGATTATCCAGGTGCCGACCGATTTCATCTGCCAGATTGTCCCGCGACTGACGGGCACCCTCAAGGGCGACAAGGCGCATCCGGGCGTGTTCGACAACTCAAAAATCAAACGGTTCGTCCCTGACTTTGCCTGCCGCAAATCGTTCCGCGCCGGTGTCGGCGAATCGGTCGCCTGGCTGCGCGCGCATCCTGACCAGCAGAATCTCAACCCCCAGTTGGATGCGGAAATCGAGGCGGTGCTGGGGGCGTGGCGCGGCCGCGGCAGCCCTCTCACCTGACGGGCGGAGCGGAGATGCTGAAATTGCTGCGGATAAATGCCTGCGCCTGGTCCAGGCCGCTGTGGGTGGAGTCGAGGTACCCGGCGAGGGCGCCGCTGACGTAGGCGGCGGAGGCGGAGGTCCCAACGACCGACCAGGGTTGGTTGTTAAAGTAGATGATGCTGGTGCCCGGAGCGCCATAGGAGACCCAGCTTCCCCGGTCGGCGTATGACGGAAGCTGGCCGTTATCGACCGCGGTAACGGAATTGACGCCGGGGAAGGCGGCGGGATAGAACGGGCTTGTGGTGCCGGAGTTTCCGGCCGCGCCAATGAACACAATGTTCTTCGCCTGAGCGTCCTGGATGACGCTTTGGAGGATGCTGCTGTTTTCCTCCGAGCCGAGGCTCAGGTTGATGATGTTAGCGCCGCCGTTGACCGCTCGGGCAATGCCCTCGGCAATGTCAAAGGAGGAACTGGAGGGATTCGGGCCGAAAACGTCCACGGGCAGTATCTGGACCGAGGAGGCGCCCTTGGTCACATCCTGCATGCTGCTCAACATCGTCTCCGCCATGGTGGTGGCGTGGGTGGGGGCATCCGGATCGGGATCGGGCGTGCCGGCGACCGAGATGGGCTTGAGAATGAAGGCATCGAGGCCGTTGCCCAGGGGTTGCTGGATTGCGGTGTCGACCAAGCCGATGACGATGCGCCCGTTGGCCGGAGGCGGTGTCAACTCAAGGTGGGGCGGGCCCGGCAGGGGCGCCGCCGCGGTCTGGCTGGGCGGTGGAGGGGCATCAATCACATAATTGTTTTCGACCGAGGCGACCTGGGGATTGGCGGCGAGTTGCTGGAGCGCCGCGGTGGTGGCCGCGGGGTCGTCGAACTGGAGACGGTAGGCGTTCAAGCCCGCGATCTTCCCAGTGACCTTGGCGCCGAGCATACGGGCGATGTCGTCAATTTTTACTCCGGGTTTGAGCCGGACGATGAGTTGGTTTGGGATAATCTTCCCCTTGACCGGCGGGGGGATGAGTTCGGTGGCTCGCTGTGCCGTGGTCCGGAAGACCAGGAGCCGCGGGCTCCGGTTGGTTTCGGGCACCAGGGCGAAGCTGATGTCGCCCAGGAGCAAATGGAGGGCCTCGCCGGGGGGCAGATGCTGGAACTTGGCGGAGACCGATCCCTGAAGGCCGGGCTCGACGAAAACCCGCCAGCCGCTTGCGGCGGCTATCCGTTCGAGCAACGGATGGAGTTTCTCGGACTTGATGTCCGCGCTGACGCGATTCTGGGAGGCGTCCCAGTTTAGCGTGTCGGCGGCATGGGCGGCCAGGCAACTGAACTGGAGGAGCAATGCGAGCAATACAGGGGCTGGTTTGCCGAGCGGTTTGATCAGACTCCTTCGCATGGACGCCAACATAATCACTGCGAGGTTCGAACGCGATAGAATTCTTGTGTTCCGATCCCATTGGTATCGGCCCACAGGCCAAACGGGCCGGCGGGAGTCACGGTGGCATCGAGCAGGAACGGGCCGGCCGGACCGGGCGCGCTCAGGATGTCGTAGCTTCGGCCGACAGTGGCAGGCCAGGTCAACTTGGGAGGCGGTGCGGTGAGCGAGAGGGTGAAGGGGGCATCGGGGCCCAGGAGGCGGACCACCTTCGTCTGGGTGCGGTATTGGCTGCCGTTCGGGGCGCTGACCAGCGCATAGAAGGGGTGGAGTCCCACGTCCAGGTTGGTGCCCATGATGGAGAAAGTGGCGCTGGATTGGCCCGCGACAATGCCGAGAGAACCTCCGGTGCCGAACAGTTCGATTAATGACACATTAGTGGAGTTGGCAACCACGGAAAACGAGAGGAGCGCTTCAACGGCGACGTTCGTGCCGTCGGGCGCCAGGGTAAGCACGGCCCCCAGAGGGGTGTTGGACACACAGACGGTTTGGGCAACCGGAGTTTCCGTCCGCACATTGCTTCCTTCATAAGCCACAGCGGTCAGTTGGTGGAAACCGTCGGACAGGGCTGTGGTGTCCAGGGGGAACGTGAGAGGCAGGCTGGCCGCCCCCGCGGTGACATAGAGGTGGGCGCGAGGCTCGAGGTCAGAGAGATTGCCGTTGAGTCTCTGAGGGCCGTAAGGGCTTACGGAGAAGGTCGAGGAACCGGAGAGTTGAGCTTGGAGCTGCGCCGCGTTCAACCCGGGGGAACGGGCGACGAGGTCAAACTGGGGCGGATTGCCATAGGCGTCGCCCGGGTAATAATCTTCCGCGACTGCCCCATCGCCGCCTTGGAGGCCCGGGTTGGCGTTGATGAGGTCCACCAGGCTCTCCAGCAGGCCGGAGATCGGGGCGCCGGCAAGCGTGTTGGTCACCGCCACGGTTATCAGAACGCCGTTGGTCTTGGTGAGGGCAAGCTGAAGGTAGTCCCCGACGTTCGGGTTATTGTTGACCGAAAAGGACTGGATTCCGCAGGCCATGGAATCCAGGAACCCGGCGCTGTCGGGTGTGAGATAAGTGGTCAGGGCGTCGGCGGCGCTATCGGCGGTGCTGGCCGCCAAGCTGAGCTGTGAGGCGGTGCGGGAAAGGCTGGTCGAGTGCAATTCAATGCGATCGCCATAGGGATATGCGGCGACCTTGGTCGTGTTCTGGGCGTTGTTCAGGACGCGGGCCAGGCCGGCGGCGACATTGTTGAGCGTCGCATTTGCCGGCACGGTATATTGCAACGAGCGCCCGTTGAGCACGACCGTCAGGACGTTGTTCTGGCATGGCGGGATGTTCGTGAGCGTGCGCAGGAAGACACCGTCCACGAAAAGGTCCACTTGCTGCAAAGGAAGTCCGCCGGCCTTGCTGGAGTCGAATTGGAGAGTGAGGTTGGTTGTGCCGGTGAGCAGGGCATTGGGAGGCAGGTTGCTCCAGGCGCCGGCCGCCGGCAGGGCGAACGGGGCGGCCAGCGGTTCGCCGACGATGAGGCCCTGGTAGGGATTGGTCAGGCTCTGGTAGTAGCACTCGGCCAGGCCGAAGCCGCGGGCCTGGTAAAAGTAATCGAGCGGGGAAGGGAATTTTTCGAGGTAGTTGCATGGTTCGTCCACGGTGCCGTAGCTGCCGGCCGCCCCGGCGGCCAGCAGCGAAAGAATGTCAAGCTGGCCGCTGTATTGCAGAATCTGGCCCCCAAAGGAAGTGAGGTTGTCGGCGATGCCGCCGGGGGCGAACGAGACGCCCGCCACGGCGTAGTCTGAAGCGCCTGTCTGGGCGCCGAGGATGCAGCCGTACCCCCAGATCGAGGAGTCATTGGTCCGCGCCATCGAGTAATTGCCGCGCAAGCGCGTGTCAAAGATGGCGTTGTCAAAGGTTACGAAGCGGACGTTGCGCGCTATATCCCCGCTCTTTTGCAGATAGACCGTTTGGGTGGGAAACGTGCTGTCGCTGCTCACGCCCTGGTCGACGATCTGCATGGCCATGGCGAGATTGCTGGATGTGATCATGGTCACGAGCCAGGAGTTGCTGACGGCGTTGACGGGCGGGGTGGCGCGGAAGACGCCTTCGCTGCCGGCGTAGAGGTTGGCCGAGCCGGAAGCCAGCGAGCAAGCTGGGTTCGGATCGGGTTTGAAGCCGTAGAAAAGCGCCGAGGTCGTGCCATTCAGGGCCTCGGACCCCGGCGAAGCGACCTGGTAGGGAATATCCATCGAGAGCACCACGTAATCGATCTGGTTGGTCAGTCCCTGGTTGGCGAGCATGGCCAAGAGCGGGTCGAAGAGGACGCCGGTGAAATCTGAGAGAGACCATTGAATGTTCGAGCCGGACCAGTTGATGCGGAGGACGTTTTGCGGAGGGACCTGCCGGCGCTCGCAATAGTAGTTGCCCAACCGCACCGAGTTGCGGCTGCTCTGGTTTACAACCACAACCACGTTCAAGCCGCTGCCTCCGCCCCAGAGGGGCGTGCCTAAGAGGCAGACCAACCAGAGAGCGAGGGCCCGGAAGAGCTTGACAATATTCGCATTCATGCGGCTGCTCTGCGGCCAACAGAGCGTTCGCCGGTCGCGCCCGCGTCTGAGCTTCAGTTCGATGATGAATCTAACGATCCATACACCGTTTGCCAAGGGCGGAGCGGATTCCTCAACCCTCGACCGATTGAACCCGCGGTTCTCTCCCGGTCATGGACTCGAAACCAAGAGGCGGAGGAAGCGGGGCGCGGCGCCGAGCGGCGCTGCGTCGCGCACGACGAGTTCGGTCGCCGTATCCTCAACGGTAACGGTGTTTCCCGGACCGGACGCCCAGCCACGCAGGTCGCTGGACACCTCGACCAGATAGGTGATGTCGGGCGCCTGGGCCGCGCGGTGAACGGTCAGTGTGGCGTAGCTGGCGCCCGATTCTTCTTCGAGGCTCCCGGCGGGCAATTCTCCGGGCTGGGCTGGGGCGAGGGGGTCGAGCCCGAGCGCGTACTTGACGAGGTTCGCTACGCCGTCGCCGGCCGGGGCGGCCCCGTCGGCACCTGCGCCGACATTCGAGGGGTTTCCAAAATAGGAGGCGCGCCAGGCCTGGAGCGGGGTCAGGGTCGCCGCGTCCAAGAGGCCGAACACGCCCACCCCGGTGGTCGTGCCGACATAAACACGGGCGCTGACAATGGTCGGCACGATGAACTTATTCCCGGTCCCGAATTGGTCGCGCCCCCGCGGCGCCTGGTTGCTGTTGTAGAGCTCGGCCTCGAGGTTGGTGGCAGAGTAGGCGTGCAGGACGGCGGGGTCGGCGTTCTCCGCCGCCCACACAATGCCGTTGCCGGCGCCGTTGGCCGAAATGCTCGGTGTCGCCCCGGGGTAGATGAACGTGCCGGAGGTGTGCGACGAAGGAGCTCCCAAGCGGGCGTTTTGAAATGGAAACGCCTTTATTGGCTGACCCACGGCGCCGTAATAGAGCGTGCCGTTGAAGTAAGCCGGCATGGACCATACGCCGCCCGGCAGGGCGTCGCCCAGTTCCTGGTACAGGGCGTTGTTATTGGCCGCGCTGAATTTGCCCATGTTATCGCGGTCCGCGAGGTATATGTTTTGGTCCTTTCCCGCGCCGACCGCCAGGTGTCGGGTATTGCCCTGGGCGTCCGCCATGTCCGGCAGCACGAGCGCGCCCCCGGAGCCGAGATCCAGGTCGTGGGCGTTTTCGTAAGCGTTTGTATAGCCGGCGAAATAGTCCGCCACGGCGAGTTGGTTGCTCGTCGTGGAAAGTTTGATGAAGGCATTGCCAAAGTCGCCCCGGCTGGGAAAACCGTTCGCGTCGAGGGTGGCGTCAAAGGTCCCGTTGGCGGCCAGAAAATAGATGTTGTCTTGGGCATCGGTCGCCATCCCGGCCCCGCTCATCCAAACCGAACCTTCGGCGCCGTTAGGGGTCAGATTGAGAACATTGGTTTGCGCCAACGTCCGCTCGTCGTAACCCATAATCCAGCAAGTGTACGGGCTGATGTCACAATGCGACGACCAGGCGGTATAGACGACGCCGTTCAAGAGGAGCAAGCCCGGGCGCTCTTTGTACTGGGCGGGATCGAAGATGACGCGTCCCCCGCTGCTGTTCTGGCCCGTGCCCGGGTAACTGGCCGCCACCGTCACGGCCGGAACCCGCTCGACGCCGCTCGCCAGGTCCAGAGCGTGCAGGCGCTGGAAATAGCGGCCTGTGGCGTCCTTGCTCATCGCCACCACAAAAATGGTGCCGTTGGGACCGAGCGCACGGTCAATGACAGGGGTCGCCGTCACGCCGATTTCCGGCGACACCTGGCCGCAGCCCCGGTCGTCCGAAGGCGTCTCTCCGCTGCCCAGCATCGAGACGAGCCAGAACAGATTCGTGCTGTCGGCGTCGTAGGCATAGACCGAGTCATGCTCGGTCGCCACGAACACCACGTTGCGCTCGCCCTTTCCGGGGATCGCTATCCCGGCCGCGTAGAGCGGTTGCGCGTCCACCTTGCCGTCGGCCGGCAGGATCCACAGTTTGCCAAAGTGGTTGGTATTGACGTTGGCGGGGCTGAGTATCTCCTCCTGCAGGGTCTGCCCGGTGCGGGCGTTGTCGTTGTGGCACGTCAGCACGTCGGTGGTCTGCGCCAGGCCCCGCGAAATCCCCAGGCAGAGCGCCAGGTGACAGAGCAAACAGACCCATCCCGGAGCGGGGGCGGCACGGTGTTCCAGATGATTAACTTCACTCATGAGATACATTATGGCGTCAGGCCCGGGGGGTCAAACAGCCGGGCAAGGCGCCGGCAGTCTGTAAACGGGCGATTCTTCCCACCGCCTCCCTGCCGCCGGATTTTGATTGCGGCGGCGCCGCGCCGGGTTGTATTACACTGATAGAAAGCCGAAGACGAGCCGAACCGATGAACGAACGCACTGCCAGACTTCGCCGCCAGACCCTGGAAACGCCGCCCTCTATTTCGGGCGAACGCGCCCGGCTCATCACCGAGTTCTACCAGGCCAACGAAGGCCGCCACTCGGCGCCCGTGCTCCGGGCGCTGGCGTTCCTGCACCTCTGCCGCCACAAGACCCTTTACCTGGGCGAAGAGGAACTCATTGTCGGAGAGCGCGGGCCGCGCCCGAAAGCGGCGCCGACGTTCCCCGAACTGACTTGTCACAGCCTCGAAGACCTCCGCATCCTCGATTCCCGCCCCAAGACCTGGTACAAGGTCGACGCCCAGACCCTCAAGCTCTACGAAGAGATAATCATCCCCTACTGGCGCGGACGCTCGATGCGCGACCGGATGTTTGCCCAACTGCCCCCGGAATGGAATGAGGCTTATGAAGCCGGGGTCTTCACCGAGTTCATGGAGCAGCGCGCGCCGGGCCACACCGTGCTGGACGACAAGATTTATTCCAAGGGCATGCTCGACTTCAAGAAAGAGATAGCCTCGTCGATGGCGAGCCTTGATTTCCTCAACGACCCTGAGGCTTACGACAAACGCGAGACGCTCAGGTCCTTTGATGTCTCTTGCGACGCCCTCATCCTCTTCGCGGAACGCCACGCCGCCCTGGCCTCGGAATTGGCCCAGGGCGAGGCGCGCCCCCAACGCCGCGCCGAGTTGCTCAAGATCGCCGAGGTCTGCCGCCATGTCCCGGCCCACGCCCCGCGTGATTTCCACGAGGCCCTCCAGTACTACTGGTTCTGCCACCTGGCCGTCATCACCGAGTTGAACGGATGGGATTCCTTCAACCCCGGCCACCTCGATCAGCACTTGCTGCCCTTCTACGAAAAGGGCCTGGCTGCGGGGACACTGTCCCGCGAAGCCGCCCGCGAGTTGCTCGAGTGCTTTTTCGTTAAGTTCAACAACCATCCCGCCCCTCCGAAGGTCGGTGTCACCGCCGCGGAAAGCGGCACCTACACCGACTTCGCCAACATCAACCTCGGCGGGATGCTCCGCGACGGCTCCGACGGCTCGAACGAGGTCTCCAACCTCCTCCTGGATATCGTGGAGGAGATGCACCTGCTCCAGCCCAGCAGCAACATCCAACTCTCCCGCAAAAGCCCCGACGCCTTCCTCAAACGCGCCTTGCGCGTCGTGGGCCAAGGCTACGGCTTCCCCTCGCTGTTCAATGCCGATACCGTGGTGGCGGAGCAACTGCGCCAGGGCAAGTCCCTGGAAGACGCTCGTGCCGGCGGCTGCAGCGGATGCGTCGAGGTCGGCGCCTTCGGCAAAGAGGCCTACATCCTCACCGGTTACTTCAACCTCCTCAAAATCCTTGAACTGACCCTGCATGACGGCAAAGACCCGCGCACCGGGCGCCAACTCGGCCTCCAGACGGGCCCGCCCGGTTCGTTCCAGACGTTTGAGGACCTTTTCACTGCCTTCCGCCTCCAACTCCGCCACTTCATCCAAATCAAAATCCGCGGCAACCGGCTGATCGAACGCATGTATGCCAGCCAGATGCCCGCCCCGTTCCTGAGCGTGCTGATAGATGACTGCATCGCCAAGGGGCGCGACTATAACGCCGGCGGCGCCCGCTACAACAACACCTTCATCCAAATGGTCGGCCTGGGCAGCATCGCCGATTCCCTAAGCGCCATCCAGGAGGCATGCTTTGCCGGCACACCCCGGCTCCCCCTGGCCGAGATTGTCGCCATCCTCGACCAGAACTTCGCCGGCCAGGAGGTGCTCCGCCAACGCCTCGTCAACCGCAGCCCGAAATACGGCAATGACGACGATGGGGCCGACAACCTCATGCGCAAGGTCTTTAACGCCTGTTTCGACGAAGTGGACGGACGGCCCGATGCCCGCGGCGGACGCTACCGCGTCGAGATGCTGCCCACCACCTGCCACGTCTATTTCGGCAGCGTCGTCGGCGCCATGCCCGACGGCCGGAAGGCCGGCCTGCCTGTCTCCGAGGGCATCAGCCCCGTCCAGGGCGCCGACCGCCATGGCCCCACCGCCGTCATCCGCAGCGCCGCCAAGATGGACCATGTCAAAACCGGGGGCACATTGTTGAACATGAAATTCAGCCCGGGCCTCGTCGCCGGCGAGGACGGCCTGGACAAATGGGCCTGCCTGGTTCGCAGCTACTTCAGAATGGACGGCCACCATCTCCAGTTCAATGTCGTCACCGCGGACACCCTCCGCCAGGCCCAGGGCAACCCCGAACAGCACCGCGACCTTATCGTCCGCGTTGCCGGCTATAGCGACTACTTTTGCGACCTCTCAATCGAACTCCAGAACGAAATCATCGCCCGCACCGAACACCAGACCTACTAATCCCCATTCCCAATGCGTTACCGAAGCCTTGATCCACAGATGTTTGTCACCCATCGCCAGAACCTCAAGAACCTGATGCTGCCCAACTCCCTGGCAGTGGTCAACGCCAATGACATCCTCCCGGCTAACGCGGACGGCGCCCTCCCGTTGCGGCCGAACTCCGACCTGTTTTATCTGACGGGCATCGAACAGGAAGAGACCATCCTGCTCCTGTATCCGCATGCCCACGAGGAGACCATGCAGGAGATGCTGTTCCTGCGCGAGACAAACGATGTCGTCGCCACCTGGGAGGGCCACAAGCATTCCAAGGAAGAAGCCCGCGCCATTTCCGGCATCCAGCGCGTCGAGTGGCTCAGTGAATTCCGCCCGCTCTTCCAACGGCTGATGTGCGAGTGCGACCACGCCTACCTGAACACCAACGAACACAAGCGCGCGGTCATCGAGGTGGAAACCCGCGACGCCCGGTTCGTCAAAGACACCCGGGCGCGGTATCCCTTGCACGATTACCAGCGCCTGGCCCGCCTCCTGCACAAGCTGCGCGTCGCAAAGTCCGACGCCGAAGTCGAGTTGATCCGCCAGGCCAGCGCCATCACAAGAGACGGCTTCCTGCGAGTTGCGCGCTTTGTCAAACCCGGCGTTACCGAGACCGAAGTGGAAGCCGAATTTGCCCACGAGTTCATCCGGCGCGGCGGCGGCTTCGCCTACCCCCCCATCATTGCCGGCGGCAGGAATGCCTGCGTCCTCCACTACCTCGCCAATGACCAACCCTGCCGAAAGGGCGACGTGCTGCTGCTCGACGTGGCGGCCAACTATGCCAACTACAACTCCGACCTGACCCGCACCATCCCGGTCAGCGGCCGTTTCACGCGCCGCCAGCGCCAGGTCTATGACGCCGTGCTCCGCGTCCTCCGCGCCGCCTCCAAGGCCGCCACCCCCGGCAAACTGCCCAAGCAATGGCAGAAGGAGGCCGAGGGCTTCATGCAGGAGGAACTGCTTGGCCTGGGCCTGCTCAAATCGTCCGATGTCCGCAAGCAAGACCCCGAAAAGCCCGCCCTCAAAGAGTACTTTATGCATGGCATCGGCCACCCGCTCGGCTTGGACGTTCACGATGTCGGCCTCACCACCGAACCGTTCCAAGCCGGCTGGGTCCTGACCGTCGAACCCGGCATCTACATCCCCGCCGAAGGCTTCGCCGTCCGCCTCGAAAATGACATCCTTGTCCAGGACGGGGACAACATCGACCTGATGGCCGACATCCCGATCGAGGCCGACGAGATCGAGAGGCTCATGCGCGGAAAACGGGGGTAAAGTCCGTTGCGGAATTACAGAATATCTGATAATCTGCGTCCGTGAAAAAGAACGGTGGCAGACAAACGACGGGTCACGTCGGCCTGCGGGGAAGCATAGTCCTGCCTGTGGCGACCCGCCGCCGCTATGGGCTTGATGAGGGGAGCCTGTACATTGCGGACGAACGCGAGGATGGCATCCTTATTCAGGTCGCCAAGGCCATACCACTCGGCTTGAACGGGGTTCGGGCCAAAATCCAACAGGGCCTCGACGAACTCGATGGCGGCCAAGGCATCCCTGGAGATCAGGCTGAGGCAGAGTTCAAGGCGATGAGCCGAGCCTTCCGTGCCCGGAAGAGAAAATGAGTGCGTTTATCCTCGCTCCCGCTGCGAGGTCGGACATTCAGAGAATCTGGGACCACTACATCCGCGACTCATGGATTCGTTGACCACCGAAGAACTTCGCCGGGCCGTGCAAACAGCCCTCGCGGAAGACATCGGAGCCGGGGACG
Source organism: uncultured Verrucomicrobiota bacterium (assembly GCA_964653485.1). GTDB lineage: Bacteria > Verrucomicrobiota > Verrucomicrobiia > Limisphaerales > UBA8199 > CAVQND01. The sequence goes on along the minus strand of CAZZFF010000027.1, from coordinate 23,023 downwards.
CTACCAGCCTTGCGACCGTGCCGGCGGATGCCGCGGCGGCGGCGGCGATGCGGGCGCGCGAACCGCTGGTTGTCGCCGGGTTGGCCCTGGCCGAAGCCGCCTTTAGCGAACTGTCTCCCCAGGTCCGCATCACCCGTGCCGTCCAGGACGGGCAAGCTGTGACCGTCGGCCAGACACTCCTGCACGTCGCCGGGCCGGCGCGCGCCCTTCTCGGAGCCGAGCGCGTGGCCCTCAATTTCCTCCAGCGCCTCTCCGGCGTCGCCACCCTCACCGCGCGGTACGTCCAGGCGGTCCAGGGCACCGGCGCCCAAATCCTCGACACGCGCAAAACCACGCCCGGCTGGCGGCGGCTGGAGAAATACGCGGTGACTTGCGGCGGCGGGCGCAACCATCGCGTCGGGCTCTTTGACATGATCCTCATCAAAGACAACCACTTGGCCGCCTTGCGGCGCGAACAGCCCAACGCCGTTGCCGCCGCCGTGCGGCGGGCGCGGGCCGCTTATCCGCTGCTCAAGGTGGAAGTCGAGGCCGACACCCTCGAACAAGTGGACCAAGCCCTGGCGGCGGGCGCCGACTCCATCCTGCTCGATAACATGGACCTCGGCCAGTTGCGGCAGGCAGTCCGGGTATGCGCCGGCCGCGTGCCCACCGAGGCCAGCGGCGGCGTGACCCTGGATGCCGTTCGCGCCGTCGCTCAAACCGGCGTCAACCTCATCTCGGTGGGCGCCCTGACCCACTCCGCCCGCGCAGTGGACATCGGCCTGGATTTTGAGACGTAACCCAATTCGTCATGGCAATTGATGTCAAAATCCTCAATGCCTTGCGCAATGCGGCCGGCGGCTCGGTGTCCGGCGCGGAGCTTTCACAGAGCCTCGGCGTGAGCCGCGCCGCCATCTGGGCCCGCATCGAGGAACTCCGGGCGCTCGGTTACGACATCGAGGCCAGCCCCCACCTGGGTTACCGGCTGCTCGCCACCCCGAATACCCTGCACGCTGACGACCTGGTTTCCCGGCTCGGTCCAACCCAGGTCATCGGGCGCGACATCCGCGTCTTCCAATCCACCACCTCCACCAACGATGTCATCGAGAGGCTCGCCCGTGATGGGGTCAAAGAGGGCGCCGTGGTCTTTGCCGAGTCCCAGACCTGCGGCCGCGGGCGCCTCGGGCGCAAGTGGCTCTCCCCACCCAGGAAGGGGCTCTGGTTCTCCGTCCTGCTCAGGCCGGAGATGCGCCCCGCCGAGGCCACCCGGCTCACCGTCGCCTCCGCCACCGCCCTCCGGCGGGCCATTCACTCCGAGACCGGCCTCGAACCTGAAATCAAATGGCCCAACGACCTCCTGATCCAAGGACGCAAAACCGCCGGCATCCTGACCGAACTGAACGCTGAGCTGGACCAAATAAAATACGTCATCCTCGGCATCGGCGTGGATATCAGCTTCAGCCCCGCGGACTTTCCTGCCGAACTGCGGAGCCAGGCCACTTCTCTCGAGGCCGAGCTTGGCAAGCCGGTCTTCTGTCCCCAGCTCGCCGTGGCCATCCTCAAGGAGCTGGACTACGATTATGCCCGCGTCACTTCCGGGCGCTTCGCGGACATCGCCGAGGAATGGGAGAAGCACTGCACCACGCTTGGACGCAATGTCGCCATCCGCGTCGGCGCCCGCCAGATCAGCGGCCGCGCCGAGGCCCTGGGCGACGAGGGCGCCCTGCTCCTCCGCACGGAGCATGGCCACCTCGAGCGCATTGTCGGCGGCGATGTCACCATCGAGAAATAGACCCTCCATGCTCCTTCTCCTTGATATCGGGAACACCCACACCCACCTCGGCTTGGCCGACCGAGGGCGCATCTTCAGACATACGAACATCCCCACAGCCGCCTGGCTCGAGGGAACCGCCGAGGACGCCGTCGCGGCCTTCACGGGGAATGGACGGCTGGACGCAGCCGCCTTTTGCAGCGTCGTTCCGAAGGTCTCCACCCTCGTCCGCCGCATCGCCAAAGGGCGTTGGCGCCTGCCCTGCCTCGAGCTCACGGCAAAAACCGTGCGCGGCGTCGGCATTGACTACCCCAACCCCAAAACCATCGGTCCCGACCGCCTCGCCAACGCTGTCGCCGCCAAACACGCCTTCGGCGCGCCCGTCGTAGTCGTGGATTTCGGGACCGCGGTCACCTTCGATGTCCTGGATCGGGCCGGCAACTACGTGGGGGGCATTATCGCCCCGGGCCTGGCGGCCATGACCGATTACCTCCACGAAAAGACCGCGCTGCTCCCGCGCATTCGAATCCGGGACGTCACCGAGGCCATCGGCAAGAGCACCCGCCACGCAATGCTCGTCGGCGCGGTGCATGGCTATCGCGGGTTGGTGCGCGAACTGATCCTCGAACTAAGACGCGAGCTCGACCACCGCCGCCTCCCGGTCATCGCCACCGGGGGTTATGCCGGCCTCATGGCCCGTAAACTGCCCGAAATCACCGCTGTGCGGCCCATCCTGACCCTCGAGGGCCTGCGCCTGGTCTGGGAGGCCCATCAATTGTTTGAAGCCCCTCGGACCAACTGGGCTTGATTGACCTTGAGGTAATCCTCCATGGCCTGGATGCCGCTGATTTGGGAGCTGACTCCTCTGCGTCCCAACTGCTTGGTAATCCTGTAATGGATGAGCCTCTTGCCCAACGCCATTATCTCGATGTCGGCGACACCCGTTCTCCAGACCTGCCCCTTGGCCAATGGCCGCTTGTCATCACTCTTCATATCGCGAAATCAGACGCCTCCAGCGAGGATTATGTTCACACGAAGCCCATTACATTTTTGTAATTCAAGAGCGCCCCGGGAACTGCAGGGCCTGACGGCGTTGCTTGCGCGGCATCTTCGACAGGCGCTCGGCGGCCTGGTAGAGCCTCTCCAGGTCGCCCCCGTTGGTTTCGAGCAGTCTTTGGAAGCAGGGCACCAGGTCGTAGTAAGCGGCCACGGAGTTGAGCTTCGCATTATTGACCTGGCGTGAGAACCACTCGTCGTACTCGGTGTCCCCGCCCCACTGCGCCTTGAGGCCGGCATAGGCCGTGTTGAGGCGATCCAGGATGCGCTGCTTTTCGCGGCGCAGCTCCTGGCGAGGAACGCCGCGTTTCCTGTTCGTGGCCTTGAGTCTGCCCCATTCGCTCCGCTCATCGCCATAGAGCGTTGCCAGTTGCGCCCGGGTCTCCATGATGAGGCGCGCGAATTGGGTGGCGCGCCGCAGTTGGGTCTCGTAGGCCTCGGATTCGGCGGTCGCGCCCCGGGCGCGGAGCCATCGGCGGGCGCCCTCCTGGCCGACCGTCGTGGCAAAGGCCTCGTTGAAGTCCGTATCCCCGCTGGCAAAGACGCGCTGGTGGGCCAGCTCATGGAAAATGACCTCCGCCAGGTCCGCGTCCGACTCGAAAATAAACGTGTTGAGGACCGGGTCGTTGAACCAGCCCAGTGTGGAATAGGCCTGCGCCCCGCCCAGATAGACATCGTAACCCCTCTTCTCCAGCCAGCTTCCGTAGTTGCTCGCGTTCCGTTCTGAAAAATAGCCGCGGTATTCCAGGCTGCCCACCAGCGGATACCACCAGGTCTTGGGCTGCATGGAAAACTCCGGCGCAGCCTCGACGTTCCACACGACGAAGGCCCGGTGGACGTCGGCATAGCGGCGATAATGGCCATCGACGGGCAGGCTGAGCTTCTCCTTAGCAAAGACGCGCAATTCGAGCAGCAGGCGCAGCCGTTGCTTGAGCCGGTCGGGCGTTCGCGGCTCGGCCAGCAGCTTCTGAATCGGTTGCGCATGGGCCACCAACTCATACTGGCCCTTGAGGGCCTGCCCGTAGAAGTTCAACGTCCGGCAGCCGCAGAGGGCCGCCAGGACGCCCAGCACCGCCAGGACGGCCAGGAACCTGCGAATTCGACCCGATCCCGGTTGTTTTGAGGCTTGTTTCATTCCCAAACGCCCCTCCTTTTATATCGGTTTGACTCTCTTGGCAAATGCCGAGCCAAACAACCGTCGGTGGCGGCTACTCGTAACGGAGCGACTCGATGGGGTCCAGGTTGGCGGCCTTATAGGCGGGATACGTGCCAAAAACAATGCCGACAATGGAGCAAATAACGAGGCCGATGACGATCCAATCCACCGGGATCACCGGCGCGAGGTGCAAGAAATAGGCCGTGGCATTGCCACCCAGGATTCCCAGGCACACGCCCATAACCCCGCCCACCTCGCAAAGCACCACGGCTTCCATGATGAACTGGACCATGATGTTGCGCCTCTTGGCGCCCACCGCCCGGCGGATTCCGATCTCGCGCGTGCGCTCGGTCACGGACACCAGCATGATATTCATGATGCCGATCCCGGCGGCAAGCAGCGCGATGGAGCTGACCACCATCACGCCGATGCGCACGGCGATGGTGAAGGTGTTGAACTGGGAAATCATCGAGTCGTTCGAGGCTATCTCAAAATCATCCTCCTTGCCGGGCGGCACCTTGCGGACCGCGCGGAGAATCCCGCGCACCTGCTCGACCGTGTCGTCGTAGCGGGCGGAATCCGGCGCCTGGACCAGGAGGGTCAAGCTCCGGTAATAGCGTCCGTAGCGGTTCAGGCCCGTGGTGATCGGGATGACGGCGAAATTGTCCTGGTCCCCGCCCAGCGAGCCGCCCTTGGGCTCGAGCACGCCGACGACGGAATAGTTGATGCCGTCGATCTTGAGTCGCTCCCCGACCGCCGAGGCATGAGGGAAGACGGATTTGGCCAAGCCATTGCCCAGCACGCAGACGTTGTGGGCGCCGTCCACGTCCATATCCAGCAGGAGCCGGCCCTCGCCAAGAATCCAGTTGCGCGCCTGAAAGCTGGCCGGCGTCTCGCCGAAGACCGCCACGTTGGGCGCTGTCTTCTTGTAGCGGGTTTCAATCTGCCCGCTCCAAAAGGTCGTCTCGATGCCCACCGCCTGCGCCAAGGTGGCCTTTCTTTCCACGTCGATTCCCTGCGCCAGCGTGATGTCCTTGCGGCGCCAGTATTTCTCGAAGCCCTCCGGTCCTCCGAAATAGACCGCCGGCCATTTCTGGACCATGAACGTCTGGCTGCCCAATTGGCTGATTTCCTGTTCGATGTTGTTCTGCATGACCCGCATGGCGGTCATGACGACGATAATCGAAAACACTCCCACCAGGACGCCCAGCAGCGTGAGGGCCGAGCGCAGCTTGTGCGCCGCCAGGGCGCCCATCGCCATGCGAAAGCTCTCGCGGACTTCCGCCAACAGCACGGATTTGCGTTTGACGCTCATGGCCGATTACTCATTTCTCAAAGCGTCCACCGGGTTCATGCGCGCCGCCCGCCACGCGGGCAAAAACCCGGAGACCACCCCCGTGAGCAAGGAAACCAGCAGCGCCAGCCCCACGATGCTGAGCGAGAGGTTCACCGGCAAAAACCTCTGGACTACGAGCGTGAGCAGCCAGGCGATGGCGAGCGCGATGGCGCCCCCGATCAGGCATATCCCCGCCGCCTCGATCAGGAACTGGAGAAGGATGGTCCGGCTCTTGGCGCCGATGGCCTTCCGAATCCCGATCTCGCGCGTGCGCTCCGCCACCGAGACGAACATGATGTTCATGATCCCGATGCCCCCCACGAAGAGCGAAAGGCCCGTGACGAACAGGCCCACCGCCGCAATCGTGCCTCCCAGTTTGTGAAATATCTTGATGAACTGGTCCTGCTGATTGATGGAGAAATCGTCCGCTTGCTTGGGCGCCAGGTGCCGCACCGTCCGCATCGCGTAATGCACCTCCTCTTTGGCATCATCGAGCTGCCCCAAGTCCGTCACCTTCACCCGGATAAGACAGTCCGGGGTGCCCCAGAAGGACATCATGAGCTGCTTCAGGGGGATGATAACCTGGTTATCAAGGCTGAACATGCCCAGGAACGTGCCTTGCTTCTCCAGGACCCCGATGACCTCGAAAGACTGGCCTTCGATGCGGATGCGCTTGCCCAGCGGAGGCTCGCGCTGGAAGAGGTTTGTGGCCACCTCCGAACCGATCACGCACACAGGCCGGCCGCCTTGGGACTCCAAGGGCGAGATAAAGCGGCCGATCGCCAGCCCCCCGCCCCCGCCGCTGCTCGTATAGACGAATTGGTCGGTCGTGCCGACCAGCCGGACGCTGTCCGAGCGGCGCTTCTTGTATTGGATGGAGACGCCCATGTCCACCTCCGGCGCGACCGCCCGCGCCAGGGTCAATTGACGCTCCAGGGCCCGAACCTGTTCCGGCGAAATCCGCTCCCGCTTTTGCTCCCTGCGCCAAACGTCCTCCGAGTCGTTGAACCACGTCTCACGGCTGACGTAGAGCACGTCGGCGCCTATAAAGGAGATGTTCTTCAAGAAGGCCCGATCCAGGCCATGAATCGCCGAGCCCATTAACGTGACCGTCACAATCCCAATGACGATGCCGAGCGTCGTCAGAACAGAACGCATTTTGTTGGCCCTAATGGCCCCCCATGAGATGCCCAGGCCCTCTTTGAGCTCCGTCAGCAAGTTCATGGACTTAGGCTCTCACTACCGGGCTGGGGATGTCCGGGCAAGGCGCCGTCGGCGAGAAGCCCTCCTGGCGATCGTCGCTAGCTATCAGGCCGTCGCGAATGCGGATGATGCGGCGGGCGTGCCTGGCCACGTCCTCCTCGTGGGTGACCAGGATGATGGTGTTGCCGTTTTTCCACAATTCGGCGAACAAAGCCAGTATCTCCACGCCCGTCTTGGTATCGAGGTTCCCGGTCGGCTCGTCTGCCAGCAAAATGGAGGGCCGGTTGACCAGGGCGCGCGCCAGAGCCACGCGCTGGCGCTGGCCGCCGCTGAGCTCGTTCGGCTTGTGATGAATCCGATCCCCAAGGCCCACGTGTTTGAGCGCTTCCAGGGCGACCTCGCGCCGTTCCTCCGCCGTCGTCCCGCGATAGATCATGGGCAACTCCACGTTGCGCAGGGCGTCGGAGCGCGGCAGCAGATTGAATGTCTGGAAAATGAAACCGATCTCCTTGTTCCGGATTTCGGCCAGTTGGTTGTCATCCATTTGGCTGACCAGCACTCCGTTGAGTTCGTATTGGCCCGAGGTCGCTGTGTCCAGGCAGCCGAGCAGGTTCATCAAGGTTGATTTTCCCGAGCCGGACGGCCCCATGATGGCCACGTACTCCCCGCGTTCGATTTCCAGCGAAACCTCTCGCAGCGCGTATATCGTCTCCGCTCCCATCTGGTAGCGGCGCGAAATCTTGTCTAAGCGGATCAGCGGCATGGCATCGTAGAGGATTGGGCGCTCACTCGCTCTTCTTTGCCTCCTTGTCCTTCTCCAGGTCGGCGCCCACGGCGCCCTTTCGTATCTTCTTGCCGTCCTCCAAATCCCGGCTGATGGCCCGGAAACCGCCCGTGACCACCTCCTGGCCCTCGGTCAGCCCCTCGGTAATCTCCCAGTAGTTGTCGTCGCTAATGCCTATCTTGACGGGCACCATTTTTGCCGCGCCGCCCTCGGCCAGAAACACGACTTCGATGGGCTTCACGGCTTCCTTGGCTCTTTTATCAGCGGCGTTGGTGCCGTCGAGGGCGGCGGCATTGGTGCTTTCGGCGGGATCGGCGGCCACGTCGTTGGAAGCGGTGTTGGAATGCGCCGGTGCGGCCGGAGAATTCGTCTTCCCCGCCTTCGCCGGCGGGTCGGCCTTGGCGGATGGCGAATTGGTCTTCGAGCGGTCGAGGGCAACCGGCTTCGAGCCGGCCTTTTTGTCCTTAGGCAGCCGGGTGGTGACGCACGCGATCGGGACAGCCAGGACATTGGTTCGCGAGCGGGTCTCAATTTCCGCCGTGACCGACATGCCGGGCCTGAAGGCCTCCTTCTCCTTGACGCGGATTCTGACCTCGAACTTGGTGGCGTCCTGCGTGCTGCCCCCGGAGGAGGCGGAGTTCTTCGAGGAGTTGGCGATTTCCGTGACGAACCCGTTGAATTTCCTGTCCTTGAAGGCGTCGACCTCGAGGTGCGCGCATTGGCCCGGCGCAATCAGCACCACGTCCATCTCGCCGATATCCACACGCGCCTCCATCTCGTTGAGGTCCGCAATCGTCATGATCTCGGTCCCTGCCATCGTGGCGGTCCCGACCACCCGCTCGCCGACTTCCGAGTTCAATTTGCTGACCGTGCCCGTGAGTGGCGAGAGGATGGTGGTCTTGGTCAGCATGTCTTCGGCGCTGGCCAGGGAGGCCCGCGCCATCTCGACCTGGTGCTCCGCGCTGGACACCTGCGCCTGGGCCACCATGAACGTGGCCTTCACTTGATCATAGGCGGATTCGGAAACCAACTTATGCGCCAGAAGGTCCTCGTTGCGCTTGAACTCGGCCTTCGCCTGGCTCAAGTTGGCGTCGGCCACTTCCTTGCCCGCCAGGGAGGATTGGTAGGACGCTTGCGCCTGGTTGCGCGCCGCCACATAAAAGTCCGGCTTGATCTTCAAAATCAAGTCGCCCTTCCGCACGTGCTGGCCCTCCTTCACCGGCAGTTCGGTGATCTCCCCGCTCACCTCCGGGCTGATGTTGACCTTGACCACCGGCTGAATCTTCCCGTTGGCCTTGACCGTCTCCACCAGGTTCCGCCGCCCCACCTTCTCCGTTTGCACAGGGATGACCACGTCCCTCTTCCGGAAGAAGGCTCCGGCTGCCAGTCCGGCCACCACCAAGCCAATCACCGAAAAGACGACGAGTTTGCGGCGCTTCTTAGATTTTGCCATTTTAATTACTTATTATGACACGCCCCGATCCGTTTTGTTTCATTACAAAAGGGCCGCTCGGATGTAATTCAACTCCTGGTTCCCGGTCAAGAAGCGTTCCCGCCGCTATTATATCCACGGAAGGCTTGCAATCTGCCGCCAGCCGCTCCATGCTGGTCGAGCGGTTTTCGCAAGGCACGCTCCGGCGCGCGCCTGACGTAACGTAATGAGCACATTACCTGATAACGAATTCGATCTGGAAAAGCTCTTCCTGCCCGCTTGGGCACAGGAGCCTTCCTCGGCCAAGTACGCCCACTACGAGGGCGAAGAAAAGACCGTCGAGCGACGCGGCGAACGACGCGGTCCTCGGCCCCCTCGCCGCGAGGGTGCCCCCTTCCAACGCCGGGATGACAACCGCCCGCGCCGCGAAGCCCGCCCAGGCTCGCCACGGCCCGAAACGGGCCAGGGCCGGCCCTCTTTCGGAGGCCGCGGCCCGGCTCGGCAGTTCGAGCCTCGCGAACGCCGCGAACCGCCGCCCCCACTGCCCGAAATCAACGTCTCTTTGCTGCCGGATGAAAAGGGCGTTGAGTCCTTGGCGCGCCAGATCAAGATCACAGGCCGCGCGTACCCTCTCTTCGACATCGCCCAGATGATACTGCAAAAGCCGGAGCGCCACGCCGTCGTCTTTAGCGTCAAGAAGAACCCCGAAGGAAAGCCGATACAGCCGCTCTTCGTCTGCGCCCTGGACGACACCCTCTGGCTCTCCGAGGACGAGGCCACCGCCCATGCGCTCAAGAAGCATTTCGCCACGTTCTACCAGGCCGAACGCACGCCCAAAGAGCCCCCCAAAGGCACCTACACTTTCGTCGCCCAATGCGGCATGAGCGGCGTCATCCTCGGCCCTCCCAACTACCACGACTATCAAAACCAGCTCCGCAAACTCCATGCGGAACGCTTCTCCAGGATGCCCTTCGAGGTATATAAATCCCGCGTCAAAATTGTCCGCGACGAGCAGGTCGTCAAGAAGTGGATAGAAGACCAAAGCTGGCGCATCGAATACAACTGCCTCAATCTGCCCGAACCGCTTCGGCTCGGCAGCATGGAAGAGGTGGAAAAGCACTTCCGCGAAACGCACAAGGAGAACATCATCAAGCCGGTGGAGTCACTCACGTTGACCGGCACCGCCGCGCGAGCCATGCGCAGCCCTGAGCTGCTCCGCCTGATCCGCAGCGTCTGGGAGGACCAACGCCGTTTCCCCCTCCAGATTGCCACGGTCCTTAGCCAGCAGTTTGCCGTCCACGGCCTCCAGTTCTTCAAGGTCAACAAGACGGTCACCCATGTCTGCGTCACCCGCCCGCACTTCCTTGATTTGGCCGCAGCCCCCGTATCCGAGGGCGTCAAGCGCATCGTTGACCACATCAACACCCATGCCAGGTGCATTCGCCGCGACCTGGTCGAGGCATTAGCTCCGTCACCCGCTCCCGCCCCGATCCCCATCCCCTTGCCCGCTCCCGCTCCCCAAGAACCTGCCGCTGCACCAGGACAAGCGCCCGCGCCCCAATTCGACGCGAATAAGCCAACGCCGGAGCAGACCGTCGTGATTGCCGACCTCCATTGGCTCATCCATCAGGGGCACGTCATCGAGTTCGCCAATGGCACCCTCGAAACCGCCAAAAGACCCACCCCGAAACCGTCCAAGCCCGAACCAAAACCCCTCGCACAGGCCACCCCGCCAGAGTCTCAGCCTCCTGCCCTCCCCGCCGAACCCGGCGCTGCGAGTCTCCCGGTCGAACAGGCCGCCCAGACTGCTCCTGCCGCCGGAAATCTGGCCGTTGGCGACGCTGCCGCCGCAACCACGCCGCCGCAGGAAACGGCCGCAAGCCCCGCTCCAGAGCCTCCTCAAGGGATACCCCCGGCCTCGGCCTCGGACCCAGAGCCTCTCTCCGTCGCGCAGGTGCCAAGCCTCGAAACTACCGAAGCATCACCAGCAGCTATCCCGCCGGCAACCACGCCAACACCTCCGCCGCCGACCGCCGAACCTCCGCCTGCCCCGAGCCAAGCCATCTCCCAGACCTGAGAGATCCGGCTAATCCGCCCGCCTGAGCACCTCCCACGCTGCTTGCGCATAACAGAGGCAGGACGGCCGGTTCCGGCAGCGCGGCTTCGCCTCAATACGCTGCCGCTTTCAGCGTGTTCCTCGTCAAAAGGGTATCAGACTATTGCGCGTACACCCGCCCATTCGACCTTTCAGCATCCAACCGCTGCACCCCCGGCCCCTGCGCTTCGGCCGTCTGACGGACCTCCCGCCCAGTGCGGTCCAGCACGGTCAGGCTCAAGTACCCCAGCCGGTTGGGCGCGAAACTCTGCGGTGATGTGCCAAAGACCTTCTTGAACTCGCGGCAGAAATGCGCGCCGGTGGCGAATTTCAACTCCGCCGCCGCTGCCTTACTGGTATAGCCCTGGGCAATCAGGTCCCTGGCCAGCCGGCACTGCAACTCGCGTAGCCACTGGCTTGGCGTACAGTTAAGATACCTCTTGAAAACACGCTCCAACTGACGCTCCGAGATACTGCACAGGGCAGCCATTCTCGTCGGCTTAAAGTCTGCCTCGCGCGCCACCCGCTCCCACTCCTGCACGCACACAAGCAGCCCCGCTCCGCTCTCAGGCTCCACCCGGTCTTTTCGAGTAATCATTCAATCTGTTCTCTAACGCATTGAACTAACCTGAACCCACTTATACGGCAGCCTTTGTCTATAAGCGCCGCATTTTCCAAAAGCGCCATTTCAAACTAAAAAACGCCGTGATTGCATATTAAGTTGAAAAGCGTCGCCTGTGTCAAGCCTTTATTTCACAATTCCGCCTGAATGTCCCAGCCCACCCCTCCGTACAAAAAAGTCGCCCGCTGGGAAGGCCCAGCGGGCGGCTCTGAATCTCTCTAGACGACTTACTGCAGCAAGGCGCGGAAATACTCCTCGCCGGAACTGCCTACAGTGGCGTCGTATTCACCATTGCCGTTCGAGTCGGTGGTGACCGCGGAGCCAACCTGGCTCCACGTCTTCAGGTCCGAGCTGCCCTGGATGATATACGAGCTGTTCGGAACGCCGGTGAAGGTGATCTTCAGGACCTTCCCGACCAACGTCGCGGAGAGCGTTGAGCCCTTCGCCGGTGCAACGTTCACCACGAACGACTGCGCCGAGGTGGAATACCCATCCGACACTTCGATCTGAACGGCCGCCGACCCTACCGCGTTGGCCGCGAGGGTCACGGTCGCCGTCACGTTCGTGCCGCTCGTGGAGAAGCTGACCCCGCTGACCACTGCACTATTCGTGCTTGAGCCGGCAAACGTCAGTTGGGCGATCGGTGTGTCAGGCGAGAAGACACTCAACGGAATGCTAACCGTCCCGCCGGCAACCGCACCCACAGGCGACGTAATCGGCGCCAAGCTCGGCGGAGTGGGCAGGACCAACAGCGCGAACGGCTGCGAGGCCGTCGTGAAGCCGTCACTGACCGACACCGTTATCACGGCTGCCCCGTATGCGTTCGTCACCAGGTTGACCGCCAGACTGGCGTTCGTGCCGTTGTTCACCACGATGGCCGATTGAACCAACTTAGAGTTCGACGACCTGGTGCTGAACGTCAGGTTGGCGAGCGGCGTCACTGGGTCGGTGACCACCAGCGCCACGCTGATAGGCGTGTTCTTCTGTGTTGTCTGGTCGGCGATCGCCCCCAGCGTCGGGCCCACAGGGGCCGTTACGGTGAAGTTGAACGTCTGCGCCACCGTGTTGACGCCATCGCTGACGTAGATGGTAACCGCGCAGGTACCCACCTGGTTACTGGCGGGGAAAACCTGGGCGAGCGCTGTCGCGCCGTTGACCGGGAACCGCACAGTGTTAATGACAACACTCGAAACCAAGTTGCTGTTCGACAGCTTATAGCCGAACGTCAGCCCGCTGATCGGCACCGACGTAGGAGTGACAATCAGCGGCACCGTGACCGACGCCGTGTTCACCGCCGCATTGGTATCAGCAATAGCTGCGAAGACCGGCGCCGTCTCAGGCACCGTCAGCGCGAAGTACTGCGACACCGTGGTGTAGCCGTCCGTCACGTAGATCGTGATCACGCAGGTGCCGTACTGGTTGTTCGCGGGGAATATCTGCGCGAACGCCGTGGCTCCATTGACCGGGAACCGCGCCGTATTGATAACCACGCTGGAAACCAGGTTGCTATTGGACAGCTTGTAGCTGAACTGCAGCGAACTGAGCGGCGTCGATGCCGAAGTCACAACCAGGGGCACCGTCACCGAGGTGTTCACTGCCGTGTTGGTGTCAGCGATAGGTCCGATGGCCGGCGCGGGCGGTGCAGTCACCACCAGGGCGAAAGCCTGCGCGGCCGTGTTCTGACCGTCGCTGGCCAGGAATGTAATCGTCGAGCTGCCCACCACGTTCGTCACAAGGTCAATCGTGGCAGTATAGCTGCTCGGCCCGCTCTGCTCGAACGTGATCGGAGCGCTGATGATGCTCGCATTCGACACCCGGCTCGTGTAGGTCAGGTTCGTAATCGCTACCGCGGGATCCGTCACCGTGAACGCCACCCGCAGGCTAGGCGTGCCAACCTGCACGTACTGGTCCGCGATCGGCGCTATGGACGGCGGGAACGAAACCGGGATCACCGTCACCGAGAAGCTCGTCAGATTCGTGCCAAACTGGTCGCCAACACCGACGAATACGTTCGCGGCGCCGGCCGTTTGGTTGTTCTGGTAAGGAACCAGACTGACCGCTGCTTCATAGTTGGTGCCCGTGAAGCTGACCTTGACGCCGGCAACCAAGTTCGTGTTGTCCGTACTGCCGACCAGGTTCGTCACGCTTGCCAGCGACAGGTTGCCCGCGTTGAAGAACACATAGCCGACCTGGTTCTCCAGTACGGTCAGGCCGTTGGTAAGCCCGGTAATCGTCGGCACAGTTCCGCCGGTCGTAACAATCGTGAACGTGGCCGGAACGCTGTACCCAGCGTACGAGGCTGTCACTGTCACCACGCTCTGGCCTGCCGTCCCATTGGGCGTCAGGAGCCACGTCCAGGAGCTCGCCCCACTAGAAGTCACCGTGACAATCCCGATGTTGGCGCCTTGCTGCCCTGTAACGGTCGCATTCACAACAGCCCCGAGGTCAGGCGACGTAGCGGTGAAGCTCCCACTCAAAGGCTGGTTCGCCGGCGTCGTAACTGGAGCCGTAGGCAGGCCGGAGATAACCGGCGGCTGGGCTTTGTATACCACAGTGAGCGGGAAGGTTAGCGTATTCACCACGTTCGGCGATACGCTCGTGTCCGTAGCGGTAATGGTGATGGCCGCCGTGCCGTTGCCCGTGCTCTCCGCAGAGGGCATATTCAACGCAGGCGTAATCGCCACAATATAGTTCGTGCCAGTCGAGTCCGCCAACTGCGGCGTTCCCACTGTCGCGACAGGGTCCTTAGTGCTGCTGCCCGACAGGCTCGCAGTCACCGTGACCTTGCTCGCCGCCGTAACGGTCGAACCCACGCTGAAGGCCACCATTAGCGGCTGCGCGGCATTCTCATTAACCTGTTGCGCCGCAATGGGCGAGATCTCCGGCCCTGTGGTCTGCAGGTTGAGCGACCAGCCGTTGGTGATCCAGCCGCCATTCGGGTACGCCTCGTCCTGCACATACAAGTACCACCAGCCATTCGGACTCATGCCGTTGAACGCGGACGCCAAGGTCAGCGCGTATGGGCCGACCGGAGGAACAGGCTTCACCCCGGATTGCGCGAAGTTCGGGTTACTCCGAAACGCACTCGGCGAGTAGGTTCCACCGGAGATTTGACCGCTTCTCGGCAGTTGCCCGTTGGCCGCGCTGTCGTCGAACGTGATAAACACGTTCGTCACAGGGAACGCGCCGTTCCCCGCCTGGCTCATTAGGACGACTCCTTGCCCATTCGGCCCCACCAGCAGGACAGACACGTCGGCCGGATAGGTGTGCGTGAGTCCATTCAGTGTAACCGTCGCCTTGGTTATCTTGCCCGCCAGGTTCGTCACATACAGCGGGGATGGATCCGGTGTCGCCGTGCCCACCAGCGGGATGCTTATGAGCGCATTGTTGGCTTGCACCGGCGTCGCGCTAACCAGTTCGATGGGGAAGGACACGCTGTTTGTCTTCATGCCCAGACCCTCATTTGCCGTCTCTGCCACGCTGATTGTAATGTAATCCGTCAGCGGACCATTCCCCACCGGCGCGACCTGCAAAGTGCCCGAGCCGTTGGCGTAATTCACGCTCAGGTCCAGCGCGCTCAGCGGAATGTTAACCGCGTTGGTGGACGACACGCTCACATAGAGCGGCGCCGCCGGGGACTGGCTGTCACTGAATGTGAAGGATACCGCACCGACGCTGCCAGCCTGTACGACCAACGGATTCTTGGCCGTCGGCACATTGGCGACGGTGATGCTAGGTCCGGCGTTATAGGCAGTGAACGTCGCCTTAAACGAGCCGCTGAACGCCAGCCCGTCAGGGTCCGTGCCGGAGATTGTGATGGTAACACCCGATGAACTCGTCTTGTTGGCCAGCGGCGTCACGTAAGCTGTGTAGTTCACATGGTCCCCGCTGTCCACGATGTTGATATGCGTGCTATCCGCAGGCACGATCGTCGTATCCGAGGACGCAACGGTGAAGTTGTAGTACCCGGCCGTCAGCGGCACCTGCGAATCATCAATCATTTGGAACGTGTTCGCCGCGCTGGCGCTCTGGCCGTTGCTGACCGTCGCGTTTGCAAACTGAATTGAAGGCCCCGTGGTGATGTCAATTGACCACCCGCCCGGTATCGCGCCTACGTCTTCCTGGACCTCATCCACCACATACAGCCGCCACGTACCTGCCGGTGATTGACCGGCCAATGCTCCCAGGTTCGGAAACTGTATGCCGACGTAACCGGCCGAGGCGGGAAGCGAATTGGCGCTGTCCTCCGGGAACACGTACGAAGTCTTGTAGTTCGCCGGAACGTATGTCGCGCTTTGCAGGCTCGTGAACTCAGGCACGTAGTTAGGCTGGCCTTGAGCATTCTCTGCACTCGCGCTGAACGAAAGCTCCAGCCCGCTAACCGAGCCCTTGCTCGCATTCTCCATGAGCACAACCGGCGTGTCATTGGGAGCGGGGCCAACAAGCAACAGGCCCACGTCGGACGGGTAGGTGTGCTGGAACTGGTGCAGCGTCACGATCACGCTCGATATGTTGGGGCTCTTAAAAGCGCCGGCCGGCACAACGATGTCCGACGGATAGATGCTCGCCGGCTGGAAGTCGTTGATGACAATGTCGTTCGCGTTCGTGAAGCTCTGGTCTCGCCTGGGCACCACCGTCACGTTGACCGTCGTTACCGCGCTCTGCGCGCCGGTAACATCCGTGGCTACCAATTGCACCACGTTGCCCGCAATCACCTGGCTAACGGCCAAGGTGTTAACCGCGACCGTCCACGCCGGGCCGCTGCCCTGTTCCGTCGTCGTCACCGAGCTAATCGGCTTGCCCTGGAAGGTGGGCTGCAGGCTCGTAATTGCCCCGTTGGCGCTTGCAACGCTCACGTTGAACGAGTAGGCAACCCCGCCCTCAATGGCTACGCTCGTGGGCGCACCGCTGATAACCGGCACAACCGCCGGCGGTGCAACCGTTACCGTGAACGTCTGCGTCAGGCTGGCTGTCGCTCCGCCCCCTTGTGTGCTCCCAGCGTCCGCGACGTTGATCGCAATGGTCGCCGTGCCCGACAGGTTCGGATTCGGGGTGATGTTCAGCGTCGGCTCCCATGCTTGCGCGTCGTTCGGGACCGTGCCGATCAGCTTGTCCGCCGTCACTGTGTTGTTTCCAGTAGCCGTGAACGTCAGGCCGCTGTTGGCCAGGAGGCCCGAATTCGAAACGGACACCACGGACGCCGTGATGGTGAGATTTCCCGGCGGTGAATCCGGATCCGACACTATGAACTGCACCGGCGGAGAAGCCGAGCTGCCCTCGGCAATCGACACGTTCGGAATGCGTGAAACCGTCGGCGGGACATTTGCCGGCGTGATCGTGACGGGTAGCGTATAGACCGCCTGCGCGTTGTCCGATGGCCGCGTCAGCGTAATTGTTATCGTGTCGTTGCCAGCCGCCAGATAGACCGGTGTGATGTTAATCTGCACATTGCCGTTCGCGGCCACCGTTGCACCGTTCCCCCCCGTCGTCACGTTGACATCAACCAACGACGAGCCTTTGGCCGCAGTAGCGGTCACTTGCAAAGTCGTCAGGTCGACGCTCTGCAGGCTCTGGTCTTCCCCGGCCGTGAAGTTCAGCTTCGTCGTCACGGCGTTGTCCTTCGATTGCGTTTCCGCAAGCACCAGCGGCGTAGTTAGCCCCGCAGGCGGTGACAGCGTCGGCAAAGTCGAGATAACCAGCGTCCAGCCATAGGGCAGGCTGACCGTGTCGCCGGAACCATGGTCGCTGACGAAGAGCGACCAAGTCCCACTCGGATTCACGCCCGTGAAGGCGCGCAGCCGCGTCTGGTAAGGACGCGCCGGGGCCGGCGAAGCCAGAACGTCCGTCGGGCTAAGATCGCTCGGATTGTTGGTGCTGCTGCCCAGGGCCACCCCAGCAACCAGCACAGGATACTGCGAACCGTCGTCGAAGCCAAGCTGCAGCGGCCCGACTGCATTCTTGCCGCCCGCTCCCGACATCAGGAGCACGTCGGTCGTCGTCGGCGGATTGGCTGACGGGCCAACAAGGAGCAGGTCGACATTCTGCGGGTCCGAGGCCGTGAAACCGGGGATGACCACCGTAACGTCGTAAATGCCCGGGGCATAGTTGTCGCTGATATTAATGGAGGACGTCGCCCCAGCCGGACTGGTTGAACCCACCGTCACTGCAATCGGCGTTGAATTCCCACTCGCGATGCCCGGCGGCTGCGCCACCACGAACTCAACTGCGTTGGCGAACGAGGCCGAACCGGTCGCCTGTCCGCTATTGTCCGTCAGCGTGAATGAGATAAACGCATTTGCGGCCTGTCCTTCGAGCGAAGTCACGGTGAACGTGAAGGTGCCCGGGGCACCCTTGCCACTCACATTCCCGGTAACCGGGCTGACCGGGACGATGCTCACGTACTGTGAGCTGGATACGGCATTTGCCGTGATAGTCACTCCCTGCTCAACACTGCCGACATTGACATTCAGCGTGTATTGGCCTCCGGCAGGCAGGTTGACAGCCTTGCTCGGCAGCCCAGTCAGAGTGGGCGCCTGCTCAACATGATGCACATAGACCTCGACCACTTGGTCCACAAGATTGCCGTTCCCGTCACTCATCTTGACGTCGATCAGAGTTGGGCTTCCTGAACCATCAAAATTGATGTTGTATGCGTTCAAGACGCCTTGCAGCGGGACACTCACCGTGGCCTGCGTATTGGGACTCAGGGTCGCCGAGGCACTCGGACTTGGTGAGCCGCTGAATCCGCTCACGGTGGCCTTCGTCATGTCCAGGTTCGGCACGATGGAGGTGTTCTCCGAGGTAACGCTCAGATTGCCATACACCAGTTGCGAATCCACATCTTGGACGGTGAATGACAGGCTCGTCGCCGTATTCTCGTTGACCGTGATCATCGGGTTCTTCGTGGTTGGGTTGATCGGAAGGGACGGATTAACCACGATCTTTGGCGGTTGGTTCTTATAGAGGACCGTAACCGCCAGCGGAGCGCTCTGGGCTACGAAGGTCGGGTTCGCTGGGTCGGTGACCGTCAACTGAACCGTAGCGGTGACATTCTGAGTGGTAATGCTCGACGGCAAGTCGGTGGCCGGCGTGATTTGCAGGTACCTGCTGGCCCCGCCACTGCCCGTGCCGTTCACGTTTTGAATAGTGAGGCTGCTGCCCGGACCCGTGAGAATGGGAACACTCGTGGTGGACTTGTCCGAATTCGTGATGACGCCGTCGGCAAGAACAGTCGCTGTCACAGTCAGGTTCGCGGCCGCCGAGGTCTGATCCGAGAGATCAAACTGCCAGTGGCCCGTAGTGTCCTCAGTAACCGAGGTCGCATTGCCCAAAGTCCAATTCACCGCCGGCCCGGTCTCGAGCACCAGGAACCAGCCGTTGTTAATAGCACCACCTGTCGGGAAGGTATCATCCAGCACGTAGAGGTCCCATTCCCCGTTGGGATCCATTCCTTGAAGGGCGGTCATGTCGGTGCTGAAGGGTATCGAGACGTTAGGGAACGTCGGCGCTGTGCCGTACTGAGCGGGTGAGAAGACACCGCTGGTCAGCGGGCCGCTCTGGGGTATCGCGATCACTCCGGCCTGCGCGTTGGTGAATGTCAGACGCAGAGGATTGACGCCGATGCCGCCACCGGCGTGGCTCATAAGCAACACGGCCTTCGTCGCTGCAGGGTTAAGGCCAGTGTGAACCAGGAGCATATCTACGTCCTGGGGATACCCGTGGGTAAACCCATCAACCGTAACGCCCACGCGCTCAATCACCCCGGGCACGTTCGTCCCACCCGCCTGCGGGCCAACGAAGATGGTCGTCGGATAGCCGGTCGGAGGAGTGGTCACCGGATTGTTGTAGTAGGCCTCTCCGTTCACAGGCAAGCCCTGCGGAATAGTCAGGCTGTTGGCGTTGATCCAAGCCTCCGCCGGGTTGAACGTCACGATGAACGTCTCGGGCGCGGACAGCCCGGTGACCGTGTCCGTCACGGGGAAGGAAATCGTCACGGGGCCGGACCCAATTCCCACGGGCGTCACTGTGACCGTGAAGGGTATTGAACCATCCAGGTTTTTCGCTCCAGGAAGTATGCTTACGTTGCTCGACGGAACCAGTGTCTTGGAGCTGGTAGCGATGCTACTCTGGCTGACGGTGATGCTGTTGGGATTCGGCACATCGTACGCGTTGAATGTGAAGACCAACGGCGTGGCGGCCGGCAGTGTGAAGTTGGCAGGGATGGCAGGGCTGACTACCGGCGGGAACGTCGCAGCCTGAACTTTAAGGGTGAAGTACAGCGTATCGCCCAGTCCCGTTTGAGTATCGGTGGCATTCACCTGAATCGTCACAGTGCCCGTTGTGAATGGCGGCGGATTAATCTGCAGGTTCCAGGTGTTGGCGCTCGATCCGGCCACATTCGCCTGCACCGCGGTGATCGTGGTGTTGAGGAGGCTGGGGTTATATCCCGATGGTTCGGACGCAACCGTGACAGGCGCGGCGGTCACAACCACGTTCGGGTCGAGGTCGCCCACGACGACAGGGATGGATTGCACCGAATAGCTGACGCCAGGGGCGCCGACATAGGCTGAGTTGGGCGCTTCGTTAATGACGTAAGGGCTGGGCGACACCGGCTGAATTTTAGGCGCCGTTGTGATGAGCAGTTGCCAGCCCTGGTCAATCACACCACCCTTGTCGGTCGGATTGCCGCTTTCGAAGGCGTATAGCTGCCATGCGCCATTGGGATACATCCCGAAAAAGCCGGTCGTCGGATCATCGAGCTTGGTGCCGTAACCCGAAGCCGGGGGAAGCGTGCCGCCGGAAACCACTGGCGGGAAACTGACGTTTGTTGTGTTAATGAGGTAGGAACTGGGCTTATAGACACCCGAGGTAATCTGCGCCCCCTGAGGCAATTCCGCAGCGGCACTGTCGGAAAAGACCAGGGACGCGCTGCTGACCGTGTATGTGCCGCCGGCGCCCTGCATGAGCAGGACGGCCTTCGTGGCGGAGGTAACGGGATCGGTATGCACGAGCAAGAGCGTGATGTCCTGAGGGGTATAGTGGCTCAGACCATAGAGGTTGACTTTCACGTCGGCCACCGTGCCCAAAAGTCCACTGACAGTGGTAGTCGAGGGATAGGGGTTGCCCACGGATTCAGGCGTCACCAATGTGATGACGGTGGGCTTCGTAGTCGACGTGCTCGGCGGGAAGAGCGAGACCGTCTGCTGATTCACGACCAATGGGAATGTCGTGCTGGCCGTCAGAGGACCGCTATTCGCAGGCGGGCCGTCGCTCGAGCTGTTGTCCGCGACGGTGACGGTGACGTTGACCGGAATATTTACTGCTGTCGCCGCGAGCGGGTACAGGGTCATCAGCCAATGCCGGCCGTCCTGGAAGCTGGGGTCCAATTGGAGGATAATGTTCTCGTTGGGCAGAATCCACGTTGTATCGGAACTTGCCGTCAGCGTGAGGTTCTGCAGCGTCGGCGTCCCTGCCGTGGCGCTCAGGGCCGGGTCATAGTCGCTGTCGCTAACCGCGAAGGCAAACTGCGCTGTCGGCACGCCGGCCGAGGTCACCTGCTTTGGAATGAAAGGAATCTGCGGGGCCGTGTTGACAAACTCGAAGCCCAAGCTGATGGGCGCCGAGGTCCCGACCAAGCCGTTGTTGTCGGTGGCGACGATGGTCAACTGGTTGGTGCCCCAGGGAGGAACACCTGCCGTATTGTTGTTCACGACGAAGGAGCCGACGCCGGTGCTTGGATTCCACGCGGTCTTACTGGCTACGATGCTGCCCAGATTGGCATTCAGACCGTTCAGGACGGGCTGGGCGGTAACGGTGCCGTCCACACTCGAGACCTGGTAAGAGATCGTGACACCTTGCTGGCCTTGATCGTACAGCAGGTTCACGCCGGAGGTGACCGCGACCGCAGGTGCGGCGTAGATGGTCAGCACCCAGCCGCCGAGAACAGCGGCGTTCGCTCCGCTGGCGCCACCGCCGGTGATCTTGAGCGTCCATTGGCCGCTGGTTGCATTCACACCGTTGAACTTGCTCGCTGACAGGTCGTCCGGCTGCAAGGCGATATTCGCTATGGTGGCGGAGGTGTTTGCGGGAGGAGCGCCCAGCGACGTGGGCGTCACAGCGGAAGCCGAGTCACTGAACGTGACCTGGGCGAAATTGAACGGGCCGGTGCCGGTTTCATCGGCAACCTGGAGCAGATTCTCCGTTATCTTCCCATCGGGGCTGATCAACTGCACGCCCAGCGTGGCGGGGTCCACGTTCACCAGGCCGTTCAAGGTGACGCTCAGCTTGCTGACGAACCCGTTAAGGCTGGGGATTGCGGGCAGAAGGGATGTAACGGCAGTCCCTGGGACTGCCAGGTTTATCTGGCTCGGGGCGGCGAACATGGGAGGCGTTCCTGCCGCGGCGGGCGTCACAGTGACAGTAAGCGCAACCGAGTTGGTCTGCGTGCGGGCCGTCTTGTCATAGACCCAGAAGGTTAAATGAGCTGTGCCGGTCGCCGTGCCGTTCGGAACGATCGTGAAATTACGGGTGCCGGCGGTGGTTGAGTCAAACATCACGCCTGAAGGCGTCACGATTTCCGGATTGTCCGTCGTCGTCACCTGCACTCCCAAGTCGGAGGCCGCATTATCGGGGTCCGATAAATTGATTTGCAGCGGAATGGAGATGCCAGCCTGATTGACGGTCACGCCCGTTACAGTCGAGCCGTCAGACTCCTTCGTAATCTTGCTCCCAACAAAGATTGGCGGCTGATTCACTGGGGTTACCGTCAGGGCGATGGTCTTGCTATAGGTTACAGCGGACGCGCCACTGGCATCCGTGACGAATACTGTGATCGTGCCGGAGCCGCTCTGGTTGTTCGATGGAGTAACTGTAAGCGTCTGCGTCGTGGTTCCCTGGCCGCCAGTGAGGGCAACTGTGGCCAGCGACGACGGGCTGCAGGTCGCGCCCACCGTCAGGTTCGCCACGGCGGCGGCTGTCGGGTCGCTTACGGTCACCGTGAACGAGGCCGAATTCGGGTTCGCCCCGGCGGTGTACTGGCCGTTCTGGAACTGACCGTTCTCGAGGACAGTCACCCCAGCGGAGTCGGCGCTGGTGCTGGCTACGGCCGGAGCCTGCCACACGTTCAGCGTCCAGGACTGGATGCTGCCGGAACTGCCGAAGTTGTCGTCAACCACATACAGGCTCCAAGTGCCGGCGATTGGGCAGCCGTTGAACGCGGCGGCCAGGCTCGTGCTGTATGGAGCCTGGGGCGCCGGCGTTGGGAACGCCACCGGGCTTCCGAGACTGTTGAGGATCGTGCCGCTCGGGGGCGCGTAGTAGCCGTTGGCCAAGGGCGCCGTGCTGCTGGCGGCCGTCCCGTAGTCGTCGAAGGTAAGGGTCAGGCCACTGGCCTGTTGGCCTCCGCCCTCGTTGGCCATCAGCACCACCGCATTGCCGTTCGGGCCGACCAGCAACACCTGGACGTCATTGGGGTAGGTGTGGGTGAAGCCGGTGAGAGTCACGCTCACCTTCTCGACCGTCCCCTTAACGGAAGCATCCACGATGTTCGTGGAGTTCGGCTTGCCGTTGCTGTCGGCGTATGGGGAAGCT
>CAZZFF010000026.1:0-58096 GCA_964653485.1 uncultured Verrucomicrobiota bacterium | reverse complement strand
AGGGACATCGTCGCAAGTCTGATTGGCTCAAGAAGCGCTACGCGGAAGGCCTGAGGTTCAAGGTGCTCCGCTCACGCGAATTCGGTGATATCGGGATGATCGAGTATGCCCCTGGCAGTCATGCGTGGAGACCCGTCGAGGCGGAGGGTTACCTTGTCATCCATTGCTTGATGGTCAACGGCAAACACAAGAGGAAAGGGCTTGCCAGCGTTCTAGGTCTCAAGGGGAAAGGGCTTGGGATGCTCCTGTTGGATAGTTGTCTGAGGGACGCGAGGAAGAGCAAGTGCCGAGGAGTCGCCGTGGTGACCAGTTCCGATTTTTTCATGGCACGACGTGATCTCTTCATCAAAGCCGGTTTTGTCCCGGTGGATAGCTTCCCTCCTTACGAGCTGCTCGTCAAGAAATTCAAGGCAACAGCGCCTGATCCTCGTTTCATCGTCGACAGGGAGCGAGCATTGAAGAGACACACGAAGGGCCTCACGATCCTGGCTGCCGATCAGTGCCCTATGGTCCCAAAGTGGGTGGAGGATATTTCGCAGGCGGCCCGAGCCCTGGGGCTGAAGCCGAAAGTGGTTCGAATCAGGAGCGCCAAGGCATCCAGGGAGCTTCCAACGCCCTATGGCGTGTTCAGCATTATCTACGATGGAAGGCTGATTGCGGAGCGTCCGGTCAGCGCGACGAGATTCACGAACATCATGAGTAAGCTGACATAGGGACTACATGGACATCGAGATGCTCGGATATCACCATTATCAAGTCAGACGACAGCGGCGCTCTGCAAATAGGCTCGTGTCAGGAATCGGATGGAGACGTCAGCCGAGACGAACTCCTTGAGGTCACCGACTGTGACGCCGAGACTCAAAGGCAAATCCCCAGTCCGTTCTTTATCTGTCATACTATGAGAATGTCAATCGCCGACCGCCTCGGCATAGCCGGGGCACTGCTGCTCTCCACGCTGTTTGTGGAGACGCCCGGAGCTCGCGGCGCTGATGCCGGCATCCCGCATCTGCGCCCCGTCGGCTCGGCCACACAGCTCGTCGTGGACGGTCAACCTTGGGTCATGCTCTCCGGGGAGCTGCACAATTCGAGTTCCTCCAGCCTCGGATACCTCCGGCCCATCTGGCCCCGGCTGACCGCCTTGAACCTGAACAGCGTCATCGCCAGCCTCTCGTGGGAGCTGGTAGAGCCGCAGGAAGGCAGATTCGATTTCTCGCTGGCGGACGGCATCATTGATGCGGCCCGCCGGAATCACCTCAAGCTGGTTTTAATCTGGTTCGCCACCTGGAAGAACGGGGATGGGGCCTATGCGCCGCCCTGGGTAAAGACCAACTGGACCCGCTTTCCACGCTGCCAGCACCGTCCCGGCATCAACACCACCCAACTGACGGCGTTCTCCGAGGAGAACGTGAATGCCGACGCCAAGGCCTTTGCCGCCGTGATGCGCCATCTCAAACAAGTGGACGGCAAGCAACACACGGTGGTCATGATGCAGGTCGAGAACGAGTCCGGCGTAATGCCGGTCTCGCGCGACCACTGCGCGCTGGCCGAGGCCGCCTTTGCCAAGCCCGTGCCGGCTGAGTTGATGGACCGGCTCCTCGCGCACAAGGAGGCGCTCATCCCTGACCTAAAGGAAACCTGGGCCAAGACGGGCTTCCGCCAGTCCGGCGCCTGGAGCGAAGTCTTTGGCGAAGGTGCGGCGGCGGATGAGGTCTTCCAGGCCTGGCATATCGGCCGGTACATCGGCCGCGTGGCCGCGGCCGGCAAGGCCGAATATCCCCTCCCGATGTACGCGAACGCCTGGCTCGTGCAGCACCTGGGCCAGGCGCCGGGGGCGTACCCCAGCGGCGGGCCGGTGGCCAGAATGATGGACGTTTGGCGCGCCGCCGCTCCGAGCATCGATCTCCTTGCCCCGGACATTTACCTGGACGACTTCAAAGCCGTCTGCGCCGAGTACGCGCGGAGCGGCAATCCGCTGTTTATCCCGGAGGCCAGTCGCGACGAGCGCGCGGGTCTCAGAGCAATGTATGCCTTGGGCCATCACGACGCGCTGGGCTTTGCGCCCTTCGGAATTGATTCCCTTTCCGAGACGAACGTCCTGAGCGACTACTACGCCGTGCTTCGCAGCCTGCTCCCGCTCATTGCGCAGCACCAGGGCAGGGGCACGATGAAGGGCTTTCTGCAGTACAAAGATGAGAGGCGGGCGGAGTTTGACCTCGGCGATTTCCGTGCCGATATCGAATATCGCTCCGAGGACGGGGATCATCCGGGCGGGGGCATGGTCATCGCCGTGGCGCCGGACACTTTTGTCATGGCCGGGGCCAATTACAGCATTCGGTTTCCCTCTCGGCGCGATAAGCCTGGGAACACGGCCTGGTTGGCGATTGACGAGTTGGTGCCGCCCTCGCCCCGAGGGTCATCGTTTTCGGCCGACAAGAGCGGCCCGCTTTCCGGCCTGGAGTTGGTGCCGGGCCGGCGCTTGAACGGCGACGAGGCGTCGTACCGGGTTGGCCTCGGACCCAAGCCCCGCATTTTGCTGGGGAGGGTTTATCGGTTCCAATGACGCCAGATGAACACGCTAACCCTGAATACCGCGTCCGGGTCCTTCACGTTCGGACGCCTGCGCCTCATGGCAGCCGTCTGCTCCGCCGGAGTGATCGGCGTCCACGCCCAACCTGCCATTCCAAGTTGCACCGTTGAGGTTTCCAGGCCGGGCGCCGCAGTCGCCCCGATTTGCAGGGGCCAGCAGCTCGAAGAATTCAACCACCAGTTCGAGGGCGGGCTGTATGCCCAGTTGATCAACAATCCCTCCTTCGAGGAGTTGAACAACCCCGTCGCCGGATGGACCCTGGTAAGACCAGGTTCCTCGAACGGCGGTTTGTCCGGGCAAACCTCCGCTGAAACCGCCTTGCTGAACAGCCGCCAGAGCCATTGTGCCAAACTGGAGGTGACCTCGGTGGCCGACGGAAGTGTGGGCCTCGCCAACGGGGGCTACTGGGGAATTGCATTGAGAAACAACACCACTTACAGAATCTCGTTCTGGGCGAAAAAAGGGCCGGGCTTCAGCGGCGCTATAAGGGCAGCGCTGGAAAGCAATGATGGCGCTGTTTACGCCCAATCGGCCGATTTCCAGCCGACGACGGCCTGGCGGCATTTTGCCTGCGACCTGACCACTCGCGGCATTTCAAGTGTTACCGGGGCCAACCGCTTTGTAATCTATGCCACGACCACCGGAGACGTATACCTCGACGTGGTCACGCTCATGCCGCCAACCTGGAAGAATCGTCCCAATGGTCTGCGGCCCGACCTGGCTGAAAGGCTGGCGTCCCTCAAACCGAAGTTCCTGCAGTTCCCGGGCGGTTGCACCGCCGAGTCGGCCGGCATGGATATTTGCTGGAACTGGAAGAACTCCATCGGTCCCATTGAGGAAAGGGCCGGGTCCACCAGAAACAACTGGGCATATAAGAACGACCTGTATTTCGGTTTGGACGAGTATCTGCAGTTGTGCGAAGACCTGGATGCGGAACCGGTTTACGTCACCTCGTCCGGAATCAGTGAGAATGCAGACAACAAAGAGTGGTTTGGCATTTGCCCGATCGAACGAATGCAACCGATCATCGCCGACATACTGGACCTGCTTGAGTACTGCAAGGGAGCCGCCTCGACCCAATGGGGGGCTAAACGCGCGGCCAACGGCCACCCGGCTCCCTATAACCTGAGATTCATCGAAATCGGCAACGAGAATGGCTGGCAAACCGTCAGGGAGTACATCCCGCGCTACACCCTGATTCATGACGCCATAGTGGCTCGGTATCCCGATATCAAAATCATGTTCAATGCCACCAGCGTGCCTTCGCCCGCGCCGGGGACTTTTCTCGATTTTGCCGATGACCATTTTTACGAGAAGGACCTGTCGCACCTCTATAACAAGTACGACAGCATCAACGCGGTCTGTAAAAGGATATGTGTCGCCGAGTATGCCTCCTCCGTCCACGGCAACGGCGGCGACGCCATTGGGAGTTTCCGTGACGCCCTGGGAGACGCGGTGTTCATGCTCGGATGCGAAAGGAACTCGGAAAGAATGTGGTGGACCGGTTACGGCAATTATGCCGGCTTCTTCGGTCACGGCAATTTCGGTCCCTGCCTTGTCTGGAACGATGCCGTGACCCACTTCGCCACGCCGTCATACTACATGGAGAAAATGCTATTTGTGGACAATGCGGGGACCCGGGTCTTGCCTCTGGCTCAAAATACGGCCCATTGCTATTGGTCCGCATCCCTGGATACGAAAGCCGGGAAAAATGAAGTGCTCTTGAAGGTTGTGAATAACTCCGGCGTCTCCGAATCCGTCAACATCGCCCTCAACGGCGCCAAGCAGATTGACCCTGCGGGGTATTCCACGGTGTTAACGAGCGCCCCGGATGCCGAGAATTCGCTGACAAACCCGAATCGAGTGATCCCGTCGTCGGGCACGTTCGCCGCGGGGGGCAATTTTACGTATCTCTTTCCCGCCTGTTCTATTACGGTGCTTCGCGTGAGACTTTGAACCATAAGACCGCGTATCACGAATCGTTCGCGCTAAACCGCTGTTTGATGATATGAAAGATCGATCCGCTGAGCCGGGCATTCCGCCCAGGAAACCCAAGGTGGGAATCCAGTTGTGGACCTTGCGCAAGGAGCTCGAGGCCGCATGCCGCCGCTATACTCCCGGGGCTATTTTGTAATAGCGATTCCCGCGGAAAGGTTTAAAAAGACTGAGGCAAGCCAGTGGTTCGGTCGCACCGACAGCTCCGGTCGACCACGGGCTCAACTTAAACTGCAGCGAGAAACGCAGATTCCAAAGACGACTATGAACTTAGCAAGCTTGATCGCGCCGGTATTGATCGGTTCTTCCCTGACTCTCACGCAGCCCGCGGCGTCGGCCGGCACGCCCACGGTCGATTCCATCCTGGCCAAGTACGTCCAGGCCGTGGGCGGCAAGGCGGCCATCGAGAAGGTCCATTCGCGCATCGTCCAATTCAAAGTTGAATCCGACACGCTCGGCGCCAGTGAAGGAGAGATTCTGGCCAAAGCGCCCGATCGGCAGCGATCACACATCGATCTGGGGACGACCGGTTTCCTCGATGAGGGCTTTGACGGGACGGTCGCCTGGGCCAAGAACCCCCGGCAGGGTCTGAGGGTCAAGACCGGGGACGAGCTAGCCAAGGTCACACGTGATGCGCGGTTCAATCGGGAGTTGAACCTGAAGAGCCTCTTCCCGGACTTGGCGTTCAAAGGCGCCGAAAAGGTGGGCGAAGAGGAAGCCTGGGTCCTGGAGTCCAAACCATCTCCCTCCAGCAAAGAGAAGTTCTGGTTCAGCTCGACGACCGGCCTGGTCGTTCGACAGGAGTCCGAGTACCAAGGCCCGCAGGGGGCCGTCAACGTCAACGTGTTCCCACGGGACTACAAGGCGGTTGACGGCCTGAAACTCCCCGGCGGCATGAAGATAAAAATCGTCAACGCCGGCCAGGAATTTGAATTCACGCTGAAGTTTGTGAGCGTAAAACACAACGTGGAGATCGACCCTGCCAAGTTCGCCAAGCCTGCGGAGTGAGATTCCGATCATCGCCTTGGTTCGGGGACATCTGGAAGCCGCCCCTGCGAATTCCCGTCCTCAGGGGGCATTTCCGCTGAGAGACAGGAATCGACCGGCTTATCGTGAGGCAGGCGGCGCTGGCCGGTCTAAACCGCCGATGACCGAAAATCCCAATAAAGGCGCCGGGAAGGCCGCGCGAACGGGCCCGTCCTGTTTTTACCTGTGGTTGATACTGGTGGGAGCGACTTTTTTGATCCTCCTGGCCTTGACGCAGTTCCTTCCCGGAGGCCGGCGAAGCGTCTCGGATTGGATGCAGCCATTGCTATTCCTGGCTGCGGTGAGCCTGGTCGTGGGCACGGCCTGCCTGGGCGTCTGGCTATTCGGCCGCTGGTGCCGCCGCGGGCACAATCTCAAGCGCGCCCTTCTTGGCGGCGCGTGCCTCGCCGCGCTGGCTGCCCTCTTTTATGCGGAGGAGGACTGGCGGGGTTGGCATTCCTGGAGCCGGTTCAAGGACACGTGGGAAGCCAAAGGCGAGCACTTCAGCCTGGCCGTGGTGGTGCCCCCGCCGGTGCCGGACGAACAGAACTTTGCCATGACGCCCATTGCGTTCAGCAGCTACGGCCAACTTCTGACGCGGACCGGGAAACTCATCCCCGCCGAAAAACGCGATGAACACTTCGCGATACGGATGCGGATGGCGCCCACCCCCGAGTCCATCACCCCAACCAACTGTGCCGGCGACCGGGTCAAAGGCACGTTCACCCGGCTTGAGGGCTGGCAGGATTATTACCGCCACCTGGCCGCCAGGACCAATGCGTTTCCCGTCCCGGCGCAACCGCGGTCGGCGGCGGAGGATGTCCTGGCCGCGTTGAGCAGGTATGACGGGGTGATTGAGGAGTTGCGAGCGGCCAATCGGCTGCCTTGCTCGCGGTTTCCGCTCAATTACGACAGTGAATCGCCGATCCTGATTCACCTGCCGCACCTGGCCCCGCTCAAGGGTTGCGCCCAGGTGCTGCAATTGCGCTGCCTGGCCGAACTGCAAAACGGCCAGCCGGACAAGGCCCTGGAGGACGCGCGGCTCGCCTTGCAACTGACGGAGAAGGTCCGCAACGAGCCCATCTTGATCTCCCATCTGGTTCGCATCGCCATGGTGCAACTGATGCTCCAGCCGATCTGGGAAGGCTTGGCGCAACACAAATGGTCCGATGCGCACCTGGTCGCGCTCGATGCGGAGTTGGCGAAGCTGGACTTTCCCGCGGCCTGGAGGCTGGGCATGAAGGGGGAGTTGGGAGGCCAGGGCGACGAAATCCAGCTCCTGCGCCGCCAGCCGGGACGATGCCGCGAACTGGAGGGGTTGACCGATTTGTCGGGCAGCCGAATCGATCCGGGCCTGGCGTGCGGGCTCTTTGTCCGCCTGATCCCCTCGGGCTGGTTTTATCAAAATCAGTATCGGTGTGCGCGCATGATGGAGGACTATTACATCCCGCTGGCCGATGTGAGCCGGAGTACCTTCGCTCCGGACCTGGCTCGTGGTGGCGACGCGGCGCTGGCCGCTGAAACGAAAGGCCCGTTCAATGTGTATAGTAAACTGATGTTGCCGTCGCTGAGCGCTGCCGCGCGGAGGTTCGCTTACGGCCAGGCGTCGGTTGACCTGGCGCGTGCGGCCGTCGCACTCGAGCGCTGCCGGCTGGCGCGTGGCGAATTTCCCGTGAACCTCGACTCGCTGGCGCCCCAGTTCATAGCCAAAGTTCCGCACGACGTGATTGGCGGTCAACCGCTGAGATACCGCCGGGAGCCGGACGGCCTGTTCGTCCTGTACTCAATCGGCTGGAATCAAACGGACGATGGCGGCGTCGCCGGGTTCAACGAGAACGGCTCGGTGGAGATTCAAAGCGGCGATTGGGTCTGGCGGTATCCCGCAAACTCCAAATAATGGCCGGGTCAGCCATGATCCACTCGCGCCTCATTGGAATCCGAGTTGCCGTTGCCCCTGTTGTGCTCGTCCTGCTGGGGTTCTGGGGAAGGGCGGGGCTGGGGGCCGTGGCCGGCCAGGCGCGCGTGAATGTGGATGCGGCGCAGAGTGTGCGGGTGGTGGACGCCCGTTTGTTCGGGCTCAATGCCGTGATGTGGGACTCATACCTCGACACACCGGGCACGCTTTCCGCCCTGCGCGAGCTGAATGCGCAGGCGCTTCGATTTCCGGGCGGGTCGCCTTCGGATGATTATCACTGGGCCTCGAACCGAAACGGCGCCAATCCATGGACATGGGCGACGCCGTTCTCGAGCTTCATCTATGTGGCCACGAACCTCCATGCGCAGGTTTTCATCACAGTAAATTATGGCTCCGGCACGCCGGAGGAAGCGGCGGCGTGGGTTCGCTGTGCCAACGTCACCAATCACTGCGGGTTCAAGTACTGGGAGATTGGCAATGAAAACTACGGGAAATGGGAACACGATGAACATTCGCCCGCGCACGATCCGGTGGTCTATGCGCGGCGCGCAAGGGACTACATCAGCCGGATGAAATCCGCCGACCCGGCCATCAAGATCGGCGTGGTCGTCACGGAAAGCTGTCTTGATCGGGTCGGTGTCTTGTCGGACGCCCTTCAAGGGCTTCACTTTGGCGAGTTCATCACTGAAGGCTACCAGGGCTGGACGCCCAAGCTCCTGGCGACCCTGAAGCAGCTCGCCGTGACGCCGGATTTTGTGATTCTCCACCGTTACCCGGTGAGTCTATCCGGACGGGAGAACGACGCGCGGCTCTTGCAGTCCACCGCCCGATGGACGGCAGACGCCGCGGCCTTGCGGCGGCAGTTGAAAACCTACTTTGGCGCCGCCAACACCAACGTCGAGGTGCTTTGCACGGAAAACAATTCCATCGGCGAGAAGACAGGCAAACAGACCACCAGCCTTGTCAATGGACTCTACCTCGCCGACAGTTTCGGCCGGATCGTGCAGACCGAAATCAACTCCTTCCTTTGGTGGAATTTGCGGAACGCCCAGGACCGGAATAGCAACAACGATCCTGCGCTTTACGGCTGGCGCCAATATGGCGACCACGGAATCATGTCCGGCAACGATACCCGTTACCCGACTTTCTACACCTTCAAACTCCTGCAATACTTCGCGCGCGCCGGCGATCGGATCGTGCGCGCGGCCAGCGACCATCCGCTGCTTTCCGTCTATGCCGCCCTCCGCGCCGACGGCACAATGTCGCTGCTCGTCATCAACAAAAGCCCGCGCGCCACTCTCGATGCGGCTTTCACCATATCGGGCTTCCAGCCGGCATCCGACGCGATGAGCTATTCCTATGGGATTCCCCAGGATGAGGCCGCTCGCACCGGGACAGGTTCGCCGGACATCGCTCGGACCTCTTTTGCGGGCGTCGCCGGGAAATTTCCCTGCAAGTTTCCCCCGTATTCCGCCACCGTGATTGCCCTTTCGCCGCTCCAGGAAAAGCCGTCGATCGGACTCCGATGACCGGTGCAAGGGGAGCTCCTTGGGCGCTGTCCGCCCCCTTCAGCGGTTTGAGTGGCGCGCAAAGTGCCCGAACGCAAAGCCCAGCCGGTGCTCCGATATCCTTGCCGGCGGGGGGACCCGCATGTCATGCTGACTCCCATGCGCATGACGGCAGTCTCTTTGTCAGGTTTGATGCTGGCGCTCGCCCTGACCTCGGGCGCGGCGGAAAGCGATTATCATTTCGAGGGCAAGATTTCTCGCGAAGTGCTGGACAACTATCTTTCGCGCGCCGTCACGTTCACCGATTTCCTCCACGGCAAGGGCAGCGTCGCGGACAATCTGCGGTTCCTGACCAACACCGGGGCCAAGTTTGTCGGACGCGCCATTTACCGCTGGGGCGGGGAAGACGCCCTTCCGGCGCTGCTCGATGCGGCAAGACCCATCGCCCGCCAGGCGCGCGAGGCCGACCCCGACATGATTCTTCAGGCGGCCTGCTTTGAAATCGTCACCACGAGCGTCGGCAAGCTGCCGGTGCCCGAATGGGTGTTCCGCGAATTTGGCCTGCCGGTCGAGCAGCGGCCCTTCCGCTACGAGGCCATGCTCTACCCGGACGGGCGGCGTAGAGACCAATGGGGTCGCGGCGGGTCCGTGCCCGACATGAGCCAACTCGAGACCCGGATGTGGTTTCTGTTTCTGGCCGCGTCCTACATAGACCTGGGAGTCGAGGCTATTCACTTCGGCCAGGTGGAAATCATGGACGAGCGGGACAAGGACCATGCCCATTGGCGCGACCTTCTGACCCGCGTGCGCGCTTACGCCGCACAGCACGCCCGGCGTCACTTTGTCCTCTGTGACGCCCACGTGCCCAGTGGCGGTATCGTGCAGGATGGCCGGCTGCTCCTGGACTTCCACTCCTTCCCGCTGCGCATCGCCGAGGTGCCGGACAAACCGCAGGAAGGCGTGCTCAAGATGGGCCACTTGGACACCATTTACGGCCGCAGCAAAGGAGGTCTGACCCCGAGCGGCTGGTCCTGCGCGCACTTGCCTTATCTTGTCGAGTTGGACAACTACGGCGTCAGCGCGCGGCCGGGACAGCCGGGAACATCCTATTACACGTGGGGCTACGACGAGATCAGTTGGTTCGCCCATCAGCCGGAGCCGTATCGGAACGAGTGGCTGCGCTATGCCTGGAAATGGCTGCGCGAGCACGACTCTAACGGCTGGCTGGAGATGCCGGGCAGCCGCGTCCTGCATGCGCCCGTCGGCAACCAGTGGTGGTACTGGGCAAACACCCGCGGCCCGGCGACGCCCGAGGGTTTCAACCAGGAGGAAACCATCAAGGCCATCTGGGCAGCAGACACGGCCAACCAACGCAGCGCGCAGAGGTTGCCGGGCCTGGCGCTCCCTGAAGACGCCGAAGCGGGTCTGTTCTCGCGCTCGCTCGTCAGCATGGGCGGCTCGGCGCGGCTTGAGCAGGCCCTGGCCAAAGCGCGTCGAGGAGAGCCGGTCACGGTCGGCGTGATTGGCGGCTCGATTACTGCCGGGGCGGGCGCGAGCCGGCCGGAGAATCGCTATGGGGATCGCGTGGCGACATGGTGGCGGCGGACATTTCCCAAAGCCAACATCCGGTCCGTCAATGCGGGGATCGGGGCGACCGGTTCGGACTACGGCGCCCTGCGCGCAAGACGTGATCTGCTCGCGCACCATCCGGACTTCGTCGTCGTCGAATACGCGGTGAACGACGTCAACACCCAGGCCGCGGCCGAAACCCTGGAGGGACTGGTCCGGCAGATTCTGCGGGAGACCAACCAGCCTGCCGTCCTGCTCCTGTTTACAATGCGCCAGGATGGCGGCAACGCCCAGGAATGGCACTCCAAAGTGGGGCGGCACTACGACTTGCCCATGGTGAGCTTTCGCGACGCGCTCTGGCCGGAGATCAAGGAAGGGCGGATGAAGTGGAATGACGTTGAGGCGGACCAGGTGCATCCGAATGACCGCGGCCACGACTACTGCGCCCGCTTCATCATCCGGGTGCTCGATCGGGTGCTCGCGGACCTGCCGGCCGAGGATCGCTTGCCTCAGGTCAAGGCGATGCCCAAGCCGCTTTTCAGCGATGTCTTCGAGCACGTGGCGCTGTTCGAGGCGGATGCCCTCAAGCCGCTGGCCAACCAGGGCTGGAGCTGCGATGCCGGCCAACCGGGAGACAAGTCCTGGAAAGCCGACCAGCCGGGCAGCGTGATCGAATTCGAACTGGCGGGCCAGGCCATCCTCCTCATGGACTGGCACATCCTCGGCCCGATGGGCCAGGCGAGCGTTCGCGTGGACGATCAACCGCCTCAACTTCGGGAAGGTTGGTTTGACCAGACCTGGGGCGGCTACCGCCAAACGACGCTCCTGGCGCGCGACCTCGCCCCGCGCAAGCACAAGGTGAGGATTGAACTGCTGCCCGAGAAGAACCCACGGAGCACCGGCCATGAGTTCAGGATTCTGGGCCTTGGCGCCGCGGGAGTTGAAGCGGACCGTTGACGGCCCTGCTGGAATCCAGCCGATGAGCACCCTCCCAGTTCGCAGCAAATTAAGGTTGCAAAATGCGACCTTAAGGACAGGCAGGGGCGGACACCGGAAGTACCTTCCGTTTGCATCTACAGAGCACGGAGCGCTGATGGCCGCCAACGTCCTCACCAGTTCTCGCGCTGTCGCGATGAGCGTGTACGTTAACCTCTGTGCCTGGGCTCGAGACGCCAACGCCACAAGCTCCGGGAGCAGGCAAGCCGGAGGTTTGCCCCATGCCTGAACATTGGGCTTTTAAAATCGCGAAGGCCGTCCTGACCTCGACGCTGCCGATGCTGCTCACGGTGGCTCCGCCTGCGTCGATGGCGGCTGGAACCGATGCCCTCACGTACCGTACTACCGGCGGGGTTGAGTTTGAGGTCACCAGCAACGGGCTGTCCCGGATCACCGTCCAGGGCCGCGCTTTGGCCGCAGGCGAGTGGAGCGTCTTCAACGCGGAGTCCTGGTTCTCCCGTGGCGCCACAAACGGACCGGTGCAAGCCGGCCGATTCCAGGAGCGGACACTGGAGGTGCTTTCCGACACGCACGCTGTTGTCCGGCACCAGAGGGACGACCTGGTCTGCGTCTTTGACTACACGTTCGCGGGCGAGGACGTGACCGTCAGCGCGCGCGTCGAGAACCGTCATGCCGGCGCGGCGCTCGATGTGACCGGTTTCTCGGGCCTCACATTTGCCTTCGACCGGCCGCCCGCCGGCCTGCATCACGCGATGCACCCGACTTATTCTCAGGCCAACGGCGTCGGCATTTGCCATCCCAGCATCCAGAATCCCGTCGGCGGAAGCTGGGCCGCGGACTCGCTGGCGGGGGTGGGGTTTTCTCCCTGGAAGACCGGCTTGGAACGGACCCTCATTCTCCTGGACTACTCGAGTTGGGAGCCGGACCGGCGCGAGAACGATCCTGTGCGCAAGCTGCTCTACTTCTGTCCCGTGCCCATCCCGCCGCGGGCCGCGCGCACTTTTGACCTGAGAATCCGCGTCAGCCCCAACCGCGATTGGAAGCATCTCCTGGAGCCTTATCGAGAGCATTTCCAAGCCACCTTCGGTCCCGTGCGGTATCAAGCCGACCCGCGCTGGGTAGCAACGGACTACTTGAACCACAGCCAGCAGGCCGTTTCGGCCTCCAACCCCTATGGTTTCCACGGCGGACACCGCCGCATCGACACTGCCGAAGGCGCGGCGAAGTTCTGCGACCTCGTCATCCCCGTGCTCAAGACCAACGATGGCCAGGGGATCCTCGTCTGGGGGCAGGGCGGGGATGACCCTCGGGGCGGAATGTACCGGCCCGATTTCGACGTGCTGCCGCCGGAAGTGGAGGCGCAGTGGACGAATGTCATTGCCCCCCGATTCCAGGCGGCGGGTGTGCGGTTGGGCGTGACGACACGGCCGCGGGACATGGCGGTGAAGCGGGACTGGAGGGAGGACCAGATCATCCACCTCAACCCGGACGATCCGGAGCACCGGGAGATGCTCTGGCGCCGCTTTGACACCATGATCAAGCGGGGTTGCACGCTGTTCTACCTTGATAGCTTCGGCGACAGCCTCGAAGACGTGAAACTCATGCGCTGGCTCCGGGAGCGGCTGGGTCCCGGCGTGCGGACTTACTGCGAGCACCAATGCGACTCGATCACGCCCTTCAGCGGCGGTTACAGTGAAACGACGCTCGATGCGGAACCGGGGAACCAACCGCCCCGCTATCGAGTGTGGAGCGGTCTCGATAACTGGGAAATCTACCGTTGGCTCTGTCCCGGCTCGGAGTTGGCCGCCCGCCTTTTCGAAAGAAAAGGCCAACCGCCCGCCGGCTTCGAGACGCCGGATGAGTTTTACGCCCGCCACGGGATAATCCCGTTGGTGCCGGTGAACGATTTCTCCCGAGCGCCGGGCATTAAGGCCCTGCAGGAAAAGGGAGCGAAGTGACAGGCTTGATTGAACAACGCCCCAATCAAATGACTTCGCTGGACCTCATTCGTTGCGCCGCGCGGCGGCAGGCTGTGGACCGCGTTCCGGTCGCGCCTTACATGGGCAATCACGGCGCGCGAGTCGCGGGGGTGCCCATTGGGGAGTATTGCCGGTCCGGCCGGCTCATGGCGGAGGCCCAGTATCGCGCCTGGCAGATTTACGGCCAGGATGCCGTCGTCGCCCAATCGGACAATTACTACATTGCGGAGGGCTTCGGGAGCGAGGTGGAGCATTACCGCGATGCCACGCCGACACTGAAGACTCCCGCGGTGTCGGGCTTGGGCGGCATCCAGGCGTTGCGCGTGCCCGACCCGCACAAAGACGGGCGCATGCCGGTTTACCTGGAAGCGATCCGCCGCCTTGCCGGGTTGACACGAGGCGAGGTGGCTGTGCGCGCCCCCGGGACAGGCCCTTTCTCCCTTGCCTCTCACCTAATGGGCACCGAGAAGTTCCTCATCGAGGTGGCGTTGGCCGACCGGGAGCCCGGCGGTCCGGCTGAACGTTCCCTCAAGCGCCTGCTGGACCTGACCACCGACGCCCTCGTCGCCTTTGCCAAGGCGTGCCTGGAGGCGGGCGCGCACTTGGTGCAAGCGGGCGATTCCCTGGCATCGTTAGATATGATCTCGCCCGCCTTCTACCGGAAGTGGGCCTGGCCGGTCGAGCGCAGGTTCTTCGAGGAGATCAATCCAGTGGCCGGCCAACATGGGGCCGCGACGGTGCTCCATATCTGCGGGAACATGACGCCGGTGTTGGAACTGATGGCCGACACCGGCGCGCAAATTCTGGAGTTGGACCACAAGGTCAGCCTGAAAGCGGCCAAGGAACGAGTTGGCCACCGCGTTTGCCTGATGGGCAACCTCGATCCGGTCGAGTTGCTATGGCGTGGAGGCCCGGTCGCGGTGAACCGCGCCGCGGCTCAAGCCGTCACGGACACGGGCGGGCGGGGTTTCATCCTCGGCTCCGGTTGTGAAGTGCCCGTCGAGGCGCCCAGGGAGAACATCCAGGCAATGATCCACGCGGTCACGTTTTCTGCCGGCTCGGATTCGCGAGGGTTGAAGGAAGACCATGGCGGCGGCGTCTATTCCACATGAAAACCAGTCGAAGACAGTTCCTCTATCGTACGACGGCAGGCTGCACCGCCGCGTTCGCGCTCCGCGAAGGCTTCCTCCAGGCGGCGGACTCGAATTCCCCGGCGGAGGCTATGCCCGGACGGTTCACGGTCCACGCCTACGATGCGAAAGGGGAGCCGCTCGCGGCGTCAACCTTGCAGGGCTTGTTCCTGTTCGAGTCCGGCGGGGACCGCAATCCACTGCGGCAGCCAAAACGCGACGTCTCGAACGGTTGCGTGAGCGTCGAAGCGCCGGCGGCGCCTTTCGGCTGCTCGCTGCTGACGAACGTGGACGGGTTCGGCACCGTGAGATTGTACGCGGACGCCGAAGGCAGGGGCTACCGCGCGGGGCAACAGATCGTCCTGAGCCGCGAATTGGCGTCGTCGCGCCTGGCCGCTCTGGAGAAGGTCCTGGCTCAGGCGCGTGAGGAAGGCGTCGTGCTGCCGCCGCGAGTCGCGGACAGGATGGAGCGGGCGCGGTCGATGCTCGCGCAGGCGGACGCGGGGGCAAGCGACCCGAAACTCGCGGCCCCCCTGGCGATGGCCTCGTTGCGCGAGTTGCTGTGGGCGGGCGAGGATGCCGTTCTGGCCCGGGCCGGCCACGCCATCACTCGGCGCGGCCCCCGCAAGGGCTTTCTCTTCGGCTGCAACTTCTTCGGATACCCGGAGCAAGGCGAGGCCTACGCGGAGAAGTTCGCGGCGCTCTTTAATTTCGCAACCCTGCCGCTCTATTGGCGCAGCTTCGAGCCGGAGGAAGGCAAGCCGCGCTTTGGCCCGGTGGACACGAAGTTGGCCCGGCTGGAAAAATCCGGCATCACCGCGAAGGGCCATCCGCTGTGCTGGTTCCACGAAGCGGGCTGTCCCACGTGGATGCAGGGCCGGTCATTCGAGCAATGGCGGGAAGAACAACGGCGGCGCATTGCCGGGATTGTGGGCCGCTACCGCGAACGCATCCGGGTCTATGATGTGATCAACGAGGCCCACGACTGGGGCAATGAGCCGGGGTTCTCCCAGGACCAGTTGCTCGAAATGACGCGCCTGGCCGCGGACGCCGCGCACGCGGCAGACCCCAAGGCAACGCGTGTGATCAACAACTGCTGTCTCTTCGGCGAATACGTCGCGGAAGGCCGCACTTACAAGGGCGGACAACCGCGTCCTCTGCGCACGCCGCTCCAGTATCTGCGGGCGGTGCTGAAGGCGGGTGTCGATTTCGACGCCGTCGGTCTCCAGGTGTATTATCCGGAGCACGACCTGTTCGAGATTGCGCGGATGCT
The DNA here is from genome assembly GCA_964653485.1 of uncultured Verrucomicrobiota bacterium. GTDB lineage: Bacteria > Verrucomicrobiota > Verrucomicrobiia > Limisphaerales > UBA8199 > CAVQND01. Next base: position 42,157 of record CAZZFF010000026.1, on the reverse strand, counting down.
GGACCGCTTTGCCGCGCTCGGCAAGCCGCTGCATGTCACGGAGCTGGGGGTGTCGTCGAGGGCCGACCGCGACGAAGAGGCCATAGGCAAGGACCCCGGAAAATCGTACTGGCACGCACCCTGGAGCGAGGGCATCCAGGCCGATTGGATCGAGCAGTTCTACACCCTCTGCTACGGCCATCCGGCCGTGAAAGCGGTTACTTGGTGGGACTTCTCGGACGCGCCTGGGCATTTCTGGCCGCATGGCGGATTCCTCCGTCCTGACGGCCAGCCAAAAGAAGGCTATCAGCGCCTCCAGCGGCTGATTCGAGACTGGACCGGCGCGCGGGCGTGAGTTCGGCCGCGTTGCGTTGAAGAGGGCATCCTGCACTTGCCCATCGCGGCTTTTTGATTCACGCCGCGGATGTCAGCCGTAGCAACGGACCTCGAACACGCTCGCCATTTCCGACCCGTTGGTTGCCGTGATCAGCAAGCGCAGGGTCTTCGCCTCGACGGGGCCGAAAACATGGCGCCGGAGCCTTTGGTAGTTGCCGGAGACCTTCGCGAGCGAGGTCTGCTTGCCCGCGGCGTTGACGGCAATGAGTTCATAGTCGCGCACCGAATGGTCTGGTCGTCGCGCAGCAGGACCTGCCGGAGGTCTCCCACGCGCGGGGGACTGGATGCGAATTCGCGCGGGAGCAGCTTGTGTTCGAGACAAAGCGCGGCGGTGGTGCCGACGGCCTGCCCGATTGCCGAGCAGGTGGCCATCACTCGGCTGCTGGTGAATGCCACGTGCGAGGCGCTGATGTTGCGGCCTGCCATAAACAGATTCGCGATGTTGCGGCTGTAGAGACAACGCAGCGGGATGTTGTAAGGCAAAGGCGGAACAGTGACCGTGTTCGGTTTCAGGTCCGGACGGTCGAATCCGCCCGGGGGATGATCGTCCATTGGCCATCCACCGATGCACACCCCGTCGGGAGGATCGCCGTTGCGGCCCATGCAGTCGTTTTCCGTCAGGGTATAGTCGCCGTCCATGCGCCGGCTGCCCCGCTTGCCGGGGACCATGCCCAGCCAGTCCAACGCCCAGTTGGCGCTGGAGGGTTGCTCGCCGCTGTTCTTGATGTAATCCCATACTCCCAGTGAAATGCCGAGCAACTCGAAGCGGATGCGTTCGTTGTCCCGAATCGTGTCGAGATCCCCGCCCCATTCGACCCACCAGTAGCCGTATTCCCACGAGGTGATGTCGCGGAAGCGGAGCATGTCCCGGGTGATCTTGCGCGCCCATCGGGGCGGCGTGAAGGGCATCGGGCGGCCGAAATCGCGCGCCGTGAATAGAATGAAGCGTCGAGGTCCCGGAAAGAATTGATTCTGCTGGCGGATGCGCCTTACATTGCTACCACAAGACATCATGAGCCCCATGAAACCGGTTCTCATCGCGCTGGTGGCGGCATGGTTGCCGTGCAGCCAGGCGGCGGACGCTCTGCTCCCGGTGGCGCGCGAGCCGGCGCCCTCCTTTCAAACGGCCAGGCCCCTCTGGCCCGAAGGACTCGAGACGGAAAAGAACCTCACGGTCGCGTTTCGCGCCGGCTTTGAGGCTCCCACCGGAAAGAAGGTCTTGCTCCGCGCGGCCGGTTCCACCCTTTACCGCGTTTTCCTGAATGGGGAGTTCATTGGCCACGGCCCGGCGCGCGGGCCGCACGGCTGGTATCGCGTCGATGAAATCGACCTGACCGCAAAACTGAATTCCGGCGCGAACGTGGTGGCCTTCGAGGTCGTGGGTTACAACGTGAACAGCTTCTATCTGCTCGATCAGCCGTCCTTCCTCCAAGCCGAGATCGTGGCTGGCGGCGAAGTCCTCGCCTCCACGGGAGGCGAGGACAAGCCTTTCGCCGCGAGTCTCCTCCCGGAGCGAGTGCGGAAGGTCCAACGTTACAGTTTCCAGCGGCCTTTCTCTGAGGCGTATCGCCTCGCACCCGGTTTCGACCGCTGGCGAAAGGACATCACAGTTCCGCTGGCGCCCGCCAAATGCGCTTTGCAGCCTGCCAAGCCCCTGCTCCCGCGCCGCGTGCCTTACGCGGAGTTTAAAGTTCGCGAACCGCGACTCGTCGTTTCCACCGGCCAGCTCAAGACCGGCTTGAAGGTCGAGCATCCGTGGAAAGACCGGTCCCTTACCGGCATCGGCCCGCAACTCGGCGGCTTTCCGGAAAGCGAGCTTACGACCGTTCCGTCCCTCGAATTGCAGACTATCGCCAACGCCGGCTCGGAGGCGGTCAACCAGCCCTACGCCCCCGCTCAGCCGTTTCTTCTCAGAGCCGGCGCCTTCCAGATCGTGGACTTCGGCGTGAACTTGACCGGCTTTCCCGGCGCGCGGATCGAGTGCCGGCGCAAGGCTCGCCTCTTTTTTACCTTTGACGAAATCCTCAGCGACGGGGACGTGGACTTCAAGCGCCTCTCCTGCGTCAACATCGTCGCTTACGAACTCCAGCCCGGGGCTTACGATGTGGAGACCTTCGAGCCATACACGCTCCGTTACCTCAAACTCCTCGCCCTGGACGGCGATTGCGAGGTTACGGGCTTGCGCCTCCGCGAGTATGCCGGCCCCATCCCGGCGGACGCGCGTTTCTCCGCCGGCGACGAGCGGCTCAACCGGCTTTTCGCCGCCGGTGTGGAAACGTTCCGCCAGAACGCCGTCGATGTCTTCATGGATTGCCCTTCCCGCGAGCGGGCCGGCTGGCTCTGCGACAGCTTTTTCACCGCGCGCGTCGCCAAGGACCTCACCGGCCGCACGCTCATCGAGCACAACCTCTTCGAGAACTTCCGCCTGCCCGACACCTTCGCGCACCTGCCCGACGGCATGGTGCCGATGTGCTACCCGTCGGATCACTACGACGGCGTGTTCATCCCAAATTGGGCGCTGTGGTTTGTGGTCCAACTCGAAGAATACCTTGCCCGCAGTGGCGACCGGGAAACCGTGCAAGCCCTCGCACCGCGCGTGATGAAGCTGCTCGACTACTTCAAACGATTCCGCAACGACGACGGCCTGCTGGAGAAGCTGGAAAGCTGGGTGTTCATCGAGTGGTCCAAGGCCAACGATTTCGTCCAGGACGTCAACTACCCCTCCAATATGCTGTACGCCGAAGTCCTCGCGGCTGCCGGCCGCATGTATGGCCGTCCGGACCTCATCGCCGAGGCGGAGCGGCTCCGCGCCGTTATCCGCGAGCAATCCTTCGACGGCGACTTCTTCGTGGACAACGCGCTCCGAAAGGATGGGAAGCTTCAAGTCACGCGAAACCGCACGGAGGTCTGCCAATACTTCGCGTTTTACTTCCATGTCGCCACGCCGGAGACGCATCCCAAGCTCTGGCAGACCCTGACCAAGGACTTCGGCCCGCGGCGCAAGCAGACCAAAGCCTTCCCGGAGGTGCATCCAGCCAATGCCTTCGTCGGAAACGTCCTTCGCCTCGAGCTGCTTTCCCGCGCCGGATTGAGCCGGCAGCTCCTCGATGAATCCCTCGCCTACGAACTTTACATGGCTGAGCGCACCGGCACGCTCTGGGAGAACGACGGCGCCTACGCGAGTTGCGACCATGGCTTTGCCTCTCACGGCGGTGTGCGCGTCCTCTATCGCGACGTGCTCGGCATCGCCTCCCTCGATACGGTGAACAAAACCGTCCGACTCCGCTTCACCGACCTGGACCTCGACCGCTGTGAAGGCTCGCTGCCGACCCCGGATGGCGGAGTCGAGCTTCGCTGGCGAAGAGACGGCGCCAGGCTGCGCTACCGGGTCGGCGTCCCCTCCGGCTACACGGTGAACGTGGACAATCGCAGCAAACTGGAACTGGTGAAGGAACCGTAGCCAGGTGTCTGAAACCCTCACTGGACTCTCCAAACGTCAAAATAATATGAAACTACACATCCTGCTCGCTCTGCACCTGTGCATCGCCGCCGCGGCGTCGGCCGGCAACTGGCCCGGTTGGCGCGGCCCGGAGGGCACGGGTGTTTCTTCGGAAACAGACCTGCCTGAGACATGGGCCACCAACCAGAATGTGCGCTGGCACGTCGCGCTGCCCGGTCCCGGCAATTCCTCCCCGATTGCTTGGGGCGACCGGGTCTTCATCGCGCAGGCCATCAAGAGCGAGAAGCGCCGCACGGTGATCTGCTTCGACCGCGCCACTGGCAGGCAACTTTGGCAAGCGGGGGTAATCTACGCCGAAAACGAGCCGACCCAGGAGAAGAACCCGTATTGCTCAGCCACGCCGGTGACCGACGGTGAGCGGGTTGTCGCTTCGTTCGGCTCGGCCGGGCTTTATTGCTACGACATGGAGGGCAAGGAGCTTTGGCATCGCGACTTCGGCAAGATGAACCATATATTCGGCAACGCTTCATCGCCCGTGCTCTACGGCGAGCTTTGCATCCTCGACTTCGGCCCAGACCCCAAGGCGCGGCTGATCGCAGTCAACAAACGCGACGGCCACACGGCTTGGGAGGTCGAGCCGCCAAAGGTCGATCCCAGCGAACAGACACCGCCACCCGGTGCCTTTGGCGGACCGGGCGGTCCCGGGGGGCGGGGCGGTTTCGGTCCTGGTGGACCTGGCGGCGGTCCCGGCGGACCTGGCGGTCCCCGCGGCGGTTTCGGTCCCGGCGGACCGGGCGGTCCCGGTGGCAGTCCGAACGGAACATGGAGCACGCCGGTGGTCATCAAGGTGGGCCAGCGTGATGAACTGGTCATGAGTTTCCCGAACCGTCTCGCCGCGTACGACCCCGAAACCGGCAAGCAGCTCTGGTTCAGCAAAGGCATTGGCGATTCGACCTATGCGACGCCTGTTCCGGGCGATGGACTGGTTGTGGGGACGAGCAGCACGCCGATGGGTGGCGTCGCTCTGGCCGTGCGGCCTGGTGGCAATGGAGATGTGACCGAGAGCCAGCGCGTCTGGCGCTCGGACCGCGTGAAAAGCGCCATCGGTTCAGGGGTCATCCAGGAGGGTTATCTTTACTTGATCGGTCAGGACGGCACCGCCTCCTGCCTCGAACTCAAGACCGGCAATAGGGTGTGGGAAGAGCGCCTCAAAGGGCCCGGGGCCAAGGGCGGCACTTGGTCCTCGATTCTCCTGGCGGGCGGGAAGCTCTACGTGCCCAACCAATCGGGCGACGTGTTTGTCCTGCGGACTGGACCCAAGTTCGACCTCCTGGCCACCAACTCGGTGAACGAGCCCACCAACGCCTCCCTGGCCGCGTCGGATGGCGACATGTTCCTCCGCACCGACCGGGGCCTTTGGTGCCTGGCCCGCGCGAAGCAATGAGGAACTATCACGAAATCGCGTTTGCATCGGCATCCGCTCAACAACCGCGTCTGGGTCTGCTATGCCCTGGCCGGACTTCTTCGGCAAAGAGCGACCATCCCCGCCAATGAGGCAAGTCCGACCGCGCCGAGAATGAGCCAAATGACCCAGGGGTGATAGGCGCTCCATAACGCGCTCAGCCCATCGCGGGGAGTGGCGCCGCCACCAAGCCTCGTTGCGATGGCGGAGAGCAGGTCCTTGTCCGCAATAGCCTGGACGGCATCGGGGAGCATCCCCAGCTTTTGCCCAAGATAATGACGCGCAAGCGCATTGCGCGAAGCGAACGTTTCGTAAAGAGGGCCGGAAAGGCCGTTGCCGGCCGCCCAGCCGAATGCAAAGGGGATATAGGAGTAGCCCATGTAGAGGGCCTTGCGGTGGGGCGGCGCGGTCATGCCGATGTACTCGGAGAACTTTGGGCTGCAGATAATCTCGCCGATCGCAAAAACGAAGATGCCGGCGGCGGCGAGTAATCCGACGGTCGTGATTCCCGACATCACGAATCCCGCAAGCGCTATCGCCATGCCCAGAACCAGCGAGGTCATCATTTTGTACCGTCCAAAAAGCCAGGAAAGCGGGAGCACGAACAAGAGGATCACGAACGAATCAATGTTGATCAGTATCTCGGGCTTGGCCCCTCCATCGGCGGTGAGAAAGCCGTTGGCTGCCGTTCCAAGGGCGGCACTGAGGAAGTGGCCGGCCTGCCGCAGGTCGACCCACTCATCGAGGAAGTTGGGCAGCAGGTCCCAAAGCTGCATGAACATGAACCAGAATCCCGACATCACAAGCAGGAACCGCAGCACCGACTGGTCCTTCCACAAGACAACCATGGTCTCGGTGAAAACCTTGAGCGGCTTCTTCTTGCGGGCCTCGAGGTCCGGCGGAGGCTCGCGGAACAGGAAAATGGCGGGCAGGAAGTTAAGCGCCGTAACCGTGGCCGCGCCATAAAAAACGCGGCTCCACGTGGGGTGCATTTCATTGCCGCGTAACGCGGCGGCCGCCATCGGGGCCAGGAAGCCCCCGACGTTGACTACCCAGTAGAAGATGCCAAAACCCAGTCCGCTGTTGCCCGCGTTAAGGGACTTGGCCACGGAGCCCTGGACCGGCGGCTTGAAGATGGCCGTGCCGGTGCCCACCAGAAGCGCCGCCAGGAGCATGGTCCAAAAGCCGCCGGCGTTGGCCATCACTAGGTATCCCGCGATGTTCAGGGAGAATGCGACGCACATGCTCAGGCGATAGCCGTAGGCCTCGGCATAGCCGCCCGATACCATAGGGAGCAGACACTGGAAGATGGCCCAAACCATGTAGATTAGACCCTTTTGCCTGTATGAGAGCCCGATGCCCTGGCCTTTGGCGGCCACCATGTATAACGGGAGCACCGCGCGGACCCCAAAAAACGCGAGCCGCTCGAAGGCCTCCATGATGTTGGCGACCCAGAAGTTCCAGCTCATCGTGCCGACCTGGACCCTGACACTAACGGGTTTGGCGACGGAGTTCATGCCTGATCAATGGAATGTCACTCGCTCGGGGCCTGCCGCCCTTTCAGGCGCCTGGCGTCCGCAACGGCTTGCTCATGGCTCCGCCTCGAGTTCCACGACGCAGGCCTCCACGGCCTTCGCGCAGGAGGGGACGACCCCGTCGCGCATCAGGTCGGCGCCCGTGAAGGTCCTGCCTTCCTGTGGGAGGGCGGCCCGTCCCGGGGCTGGGTTTAATTCGCGAACGGCATATTTTCTGGCGGAATCGAGGCCCTGCGGGCGGACCGGCAAAGGCTGGCCCTCCTTCAATTGGAAGACGAACACGACCGCGCGGGAGCGATCGGGCGCCACGAAATTCAAGGCCCCGCGCATCGCCCCTTGGGGCGGCTCCAAGCGGTAGAGGTCGCCCAGGTGAGTCACGTCGCGGATTCGTTTATAGGCGCTGATGGCTCCGGCGCAGACGGCCTTGTCCTGGGCGGGCAGTTTGGCCAGATCGAGGTCCATGCCAAAGCGGGCGCTCATGGCCACCGCGCAGGCGAAGTGCATGGGCCGATCGCCCCAATGGGTGACGTGAGCTGCGAGGGTCATGGCCGGGAAGAAGTAGGAGTAATTCCATTGCATGGCCACGCGGCGGACCGGGTCGGTGTTGTCGCTGGGCCAGAATTCGTGGAAATACTTGAGGGCGCCGTAATCCGCCCGCCCGCCGCCGCCGGAGCACAGCATCAGTTCCGTGTTGGGGAATGCCTTTGCCGTGCGGTCCATGAGGGCGTAGAGGGCGCGCACGTAATCGATCCAAAGGTGCGATTGGCGGTCCGGGCCAAGCCAGGCCGAGCCGGGCTGCGTGAGGTAACGATTGCAGTCCCACTTGGCGTAAGAAACGTTCGGCACGCTCAAGATATCGCGGATGACGTTCCATTCAAACTCCTGCACCTCCGGCCGCGTCAGGTCCAGCGCAAGCTGGTTCCGTTGCAGCTCCAACTCGCGTTTCGGCTGCCGGATGACCCAGTCCGGGTGCCTCTCGAAGAGCGCGCTCTTGGGATTGACCATCTCCGGTTCGAGCCAGATGCCAAAGCGCAGCCCGCGTTTGACCGCTTCGGCCGCCAGCGGGGCCAGTCCCTCCGGCAGCCGCGTCCGGTTGGGTTCCCAATCGCCCAGGCCGGCGTGGTCATTGACCCGCGGGTACTGGTTGCCGAACCATCCATCGTCCAGGAGAAACAACTCCACGCCCAGTTCTTTCGCCGGCTCGAACAGCCCGGCAATGCGGTTGAAATCAAAGTCGAAGCCCGTCGCCTCCCAGTTGTTCAACAGGACGGTGCGGGGCTGGCGCCCGTCGCGGAATCCGAATTCATGCGCCCAGCCGTGGAGTTTGCGGCTCATTTCGCCAAAACCCGCGCCGCTCCAGACCCAGATCATGACCGGCGTGGCGAAGGTCCTTTCCGGCTCCAGGTGGTAGGCCGAGGCAAACGGGTTCACGCCGCACAGGACGCGCACGCGTTCGCCGAAATGATCAAAGGCGAACTGGAAACTTCCCGACCAGGCCAAGGACCCGGCCAGCACATGGCCGGAGTTCTCGGTGGCCGGGCCGTCCAATGACAGGAGAAAGGACGGGTTGCCGAATTGGTGAGCGCGCACGCCGATCTTGGAATCGAGCACTTTTGTCCCGGGTGTGAGCCGTTCCGTCACGGGGTTCATTTCGTTGGCCCAGTCGCCGTAGAAATGCGTTAGCTCCACGTTTGCCGGCGGCAGCAGCAGAGACGAGGAGGCCATGCGCTCCAGCGTGACGGCGCCCGGCTCGTGGTGGCGTATTTCCGTCCACTGCTCCACCACGTCGCGGTCGCGATGAAGGCGGAAGCACAGCGCGGCCTCGAAGGCGTAAGCCGGGTCGCGCAGTTTAATGCGCACCATCTCCCGGTCCGCCGCCTCCGGGTTGCGCTCCACGCCGTCATAGACCAACGCGGTGGACGTATTGCCATCGGCGTGGACCACTTGGAGCGCCGGTTCCCAAATGTACCCGTCGCCCGCCTGGGGATAAGCCTCATCGGCCCTCTGGAGCCGTTCCCGCTTCATATCCGTCCCAAGCGGCCGTTGATAAAGACGGCCGCCTTCCCCGACCTCAAATTCCAGCGTGAGGTTCTTTGTTTGCAGGCGGAGGGTCTCCGCACCTACCGGGGTGGAAGCCAAGGCGACCGCCAAGGCCGTCAGTTTCAGGCTGCGAGGAATCATCTGCATAGGTCGCCAGGGTATCGGGCGCGTGTGGCTTGTAAAGCCCCGCGGGGCATTCCTTACAATTCGAGTGCGGCCGTGTTGATTGCGGGCGCGGAGGACATCATTGTTCGAGCGCGCCAAGGACCTTTTGAAACACCTTCTTCACATCCTCGTGAATCTCCTCGGGGAGCATCGTGGCGGCCACGTCCTCTCTGGAAATCGCTACGCCCGTGTCATGCAGTCTGGCCGCCAGGGCGTCGTATCCGTCATCCCCTCGGGAGCGACGCGCGTCGAAAAGCATGCGTTTGGCGTTCACATCCCTGAACAATTCGTCGGTGGTGTGCAGCCAGTCGACAGCCAGCCCTCGGCTCTGTTCGCTGAAAAAGTCCCTCACCACTTGGGCCGCGCCCGGGCCTCGCAACTCGAACTGGCGGTCCGCCGCCGCCTTCACGGCCCGCACCCAGGCCTCCGGCGCCAGAAGATAGGATTCGATATGCCGCTTGGTCCAGACAAGCAGTTGCTCGTCCTTTCCCAATCGGGTTTGCCATTTGCCGTCGTTGCGATCAAGCACAAGGAGCCGAAGAGGATTCTCGCTGAGGAACCGGCAGGCTTTGAAATGGCGGTCAGCCGCGTCGAGCATTTCGTCGGCGCTTCCGCCCTTGAGGTAGTGGAAGGCAACCCTATCCATGTCGCGGGCAAGGCCGCCGAACTCCTTTGTCTTAGCCAATGCGCGCGCCCATCCACGGAGGCAGTCCTCATCAGTTTTGCCCTCGAGATAAAAGAACAGCTTACGGCCCAGCAGCGCCTCGATATCGAGGTTCGATATCTCGCTCAGGGCAAGACGCGCCGCGTCGGCGTCGGTGACGCGCCGCAGCCCGGAGGGCGTCAGGAAGCTGATTTGGTCGGGCCTCACGTTTTGGATGAACTGCTCCGCGTGCGTAGCTATGAGCATTTGCGTATCGAGCTGCTTCGCCAGGAAGTCCAACAGCGCCCGTTGCAAGTTCACGTGCAGGTGAGCGTCCGGTTCGTCCAATAGAAGCACGTCGGGTTGAAATCCATAGAGGAAGGACAGCACGATAAGACACTGGAGCAGACCGCTCCCCGCGTTTACCCAGTCCAGTTCTGTTTTCGATGCGGTGGTATAAACCGAGGTTACAAAGCGCGACCGTCCTTCCTCGTAAGCGGGGTCATTGACGGTAATGCCGAACCAGTCCGAAATCTGCTCGCGCAACCGGGTGAATGGTTTCTGAATCCGCAATCGACCCCGCCCCCCGACAGATTCGGCCCTCCAAGTTCGCCACACGAGGTTTCGCACCACGCTCCCGGGGCGCCCCTCTCCGACCAACGCCCGGAGATTCGCGTCGTCCAAAGGACGTTCCTGCGCTGCGATGTTCGAGTGCGGTGGCACATAGACAATGCGGGGAAACGCGGTTTTCTCGAGGTTGCCGTCCGAATCCAATCGGCGAAATTCCTCCCAGCCGCCCTTGGGGGACGCATACATGGTGTTCTGATTGTGCCAGCGGAGAGACACCGTAAACGATCGGGCTTCACCCTCTCGGTCCCGCCAATGCACCTCCACCTCCACCGGAATAAACTCCTGCTTCCTCTTTGGCTTGTTCGTTTTCAGATCCAATTCGTCTGTCACGGGGTACCTGCGTTCGGTCTTCTCGTTCCATAGCAGCTTGAAATCATTGAGCGGCAGCGGCGTGAAATTCGCCAACGCGATCTCGATCGCCTTGTTCCCCGTTCGCTCCGAAGAGCGGAACTCCTCAACACAGTAGTTCCATATCGCCAGCGCGTGCAGGAGCGTGCTCTTGCCTGCGTTGTTTGGCCCGACCAACAAGTGTAGTTGGCCCAGGTTGGAGAATTCCTGCTCTCGAAATCGCTTCAGATTGCGGATAATCACGCGGTCTATCATAGGCACGCCTCTACACAGCGTGGCCCCTGGGGCCTGACCTTGTCAACGAGTTCGTGAGTTCCATCGGACCCCTCGACGGTTCTTTTTGGACTCGTTCGCCCCGGTCCTCGGAACCACCGCCGGCTTCGAGCAGTCTTTTGGTTTGGCCCAGCCAGCGGGGAGTCGTCTCCGCTGGCTGCCGCGCTCATGGGGTGTCGCCCTCCGCGATCCAGGCTTCGTTGAAGTGGGCGTGCTTGATGGACTTCGCGGCCGGGTCACCGTCGACATCCTTGGGCAAGGTTCGACGGCTCAGGTGGTAGCTGTAACTGGCGTGGAGGGTGCCGTCTTTTGCCTGGATGATGCTGGGATAATGATAGCTGCCCGCATCGGGTCCGGGCGCGTCGCGTTCGAGATACCGTTTCCATTTCCAGGTGCGGCCCTCGTCGTCGGAGACTTGCACGGCCAACTGATGGCGGCCTTTTTCGGTATCGTTGGAAATCAGGACCCAGTGGCCGTTGCGCAGGGCGATGATTTCGGCGCCGGAGCCCGGGTTGGGCAAATCGCTGTCGGTGACGGGGGACCAGGTCTCACCGCGGTCGTGGGACTCGCTCTGGTGGAGGCGCTTCGGCGGCGGGCCGTTATCCCGCATCAGGGTGTAGAGGGAGCCGTCTCGGCGGGAGACGATGCTGGGCTGGATGTTGCCGGCGCCGACGAGCGGGGTGCTGGTATGCCAAGTCTGGCCCCAGTCATCGGTGATGGCCATGAGGGAGAATGAAAACCCATCGTGGTAGAGGGGGACGATGAGCCGGCGCCCATCGAGCACGAATGGATGGGCGCGCGTCATCCAACCGAGCCTCTGGTAGAGCTTGTCCTTGGCGTGGAGGCGCATGGCGCCCAGGAAGGCCTCCGCCTCAAGACGCTCTTTGACGTTGAGGCCGCTCGAGCTTGCCGCCGTTTCGATCGCGGGAAGCCGCCGCCCAATCTCGTCCGCGAACTCCGGGCCGGGCTTGATGTGAAGGACTTCGCTGGATTCCCACCGTGGAGGGCCGGACCGCAGGTAGTCGCGGCTGACCCGCACCTTGAGCAGGGCGCTTTCCCAGGTGTTGGCCAGGATGGTCGTGTAGATGAGCCAGAGCCGGCCATGCGGGTCGATGAACATGCAGGGGTTGCCATCGGGAAAGCCGGGCGTGTCGGCCATCGTGAAGCGCGGGCTCCACTGCCGTGTGCCGCGGCGGAGGCGGGCGCCCTCGATCTTCACGTCATCCGCGGTGCGCTCGCCGCTGCCGTGGAACCAGCAGACCAGCAGGTCGCCGTTGGGGGCCTGGACAATGCACGAGGCATGGTTGTGCCAGGTTTCCAACGGGAACAGCAGTTCGGCCTCGTAGAGCGGAGGCTCGGCGGACCGGGCGGACAGGGTGGGAGCGGCGCCGAACAGCACCCCCAGGAGCGCCGGCAGCAGCCTGGATATGACCCTCAATCGCGTGTGTTTCATGGAATGACGTCGGGATGTTGTGCTCCGGCAATTCGTTTGTCGATGCTTTTTGCCGGTGACACCCGGTGGGCGACGTTCTATAAGCAACGCATGCACGTTCTAACTCCCAAGTGCGCCTTCGCCGCTGTCCTGGCGCTTGGATTGTGCGCAACGTTCGGCAGGGGCGCGGCCGCGCCCAACCGCTTCGCCACGCCGCTTTCCGCCGAAGACCTCGACCGTGCCGCCTTTACCGAATGGGTTGACGGAAAGGAGCGGTCCGCGACGCCGGCGGACGGGCCGCGCCATGTTGTTTGGACCCGGGACTCCGCGCCGGAATGGGACGGGATCAAGTTCGGGGAGAGCAAAACGCCGGGGATGAGAACCCTTCGCATCGGCTGGCGCAAGTCTTTGCGCGTCGGGACAGTGCTCGCGCGCGGGGGAGGGGCGTTAAGCGTCCTCAAGCCGACCGTCGTTTACCCGGGGCGGCCGGATGTGGAAGAGGACTGGCTTGCGGCTGAACGCGTCCAGGGAAGAGAAGTGGGGCGCGGTGAAGCGGGCACGGAGGAGTTCGCGTTATGGGTGTTGCCTCCCGGGACCGAGACGCGGGCGTTGCGCTTTACGCATCGGAGCGGGGCGGCGGAAAAGACCTACGCGGGTTGGCTCGGAGGGGTCTATGTCCTGGGCGACCGTTGGGCCAACGTCGCACCCCAGGCCCAAGCGTGCGCAAGCGGCCACGACGAAGCCGCCTTCAAACTCAACAACGACTCGAACGACGAGCTTTGGGCCGCCTGGGATAATGCGCCTGAAACGAACGCGCCCCCGGTGTCGCCGGAGCATCCCGCATGGGTCATGCTGAGTTGGCCCGCGCCGATCCGCATTGCCGGGCTGAACCTGTTGTGGGCCGGATTCACCGCCGTGGAAGTCCAGACCTACTTGGGAACCGCGGAAACGCATCCCCGGGAAGGGAGCGACTCGGACTGGAAGACCATCGGGACCTGGGACCAGATGCAGAACCAGTATCCCCGCGCGCTAGCCCCGAACTGGGTGGACTTTGGCGAGGCCCTTGAGACGCGGGCGCTTCGTGTGCGGATGACCCGGCCGATCGACGAAACCCGTTCCCACGGCCATCTCAAAGGCAAATCGAAAGGCGGGCGCCGGGTTTGGCTGGGGGAGTTGCAGGCCCTGCAGGCGCTGGATTCCGGAGGCCTGGCATCCTCGATCCTCGCGGGCCCCCGGACGGTTTCAGCGACGCCGCCGATTCCCATCCGCATCCATTTGCCCGAGGCGGGATTCGTCACTGTGGTCATCGACGACACCCGAGGCCGACGGGTCCGTAATCTGGAGTCTGAGACCCCTCTGCCGGGGGGCGATCAGGTCGTCTGGTGGGATGGGATGGACGATCTCCGGCGCGACCCGGAGGCCTACCGCCACGGGCTGAACTACCTCCCGCCCGAGTTCGTGGCGCCTGGGAAGTACCGCGCATACGGCTTGTGGCGGAAGGGGATCGACCTGCGGTACGAGTTCTCGCTCTATAACGCCGGGAGCCCGGCTTGGGAAACGGCGGACGGGACGGGGGCCTGGCTGGCAAACCATACCCCGCCGTGCGCCGCAGTGTTTGTGCCGGCCAGCCGCGCGCCGGGCGGCAGGGCGCTGGTCTATCTCGGGAGCTTTGTGAGCGAGGGAGGGCACGGGTTGGCCTGGGTGGATTTGGAGGGACGCAAGCAGGGCGGGGTGGGTTGGGTGGGCGGTAGCTGGACCGGGGCGGCCTTTCTGGCCCGCGACGACGGACCGCAAGCCGATACGAACACCGCCGCTTACGCCGCGGCCCCCTGGAGCGTGGAGACGTACCTGGACCGAGCCAAGGACAAGCGCGGCGAGGTGCGTCTCACGGCGATTACGCGTGACGGGATGAAGCCGGTTTACCGCCATGTCTTCACTCCCAGCTTCGCAAAGGAAACAGCCCCCGGCGCCACGGGTAATTGGTTCGAGGAAATGGGCGGCCTGGCAGTCTATGACGGCGTCATCGCTTTTGGCCTCACAAAAATCGGGCAAATCGTTCTCCTCGATTCGCGGAACACGAACCATATCGCCACGAATACCGTGCCGGACCCCCATGGGTTGGCGTTTGACCGTCAAGGAAAGCTCCTGGCCTTGTCCGGCAACAAGCTGCTCCGCTTTTCGCGCCTCGACGGGAACCTGCAACTCGCCTCGGAGGCGACTCTGATTCCGGCGACCGGCGGGCAGACTGGCCTCGAAGCGCCTCGCCAAATCGCGCTCGATTCCTCGGGGAACATTTACATCTCCGACCAGGGCCGCGCTCACCAGGTGAAGGTGTTCTCACCGGACGGCGGGTTCATCCGGGCGGTTGGAAGGGCGGGGGAGCCTGCGGCCGGCCCTTATGATCCCGTCCATATCAATCATCCGGAGGGGTTGACGATTGACGGGCAGGACCGTCTCTGGGTGACCGAGGATGATTTTCAGCCCAAGCGGGTCAGCGTCTGGAGCGTGGACGGGAGGTTCATTCGAGCTTTTTACGGCCCTTCCGAATACGGCGGGGGCGGCAAGTTGGACCCGGAGGACAAGACAAAGTTCTATTACCACGGGATGGAGTTTCGTCTGGATTGGGAGAGGGGCGCCGACCAGCTCGTGAACGTCTTTTACCGGCCGGAGCCGGGCGACGGAATGCTGCCGGACGGATATGGCTCGACGGGCGTGCCCGAGCAGCCGCATTACATCAACGGACGGCGTTACTGGTCCAACGATCATAGCAGCAACCCTACGGGCGGCCCGAGCATTGCGATGTTGTGGAAGGACGTGGACGGAGTGGCCAGACCCGTGGCGGCCCTGGGGCGGGCCAACGATTGGAAACTGCTCAGGGGCGAGGCCTTGAAGGCCCTCTGGCCCCAGGGGGTGAACCTGAACGGAGACTATTGGCCCAACGCCTGCCTGTTCGCCTGGTCGGACCTGAACGGCGATGGCCGGGTTGAAACCAACGAGGTGGCTTTTCAAAAGGTCCTGCCCGGCTCCGTTTCGGTGGCCCCGGACCTTTCCTTTGTGGTGTCGCGCATCGGGACCAACGCGATGCGCTATGCCCCCGCGCGTTTTACCGCGCAGGGAGCGCCCGTCTATGACCTGGCGAAACCGGAGGTCTTGGCCGCCGGCACACAATCTGCCGTCTCGTCCGGCGGGGACCAGGCATTATGGCATCCGGGTGGCTGGACCGTTTTGACCACTCCGCCGGAGCCGTTCTCGCCGTATTCGCTCGGCGCGGTGTTCAAGGGCGAACCGCGATGGTCCTATCCCAATCCCTGGCCTGGCCTGCACGCCTCGCACGAATCGGCTCCTCCAGGAAAGCCCGGGGACGTGGTCGGCGCCACGCGCCTGCTCGGTGATTTTATCACTCCCCCACACAGTGATGCCGGCCCGGTTTGGTGCGTCAACGGAAACATGGGGAATATGTACCTGTTCACCGTTGACGGCCTGTTCGTGGCCGAGTTGTTCAAGGACGTGCGGCGCGGACCGACATGGTCGATGCCCGGCGCCCAGCGGGGCATGTTGCTCAACGGCTTGACGCTGCACGACGAGAACTTCTGGCCTTCAATTACCCAGACCAGGGACGGCAGGGTTTATCTCGTGGACGGCGCCCGATCCTCCTTGGTTCGAGTGGACGGGTTGGAGAGTATCCGGCGGCTCCCCGCCGTGGAGTTGAGGGTCAACGCCGAGGACCTCGGTCGGGCCAGGGCTTACTTCCTGGAGTTGGAGAGCGCGCGCCAGAAGGACCAAGGTCTGGGCTGGCTGAAGGTGGCGCTTCGGGCCACCGCCCCCGACGTGGACGGAAAGCTCGAGGATTGGCCAAGCTCGGATTGGGTGGAGGTGGACAAGGCAGGGACCGCCGCGTGGTTCGACAGCACCGCGAGGCCCTACGATGTCCGCGGCGCCTTGGCCGTGGCGGGCGGCCGCCTCTACGGCGCTTTTCGGACCGGGGACGAACGGCTGCTCGAGAACTCCGGCGCCGCTCCCAATGCGCTCTTTAAAACCGGCGGCGCCCTTGATGTGATGCTCGGAACCAACCCGAGGGCCGATGAAAACCGGCGCTCGCCTGCACCCGGGGACATCCGGCTCATGATCGCTCGAGTTCATGGCAGGACGGTGGCGCTGCTCTATCGCGCCGTCGTGCCCGGCGCGACCGAGCCCGTCGCCTTCAGCTCTCCCTGGAGGACCGTGCATCTGGATAGCGTCGAGGATGTCAGCAGCCAGGTCCAACTGGCGGCGGACAAAGGCAACTTCGAGTTCTCGATTCCTCTGGCCGTCCTTGGGTGGAAACCGGAACCCGGGGTTGCCGTTCGGGGCGACCTGGGCATCCTGCGCGGGAACGGGTTTCAAACACTGCAGCGGGTCTATTGGAGCAACAAGGCGACCGGCATCACCGCCGACGTGCCGAGCGAGGCGGAGCTGACGCCCCAACTCTGGGGCAAGATCAAGGTCGTGAAGGAATAACTCTTCCCTTGACGCCTTTGCCGGATGCGGCCCAAATAGGCCCGTGATTTCAGCGCCTGCATCCCCATTTGCAACAAGCCGGCCCCAGCATGCATTAGCCGTCCTGGCCCTTGCGGCCGCCCTGGCGGGCTTGGGTGGTTGCGCCACCTACAAGCCCGGCACTCCCGCGCCCCGCAAGGGCGATGAAATTGTCCTGGCCGGACAGTTCGTCCATACCGGCACCCGCGTTGTGCTCTGGATGGACCCGGGTGGTTACGATGCCTACCGCGTCGAACGGCGGTTCAGTCCGCTGGAGAAATCAGGCTGGGAGGCATCCAAAGACGAGGTTCCGACCCTGACTTCCCCCAACCGGTACGGCCTGCGGCAGAACGGTTTGACCGACGCCCAGATCGAGCGCGTCCGGGGCGGGGGCTGGGACTTGCCGACCCTCCAACAGGTGGTGGATCAGCTCGTCATCCACTTCGATGCTTGCGGCACGAGCCGCCAGTGCTTCAAGGTCCTGCAAGACTCGCGCGGCCTGAGCATTCACTTTATGCTCGACCTGGACGGGACGATTTACCAGACGCTCGACCTTAAGGAGCGGGCCTGGCATGCCACCACGTCCAACAACCGGTCCATCGGCATCGAAATCGCCAATGTGGGCGCCTACGGTCCTGAGGAGAAGAACCCCTTCGGGGCATGGTATGCCGAAGACTCCTCCGGACGAACCCGGATCACCATCCCGGAGACCTACGGCGACGGGGGAATTCGGACCCCGGACTTCATCGGCCGCCCCGCGAGGCCCCAGCCCGTTCGAGGCCCCATCCAAGGCCGGGACCTCGTCCAGTATGATTTCACACCCGCGCAGTACAAGGCGCTCATCAAGCTCACCGCCACCCTTTGCAAAGTCCTGCCGAAAATCAGATGCGATTATCCCAGAGACGCCGCTGGAAAGCCCCTCCTGGAGAAGTTGCCGGACGCCGACCTGAAGGGCTACCAGGGAGTCCTCGGCCATTTCCACATTCAGGCCAACAAGGTGGACCCAGGCCCCGCGTTCCAGTGGGACTATGTCATCAGCCGCGCCCGGCGTGAGTTGCACTCGAACGCCGGGCGGCGCCCCCAGCAGCCCTAAGTCATGGAGCTTAAGAAAGGGACAGGTTCGGCTAAGCGGCTCGCCCGCGGCGCAAAACCCGGACGGTGCTTGCTCCAAAGGGGAGCAGCAGCAACGCGCCTGCCAGTATCGTGCCGGGTTCAGGCACGGGTGTCGGGGCGGTAATGTCGGCGCCCGAATTGATGGACTCGTTTTCGCTGCCGCCACCGAAGAGACGACCGTTCAGCACTGAACTGCCCATGGTTATCACGCCATTCGGGTCGAGGAACGTGCCGGTTAGGGTTGCGCCCGAGTTAATGGAGAGCCCGTTGCCGCCCGCAAGCCCTGAACCGCCGGTCACGTTGAACAGGACTTGGTCGGAGGTGATCCCGCCGGTTAAGAGGATGGTCCCGCCAAATGACGCGCCAGCCGGAAAGTTCAACACCACGGGTTGACTCCCATTCCCGGAGATCGTCAGGGTGGCGCCGTTCCCGAAGTTGAATGAGTTCACGGTGAACACGCGGTTGCCATAAGCGTCCAGAGTTCCGCTGCTGGCATTAATCGTTTGGCTCTGGTTGTTGTTGAGATTGACGGTGAGGGCCGTCCCCGACTCGGCGCCCAACGTGGATGACAGAGTGCTCAGGTTGCCAAGGTCCGTCTGCACAGTGGTGTTATTGGCGGCGATCGAACCACTGACGGAGATATTGCCGCTATAAGGGCCGTTGTCGTTCACCGTTCCCGCGAAGTTGACGTTCCCGCTGATGGTCAGCGGGCCGTTCAGTTGCAGCTTGGCGGTGGTGGCGCCGGAAGGGTCGCCTATGCCAATATTGCCGATGACCTGGGGGCCGTTGATGGACAAGGTGTGACTGCCAGACCCCTCGTAGAGGACGGCGTAGTTGGCGGCATCTCCGAGGGCAGCGTCGCCCATGGTCAGAGCCGCTGATGCCTGGAACGTCGCCGCCGCAGCCACACACGACAGAATGAATCGATTCTTTTTCATCTCATATCATTCTGACAGGCCATCCGGTTTCACGATAGCCAGGGAATTCCGGGGTTTGATCCCAGGGAATCCCCTGGGCCAACTTCATTCCGGAGCAAGCCGAAGCCACGGGAACCAACGCCCCAGCCAGGGGTTCTGGCGTGAGCAGGGATTAGCTGGCCCACGGGGGCGGATTCTTGAGCCGGAAGAGCATCTCGCCGGCTTTGGGCACCAGCAGGATACCTTCGTCCTCGCGATTGGCATAGTCTTCGGGGCGGAGGTCTTTGGGGTCGCGCCAGCCGAGGCTGATCCGGGCGCATTTCTCGGGAGACAGGCGCGTGGCGAGCGTGACCCGGGCGCGGCATTTCTCGATTCCATTCGCGAAGGTGCCGATGCCGCGCACGTGGGTCGAATGGGCCAGCACGGCCCAGGGCATGTTTTTGAACTTGTCCCATTGCTTGAGGAAATAGTCGCGGCAGTGGTAGCCAACCTCCTCGATATAGGCGCCGTGGCTGACCGAGATTTCGCTCAGGTGGGGGGCGTAAATGATCAGCTCACCGCCGTCGGCAAGGACCGGTTCGAGCTTGTACATGCATTTGCCGGCGGTCCAGAGTTCGTCGTACATGGGCGGGGCGCAGGAGAGAATGGTATGAAAGGGCTTGTCCTTATAGACGATGTGGAGCCGGCTCGAGAGTTCGCTCGCGCCGGCCCACGCGGCTTGAGGCGTTCCGGCGAACAGGCCGGCCAATTCGTTCTGCGGGGTGACGACCATGCAGAAGCACAACTTGTCCACTCGGACCATGGCCGCGGCGCTATCCACGACCCGCCGCACCGGGGTGCTTATATGGCCGATAATTGCGGGGCTGGTCACCACGGCGCCCAGCCAGTGGAAGAAGTTCAACACCCGCGGTCCGGCCACGCCGGGGAACAAGTACTTGTTGCCGCCGGAGAATCCGACTACCTCGTGAGGAAACACCGGCCCAACGATGATGACCTGGTCGTAATCGAAGAGCAGCCGGTTGACCTCGACCGGCACGTCCATCTCGAACAGCCCGTCGGTCAGCTTGCCGACTTCCTCGCGGGAGAGAACGCCGACCTCCTTGAGCGCGGACGGCACGTTCCAGGCATGATTGAAAAACCGGACCCCGCGAAAGGCTTCGCCGCGCTCGGCTTCCGAAATGTCCAAACGCCGGCATATAGCCGGCTCGCTCAAAGGCTGGTGTGTGCCCAGGGCGATGATCACGTCGAAGGCCTTGGCCACGCCTCCGATCTGCCGGTGCAACGCCCTAAAAAGCAAGCCGACCGGGGCGGTGCGCGTCCCGTCGGGCACGATCAGCAGCACGCGTTTGCCGCGGTAATCGCCCGGTGAGCAGGCGCGGGAGATCAGATTGGACACTTCGGATTCGGTCAGGCCGGCGCCGGGCCTGGCGGTGAGTGCAATGGCTTCGTCCATGGCACAGAATCTAGGCCATCGGGCTGGACCGTTACAAGAACAGGTTGGCGGCTAAATCGTCTGGGCCAGAAAACCGCCGTCCACGACAAGGTCTGAGCCGGTGACGAAGCTGCTGGCTTTGGGGCTGGCCAGGAACAGGGCGGCGCCGACCAACTCGCGCGCTTCGCCGAAGCGGCCCATGGGAGTATGACCCCAAATGGTCTTGGTGCGGGGGCTTGGGGAACCATCCTCGTTGAACAGCAGTTTGCGATTTTGCTCAGCGGGGAAGAAGCCCGGGGTGATGGAGTTGACGCGCACGCCTTTGGGCGCCCATTCGCGAGCCAGGAAGCGGGTCAGATTGAGCACGGCCGCCTTCGATGCCGAATAAGCGACCACGCGCGAGAGCGGAAGATGAGCGGTGGCGCTGGCGATGTTGATGATGCTGCCATGGCCGCGCGCAACCATGGCGGGGCCGAATTCCTGGCATGGGAGCAGCACGCCGCCGGCGAGGTTCAAATCGAAATTCGCCCGCCAATCGGCAAGGGCGATTTGTTCGAAAGGCCGGTCGGCCGCGACCGTGACCTTGGCATCGTTGCCGCCGGCGGCATTGACGAGGATGGCGGGCGCGCCCAGGGTTTTCTCGATGGCCTGGTGGGCCGCGCGCAGGCTCTCCTTGCTCATGGCGTCCACCGCTAAAAACGCGGCCCGCCCGCCCTGGGCCTCTATGACCGTGACTCGAGCCTGGCCCCGCACGGCGTTGCGGCCCAGCACAGCCACCTTCGCGCCTGCCTCGCCCAGACCCTCGGCAATGGCTCCCCCCAGGACCCCCGTGGCCCCGATGACCACCGCGACTTCTCCGGAAAGATCGAACATTTCGATAGGTTTCATGGGCCGGATTGTGGGATAAACGGGCGTGGGGTAAAGTGAATTCTGCCGAGGACCGGCTGTGGGGGGCGGCACATGCCGTCGCGGGTGTGGCGCAGGACAGTTCATGAAGCGACTTGCCGGTGCTGTAGCCGTCGGATTATGGTCGGGGCATGAAATGCACCTCGATCACCGCCGCGCGCGTGGCCCTCCCCTCGTTCGGACGCCCTTCAGCATACCCGGACATTCCGGCCGACCTGTATCGGACACGTTTGGCTTCCACCGCGGAGCGCTTGCGCGCCGGGAAGCTGGATACGCTGGTCGTCTATGCGGACCGGGAGCATTGCGCGAACCTGGCTTATCTGACCGGGTTCGATCCGCGCTTTGAAGAGGCGCTGTTGCTGCTGTCGTCCGAAGGCCGCCGCAAGCTGCTGGTGGGCAATGAATGCCTGGGATACCTGCCTGACACCCAAGCGCTCGGATTGGACGTCGAGCTATTCCAGGAGTTCAGTCTCATGGGGCAGCCGCGGAACGCCTCGCGACCGTTGAAACAGATTTTGCGGGATTTCGGGATAGACCACGCTCAACGTGTTGGGTGCGCCGGCTGGAAGCACTTTGATGACAAGCTGCTTCCGGGAGGCCCGCTGGCCCTCGACGTGCCGGCCTACCTGGCGGATCTCCTGCGTGAGTTGACGGGCGATTCCAAGCGCGTCGTCAACGCAAATGGGCTGTTCATGGACGTTCGCGACGGTCTGCGGGTCATCAATGAACCCGCCCAGATCGCCCAGTTCGAGTACGCCTCGTGTGCGACCTCGGAAGGTGTTCTGAGCTTGCTGCGCCACCTCCGGCCGGGACGGACCGAGCGCGAATTGGAAAAATATCTTGATACGCGCGGCCTGCCGCTGAGTTGCCACCGAATGGTCAGCTTCGGCGAGAAAGCCAGGCGCGGCCTGTCCAGCCCCACCGACCAACGGGCCAAGCGGGGCGATCCTTACACGGTCGGCTTTGGCGTCCAGGGTGCTCTCACCTCTCGCGCCGGCATGGTCGCCGCCGGGCCTGGCGATCTGACCGGCGCCCTGCGCGAGTTCTATCTGCCGTTGGCCACGAACTATTTCCATGTCGTTGCCACCTGGTATGAAACCGTCCGGGTCGGCGCGAGCGCCGGCGCCGTCGCGCGCGCGGTCGAGGATGTCCGGGATGGCAAGCTCTACCGCTTCGCCGTCAATCCCGGCCACTACCTGCACCTGGACGAATGGCTCCATTCGCCGTTCTTCGCCGGGAGCCGAGTCAGGCTGCGCTCGGGCATGGCGCTGCAGATGGACATTATCCCGGTGTCGGTTGGCCCCTTTTGCTATATCAACGGCGAAGACGGCATTGTCCTGGCCGACGCGCGGTTGCGGGGGCAACTGGCTCAAGGTTTCCCGGAGTTATGGAAACGCGTGCAAGCGCGCCGCGCGTTCATGCGGGATGCTCTGGGAATCGATATCGACGAATCAGTCCTGCCGCTGGGCAACATCCCCGGCTGGCTCCCACCCTGGGCCTTGGACCTGGACAAGGTATTCATCGAGAAAGAGGGCTGAAGAGCGGCACGGTTGACGCAGGAGTCAAGCGGCCCACGCGCGAAACATCCGGGCTAATTTGTCGAGCAGCCGCGCATCGGCGGCTGGGAAGGCGTAATCGGCCAGTGTTTCCGGAGTGACCCACTTGAGGTCGGCACAGGCGATGGGCTTGGGCTCATGATCGAGCCAGCGGCAGAGGTAGAAGTGGAGAGAAACGGTTTTTTCGGGGTAGGCATGGGTGAGGCTCTCGACCAACTCTCCCACTCCAACCTCGATTCCCAGCTCCTCGCGCAATTCGCGCGCCAGGCAGGCCTCGAAGCTCTCGTTTTTCTCCCGTTTGCCTCCCGGGAACTCCCAGAGTCCCCCTTGATCCGCCTCCGGGCGGCGTTGAGTGATGAGCAGTTTGCCTTGGCGGAAGACGAGGCCGGCAGCCACCTCGACTTCCGGGCGCGGTTTGGGGATATGTGCTGCGATGGGGTGCATTTGACCTATTCGGGCCGCCACTCTTGATGTTAATCTGAATCCTGTTCCTCCCGCAACCGCTGATTCGGTGAAGCGCCGTCCCGCGAATTGACTCAAGTTAAAAAGGGGTAAAGAGGGAAAGGGGGGGCGGGGGGAAGGGGGTCGTTGACTCATAATTCTGCTTACCGGAGCGAAATGATGAATTATGAGTACCGAGTGTAGACAGTCGAAACGGGAATACTTGCTGGCCATCTGGGGTCGATATCAACGCGTTGGCTGGCGTTTCAAGAGCAAGATTTTAGATGAGTTTTGCGCCGTCTGCGGTTATACGCGCAAGTATGCCATCGCCCTGTTGGGGCGGCAACCGCAGCGACGGCGCAAGAAGCCCGGACCGCCCAAGCGATATGACGCGGCCGTGCTGGAGCCGCTCAAGGTGGTTTGGCTGGCGTCCGAACAGCCCTGTTCCAAGCGCTTGAAGGCGGCCTTGCCGTTGTGGTTACCCTTCTACGAACAGGACCAAGGCACGCTGGCCGAATCGGTGCGCCAGAAGCTGCTGCGGATGAGCGCGGCGACCATTGACCGTCTGCTCAAACCGGAACGGGCACGTTATCCCGGCAAGGGAGTGTGCGGCACCCGGCCCGGAGGACTGCTCAAGCATCAAATTCCCATCCGCACCGGCAATGAGGACGTGGATCGTCCGGGCTATCTGGAGGCCGACACCGTGGCCCACTGCGGCAACTCGTTAGCTGGCGATTTCATCTGGAGCATCACCTTTACGGACATCGACAGCCAGTGGACTGAAAACCGGGCGATCTGGAATAAAGGAGCCGCAGGGGTGCTGGAGCAAGTCAAGGAATTAGAGGCGAGGTTGCCTTTCCCCCTGTTGGGTTTTGACGTGGACAACGGCTCGGAATTCCTGGCCTTCCACCTCTGGCGCTACCTGCTGGACCGCCCCCGGCCGGTGCCCCTAACGCGAAGTCGGCCCTATCGCAAGAACGACCAGGCTCACGTGGAGCAGAAGAACTGGACGCACGTGCGTCAACTGCTGGGCTACCAGCGTCTGGAGCAAGCTCGTCTGCTCCCCCTGATCAACGAGCTCTACGCCAGTTGGGGGCTCCTCCACAACTTCTTCTGCCCGAATCTCAAGCTGCGGAGCAAGATCCGCAAGGGAGGCCGAACCATCCGCAGGTATCATCCAGCGCAGACCCCTTACGAGCGGTTGCAAGCCTCCGAGCATCTGAGCCAGGAGCAGAAGCAAACTCTCCGCAACCAATTCCGACAACTCAACCCGCTGCGCCTAAAAAAACAGGTTGAACAGCAGCTTGAAAAAGTGTTCGATGAAGCTCAAGTCGGGTAAGGCTCATTGTGAGTCAACGACCTGAAACCTCCATCCCTATCGGGTAAGGTTTTCCCGTGAGTCAACGCGTCCCGGACATCGCAAATTCCCCCTGGCCGGAGTTGAGACGGGTTTGCCTTGATTCAGGACACGGAGGGCGGGCGGGCTGGCTAGGCATCGCGCCCCGTCCCCGGCGCGGGCCGCTATCCGCCGGGCGGAACGCGCGAGGCGGCTGCAGTGGCAGTAAAAATGCTAACCGGGAAGCGTGCGGCCGCCAGCCCGATGAGCCGGGATGCGTAGGTGGTCGCGATAGAAAGGCCGCCATGTATCTGTCAACTCGCGAGAGCTTTCGTAGGGCCAGGGGCCCTTTGCGGGGCTTTACCCTGGTTGAAGTGGTGATCTCGGTCGCGATATTGGCGCTGGTGATGGGCAGCATCATTCTCTGTTACATCCAGTCCTGCGAACGGGCGCAGTGGACCGGCTATGCCTTGGCGGCGCAGGGTCTGGCCATTCAACAACTCGAACAAGCTCGGGCCGCGGCGATGGACCCGAATGGCCTGGTCTGCGAGCTAACCAATCTCGCGCCGGGTGGAACGGCCACGACCGCGACCACCCTCGATCTCCCCGTCCCGGGGACCAATTATGTGTGGGCCACCAATTATGTTGGCATCAAGCTGGTGACCAACTCGGTGATTCCGCTGGTTACCATTTACATGGTGCGGGTGGATACGGTTTGGCCCCTGGCGCGGAACGGCACGGTGCAGTACTTTAGCAACACCGCCGCCTGCTACTACTCGGAGGACTACTGAACCATGAAGCACCCTGCGCCCAATGCCGGGAGTCCGGGCCGGGCCTCCGCCCGCGGCAGCCAGGCCATGACCCTGGCCGAGATGATGGTTGCGATGGCCATTTTTTCCCTCGTTGTTCTCGGGATGGTTTACGTGCAGATGTTCATCATGAAATATGATCAGATGACGACAAGCCAGCTCGGCGCCAGCGAGATGTCGCGGATGAGCTTCGACGACCTGGTGAGCGACATTCGCTCCTCGTGGACCTGGGCGATCGGCACGGGCAGCCAGACCAATTTCACCCCGGTTGCGAACAGCGCCCCGCAGGAAGGCAACGCCCTGCAGCTCAGCCAGACCCAAAACACCAACCTCTTTGTCCGCTACTATTTTATTACCAACGTCACGCCGACCCTCACAAACTTCATGCTCTGCCGCATGACGAACGGGGCGCTCTCGTACACCGTTATCGCCCAGAACCTGACCAACAACCTCTACACGAACATGTTTTTGGCTGAAGATTACAGAGGCAACCTGCTCACGACCCTGCGCTACAAATACGTGATTCATGTGACCCTGGAGTTCTGCCAGTACCAGTACCCGCTCACCAGGGTGGGGCCGGGCTATTTCTACGATGATTACAAGATGGAGTTCCGTGTGGCCTCCCACAACCTTTGACCGCCCGTGAAAATCAAACTCGCGTCCCGTCATTCTTCGCCCGGCTACGCCCTCCTGATGGTGTTGTCGGCCGTCGCCGCGCTCCTCCTTGTGATGGCCACGACGATGCTGCGAACGTCGAGCGTCGCGAGGAGCAACAGCCGAAACCAACAATATACCACCGGCCTCTACGCCGCCGAGGCCGCCGTCGAGAAGGTGGTTGCCCGCATGAGAAACGACTACTCGAACGGCGGCGCGATCAGCAACAGTCTCTCCGTTTACCGGGCCCTGGTGCCGACGGCCTCCGAAGACCCCTACTGGGGCAATTTCCAGTTCTCCGACAGCCAGGGCAATGTGAACTCGACCTACGTCCAGTGCATTTCCAACACCTGTTACACCCTCCTCTCCGGGCCTTACGCGGGCCTTCAGGGATGGAGCACGGTCTATCGGGTCCTCTCGAACGTGAGACAGCCCAATTCGAGTTACAACATCACCAACGCATTGCAGCAGGACTTGGAATGCGACATCGTGCCGATGTTCCAGTTCGCCATTTTCTACAACAGCCTGCTGGAATTCACCTGGGCGGCGCCGCTGACAGTGCGTGGCTCGACTCACGCCAACAGCAGCATCTTCTTCGGCTCCAGCTCGCCTCTGACCTTCACCGCGTTCGTCTCCGGCAGCGGGATCATGGCCAGCACCAATTGGGGCGGCCATACGATGAGCCAATATACCGGCACGATCACATTTGCGACCAATGTATACGGGGGATACGCGACGAACTATCCTGTGCTGACCCTGCCCATCGGCACCAACAACACGCCCGACGCCGTGCGGCAAGTCATCGACATGCCGCCGTCGGGCGAGAGCCCCACCTCCGCGATGGGCCAGTTGCGCTATTACAATATGGCGGGAATGGACCTGTTGGTGAGCAATAGCACCGTGACGGCGATCATCAAGAACTCCTCGACCGATCCCTCCCCGGTCACGCTCGTCGTGACCAACTACGGCACCAACAGCCTGAGCCTGACGACGAATCTTCCTTTCCTCTCGGTTACCAATACCTTCACCGACCAGCGCGAAGGTAAAACCGTCGTGGCCTCCCAGATCGATATGGGCAAGCTCAGCACCTGGATCGGCACCAACTCCTCGATCGCCGCCAAGCACCCCAGCACCGCGCCTTTCAATATTCTTTACGTCGCCGACAACCGCACCGTGGCCACCAATGACCTCGTCTCCGTCCGCCTCACCAACGGCGTCGTCCTGCCTACCGCGCCCAGCCCTAACGGGTCCCCGACCGGCTTCACAGTCGCCACTCCGAACCCGCTTTACGTCTGGGGCAACTACAACTGCACCAACTCGGCCTACCTCAACACCACGAACACCTCCGCCACCGTCCCCGCCTCGCTCATTTCCGACGCCCTGACCATCCTCTCGCCCAGTTGGAAGGACTCCGCCAGCGCCCAGACCTTCCAGACTGGAGTTCGTGTCGCCACCAGCACGACGGTCAATGCCGCCCTCCTGACCGGCGTGGTCTATACGGCCGGCTCAACAGGCAATTCCCCGTTCAGCGGAGGAGTTGTCAACTTGCCCCGCCTGCTCGAGGACTGGGGCAACGGCGGCAGCGTGACCCTCACCATCAACACATCCATGGTTAACCTCTACAACAGCGTCTTTGCCACCGCACCATGGCAGGTCCCCGGCACTTATTATTACGCCCCAACCCGCAATTTCAATTTCGACCAGAATTTCCTCAACCAGAATCGGCTGCCCCCCGGCACGCCGATGGTCTATTACCTGTATCGCCAAGCCTGGACTGTCCCGCCTCCCAGCACCACGAACTACTATGTCGGATCGTAAGGCGTCACGAAAAAATAACATGAACAATTATGGCGCAGGAGTTTTGGCCGCTGGCAAGGCGCGAGCCACCCTGTCTGTCTGGCGGACAGGGGTCGGTCGTCTTGTGCGGCATCTCTCAATCCCGACGCCGCTATGTGCGCCGGCAGAGCAAAGCGGTGACGGCGCTTTTCCTGTGAAACAAAAGCGGCGTCGCGCTCCGCTTGCCGCCGCACTCCATAATCACCGGGCTGGCGACCGAATCCTTCAAAAGACTCCTGGTTGGGTCCTGTTGCTAGGTCTGCTTGGCGCGGCGGTCTTTCGCGCCTGCGCCGCGGACTTGGAGGCGGTCTCCCCGGCCACGCCCCTGTTTCTCCGCGCCGAGGTCAGGACAGACAATGAGACGGGCTCCGTCTCGGCGCGCCGGGCATTCGTGAGCGCCGGCACCAACCGCTTCGCCTTCAGCGTGCCGGAAGGATTCCGCCTCGAACCTTCAAACCCCGATTGGGTCTCTTTCATCAGCGCCGATTACCATTCCGCGCTGACTTTCCGCGTCGCCGCCCCAGGGGCTCCCGGCGGTCAGGAACTCGAAGCGGCGGTTTGGCGCGAAGCGGTGCTCGCGCAACACCCCGGCGCGAAGATACTCCAGCAGTTCACCCTGCGCGCTGCCAACCGCGCCGGCCCCGCCTTCGACGCAGTCTGGAGCGCTCCCGGAGGCCTCCAACGCAACCAGCGCGTCGCCTTCATTCCGGCAAGGGCCGGGACCCTCGAATTCAGCCTCGTTTCCACCCCCGACGCGTTTCAGAAGGCGCAATACGACCTCAACTTTGTCCTGCTCACTTTTCGCGCCAGCGACGCCCAGGGCAAGCTCGATCTGCCCCGCTTCTCCGATAAGTTCTGATCGGAACCGCTCCGAATCTTGGCTTGTAATCACGCGGCGTGGCTTTAGGCTGGCGCTCATGAAGAGAAGCCTGTTGTTGGCCACGTATGAGAGTTGAAGCGAAGCCGGGTATCACCAGGGCCATAGGGAGTATTCCCAACCGCGTGGCGCTGGCCGGCGGTTGGATCGACCAGCCGTTCGTGTCGCGTCACAACCCCAAGCCGCCCGGCTCGATGGTGGTGGTGGCGCTCGAACCGACGTTCCCGGTGATGGACCGTGCGGGTTGCGCCAGCGGCACCCGGGCCATCGCGATGAAACTGTGGAAGGGGCGGCTCCCCAACCGCCCGAAGGAGCAACTCGCGCGCGAACTCTATGAGGCGGAGAACAACGGCAAGGCCGACCCCAGCGGTTCGCAGGACATGATCGGTTTGGTTTACCCGGGGATTAACCGGCTCGATTATGATTTTGAGGTTCATGGCGGAGTGTTTCCTTCGCACGTTGAATCGCTCAATAGCGCCCGGGTGGCTCGCTGGTTCGAGCGGGTCCTTTACCTGTTGCCCATCCAATCGCGGCCCGCGGGTTATAGTCCGTTGGGCGAAAAGCATCTGGAGCCAGCCTGGATCGCCCGTCTCGGCCAGACGGGCAGGAGCTGCTTTGACGCCATCCGTCGCATGGACACGGACGCCCTCGGGGCTTCGATGAACGAGTGCATGGCATGCTGGGAGAAGATCCTGCCGCACGTCCTGCGCCATCCGAGCCTGAGAAGCGACCTCAAGGCCATTCTGCGGGCCTATCAACGCCATTACCCGGGCGCGATGTACTCCGGATGCGGCGGCGGGTATTTGCTGGTCGTCTCGAACGAACCTGTGCCCGGGGCTTTTCAGGTGACCGTACGCTTATGAACTCAATCGCACGCTTCCTTGCGACGTTATGCGCCTTGCTCGCTCTTTTGCCTTGGTCTGGCAAAGCCCAGGGTTCGGCCCAAACAACACTGTTCCTGACGCGCCAGGCTTTGGCCGGACCGGTTCAACACCTCGAGGCGGAGACGCTTGACTTCCGTTACCGGCCCGAGCGGTGGCAGGCCTGCCTCGGCTTGCCCGATGATCCGTTCAAGACGGTCATCGGCAGCGATGGCGGGCTTTACTACAAGTTCGGCAAAGGCCCGGCCGAGTACCAACAGTTCGAGGCGCGGCTCTTGGCGGGGCTGGAAGCCGAAGGCGAAAGGGGCGCGCCAACGCAGGAGCTCCACAGCGCGCGGGTGCCAATCGTGACGACCCGCCAGCGGCGCGGCGGCCTGGAGTTGCGAGAGGTCGCCTGGGCCGGGGCGCCGGAGGGCGCCACGATCGCTCAGTGGGCGCCTCGACGACGGGATTTCCTCTGGCTTACGGTCTCCAACGCCAGCGCAACCGCCGCCCCGGGCAAGGTGCAACTCCAACTCGACGCCGGATTGCCGGTGAGGTTGGGCGAGACCCGGACGCGCCTCGTCGAGGAGGCGACATCGGGCCGTATCTTCTGCGCGTTCTCGTGCCCGTGTGACGCCTCCGGTATTACCGCCGCCGGCGCCGCGCATGCATCCGGGACAAACCGGCCGGTGACGTTGAGCTGGAGCTGTGGAGTCCTGGCTCCCGGCCAGGAGTTCGATGTGCTGGTGACGGTGCCGCAGGGCGAAGAGGCCGGGCGCGACGCCGGCGTTTATGACGCCGCATCCGAGTTGCGGCGGGCGGTCGAGTTCTGGGAGAGCGCCCCTCTGCCGTACGACCGCATCCGGGTTCCCGACCCGGCGGCGCAGGCGCTGCTCGACTCGTGCATTCGCAATTTGTACCAGGCGCGCGAACTCAAGAACGGCCAATGCAAGTTTCAGGTTGGCCCCACCTGCTATCGCGGTTCGTGGGCTGCCGACGGGGCGTTCATCCTCGAGACCATTGCCTACCTCGGTCGTCCCATGGAGGCCCGGGCCGGGCTGGAACAGCAGATCGACAAGGACGACGGGCCGGGCGGCGTCGAGTTCTCGAAAAAGGCCGGGCTCCGGCTCTGGCTGCTCTGGCGCCACGCACAACTCACCGGCGACCGCCAGTGGCTTGGACAGATGTGGCCGCGGGTGACGCGGGAGGTCCAACAGATAATGGAATACCGCCGGATGACCCGGTCGGATTCCACCCAGCCCAACTGCGGGCTGATGCCGGCGGGCTTCGGGGACGGCGGCCTGGGAGGCCCCTTCCGCGAGTATAGCAACGTGTACTGGACCCTGGCCGGGTTGCGCGCCGCCATCGAGGCGGCCCAGTGGTTGAACAAGCCGACGGACGCCTGGCAGGCCGAGTTCGATGATTACTGGGCCGTCTTCGACAAGGCGCGCCATCGCGACCAGCAGACCGACGCCGCCGGCAACACTTATGTGCCGCCCGTCATGAAAGGCGAACCCGTCCAACTCCCGCAGCGCGGAGCCTGGGCGTTCCTTCAGTCGATCTATCCCGGCCGCGTGTTCGCGCCCGACGACCCGCTCATGAACGGCACGGTGGCGATGCTCGACGCCAATCAATGCGAGGGTCTCATTTTCGGCACCGGCTGGATAGCCGACGGCGTCTGGAATTATGCGGGGTCCTTTTATGCGCACGCGCACCTGTGGCTTGGCCATGGCCGCAAGGCCGCCGCCACCCTCTACGCCTTCGGCAATCACGCGTGTCCGCTGCTCTGCTGGCGCGAGGAGCAGAAGCCGGCCGGCCAACCGCCCGGCTACTGCGGCGACATGCCCCACAACTGGGCCAGCGCCGAATTCATCCGCCTCGTCCGCCACCTCATGGTCCTTGAGCGCGGCCACGAGTTGCACGTGTTGGAGGGTCTGCCGCCTTCCTGGACCAAACCGGGCGCCGAAACGCGCCTGACGGACATCCCGACTTCGTATGGTTCAATGAGCCTGGCTTTGCGAATCGCACCCGACGGGCGCGGGGCAACACTCGATCTCGATCCGCCCCGCCGCGAGCCGATGACCAAAATCGTTGTCCACCTTGAGTCTTTCGCCCGCGAAGTGGAACAACTCAGCCTGGGTGGCAAGCCGGTCACTGGGTCCAGCATCGCGATTCCGACCACGAATGCCGTGTCAGTGACCTGGAAGTTCAAGGACTGACTGGGCCGCCCTCCGCCCTCCGGCCTCCGGCTTCCGCCTTCCGGCCTCCGCCTTCCGGCCTCCGCCTTCCGGCCTCCGGCCTCCGCCCTCCGCCCTCCGCCCTCCGCCTTCCGGCCTCCGCCTTCCGGCCTCCGGCCTCCGCCCTCCGCCCTCCGCCTTCCGGCCTCCGCCTTCCGCCTTCCGGCCTCCGGCCTCCGCCTTCCGGCCTCCGCTGTCCTTAATCCTGCTCTTGCTGCTGGACTTGAGCCCGATTATAGAGGTAGCGAATGACCTTGGGCGAGATGGAGGATTGGCGGGCTTGCTGCTCGCGGGCGGCGAGGGCTTTTTCCTCCCGCACCTGGGCCAACTCTCCCGCGTCAAGCCAGTAGCCGCCACAGTTCGGGCACTCGTCCACCTCGATGTGCCGCCGGGGGCTGAAGAAGTGGCGATGGAGCTTAATGCCCTTGCAGCGAGGGCACTCGCGCTTGCGGGAAGGGTCCACGACGACCCGTTCGTCCCGCCGTATGCAGAGCAAAGGCTCCCCGGCCGCCTCGCTCTCCTCATCCACCTGCTGCAGCTCGAAGGCGTCGAACCAAATGCCCCCGCAGCCGCCTTCGCAGACATCCACGTAAAGGCTGCCGACCTGTATCTCAGTCAGTTCATGGAAACACGCTGGACATCTCATAGCGACCGGAACAGGAGCAACATAGCCCAATTGCGGGCCCGGTCAAGACACGCTAAGCCGCTCCGATGCGCGAAAAGAAAGACCCTCCCCCGCCCGGGTGTGAAGGGCAGGGGAGGGTTTGGTTGCCACACAGAGAAAGTCACCCTGCCTTGGCGCCATCCCGGCTCTCGTCGACCAGCACGTAGTGGCTGCCGCCGTTGCGCCAGATGCGCAGCAATGTGGTCTTGCTTTCGGGACGCTCGGTCAGTTTTATCGCCTCGTTGGCGTCTCTGACCGGCTTGCGATTGATTTCCTGGATTACATCGCCGGGCCGGAGACCGGCCTCAGCCGCGGCGGAGTCGGGCTGGACTTCAGTAATGACCGCGCCCTTGAGGCCCTCCGGCGCCTTCAATTCCTGCCGCGCCGGCCGGTCCAGGTCGGCAACCGTCACCCCGTTGAGAGTGCCGTTGTCGCCGCTCTCGGACTTTTCGGCACTGGCCAGCGTTTGTGTGCCGGGGATTTCAGCCGCCTTGACTTCGAGGGTCTCCGTCTTGCCGTCGCGCAGGAGCTTGACCGGCACCCTTTGGCCCGGCCGGGTTTGGGCAACCTCCAGCCTGAAGTGGCGCGCGTCCTTCACTTTCTTTCCGCCAAACTCCAGGATGATGTCCCCGTTCTGGAGCCCGGCCTTGGCGGCAGGGCTATCCGGCGTGACATCCCCCAGCAGGACCCCCGCCGCATCCTGGAGCTTGAACTCCTTGGCCAGGGCCGGCGTGACATCCTGCGGTATCACGCCCAGGTAACCCCGCGTCACCCGGCCTTCGCTGACCAGGCTGTCCATGACGCTGCGCGCCAGGTTGACGGGGATTGCGAACCCGATGCCCTGGTTGCCCCCGGTTCGGCTCAGAATCGCCGTATTGATCCCGATAAGCCGCCCTTCCACGTCCACGAGCGCCCCGCCGGAATTGCCGGGATTGATTGCCGCATCCGTCTGGATGAAGTCCTCGTAGTCCAGACCCACCGTGCCGCCGCGGCCCGTGGCGCTCACGATGCCCGTCGTCACCGTCTGCCCGATGCCGAACGGATTGCCCACCGCCAGCACAATGTCCCCAACCTCCACTTTGTCGCTGTCGGCCATCGCGACGGCCGGCAGGTTGTTCGCGTTAATCTTAATGACCGCCACGTCGGTCTTCGGGTCGCGCCCGATGACCTTGGCTGTAAACTCCCGCCCATCCTGGAACTCCACCTTGACTTCATCCGCCCCGTCCACGACATGGTTGTTGGTCAGGATGTAGCCGTCCTTGGTGGCGACCACGCCGGAGCCTACGCCCTTTTGGCTGGGCATGCCGTGGCTGCGCCGCGGCGTCCGGTCTCCATATTGCTCCCCAAAGAAGCGCCGGAAGAAATCGTCCATCTCCGGCGGCCCGTTGAAGGACATCTCGCGGACCTTGGTGGTGGACACCTTTACCACGCCCGGACTCACCTTCTTGACCACCGGCGCGAACGTGGTCCGCCCCCCGGCCTCATGCGTCACCGGGCGCTCATCCACTTCCACTTTGACCTGCGGGTTGTGCGAGTCGCTCTGGCTCTTTTCTGTAAAGGCAAGCGCCGTGCCCGCCGCCACCACCGCCGCGCCCAAGGCCAGGACGCTCATCCCGGTGCCGATATGTTCAAAGATGCGTTTCATTTTCGTATTTTCGTCTGTCGGTTCGAGGTCTTGACTGCCGCTCACTGTTCTGGACCAATAGACACCCTCCTCATGACGGGACCCTTTCAGCAGAATTACAGATTTGAAAGGAATTGGACGCGGATGAAGGATCAGCCAAGGTTCCAACATCCACCTCCCTGCCGGCCGGAACCCTCGTTGCAGCCCTGGCTCCTTGATCACACTCGCTTTTTGCTGGACGCGTAGCGCCGATTGCCCCACCCCCTAACTCCAGTCTGCGACAAATGAAACCCGAGAAGGTCCATTTTTGGGCAAAGACGACGGCGGACGGGAAACCGGGAATTTCGGTTCGCGACCACTGCCTGAACGTGGGCTGTGTGGCTGAGGAGTTGACGGCGCGGCTGCCTTTCTCGCTCGGGGAGAGGGCCTTGGCCGTGTGGCTGGCCGCTTGTCATGACATCGGGAAGATCAGCCCCGGGTTTCAGCAAAAGTGCGAGGTGTGGCTCGTGGAGCAAGGCTTCCTGGCAGACGCCCGGACACGGGGCTGGGTGCAAGCCGAGTCGGACCACTCGAAGGTTAGCCAGTTCACGCTTCAGCATCTACTGCGTGGGCGGTTCGGCGTTGGTGCGAGCGACGCGGCCTTTTGGGCGGCGGCGGCAGGCATGCATCACGGCGCACCGCATTGGAAGGGGGAGTGGAAGCCAGCGGCCAGATCCGGGATTCCGTTGGAGGACGAGTGGAACCGACGCCGGGGAGAGTTAGCAGTGGAATTGAGCAAACTCCTCGGTGAGCCGACGTGCCCGCCGCACGTCGATTTGGAGGGTTTCTCCACCCTCTGGTGGACAGCCGGGCTCATCACCGTGGCGGATTGGATTGGTTCGGATGAGGGGTTTTTCCCACCTGATAGGAATGCCGGGCCGGCAGGTCTGGACAGCGTCCGGGCCGCAGCCCGCGCTGCTCTCAAGCGGATCGGGATGGAGCCAGCGGGCCTCGCGCCAGGACGCTCCTTCTTGGATCTCTTCGGCTTCCCGCCCAACGACCTTCAAGTGGCGGCTCTCAGGGCTATCCGCGAGCCTGGGGTGTATGTGATCGAGGCTCCAATGGGCATGGGCAAGACGGAGGCGGCGCTGGCCGTTGCCTACCAGCTTATCAGCAGCGCCCAGGCCAGCGGGCTCTACTTTGGGCTGCCGACGCAGGCCACCAGCAACCGGATTCACGAGCGGGTGGCTGAGTTTCTCCGACGTATCGAGGCGATTGCTCCGCGTCTGATCCATAGCGGCTCCTGGCTCGTGGAGAAAGACATTCGCTTTCCGGCCATCAATGCAACCCGAAAAGACAATGATCTCACCCCCGCCAGAGACTGGTTTGCCTCGTCCAAGCGCGCCCTCATCGCGCCGTTCGGCGTAGGCACGGTCGATCAAGCGTTGCTCGGTGTTATCGCCGTGAAGCACTTTTTCGTCCGGCACTTCGCGCTCGCCGGGAAGGTCGTTGTGTTGGATGAAGTGCATTCTTACGATGTGTTTACCGGCACATTGATCGAAGCACTTATCCGGGCCCTTGTGAAACTTCGCTGCACCGTGATCATACTGTCGGCCACGCTCACCCGCGAACGCCGCGAGAAGCTGCTCAGCGCGGCGGGGACATTGCGGACAGTTCAACCGTCAGGAACGGCTATCTCCTCCGATGAGCCGTTTCCCCTCATCACCGGCGCTGTTCATGGGAGGCCCATTCCCCCGTGCCCGGCCGCTGCACCGCCGCCGAAGCCGCCCACCGGTGTGCGTTTCGGTGCGGAAGACCGCCTCCTTGGCGAGG
The DNA here is from genome assembly GCA_964653485.1 of uncultured Verrucomicrobiota bacterium. Lineage (GTDB taxonomy): Bacteria > Verrucomicrobiota > Verrucomicrobiia > Limisphaerales > UBA8199 > CAVQND01. The sequence continues at coordinate 6,202 of CAZZFF010000026.1, read as the reverse complement.
CCCTTCAGGCTGCCCGCTCGGGCGCGTGCGTGCTGTGGATTTGTAATACCGTGGACCGCGCCCTGGCGGCCTATCTCGCCGCCTGTGGCGAGCGGCATGAAGGCGACCCAGCCGTGGGCCTGCTGCACTCGCGCTTCCCGTTCTATCGCCGGCAGGAACTGGAGGAAGACTGGATGCGCAAGCTGGGGAAGGATCGGCGCTATCGCCCACCCGGCTGCCTGCTGGTGAGCACCCAGATCGTAGAGCAATCCGTGGATCTGGACGCGGACTTGCTCGTCACCGAACTCGCGCCTACTGACATGCTCTTCCAGCGGCTCGGCAGGCTCTGGCGGCACCACGCGCAAGCGGACCCGCCGCGCCCACGCCCTCAGCCCGAGATGTGGATTATTGGAGAAGCAACCACCTTCGAGGCCCTGAGAAACGAACGCGATAAACGATCGCTCTGCAAAGCCCTCGGCAAGAAGGCCAGAGTCTATTCCCCATACGTCCTGCTCCGCACGCTGGAACAGTGGCATGAGAGGAAGCAAGTCAACCTTCCAGGCGACATTCGCCCGTGGCTGGAGGCCACCTACCGGCCGCGCGGCGAGGATGAGCGCCCCGCCTGGAACCATCTGCTGAAAGACCTCGACGAAAAGCGCCGCAAACACACAGGGCAGGCTGAGACCGCGCAAGGCGTTTGGAATCTTCCGGCTCTCAAGGACGAAGAAGGGATCGGCACTCGCCTGAACGAGTGCCCGACCCTGTCGCTGATCGTGGCGAAATCTGCGGATGAACGAACCGTCACTCTTCTGGATGGCCCGCCCATCCCGGTGCAATCTGTCCGGTTCGACTACCCCACGGCCAAGGCCCTGCATCGGAACACCGTCAAGGCGCCCGCGTGGTGGTTCGCCCGCAAGGACCGTTGCCTCCAAGCCATTCCTGCGTCCGTCGCGAAAATGGTCGCCCTTCATATACGTGGCGTTGTCGAACTGGCCACCGTTAGCGGCAACGCAGTCACCGCTGCCAGCCTCGGGGAAGGCTGCACACTCGAATTTGACACTGACCGTGGCCTGTCCAGGAAACCCGGCACTATTAGCCCCAGCCAACCCGACGCCTACGATGATGAATCTTACGACTGAACCGTGGATACCCGTCACCGACTCGCAAGGGCAGCCGCGGCAGGTGAGCTTGCGCCAGGTCTTTGCGGACGGCGGCGCGCTGCAAGATCTGGCTGTCCGTCCTCACGAACGGGTGGCGCTTATGCGCCTGCTGATCTGCATCGCCCATGCCGCGCTGGAAGGCCCTGAAGACAGCGAGGCCCTGGAGGCCTGCGGCGAGGAGTTACCGGCCGCGGCAGAGCGGTACTTCGATGAGTGGCAGGACTGCTTCGATCTCTTCCACCCGGAGAAGCCCTTCCTCCAGTTTCCCGGGTTATCAACAACGCCGAAATCTCCGAAGAGGAAGACCAAGCGAGCCGCGGTTGCGCTTGAGGGGGCGGGCCGCGACGAGGAGGACACCGCTGCCAGCAAGTTGGACTTCGCTCTCGCCACTGGGAACAACACCACCCTGTTCGACCACGGGGCGGCCAGCAGCACGGCGCGCGTTTTTAAGCCAAATGAGCTCGCGTTAATGCTGATCACGTTCCAGTGCTTCTCACCTGGGGGCAGAATTGGTGTGGCTCGTTGGCGTGGCGCCGACACTCCGGGCAACGGAAGCAGTGGCCACGCTCCCTGCGCGCCGTCCGCAATGCTTCACGCCTATGTTCGACGCGAGACGTTGCGCGACAGCGTTCAGGCCAATCTTCTTTCCCGGTGGACGGTGGTGAAGAACTACCGCCGTGAATGGGGTCGCCCCGTGTGGGAGCAAATGCCGCAATCCTTTAACGATGCGGCGGCCATCGCCAATGCGACGACCACCTTCCTTGGCCGCCTCATGCCGCTCGCGCGCGCCATACTGCTGCGCCGGGACGGCAGGCGCTTGCTCCTGGCCAATGGCCTTGCCTATCCCACCCTGCCCGAGTTTCCGGCGGAGCCTACGGCGAGTGTCGTGAAGAAGCGCGACGAATCCGGCTATGTGCTTGTCGGCGCCGGCGACCGATCTCTCTGGCGCGAACTGCCTGCAATCGTGGTGAAGCGCCTGGCCGGAAACGGCCCCGGCGGGCCGCTCGTGCTCGGTGAACTGAGCGACGACGCCTCATTCGACCTCTGGGTTGGAGCGCTGATGACCGACAAGGCCAGCATCCTCGATACCGTCGAGGGCCTGTATCACGTCCCGGCTCGAATGTGGAGCGATGCAGGGCGCCATGCCTACGAGGGCGAGGTCAAGGAGAGCGAGCGCGTTGAGTACAGGCTGAGCGACGCCTGCAAGACCTACCGGCAGCACCTGGAACCAAAGCCCCAAGGCGTCCCGCCGGAGCAAGCTCTGGCCGTCCGCCATTACTGGACCAGCATCGAGCAGCGGTTGCCCTTGCTCCATGCCTATCTGAAAGCCCCCGACGGCTCCGAGGAGGCCAAGTCAGCCTGGCGCTCGGCCCTCTGGACCTCAGCCCGCGATGCCTTCAGGGCCGCCTGCCCCAATGAAACCCCGCGCCAACTCCGCGCCCACGCCCTGGCTTTGCGCCTGCTCCAGCACACCCAAGCCAAACCCGGCCAAACCCAACCATCGAACACCGAACCTGAATGACAACAGCATCCAACACTCAAACGAAAGATATCCCCTTGCTCGCCTTCGTACAGAAGCTGAAGGAGGACGATGATCGAGGAAGTCTCGCAACGCTGCGTGGCGCGCTCGGTGGTTCGGCCGAACGCCAGATGCGCGCCTGGCGCCTGCTCGCGCGCTTCGGCGGCATCCCAACCGATGATCAGCATCACCATACGGCCGAGGTCGTGCGGACCGTCGCCGGCCTCCTGGCCATGCCTGGCCTGAGCCACTCTTCCGGAGGGGCGAGCTTTGGCCGCGCCTGCCGAGAGTTGCTCGGCGAGGAGGAGCGCAAGTCCTTCGTTAAGCCGGAACAGACCGGCCCCGTCGCCCGGCGTGTGCAGTACCTGTTGGCCGCCACCCGTAGCGAGGTCTGCGACCGCGTGCGCCAACTCGGGCGCAGACTCGATCGTGCGAATGCCGCGCTGGATTTCAGACGACTCTACTCGGACCTCGTCTCCTGGTCGGACCACACGAGGGCCCGGTGGGCCGCCGATTTCTGGGGGACAACAGAGGAAGAAGGACCCGCCGCCCCGGAGGGAACGATATGAGCGAAACACCCGCCTGCTGGCTCACCCGGGCGGTCATAACCCCGCGCACGCTCTTCGCCCGCGGCATCGAGGATGCCTACACCTGGCATCAGCTCGTGTGGCAGGCATTTCCCGGACGAGATGGGCAGCGGCGCGACTTCTTGACTCGTTTGGATGACAAGCCTGACGGCACCCAATTGCTCATCGTCTCCCCTCGCGAACCAAACCGTCCTGACTGGCTGAGCGGTGCGGACATCTGGGAGACCAAGCCAATTCCGCCTGCCTATTTCCAGGCTCGTCGCTACCGTTTCCAACTCCGCGCCAACCCAACCCACAAGCCGGTCAAAGACAAGGACGGCAATTACATTGCCGACGCGAAGAAGCGCAAGCGCCGGGCCGTCACCGGCGAAGCGGAACTCACCGCCTGGCTCCGGAGGAAGGGCGAAGCGGGCGGTTTCCGGCTCGTCGAGAGCGCCTCCCTCGTGACTTGGAGTGAAATGCAACACTTCGAAAAACACCTCCCGGGGGGCATCCAGTGCCGAGGCGTCCACGCTGCGGTGGACTTCTCTGGCATCATCGAGATCACCGATCCGGCTACCTTTCTCACCGCTGCCTTCGCGAAGGGGATCGGCAGCGCCAAGGCATTCGGCTTTGGCCTGCTCGTTATTGCGCCTTTATAGCGACGCGATGAGCCGCTCGTAATCCTTATGAGGCCCAATCCAGAACCAGACGAAACTGTCCGGCACACGACGATGGGGGCGCCAGTCCAGGGTGGGGGGGCGGCCCCAATCCAGAACCAGACGAAACTGTCCGGCACACGGACTGCGACGGCACGGTAGTTGTCTCCAATGCGGGCCGACCAGGTGTTCGGGCCGACTCGCTTGAACCGCAGGCCCGGATGGCGCGGGTCTTCTTTCCACAGACGGTAGTTCTTGAGGGCCAGGCGGCGGACCCCCACGGGCAAGGCCCGGTAGCGGCGCCAAAACTCCGGCGTCGCGAAGCTGTTCACGGCAGCGGGTGGCAGCGCCCGGCCTTGAACTCTGCCATCGCTTTTCGGGCCAGCCGATCGAGCGGCCCGCCAGAACGAGCGTCTTCCTCAATCTGCGCATCCCAGTCCGTCTCGCACCGGCGGTCCAGTTCTTCCTTCAGCCGCCACAGGTCCTTCCGTGGCAGCTTGGATATGGCCGCCTCAATCTCTGTCACCGTGCTCATGGCTAAAGACTACATGAGCCCATCCCGGCCTTCAACTCTCAACCAACAGCAACACTAACAAACGACACGCTCAATGAAACTGCTCGAACTCCACATCCTTCAGTCCTTCCCGGTCTCCTGCCTCAACCGCGATGATATGAACTCACCCAAGACGGCCACCTTTGGCGGGGTGCAACGCGCCCGCGTCTCCAGCCAGTGCTGGAAGCGGGCCATCCGCGAGGCCGCGGCGGCGGAGAGCCCCTATTTCAAAGGAGAGCGCACCCGTCTCATTATCGAACCGTTGCGCGATGCCCTGCAGTCCCTCGGCCTGCCTGAGCCGGAAGCCAAGGCCAAGGCCATTGAGATCGGGGAGGCCCTCGCAACCTACGATAAGGAGAACGAGAAGAAAACCGGGACCTTGAAAGTGAAGACGATCTTCTTTACTTCTCCGACTGAGGTCAAAGCCTTGGCGGCCGCTTATGTCGAGACCCGGGACGTAAAGAAAGCCGTTAAGGCGCTGAAGCCGGAGCATCTCAAGGACGCCGCCGATGTCGCCATTTTTGGCCGTATGGTCGCCGCCGACCACAGCCTCACACTGGAAGGGGCAGCGATGTTCAGCCATGCCCTCTCGACCCACAAGGTCGACAACGAGATCGACTTCTTTACGGCAGTCGACGACCTGAATCCGGCGGATGACAGCGGCTCCGGGCACATGGGCACCACCGAGTTCAACGCAGCCACCTATTATCGTTACGCCGCCGTCAATCTCTCGATGCTCGCCGACAGGGACCACTTGGCATGCATGACCGCAGAGGAGAGGAAGACAGTCATTCGCGCCTTCATCAACGCCACGCTCACCGCCGTTCCGCAAGCCCGGCACAACAGCATGAACGCCGGGGTACTGCCGGCATACGTTCTCGGCACGATCAAGGAGAGAGGCCAACCCCTCCAGCTCATCAATGCCTTCGAGAAACCTGTATGGTCGGACAAGACCGCCACGATTCTCGATCGATCCATCGCCGGCCTCAAGTCGCACTACAGCGCGATGAAAACCACCTGGGCCATCGCCACCAGCGCGGAGGCAGCCATCCCGGATGTCAACATCACTGAGTTTATCCAAAGCCTCATCGCCCATGTCATCTAGCCCAACCGCCTGCCTCGCTCTCCGCCTGGAGGGGCCGCTCCAGTCCTGGGGTTTCGAGGACCGTTTCAACCGGCGCAAGACGGGCCTGCTGCCGACCAAGAGCGGCATACTCGGCCTGTGCTGCGCCGCCCTCGGGGCCGCCAGAGGCTCGGAGCGCGAGCGGCAATGGCTCCCGCGCCTCAATGGGCTGCATTGCCTCGTCATCGCGCTTCCGCGCCATCCAAAGGACAAGAATCTTACCATTCGCCGCATGGAGGACTATCATACCGTGCAGAACACCCGCACCGCGGATGGCAAACCCAAGGACACCCACATCACGCGCCGCACCTACCTCAACGATGCTCGCTTCGCGGCCTTGCTAACCGGGCACGCCGCCACGCTCGCGGAACTCGGCGCGGCCCTGCAGAACCCCGTGTGGGGAATCTGGCTTGGCCGCAAGGCCTGCATCCCAAGCGTCCCTGTGTTTCACAGCCTCCACGACACCGAGGCTGCCGCCTTGGCCGCCATCATCGGCGACGAGCCGTTGGCCGCCTTCACACGGCAACGCGAGGTGGGCAGTTTTGCCGACGGCGCAGATACCATCCACGACGGCCCGGTCACCTTCGCCGATCCGCGCCGGTTTGCACCCCGCCGCGTCAAGCTCAGCCACGGCGGCCAACCG
>CAZZFF010000025.1:0-59114 GCA_964653485.1 uncultured Verrucomicrobiota bacterium | reverse complement strand
TCATGATACTCTAGATTTCTCATTCCAAAGTACCAACCTATTTCAGGACGGGACCGGTCCCCCGTCCGATGCTCTTGTAGATGAAGCCCAGGCGCTCCATTTCGGCCGGGTCGAAGAGGTTGCGTCCGTCAAAGAGGATGGGGTGGGTCAGCGCCTTGCGGGCGCGGTCGAGGTCGAGTTTCTTGAATTCTTCCCATTCTGTGGCGATCACGAGCGCGTCGCACCCTTCGGCGACTTCGTTCATGTCCTCGACGAACGTGACGTCCGTGAGGAGCGGTTTGGCTTTTTCCATCGCCCTGGGGTCGTGGACGCGCAGGTGGGCGCCTTCCTTGAGGAGGTGATGGCAAAGCTCGATGGCGGGGGACATGCGGATGTCGTCGGTATTTTGCTTGAAGGCCAGCCCCAGGATGCCGATGTTCTTGTCCTTGAGCACCCAGAGAGTGTCGGCAATTTTCTTGACGAATCGGTTCATCTGCCCGGCATTGATTGCCTGGACCTCGGTCAGCAGTTTAAAATCGTAGCCGACTTGTTCGGCTATCTTGATGAATGCGCTCAGGTCCTTTGGGAAGCAGCTTCCGCCAAAGCCCAGAGAAGCATCGAGAAACCGCCGCCCGATGCGATTGTCCATGCCCATGCCGTTGGCGACCTCCTGGACATTGGCCCCGGTTGCCTCGCACAGGACCGAGATCGCGTTGATATAGGAAATCTTCAGGGCCAGGAACGAGTTCGAGGCGTGCTTGATCAGTTCTGCGGAACTGATGTCCGTGACGATGATTGGCGCGTTAAAGGGGGCATAGATTTGCTTCATCGCAGCCACGGGCCGCTGAGATCGGACGCCGATGACAATCCGGTCCGGCCGCATGAGGTCCTCCACCGCGAAGCCTTCCCGAAGGAATTCCGGGTTGCTGACCACGTCGAACTCGACGCGCGCCTTGCAGTAGCGTTTGATCGTTTCGGCGACCTTCTCGCCCGTCCGGACGGGGACGGTGCTCTTGTCCACCACGATCTTGTAGCTGGTCATGGCTCCCGCGATGTCACGGGCGACTTTTTCGATGAAACTCAGGTCCACCGAGCCATCAGGGAGCGGGGGCGTGGGCACCGCGATGAACACCACGTCGGATTTGGCCACGCCCTCGGCGGTGCTGGTCGTGAAGCTTAGCCGGCCCGTCCCGGTGTTCCGCTGGATCAATTCCTCCAAGCCCGGTTCGTAGATCGGGATTCCCCCCGCTTGAAGGGTTTTGACCTTTTCCGCGTCGTTGTCCACGCAGACCACCCGGTGCCCTGCCTCGGCGAAACAGCTCCCGGTCACCAGACCCACATAACCCGTTCCGATAATCGTCAGTTTCATGGCTTCCGGAAGGGCAAGCTCATTTTTTGTCGGACTTGGCCGGCGCGGCGGCCGGGGCTTTAACCGAGGCTTTGGCTGCGGCGTTGTTGGTCGGGGTCTTGGCTGTGGAGTTGGTGGTGATGGCGGTGAGTTTGGGAGTCAGCGGCATGGCGGTCGGGGGGGCGGGGGCAAGCTCGGGATGTTGCTGATATAACTCTTCCAAGCGCATCCCGGCTTCGGAACTGAGCAACGAGCCGCGGCTGCGGGCCACATCCTCGAAGAAGTTGCGGGCCAACTCCGGCATCTTCTGCGCTTCGTAGATGCGCCCCAAGGAGAATTTGGCCTGAAGGGCGACAGGGTCGTTCGGGTGCTGGTCGATCAAGCTCTTATAGGCCGTCCTGGCTTCATTAGTTTTGTGCTGGGCATCCAGGCAGGCGGCAATGCCGAGGAAGGCGGAGGTCTCCAACGGGCTGCCGCGGTGCTCGCGGGCGAATTTCTCGAACTGGGCCTTGGCTTCGTCGTATTTGCCTTCGATGAAAAGGTCGCCCGCCCCCAGGAGCATGGCCTGCGCCCCGGCGTCGAAGCCGGGATACTGGGCGGCGATATTCAGGAAGCCTCGGGAGGTTTCCGGCCGCGCCGCGCCTCCGCTGAGCATTTGCGGCACAAAAACATCCGACAGGGCCTCTCCGGCCTTTATCTCCTGTTCACCGTGGCGCCAGAGCATGAACCACACGATCAGGGCTACGATGACAGCGATAGCCGCGCCCCATGCGACTTGTTTTTTGTTGGTCTCAACCCAGACCCACACTTTGATCAAACTGCTTGATTCGGTAACTTCATCCATATTAGAGCGGACACTCTCCCGATCCCGCGCGAAAAACGCAAGCGAATTCGATGTTCGCGCGGACCGTCAGGCCCGGAGGCCGAACAACTCCCTGGCGAGGCGGGCGGTTTCAGGCCGCTGATCGGGGGCCAAACCGCGCGGAAAAGGCCAGCGCGGTTTGGCGGCAAGGCCGGCTGCCAGGGCGCCGACCGCCTTGATGACGCGGGACAGTTCGAGCGTGGATACGTTCTCGAGTTGATCGTGGGCGCTATGGTGCTGCCACCGGAGCCCGTTATCCATGTTTGGCCGTATGAAGGTCACCGAGGGGACGCCGAAGACCGAGAAGGGGAAATGGTCGGCGAAGGGCATTGGGGCGGCCTTTTCGACGACATCGAGACCCTCTTTTGCCAGGCGTCGCACGAGCCATCTCCCAAATTCCGCGGTGCCGGCTCGCAAGAGCCAATGATGGCCCAGAGGCGAGGCAACGCTGTCGAGGTTGAGGACGACTCCGACGCTTTCCATTTCTTTTCTATGGGCGGCCACGTAGCACGCCGAGCCGACCGAGAGTTGCTCCTCGGCCCCGAAGGAGACCAGGCGAATGGAGCGCAGCGGGCGGCTCCGGCCGAGCAAGACGGCCAGTTCGAGCAGAGCGACCACGGCGGAGGCGTTGTCGTCCGCGCCCGTATTGTGGCATTGCGTATCATGATGGGCGCCGACCAGGACCACGGGCAGGTCCGGGCGGCGGCCGGGAATTTCCGCGACCACGTTCTGCGAGGCGCCTTTCTCGAGGTCAACGGTGGCGCGCACCCTGGCCCGCCGGGCGCCGCTTTTTCGGGCCTCCCATGCCGCGCGGTAGGCGATCGTCACGGTTGGGGGCATGCCATAACTTTTGACCCAGGCAGGATACACTCCGTCGTCCTTCACCCAGTCGAAGGGCAGACGGTCATCGACGTGGATGACGGCTGCCGGGCGGCATTGGACGAGCTTGCGGTGCAGGTCCGCGCGCGTGGGCATCGGTCCAAACAAGACGACCACTTTGCCCTCGAGGGAGGGCTGGAGCAGGCGCCGGGCCTGTTCGGGCATTTCGATCCATTCAAGATCGCCTTCGACCGGTTGGGCGCCGGGTGTGCCCGGCGAACCTGCCAGGACCCGCGCGGGCAGGCTTTGGAGCGCCGAGCCGTCGCCGAGGGCGACCTCGGCCTCAGCCGATGCGACGCAGACGCATGGAAACGACTCGGCGCGGAGGGCTTGCAGCCCGGCCTCGCGGAAGCGAGCGAGCAGGTATTCGGCGGCCGCCTGTTCCCCCGCGCTGCCGGCGCGACGTTCGCCGATGCGGGTGCAAAGCTCAGACCAATGGGCCTGGATTCGTTCCGGAGAAGGCGACAAAGAGGCAGGTTTGGATTCAGGCGCGTTCATAATCCTGATGGTTGGCACTGTTGGTTGATTTCAGCCCGAAGACCCGGGATTGCCCGGCTCAGGGGTTTTCAAGTGGCAACCAGTACACCCGGCCATCAACAAGAGGCAAGAGGAAAACGCCCGAGCCTATTCGCCGGCGCGAAACACAACCCACGGCTGGCTGGGCCGGCTTTTCAGGATGTCTTTCATCCAAGCGAACTGGGGATGAGCAGCAAGGAATTTGGGCGCATCGAATGCCTTGCCGCAGGCGGAACCCCAGCGCGCGGCGAAGCTCATGCGTCTGGCCATTGCGGTGTCCACGACCTTCCCGTCGAATGTGCCGGCCGGGAAGAACGGACCCCCCGGCCAGGCTCCCCAATACTGGTCATCCAGCTCGTAATGACCGCAGAGCGTCCGTCCGCCGGCGCGTTCGCGCTGGAAGAACGAATCAAAATGGTCGGCCTCGAAACGCTTGGCCATGCCGAGGTTGATTTTCCCGGTGTGTTGCGCCATGAGCTGCTGCCACCGCACCCGCCGCGCAATGCTGGAAAGCCGGACGTCGTCCTCGTTGGCATCGGTTTCCAGTCGCAGCACCTTGGGGTCTTCAGCGATGTTCGACCCCAGGAAGTACCCGTCGCGCGATTTCTCCAGGCGGTCGAATCTCAGCCCGAGTTCGAGGCGGGCAATCTCGCGCGCATTCACGTCCCCGATCAACCAGGCGTTGGCGTAGCCGCCGTTGTTGCCCTGGCGCATGATGGCGCACCAGTCGTCGATGGAATGGGCATCCTGCATGGCCCGTCGCGCCCGCACGAACTCCGGGATTCCCTTTTCCTCATAGCCGTTAAAATCCCCGATCGTGGTCTCTGAGCCCACCAGGCCGGCATCCGTCACGAAAAAATCCGTGCCGCTGTGGATCCATCCGGCCGCGGTCTGCATCAAAATGCGGTGTCCTTCGGCAGGCTGGAGGTCCATCACCACGTTGAAGCAGGCCTCGGGGTAGTCGACCATGCTGTTGTGGCCCAGCACCACGCCGCCGTCGGCGGTGGCGCTGCCGGTGGCGATGAACGAGCTGCACGATTGCTTGACCGCGGGGGCGGGTCCGTCCTTGAGCTTTTTCAGCTCTTTGGGCCACCAGTACCAGTCCAGCTCGAACCACGCGTTGAAGACGATCATCTCGCGCCGGGAACTCTCGACGCCCGCGGCCTTCAACCCTTCCACCAGGCCGTCCAGCTCGGCGAGGTTCTCGGAATCCACCTTCGGTTCCAGAAATGGGCTCGTCTTGTCGAGCAGCCACGTCCATTCCATGGAGGACCCATACGTCCACAGCCGCCGGGTGACGCGCAGGTTCTCGGCGATTTCCCTGGCAAGGAGGTAACCATGCTGAAAGCCGCGCTCGCGCGGTCCGCCCTCGGAGTGCAGGTAAATCCACCCGGCGCGCTCGAAGCGGTGCGCCTTGGCGAGCCAGGCGGTTTGATCGGGGGTCAACGCCGGAGCGGCCCAGGCCAGGCTTCCCCCAAGCCAGAGGAGGAGAGTCGTGCAAAGCACGCGCAGGGTGGCCGGAGGTGCGGGGGTGCGAATCAGTCGTGATGGTTCCATTGCGGTTATTTCTTTTCGATTCTCGGACGCGAGGCGTCGCCCAAATGACACGCGCTTATCCGTCTATTCTATAATAGATAGGCGCAAGCGCAACGCGGAATCGGTTCACCGCCCTTCGCATCATTGAATTGACGCTTTGAATTCGAGGGACTTGGTCCTATTCTCGGGCCAGTTCAAATATGAAAACGTGGATGCGCGTGCGAGGCGGCTTGTTTCTCACTCTTCTGGGGCGATGGGGCCGGGGCCTCGGCTGGGGCTGTTTGGCATGGTTGTTGGCCGACGGTCGTCTGGCAGGCCAGGACTTGCCCCGGTTCCGGGCGCAAGTCATCAGCACGGCGGTGAAGTTCGGTTACCAGCTCGTCGCGGTGGACTTGAACGGGGACGGGAAGAAGGACCTGATCGCCGTGGACGAGCAGGCCACGGAGGTCGCCTGGTTCGAGAATCCGACCTGGGAACGGCATGTGCTGGCGACGAATGTGCCGCGGCCACTGAATGCGGCCTGCTGGGATATTGACGGGGACGGGATTCCGGAGGTGATATTGGCGTATCGGTTCGAGACCAGCCCTGAGCGGAGCGTTGGGAACGTCGCGCTGCTCACCCACGGCAAGGACGTGCGGCAGCCGTGGAACGCGCGCGAGATCGATCGCGTGCCGACGGCGCACCGGGTACGGTGGATCGACCCGGAGGGGAACGGGAAGAAGGTGCTGCTGTTGGGGCCGATGGTTGGGCAGCGGTTCCCGCCCGTCGAAGGCGATCCGGTGCCGATTTATCTCTACCGGCCCGGCAAATGGGAACGGGAAACGATCTCCACCGAGCCGCGGGGGGTCCTGCACGCGATCAATCCCGTGAACTGGGACGACAGCGGGCGGCAGCAGTTGCTCACGGCCAGTTATGCGGGGCTGCACCGGCTGGAGTTCACCCAGGGCAAATGGGTTGCGACACAGATTTCGCGGGGCGATCCCCGGCCATGGCCCCTGTGCGGCAGCAGCGAAGTGCGGCTGGGTCATCTCGGCCCGCGGCGGATTCTGGCGGCCATCGAGCCCTGGCACGGCAACCAGGTGGTGGTGTATGTCCCGGAGGGCGAGCAGTGGAAGCGCATCGTGCTCGAAGACAAAATGGAAAACGGCCACGCCTTGGCGGTGGGCGACCTGAACGGCGACGGCCGGGACGAAATCGTGTGCGGGTTTCGGGGCAAGGGCTTTCAGCTCTCCATCTACCAGGCGCTCGACGCCAAGGGCGAGCACTGGCGCAAGACCGTTCTGGACGACGGGGGCATCGCCGCGGCTGATTGCGTTATCGAGGACTTCACCGGCGACGGAAAGCCGGACATCGCCTGCATCGGCGCCTCCACCGGCAATTTGAAACTGTACGTCAATTTGGGCAGGTAGCCCGACGCCGCGATAGTCTTCCACCCGTATGAATGCAATACTCAGTGAACTTCACGCCTCGCCGTGGCTTGCGCTCTTGCTGTCGCTCGCTTGGGCGCACGCCGCGCAGGAACCTTCGCCCGAGCAACTCCTGCTCAAAGACTTCAGGCCGCGCTCGATCTACAATGTGCCGGTGACCCGGGTATCGAAGGCGCGATTCCCGGTCATCGATATGCACACCCATGATTACGCCAAGACCGACGATCAGATCGCGGAATGGGTGCGCACGATGGACGAGTTGGGCGTCACAAAATCCGTCATCTTATCCTACGCCCACGGCAAGGAATTCGACGCCATTCTCGCTCGCTATCAGAAGTTCCCGGGCCGGTTTTCCGTCTGGTGCGGGTTTGACTATACGGGGTACGACCAGCCCGGCTACGGGGCGGCCGCCGTGGCCGAACTCGAACGCTGTTTCAAGGCCGGGGCTGAGGGAGTGGGGGAAGAAGGCGACAAAGGAAAGGGCTTGTTCTATACCAAGCCTTCTGCGTGGGGAATGCACCTCGACGATCCGCGCATGGACCCACTGCTGGAAAAATGCGGCGAGCTCGGGAGGCCCGTGAGCATTCACGTCGCGGACCCAGCGTGGATGTACGAGCCGATGGACAAGTACAACGACGGCCTGATGAATGCCTATCAGTGGCGGCTGGACAATCAAACCAACATTCTCTCCCATGCCGAGCTGCTCGGCACGCTCGATCGGGCGGTCAGGAAGCACCCGCGCACCTTGTTTGTGGCCTGTCACCTGGCCAATTGCTGTTTCGACCTGGGCAAGCTCGGCGCCCTTCTTGACAAGTATCCCAACCTCTATGCCGATATCAGCGCCCGCTTTGCCGAAACGGCCGCCATTCCCCGGGCCGCCGCCAAGTTCTGCGAGAGATACCAGGACCGCCTGGTTTACGGCACCGACATGGGCCGGGCCAAACAAATGTATTGCACCACCTTCCGAATCCTGGAAACCGAGGATGAGCATTTTTATGACTGGGACTTGTTCACATACCACTGGCCGCTGAACGGGTTCGGGTTGAACGACAGAACCCTGAAGAAGGTTTACTCGGGCAACGCGCAGAAGATACTCAAACGGCGAATCTCGATAAAACCCTGACGCCCATGACCCGTAAATTTCCGGCGCTCCTGGTTTCGGCCGCATTTCTGGCCGCGGCCTCGGCCGCGGTCTCGCTTGCGGCCCCGCTCACACTGTACGTCGCCACGAACGGCGACGACCACTGGTCGGGGCGTTTGGCCGCGCCGGATAAGGGGGGAGGGGACGGTCCGTTGTCTTCGCTGGCGGGCGCGCGGGACCGTATCCGGGCGGAGAGGCTGAGCAACCAACCGGTGCAGGTCATGATACGGGGCGGGGCGTATCGCCTGCCCGCGCCCTTGGTGCTGGAACCGCGGGATTCCGGAACGGCGGAGGCGCCGGTGGTCTATGCTGCATTCGAGGGGGAGAAGCCCGTGTTCAGCGGAGGACGCCCCATCACGGGCTTCCACCAGGCTGGGGAGCTGTGGCAAACGACGGTTCCCGAGGTGAAGACGGGCCGGTGGTACTTCCGCCAGTTGTTCGCGGACGGACAGCGGCGTCAGCGAGCGCGTTCACCGAACTCCGGTTATTACCGCATCGCGAAGCTGATCCCCGGTCCGCCGATTCCGAACGCCAAGGCGGTCGCGCGGGACAGGTTTGAATTCGCCCCCGGCGACCTTCGACCCTGGCCGCGGCTCAACGACGTGGACCTGGTGCTCATGCACTCCTGGGAGAACTCAATCCACCCGCTCAAATCGGTGGATACGGTGTCCAACATTGTCGAATTGGCCGCGCCGATGAAGGAGTGGTGGGGGCTGGGATATTGGGAGGACCACCAGCGCTATTTTGTCGAGAATGCCCGCGAGTTGCTCGATACCCCGGGCGAATGGTATCTGGACCGCGGAACCGGTGTGCTGACCTACTGGCCGATGCCGGGAGAGCGTCCGGAGACCACGCGCATTACGGCGCCGGTTTTGACCGAGTTCGTGCGGTTCGCCGGAAACGCCGGGAAAGGGGAGTTCGTGCGGCACGTGACCCTGCGAGGGTTGACGTTCCACCACGCGGATTGGGTGCTCGACGCCAAGGGCAACAGCAGCACGCAGGCGGCGGTGGAAGTGCCCGCGACCATCACGGCCGACGGCGCCTTGAATTGTGCGATCGAGGCCTGCGAAGTCGCCCACGCCGGCACATACGGGGTCTGGTTCCGGCGCGGCTGCAAGGATTGCCGCATCCAACACTGCCGCCTGTTCGATCTTGGCGCGGGCGGAATTCGGGTGGGCGAGGAACAGGGGGCGCGGGAGGACGCGGCGGAGACGAGCCGGACGCTCGTGGACAACAACCACATTTTCAGCGGCGGGCGGATTTATCCCGGCTGTGTCGGTGTCTGGGTCGCCCAAAGCAGCGGGAACCGCATTTCGCACAACGACATTCACGACCTCTATTACACCGGGATCAGCATCGGGTGGAACTGGGGCCTGGAGCCAAACCGGACGAGCAACAACATCATCGAGTTCAACCACGTTCATAATCTCGGCCAGGGTGTGCTGAGTGACGCGGGCCTGATTTACTGCCTTGGCGTATCGCCCGGCAGCGTCATCCGCAACAACGTCTTTCACGACATGTGGCCCTATTCGGCCCCGGCGCTGGGCTGGGGCATCTACCTGGATGCGCAGTGCGGCAATTATCTCGTCGAGAGCAACCTCGTCTATAACACGCTGAGCGGCGGTCTGATGTTCAACAATGGCGGTCATGAACACGTCATCCGGAACAACATCTTCGCGCTATCGGCGAACCAGGCGCTATGGCCCTATTCCGAGAAGCGCCCGAGCAGCTTCCGGCGGAACATCGTCTTCCTCACGCAGGGCCAACTCCTGATTCCCTACGGTGAACGGTCGCTCGGCGAACGTCTCGCCGCGAAGGAACCCGCGGGAGACTGGGACGAGAACCTCTACTGGCATACCGCCGGACCGGACGCCCTCCGGTTCTATCGGCGGACGTTCGCAGAATGGCAGGCGATCAGCCTGGACCAGCACTCGCGCATCGCGGACCCGGAGTTCGTGGACCCGGCCCGGCACGATTTCCGGCTCAAGCGCGGCTCGCCGGCCTTTGACCTCGGCTTCCGGGAGTTCGACATCGGCCAGGCCGGCCTCTACGGGGAAGCCGCGTGGGTCGAGGAAGCCAGCCACGCGCGCTGCCCCCATATCGCTTTGCCTCCGAACGGCCTGTGAGCGACAGGCACAATAGCGAACCGCGCCGGCCGGGGCGGTTGGCGAAATAACTGCACTGCGCCTTGGCCTGGGCACGAAACAAGTTGCGCCCGGCATTCTCCGGCATCACATTCCACTCGATGAACGGTACTGGTCATCAATCGCCACCCCCACCCCCTGCGTGGGAGCCGCATTATTCGGCGCCGCCCGGCACGGAACCGAGCCTGGGACAAAGACTCAAGAAGCTCTTCGCCCCGATTGGAGTGGCGTTGCTCGTGATAGTCAAGTTCGCGGCGAAGCTGAAGTTCATCCTCCTGCCGGTCCTCAAGTTTTTGCCGATTCTCCTGAAAACGGGCGGCACAATGCTCCTTTCCGTCTGGGCCTATGCGCTGGCCTGGGGTTGGAGGTTCGCATTGGGTTTCGTGCTTTTGCTCCTTGTCCATGAGTGCGGACACCTCGTGGTCGCGCGGTTTTTCGGGCTGAAGACGGGCGTGCCGATGTTCATCCCCTTCATGGGCGCGCTCATCGCGCTGAAGGACGCCCCCAAAGACGCGTGGATGGAGGCCTGGGTAGGTATCGGCGGCCCGCTCCTGGGGTCCGCGGGGGCCGTGGTTTGCGAGGGGTTGTACATCCTCACCGGCAACCCGCTGTTCGGCGGCCTTGCGTTTTCCGGCTTTTTGCTGAATCTCTTCAACCTGGCGCCGATAGGCTACCTCGATGGCGGGCGCGTCGTGACGGCGCTCTCACCCTGGTTGTGGCTCGTGGGCGCCATCGTGATGCTGGGGTTGCTCGTGCTTCATCCGAACTTCATTGTCGGCCTGATACTCGTCCTGTCGCTGCCCAGGTTGTGGTTCCTGTTTCGCAGCAAGAGCGACGAAGAGCGCCGCTATTTCGAGGTCAGCCCCGGCCGCCGGTTCGTCATGGCCGGATTGTATTTCGGCCTGATTACATTCCTGCTCCTCGCGATGACGGTCACGCGCCTCGCGCCTCCGTCCCAATTTTAGGAGCCGACGACCAGAATTGGCGGGCCGCCTCGGCGACCTGGCCGGCGTTGCGGACTCGCCTCGGGCGCCACCAGGTTGGAAACAGGCGGCGATACCGCGGCTCGCCGAACCGGGTGTCGATCAGCAAGACCACTCCGCGGTCCGTTTCGGAACGGATGACGCGGCCCGTGGCTTGCAAGACGCGATTCATCCCGGGATAGGTGTAGGCGTAATCGAATCCCGAGCCGGCGGTTTCCTGGAAGAGGTCGCGGATGAGGTCTCGCTCCAGGCTGATCTGGGGCAGCCCCACTCCGACGATGATTGCGCCGATCAGCCGCTCGCCAACCAGGTCGATGCCCTCCCCGAAAATCCCGCCCATAACGGCAAATCCAACCAAGGTCTCGAGATGGCCGGCGGCAAAGGCGGACAGGAAGGCCTCGCGCTCGACGTCGCTCATGCCGGGTCGTTGGGCAAGGAGCCGAACGTCCGGGTGCAGGGCCTGGAATTGTTCCTGGACGGCTCCCAGGTACTGGTAGGAAGGGAAATAGACAATATAGTTTCCGCGCCGCTCTTCAGTCACCGCGCGAATCGCCTGCGCCACGTCCGGCAGCGTTCCGGCGCGGCTGTTGAACAGGGTAAGGATGCGGTCGTGCATCAGGAGAGCCAGGTTTTCCGGAGGAAAGGGCGAGGCCAACCGGACCAGGGGATCGTCAGGTTCTCCGCCCAGGAGGTCGCGGTAATAGGCCAGCGGCGTGAGGGTCGCCGAGAAGAATACGGCGGCCTTTCCACGGGCCAACGCCTGCCGGAGCAGCCGGGACGGGTCCAGGCAGAAGAGCCGCACGCGCCCATCGGCGCCCGGGTGGAACAGAGTCACGTACCGCTCGTCATAGAGCGCCGCGGTGCGTTGGAACGAGTGCAGGCGAAAAAAGAGTTCGAGCAACGGTTGGCGGAAGTCGGCGGGCTGATTCTGTGCCAGCCAGGACTCGGCTTCTTTTAGGGCGCTCTCCAGCAAAGGGAGCAAGTCTTCGGGAAGCTCCCGGCGCGCGAACCCCTGGTCCGGGAACGCCGGCTTCAGCGGGAGGCGATGCCCCGCGTCCGCGGAGAGTTCCGCGTCCGTGGTCCCGTCGGCTGCCGGGGTGTCGGCGGCGGGGGTTTCGCTTATGCGGCGCATGGCGGAGCCGAGCCGGCTCAAGGCGCGGGCGCATCGCGGCAGGGCCAGCCGTACGGCCCGCCGGACCTCGGTAACCTCCCGAAGGCCTAACTCGGCGGAGAACATCTCGCGCGCCCGGTCCACCAGGTTATGGGCCTCGTCCACAAGAAAGGCATAATCCACCGGCTCGTCGCCAAAGTGCCGGCGCAGATAGACCTTCGGGTCGAAGACGTAATTGTAATCGCAGATGACGACGTCCACCCAGGCCGAGAGGTCGAGCGACAGCTCGAAAGGGCAGACCTGGTGCTCGCGGCTGATGTCTTCCAGAACGGGGCGGGAGACCTCGTCGCGCGCGAGGGCCGCGCGCATGGCGCTTTTGTGGCGGTCATAATAGCCGCGCGCAAGAGGGCAGGCGGCTGGGTCGCACGGCTGGCCGGCCTGGAAGCAGATTCTGTCCCTGGCGGTGAGGGTCAACGCGCGCACTTGCGCTCCGGCCTGCCGGAGATCGCTGAGGGCCTTCTCCGCCACAGCCCGTCCAACGCCGCGCGCGGTTAGATAGAAGATTCGTTCCAGTTTGCCTTGGCCCATCGCCTTGAGGGCGGGGAAGACCATCGAGATGGTCTTGCCGATGCCGGTGGGCGCCTCCAGGAACAGGCGCCCGCCCGAAGCCAGCGCGCGGTAGGCCGCCACAGCCGCGTCGCGCTGGCCCGCCCGGTATGCGGGAAAAGGAAACGCGAGCTTTTCGATGGACTGGTCGCGTTGGCGGCACCAGTGGCGTCGTTCGGTCAACCACTCGACGTAAATCGAAGTTGCCTGCTCGAAGACCGCCCCCAGGTCGCGCCGTGTGAATTGGTCCCGAAACTCCGTCGCCGCGTCCGTCTCCAGGTCCAGATAGGTCAGCCGCAGCGTGAGCTTCTCCAGGCCCTGGCTGCTGGCGTACATGAAGCCATAGCACTTGACCTGCGCCCAATGCAGCGGTTCGGCCAGGCCGTCCCACCTTCCCTGAACCGTCTTGATTTCCTCGATCAGCACCTCGTCAGGCGTGGCCAGCAGCCCATCGATGCGCCCCTGCACCCTCAGGGTGAACTCCGCCGCCTCGATGTCATGGGAAAGCCGCACCTCTTTCTGGTAGCCCTCGGGCCATGAACGCTGCACCCGCTGATGGCCCCGGATGCCGGCCAGCGCCCGCGCCGGCCCGACGAAACCACGCTCGCCCCCGAGGTCTCCCTCCCGCAGGGCGAACTCGACCAACTCCCGCACCTGGACCGGGATGACAGGTTTTGCAGACGATTCCACCGCCCAACTCTCAGATGACGACGCCCGCCAGGCAAACGAATTCACGCTCCACTCACCTCTCGACACCCGCCCCTTTTCAGGCAAGCTGCGGGGGTGAAGAAGCCTTGGGCTGACTCTCTGCCGCGCAGCCGTTACCCGCTGGGAATCCTGGCGGGGCTGTGCCTCGCGGCCTCGTTTCCGAAGATTGGCATCGCCGGCCTGGCGTGGGTTGCCCCCGGTTTGATGCTCGCCGCCGCCCTGGGCAAGGGCGGAGCCGAGGCCTTCCGGATTGGCTACGTGGCCGGCCTGACGCATTACCTGGCCTCACTCTATTGGCTGCTGCTCATGCCCTATCGCTGGCATGACATCCCCTTTGGCCCGGCCGCCGCCTGGCTCGGCTTGGGCGCCTACATGGCCTTCTTTCCCGCTGTTTGGGTCTGGCTGATGATGAAGGTTGCAAGTCCCAAGGCCGAAGGCCGAAATCCAGCGGAAAATCCGAAATCCGAAATCCGAAATCCGAAGGAAATCCGAAACCCGAAATCCGAAATCAGAGAGCCCCATTCGGTCCCTCATTCATTTCGTCCTTCGGGTTTCGCGTTTCCTTCGGATTTCGGATTTCGGATTTCGGATTTCGCCCTTCGGGCGCCCTCTCTTCTGCCGCGTACCTGGAGCGGGCGGACATGTTGGGCGCTTTGCGGGGCGGCGGTTTGGGTTGGGCTGGAGATGGTCATAGCCCGGTTTTTGAGCGGGTTTCCCTGGGACTTGTTGGGCGTTTCCCAGTACCAGTTGGTGCCGCTCATTCAGATCGCCTCCGTCACAGGGGTGTACGGCGTTTCGTTCCTCATTGTGTGGTTCTCGCTTTCGCTCCTGTCGGCTGGGGTGAAAATCATCCAACAGCCCGCCCCCAGGTCGTTATGGATTGCCGAGATGTTCCTGCCCACCCTCGTGATCGCCCTGGCGTTCAACCTCGGTTTTCGCCATGTTCGGCACAGCCCGCTCCCCGGCCGGACCGTAGAAATTGCGCTCATTCAGCCCAGCATTCCGCAGACGCTCATTTGGGACACCGCCAAGAACGCGGAGCGATTTGGCGCTACGCTCCGGCTTTCAGAGCAGGCATTGACCAACCACGCTGATTTGCTCATCTGGCCGGAATCGGCCGTACCGGAGTTGCTCCGCTATGACCAAGCCACCGCTCGCGAGGTCCTGGCTATGGCCCGCCGGCACCACATCTGGATGATTGTCGATGCCGACGATTTCGAGCGGCGTGACAATGCCGCAAGGGCAGGGGAGGGGGATTTTTACAACGCCAGTTTTCTCATCGATCCCGACGGCAAGCTCGCCGGCCAGTACCGAAAGCGGAGCCTGGTTATTTTTGGAGAGTACATTCCCTTGGTGCGCTGGCTTCCCTTTTTGAAGTGGTTCACTCCCATCCAGGGCGGCTATACACCCGGCGCCCGGCCCGCTCAATTTCACCTGGAGGACCTGGATGTGACCATCTCGCCCATGATCTGCTTTGAAGACGTCTTCCCCCAGCTTGGCCCCGGCGATGTTCAGCCCGATACCGACTTCCTGGTCAACCTGACCAACGACGGTTGGTTTGGCCGGAGCGCCGAGCAGTGGCAGCACGCGGCCTCCGGAGTGTTTCGAGCCGTTGAGAACGGCGTTCCCCTCGTCCGTTGCACCAATAACGGCCTGACCTGCTGGATCGATGCGCAGGGGCGCATCCGCCAGATTTTCCGCGACCCATCGGGCAGCATTCATGGCCCCGGCTTCCTCAGCCTGGCTCTCCCATTGCCCGCCCCGGGCCAAAAACACGCTTCCACATTCTATAACCGCTATCCGGACCTCTTCGGCTGGACCTGCGCCGCCATCGCCGGACTTGTGCTTGCCAGGTGCCTCTTCCGGCCTTCTCCTCGTTCTCAGGCGTCATGAGTTGTTCATGTTTCTTCTGTGACGCCTTAGTGCCTCCGCGTTTTTATAGCCCGTGCTTTCCCGGTCCGTCGCTCACGCGCTCACGCTGTTTTTTGCTGGCTTCGCGCTAAGGAGTATGGGAACCTCCGTCATTCTAGGGTTGAACAAATCATGAACGTTAAAGACTCCACCGCGACGATGGCGGTGTTTCTGGACCTGGAGAACATCGCCATTGGCGCCCAGGATGCCCATTTCCCGTCCTTCAGCATTCGCAAGGTGCTCGAGCGCCTTCTGCTCACGGGGCACATTGTCGTCAAAAAGGCCTACTGTGACTTTGAACGCTACAAGACATTCAAGGCTGATCTCCATGAGGCGGCCTTCGAGTTGATCGAGATTCCGCACCTGCGGCAGTCCGGGAAGAACTCCGCGGACATCCGCATGGTGGTGGATGCGCTGGACCTCTGCTATACCAAAGGCCACGTTAACACTTTCGTCATCCTCAGCGGTGATTCGGATTTCTCGCCGCTGGTGAGTAAACTGCGCGAGAACGCCAAGACCGTCATCGGCGTCGGCGTCAAGAACTCCAGCTCCGACCTTTTTATCAACAATTGCGACGAGTTCATTTACTACGACGACCTGGTCCGGACGGAGCCCTCCAAAGCGGCGAAACGCGCCGCCCCCAGCGGATCGCCGGCCAAACCCGCGCACGGCGAAAACAAGGGGCCTTCGCTTGATAAGGGACTTGATTTGCTGGTGGAAATGCTCGAAGCCATCAGCCAGGAGCGCGAGGCGGACGAGCCTATCTGGGGCTCGATGATCAAGCAGGCCATCAAACGCCGCAATCCTGGGTTCAACGAGCGCGCCTATGGATTTCGGTCATTCAATGATATGCTCTGGGAAGCCAAAAGCCGCGGCCTGCTCGAGCTGGAGGCGGATGAAAAGTCCGGCGGCTACAGGGTGCAGACCGTGGATTGAGAGCGTGGCAGACGGAGTTGCGCCCTCGCCCCTCGGAAGCCCCACGCTCCGACGCCTATCGTTGAGTGCGAAAAGGACCGTGGACTGTGGACTGTCTGCTCCGGCGCCTACCGTTGGGCGGCCGGGCGGACATCCAGGGCGAGCATTTTGTCAAGGCTGCGCACATAGAGGATGCCGTTGGCCAGGACGGGATTGGCCCAGGCATCGGTGCCGGTCAGGGCCGGGAAGCTGCAAAGCTCCTTGAATGCCTCTGGGTTGGCCTCTGCCAGGCCGAGCTTGCCATTCTGCCCGTAGAGAATCAGCTTGCCGCCGGCGGACTGGACGGCCCCTTTCCCGTAGGCCTTGGTGCTCCACTTGACCTGGCCGGTCCTCCACTCCATGCATTTGAGTTCGCTCTCGTCATAGCCGTAAAGGAACCCGTCCAGAAGGACGCAACTGTTGACATGGTTCCTCATGTTCTTGTTCCGCCATATCTCCTGCGCTGAGGCGGGCGCGGCCTTGAGCAGGGCGCAGCCGAAATTGTAGCCGCTGGAAATGAAGACTTCGTCGCCGTGGACGATTGGAGTGGCGGTGTTGACTCCGTAGCTTGTTTTCCAGGGCAGACGCCACGTCTCGGTTCCGTCCTTCATCTTGCGGCAAATCAGATGGTCGATGCTGAACTGGAGCAGACAGCGTTCCGCGCCCATGTCGAAGGCGATCAACGAACCATAGCCGGCGGAGTCGCTGCCCGCCCGCCAGACTACTTCCCCGGTGTGCTTGTCGAACGCCGCCACCGAGGCATTGGTGCCGCCTCCGGCCTCCGAGAGGACCCAATCCCCCTCGATGAGGGGCGAACCGGCGAAACCCCACATGGGAGGCGCGACGCCGAATTCCTTTCTGAAGTCCTTGGACCATTTCACGTGCCCGTTGGCCGAATCGAGACAAAAAAAGTGACCTTGGCGGCTCAGGGTATAGACGCGGTCTCCATCGACCGTGGGGGTGCAGCGTGTGCCGTGATACCCGTTGGGGTCCTTGGAGGGGCATGGATACTCGTGTTTCCAGAGCACCTTGCCGGTCAGGGCGTCGAGGCAGAAAACGGTGTCCGTCTCGGCCACGTTACCCATGGTGTAGAGGTGTCCTTTGCTCACGGCAAAGGAGGAATAGCCAATGCCCACGCTGGCCTGCCAAAGCTTGGCTGGCCCCTCTGGAGGCCATCCTGTCAGCCAGCCGGATTCTTGCGAGACCCCGTCGCGATTGGGGCCGCGCCACTGAGGCCAGTCGTTGGCCGATGTCGCTTGAGGCAGGCCCAGCACGAAGCCCGGGCCCAGGGTGAGAACGATACGAAGAATCCCGGTTGGCATCATAGAAAAACAAAGCGAATTATGAGAAGCGTTCTGCAGCAAATGACGCCTAAGGCCAGGACACCAGCCGATAGAAGTACTGCGGCCGACCAGCAGAATTGGGGTCGAGGAAAAGGAAGGTGCCGCTGGCAGGGGTATTGGTCACCAGAGCCGTCCAGACAGGCGGCAGAGAGGGCGAGCCGTCCAATTCGTATGTTTGCCCGGCAGTCACAGTGGCGGCCACCTGGACTTGGCGGCTGGGATTGGCGCAGGTCAGGCTCAGGACCACCGGCTTGGCAGAGCCTTGGGTCCCGATAGAGAATGTGGTCCTGGAGTAAAAATCGCCGTAGAGCAGGACCGCCGGATAGCTGGTTGCGTTGACGCCCACGAGATGCCTGAAGTAGAGACTGCCGACATAGCTCTGCCCCGGAAGCAGCGTCCCGGCGGCGACCGTGCAGTTGGTCACTCCGGGATTGAGGGCGTTTTGACTGCCGAGGTTGGAGGTCTGAAACACCTTGTTGCCTTGCAGGTCCTCAATCCGGAGCTGGACGAAGTCGCTCGCGGCGCCTCCGCTCCAACTGTCCCAGGAGACGGTGAAGGACAGGTTCGGATTAAGGGCTTGGAGGGAGTTGAAATTTGCGATGTGTGGCGGGGTAGGGGCGTTGGTGACCGATTGGAGCGCCAGGGTGAGGGACTTGGCGCCGTTATGCGCGGTATTGAAGTTGAGGGTGTAGTTGCCCGCCGCGTACAGTGAATCCAGGGCGGCAGCGCTGGATGCGGTATCCACGAACTGGATCGTCACCTGGTCCGACTGCAAGGCGAGGGTCTGGGTCGAAGGGCCGTTGGTCGTGGCGGGCACAACGAGGGTGCCGTTGGTCAGCGAGCCGGGCAGATAGGCCTTGGCGGCGGCCTTGAACTGAAATTGGCCGGACGGGTCCGGGACCGGCGGGCCGCTGTTGGTCTGTGTCCAGAGGCTCGCCTTGTTGACTTCCACAGTTTGCACATCGGGCGCGGCCGCCATCGAGGTCACCACCGAGAGTTTGGTCTCGGTAAAGTAAGCAGCTATGCCCAGAGCGCCGGGATAGCTGGCCAGGTTGACCAAGGCGTTCTTCTGAAAATCCAGCGTCGCGGTGTAAGTCTGTCCCGTGGCGAAGGTGCCCGGCCCGATGATCGTGTGGCTTGTCAGCCCGCCCCATGCCCCCTCTTTGTCCATATTCGGGCTTTGGAAAAGGTTGTTGCCGGCGCTATCCTCGATCGTCAGCCGGATAAAATCCGAGGCTGCCACCACGCCGTAGCCTTCCCAACCCATGATGCAGTAGCCATTCGCATTGACACTCTGAAGCAGGGTGAAATTGGTGACATAAGGCGTCATGGGGTAAGCGTCTCCCTGCAAAGACAGGCTCGGCGACACCGTGCCGTCATCCGCCCCATAAATCGCAAAGAGGTAATTCCCGTCCGGAAAAGACTTTTTCAGGGTCTTTGCGCTGTTTTTGGATGTCTTGAACTGGTAGTGGCTATCCGAACTGGTCAGGGGGAGCTGAGTGAATGCGTTGGACCCGGACACTTTTATGTAAGCGTTCGTGACCAAACCCTGGACTGCGGGATACACGTCTGCCTGAAACGTAAATCCATTGACCGTGTCCGCGGAGGGTTGGGCGGAACTGGTTTGCGTGTAGTCCATGCCCTTCCTCACGAAATACAGTGACGCATCCGCCGCCGATAGATTTACCGCCGCCCCGACGACAGCAAGACCTGAGATTACCCTCAACAAAGACAAAACAACACCGGCAGTCGGGGCCACTCTATTCATGACGAACGACGATGGCAGGATCCGCCCGCGGCGTCAACGATGGAAATAATCCAGGCTCGCCGGCCATCGCGCCAAATTCTGTTTTGCGGCTGGGACAGATCGCGCTATTGTCCCCGCATGGAAGAAACCAGTTCCCCAAAAGTGTTGGGCCTTTTCGGACGGCTTGGGCTGGCGTTGAGGCTGTTGTTCGACTCCGCTTTGGCGGGGCGCATGGCTGCCGGTCTTGACGCGCCGCAGGCCAAGGCGGCTCCTCCGAAGCCGCTGCCGCCCGAACGCGTCCACGCCTCGGGCCTGGCGCTGCTGGCCGGTCTCCAGCGCGAGGGCCGGTTTGTGGACTTCTTGCAGCAGGACGTCGCGGGCTTTTCCGATGAAGACATCGGCGCCGCCGCCCGCATCGTCCACAGCGGCTGCCGCAAGGTCCTGAGTCAATACTTCCAGTTGGAGCCGGCCGCCCGCGAGGCCGAAGGTTCTCCCTTCACGGTCCCGAAGGGGTTCGACGCGCAGAGAATCCGCCTTACCGGCAACGTGGCCGGCGAACCTCCGTTTCGCGGAACGCTCAAGCATCATGGCTGGATCGCCGCTGAAATTCGCCTGCCCGCTTTGTCCGAGGCAATGGACCCGCGGGTGGTGGCGCCGGCGGAAGTGGAACTGGAGTAGCCGCGATTGGCTTGTCGTATCACTCATACCATGTCGCACTATGCTATTGGCCTGGACCTCGGCACCACCCACTGCGAGTTGTCCTATTACGACCTTGGGACCGAGCACGCGCGGGAGTGGCGGGAGAGCCTGCTGCCCATCCCGCAGTTGACGGCTGCCGGCACGATTGAAGAGAAGCTGCTGCTGCCTTCCTTTCTCTATCTGCCCAAGGCGGAGGAGTTCCCGGAAGGCAGCCTCGCCTTGCCCTGGGACAAGAAGCCTTCCGGCATTACAGGAGAATTTGCCCGCGCTCACGGCGTGAAAGTCCCGGCCCGGCTGGTCTCCTCGGCCAAGAGTTGGCTTAGCCACGCCGGCGTGGATCGCACCAGCGCCCTGCTCCCATGGCAGGCCCCGCCGGACGTGCCCCGCGTCTCCGCCGTCGAGGCCTCCGCCCGTTACCTCCTCCACCTGGCCGGGGCGTGGGACTCCAGGTTCGCCCAGGGCAAGTCCAAGGCCGAGAACGCTATCGCCGAGCAAGAGATCATCCTCACCGTCCCGGCCTCCTTCGACGCCGCCGCGCGGGACTTGACCCTGGAAGCCGCAAACCGGGCCGGGCTGACGAACGTCACGCTCCTCGAGGAACCGCAGGCCGCCCTCTATGCCTGGCTCGAAGCGATGGGCGAAGGCTACCGCAAGCTCGTCCGCAAAGGCGACGTCATCCTGGTCGTCGATGTCGGCGGCGGCACGACGGATTTCTCCCTCATCGCCGTCGCGGAGCAGGAGGGCGACCTCCAGTTCACGCGCGTGGCCGTCGGCGATCACATTCTCCTGGGCGGCGACAACATGGACCTGACTCTGGCTCGCCACCTCGGCGAGGAGTTGGCCGCCGCCGGCAAGAAGCTCGATCCTTGGCAGTTTGCCTCCCTCACCTACGGATGCCGCCAGGCGAAGGAACTGCTCTTCACCGACCCCAAGCTCAAAAAAGCCCCCATCCCCGTGCCCAGCCGCGGCTCCGGCCTGGTGGGCGGCACCCTCAGGACCGAATTGACTCGCGAGGCGCTGGCCCGGATTCTGACCGATGGCTTTATGCCGCGCGCGTCGGTTTCCGAGACGCCCCAGACCGCCCGCCGGAGCGGGTTGGCGCAAATGGCCCTGCCTTACGCCCAGGACCCCGGCATCACGCGCCACCTGGCCGCATTTCTCACCCGTCAGGCGCGCGCCCTCGAATCCTCCCCTGACGCCCCGGTAAAAACGCAAGGCCGTGCGTTCGTGCATCCCACAGCCATCCTCTTCAACGGCGGCGTCTTCAAGGCCGGCGCGTTCAAAGAGCGCATGATGGAGGTCCTCAACGAGTGGCTCGCGGCGGACGGCGGCCAGCCGGTCAAGGAACTGCAAGGGGCTGATCTCGATTTGGCCGTGGCCCGCGGCGCCGCCTATTATGGCTGGGTCCGCCATGGGCACGGCGTCCGAATTCGCGGCGGCACCGCCCGCTCCTATTACGTCGGCGTCGAATCGGCCATGCCCGCCGTTCCCGGCTTCGAGACTCCCCTCAAGGCCCTTTGCGTTGCCCCCTTCGGGATGGAGGAAGGGACCCAGGCGGATGTTCCCCCCCAGGAATTCGGCCTGGTCGTGGGAGAGCCGACGCGCTTCCGGTTCTTCGCCTCTTCGGTTCGCCGCGATGATAAGGTGGGAGACATGATGGAAACCATGACCGGCGACGCCGACCTCGAAGAGTTGGCCCCAATCGAAACCACTCTCCCGGCCAACCAGCGGGAGACGGGCAAACTCGTGCCCGTCAACCTCCAAGCTGCCGTCACGGAAATCGGCACGCTCGAACTCCGTTGCCTCGAAAAAAGCGGCCAAGGACAATGGAAGCTCGAACTCAACGTGCGGATGAAGGGACAAGAGTAGGCAAGGCCGCGGGTCGGAGCAGGAACGGGAGGAAACGGAGCGTACGGAGAGCCGATGCCTTCGCTCTCTGTGTTTCATCCTTGCGCAAAGCATGTGTTAGAGTGTCGAGCATGAAGCATTGCGGTTGGTCCATGGATTGGCGGGTTGTATCGGCGCTCTGCGTCTGGTTGGAGTGGGGTGCTGTCCGAGCAGCCGTCATCACCGTCACCACGAACGATAATTACACCCGGATTGAAGGCGCTAATCCCGGGGACGAAGTGGTCATCGCGCCGGGCACCTATTCGTTTCGCGTCTATCTCACACGGCAGGCGACGCCGGCGAATCCCATCCTCATTCACGCCCAGGACCCCGCAAGCCCGCCCGTCTGGGATTTCGGGACGACCCTGGTCGAGGATGCGCCCGGCAGCTACACCGCCGGGGACCGGGGCCGTGGCGGATGGCAGTTCAGCGGCGCAGCCAATTATAGTATTTCGGGAATCGTCTTCCGCCATTGCCGCACGGCCTCGTTCAATTCGGCCGGCATCCGTTATTACAACGGCACGACGAACCTCTACATCAAAGACTGCGTCTTCGCATCGAATGACAACGGGTTGACCGGCGGCACTCAGAACAGCCAGGCAACGGTGGAGTTTTGTGAGTTCAACGCCAACGGCAACCTCAGCGCATCCTCGTCATCGCCCACCCATAATATCTACGTCTATGGAGGCTATCTGACGATGCGGTATTGCTTTGTGCATGACAGCGTTCAGGGGGAGAACTTTCACATCCGCTGCCGCTGCTCGACTCTGGAATACAATTGGTTTGCGCGGGCGATGAATTACGAGGGCGACCTGATGACGGACGACGACTTCAGCGGGGCGGGGCCTTTCAGCCAGACGATGACCCTTCGAGGAAATGTGTTCGTGCAGAACAGCGTCCCGGGCAATCGCTCGCAGGTCCTCGCGATTTACAACGACGCCGGGCTGGCCGGCCTTACGCTCTCGGTGCGCGCCCTTTACAACACCTTTGTAGGCGTCAACGCCAATTCGGCGTTCATGCATGTCTCGAACGCCGACGGCACCCGGATGAACTCCGAGGTCTCCAACAGTATCATCTATGGAACCAAGACCCCCTTGCTAATCGAAGACACCGCTGCGGCCACGGTCACGGGCGTCAACAACTGGCTGCAAACCGGCGCGGGCGCTGGCCCGCTGACCGGCTCGGTTGAAGCCCCCTCGCCGGGGTTCCGCAACGCCGCCCTCGAGGATTACACGCTCACGAATGGCAGCGTGTGCATCGGCGCCGCCACCGCGGCGGTGTACGGCTTGCCGGGCCGGGAGTATTATCGAAACGAAATCACGAATCGCCAGTGGCGCATCCGCGCGGCCGCGAGCGACCTCGGCGCGTTTGAAAGCACGAGCGCCAACGGCCCGGTGGGGCCTTACGACCCGGCCCCCCAGCCCCAACTGAGCATCCGCGCCTCGGCGACAAACCCGGTGGTGGCGTGGCCGTTGTTCGGGGCGGATTTGGGGATCCTGCAATCCGATTTGAGCGAGCCGATCACCTGGAGCCGGGCCCCTTATCCCTGCGTGACCAATGCGGCGGGCATTTTCATGTCCGTGCCGACAAACACCTCGAAGGAGTTCTTTCGTCTGGCGCCTTGAGCCGGATGACCCGTGCCGTAAATGCCCGATTCGGGCACAACACCAGGAAGCCGCTGCAGGGCGCCCCTAACCATGGCGTGAGTTGTTGATCATTATTTACCTGGAACACTGGATCAAGCCAGCCACCCAGCCACTTTCGGATTTCGGATTTCGGATTTCCTTCGGATTTCGGATTTCGGATTTCGGTCTTTGGGATTTCGGTCTTTGGGAGTTCATGGCTGCTAGCTTGTCCCCTCCGGCGACCCAAGCTCAGAGCAGCCCTAAGACCACCGTGTCCCCCCCACCGGTCGCTTGACCGTGGGCACCGCATTGCCGTATGGTGATCGCGATAGGACTCCGAATGGGGAGCCACAAGAAAGCTGTTACAGCTAATGAAAAGAATAAGTTATCTAAGCATGATGTTATTGGCAGTGCTCATATCCGGGTGTGTGGCGCGCGTTTACGTCCCGCCTCCGGCTGTTGCCGTGCAACCGGTTCCGCCGCCGGTCGTGGTGCAGCCCGCCCCTCCGCCAGAACCGGCGCCTGGCCCGGCCCCAGTCGCGGTCCAGCCTGCCCCGCCCCCCGCGGTTGTGGCAACGCCGCCGCCGGTGGCGGCCGTGACGTATGTTCCAGAATACTACGTCTGGGACGGGTTTGAATATGTGGGCGTCTGCGGCGGCCAGTATGTCTATTGGGGCGGCGGCGCCTGGCTAGCCTGTGATCCACTGATACTCGGCCGGTTCCACGGTTGGGAGAGGTATCATGCAGGATGGCGCCGAGGCGCGATTCGCTATCACGGGCGGCGTTAGCGGCCCTTCATAGGGTCGCGCGGCGGATGGACAAAGTCAGCCGCGGTCCTGTTGTCGAAGGCGGCTGCGCGCATTGAAGCCGCAGCCGCCGAATCGTCACCTGTTTGTCACCGCGTTTAGGCTTTAGCTTCGGGTCATAGTGGTAGAGTATCGCTCTATGAACCGAACCAAGGTCGCCCTGCGGGTCTTGGGGCTTGCCTCGATTGCATTGGCCGGCCCTTGGCACACGATCGCCGCTGATGCCCAGCCGGTCCGCCAACCCAATGAAGACGTCAACGCCCCCGCCCTTCGCCTGAGGGCGGGACTTACGCCGAACCAAAGCCTCCTCTTCAATGGGTGGGGCGTCACCCCCGCCGGGGAGCAGGTGCCGGTGAACGACTTGGCCCTCAAGCTTGTCGTCTCGCCCGATAAGACGCGGCTTGTTGGCGTTCACGGCGGCTTCGCCAGGCACGGGGTCACGCTCCTCGACATTGCCGGCCGCAAAGAAGCCCAGTTCGTGCCGCTTGCGGAGACCTGGAACGGCTTGGCATTCAGCGGCGACGGCACACGGTTTTTTGTTTCCGGCGGCGATTCGGGCAAAATCCATGTTTTCAAATACGCCAACGGGCAGGCCAGCCTGGAGCGTTCCGTAGCGCCCTCCTCTTCCTCCGGGACGGAGGTTTTTCTGGCCGGACTGGCCGTGAGTTCCGGCACGGAGAAGCTCTATGCCTGCAACGAAGGCAACCATGAGATTTGGGTGCTGGACCCGGGCACCCTGGCGCTCGAAACGACCATCCCCGTGGGCCTGCACCCGCATACCTGCGTCTTCGGCGCCGACCATCGCCATTTGTATGTCAGCGATTGGGGCAGTGGCGCCGTCAGCGTGGTGGACACGGCAAAAGCGCGCCGGGTCCGGGACATCACCGTCGGGCTACGCCCCACGGATATGGCCCTTGCGCCGGATGGCCGGTTGTTCGTGGCCTGCGGGGGCGACAACACGGTCCATGTCATCCAGACGCGCCGCTTGGAAACCGCCGCCGCCGATGCCAGCCCCAGCCGGCGTCTCCCCGAGGGGACGCGTGAGATCATCTCCACCTCCCTCTACCCGGAATCGCCCGAAGGCAGCACCCCCGATGGCGTCGCCGTCTCGCCGGACGGACGCACCCTCTTCGTCGCCAACGCGGACAACAACTCCGTGATGGTGGTGGACATCTCCAACTCCGCGTCCGGAGAGACTGGCCGCAGCGGCGAATCGGTCTCCATTGTCGAAGGCTTCATTCCGGTCGGGTGGTATCCCACCGCCGTCGCCGTCAGCCCGGACAACAAAACGTTGTTTGTCGCCAACGGCAAGGGCCTGGCGTCCCGGGCGAACGTCCCCGCTACGACTCCGAACCCTACGAAACTGCACAAGCCGCCGTCTTTCGACTACATTGGCCGCACCTTCGCCGGGGCCGTCTCGTTCATCAGCCGCCCGGAGGCGTCCGGCATGGCCGCTTACACGGAGCAAGTGCGGCGAAACTCCCCTTACACGCCCGCCCAATTCCATCGCGCCCCGATTCAAAGTGGTTCTGTCATCCCCGACAAGGTCGGCGAGCCTTGCCCGATCAAATACGTCCTCTACATCATCAAGGAGAACCGCACCTACGACCAGGTCCTTGGCGACTTCCGCGACGCCCAAGGCCGGCCCGCCGGCAACGGCGACCCGAACCTGGCCATCTACGGCGAGAACGTCACCCCGAACCATCATCAAATCGCCCGCGATTACGTTCTGCTGGACAATCTTTACTGCAACGGCGAAGTCAGCGTGGACGGCCATAGCTGGTGCGACGCCGCAATCGCCACCGACTATAACCAACGTTCGTGGATTCTCTCCTACTCGGGTCATGGCAAAATCCCCGGCAACGACGAAATGGAGACGCCCGCCGCCGGATACCTCTGGGACCTGTGCAAGCGCCACGGCGTGACCTTCAAGACCTATGGAGAAGGCGCCCTGCGCGTCCCCTCCGCAAACCGCGGGCGCTGGGGCAAAGGCCGCGACATGGACCGCGTCGAGTCCTGGATTCAAGACCTCCGAAAGGCCGAACAGGCCGGCGATGTCCTGCCTCAATTCACCATCATGTCGCTCGGGGAAAACCACACCCAAGGCACCAAGCCAGGCGCTTTCACCCCCGATGCCTGCGTCGCCAGCAATGACATCGCCCTTGGCCGGATCGTCGAGGCCGCCACCCGCAGCCGCTTTTGGAAAGAGATGGCCATCTTCGTCATCGAAGACGACGCGCAAAATGGCCCGGACCACGTCGATGCCCACCGTACGGTTGGCCTGGTCATCAGCCCCTACGCCAAGCGTGGCGTCGTGGACAGCACCCTCTACACCACCGCCAGCATGGTCCGCACAATCGAACTCGTCCTCGGCCTGCCGCCCCTCACCCAATACGACGCGAGCGCCACACCCATGTTCAACTGCTTCGCCATGACCGCCCAAGTCGTCCCTTTCACCCCCTTGACTCCCCGCGTGGACATCCTGGCCAGAAACACCCCCAAATCCCCCGGAGCCAAAGAGTCCGCCCGCATGAACTTCCGCGGCTATGACCTCGCGCCCGAAGACGCCCTGAACCGCGTTCTATGGGCCGCCGCGAAAGGCCCGGACGTTCCGTATCCCACCCCCATCCACCGCGCGCTGTTCACCTCCGCGCCCTAGACCGGGCGCCTCTCAGCGCACCGCGAAACCGTCGCGGTCGGCCGGGTTGAGGAAGACAAGTTCGGCGCCGGCCCGGCCGCGCTGGACCAAGGCCGCGGGCCTTCCTCCAAGCAAGGCAAACAACTGGTCGTCGCCGATGACCTCGAACATCTGCTCAGAGGGCGACGTCGTTATCCGTGTCAAGGGAGAGGCGGAAGCTCGTGCCAGGGCTGGGCCGCCGGGTCGCGTGGTCACGAGCATTCGCGCATCCAGCGGCCGGGAATGGACCACGAGAGGGCTCCCGGGGCGGGGCTTCGGGGAGTTCGGAGGGGACAAAAACCTGGCGGCGACGCTCAGGATCACCAGCCCACACGCCGCTGCCAGGAGGCCGCGAGTGCGGCGACCCCGTTGTTTTTGGCCTCGCACCCGCTCCAGCGTCAGGCGGAGCAGGCCTTCCCGGAAGGCTGGAGGCGCGGCGTCGGCCAATACATCGTCCAGGAGTTGGTTCTTGGCGGGGTCAGTGTCCATGTTCCAGTTGTGTGAGAATCATTTCTTTGAGTTTGCGCCGGACCCGCACGAGGCGGGATTCGACGGCCTTTTCCGTCGTCAGGGTCTCTTCCGCGATTTGCCGGACCGGTTCGCCGGCAAGGTACTTGCGTTCGAGCAGCTCGCGTTCCCCGGCGGGCAAGGCGGCCAGGTTGGCCTCGAGCAAATCCATCAAACGCTCGTCGGCGTCGTTCGGAGGGGCGTTGGCCGCGAGTTGCTCGTGCTGAAAAAAGCGCCCCAGGAAACCGAGGTACCGGCTCGACCGGCGGCCTTCATCGGCCACCGAACTGCGCGCCAGCACGGTGAGCCAGCTCCAAAAAACCGGTTCGGAGTCGAATCGTCTTGCGTGACGGACGACGCGGAGCAGGGTTGATTGCAGGGCGTCGCGGGCACTCTGCTCGTTGCCGGTGACCACCAGGAGGTAGCGCAGCAACCGGTCGAAATAGAGCGCGTAGAATTGCCGATATGCCTCTTCGTCCCCCCTGGCCATCCGGGCCGTCAGCGCCGCGATGTCAGGGGCGGATAGACCAGGCTCCCGCAGCCTTGGCTCGTCGATGATCAAAGAGTTATCAATGATGCGAGAGGCCGGGACCAGGACCCCGAGCCTTCCCAGGCCCATGATAAGGCGTTAATTGTTCGAGGCTCCATCTTTTTTCGGAGCTTGCGGCGGCGTGGACGGTCTTCGGGGGAGTGCAGGATGCCTGTCCGTGGCATTTCGCAATTGGACGAGGACGTCGTCGATGGTTGCTATTCGCTGGGACTGGCCCACTGCGATGAGCAGCTTTGTCTCGGGATGGAATTTGAGACGCGGCGTGGGTTTTGCGCCGAGCAAATCCCAGCCTGTCTGAATCGCGGTCGTGATGTCCTCGATCGTGAAGTCCTCCAGGTATGGCGCCAATTGGAAAAAGCGGCAGACGTCGGGGAAGAGCGTGGGCTTGTGGCTCTGGAAGTACCAAACGGCATCCTCCCCGGATCCCTTGGTTTCAAAGCCGTAAGAAACTTGGTACATGCTGTTCTGCGCTACTTCCTGTCTCGAGCTGGCCATCTTGAGGGCCTCGAATAATTCCGGCACCGTCACGTTCGTGAGCTTCATCGGCGGGATTTGCACATTCCGGTCCTGGGTCGGGATAATGGCGTTCAACGGCTTGCCGGTGGCCTTTTCAACGGCGGCGACCAATGCCTCGGGGCCGCCCCCCTGGAAGTTCAAATCGAATTTCTGCAGCTTGGGGTGGGCCGGCTCCCCGGTCATGATTGTCGTCACAACGGGGGCTTGTCCCAGGGTGATTTGTGCCCCCAGCATGGAGGCGGTAATTGCTAACACGCTTACGACTGTTCTCATAATTCTCGATTGTTGATATTCCGATGTTCGTCTTTCATTAAGAAACACGCCGCGGAAGCGAGAATCCTTCGGATCAATCCGAACTCGAGCGTCTGGCGATGCATCGAGGCTGCGGCCTTTGCCCGTCCGCTGCGGAGGCGCGTTATTGCCACGCGTCCAGCTTGAGCCGGAGTTTGGCGCCCAGGGCGTTAAGGGTGGCCTTGTTGGTTTTGTAGTAGATGGCGCCGAAGACCAGGGCGGCCCCGATGAGCAGAACGAGGCCGCCGACAACGGTCATGCGGGCGCTCCGCTCCATCAGCACGAGGACTTTGTATAAGAGCGAGACCAAGTCCGTCATGAGGCCCGCAAAGCCCATCGCCAAGTAGAGGCGTATCCTGATGAAACTGCCCAGGCCCATTGCCAAGAGACAGAGGATGATCATCGTGAGGTTAAACGTGATGGCATAGCGCGGATCGGCCAGCGCATAGTAGCCGGTGCTGCCGAGCATGGCCATGAGGGTTGCCAGGCGGATCCAATTGCCGGCGTCCGGCTTGATTCGCTTTTGAAACAACTCCTGTAAAACCAGCACGCCCAGCCCCACGGGAATGATGTAGGCATGAACTGCCCGCAAGTGCAGCTTGGAATAGAAGGTCAACAAGAGGAACCCCACGAAGCCCGCCAAGGCCAGGATATTGTACGGCGATTCCCGGTCGTCCTTTCCCATGTAGGCGAACATCACGCTGTGAAGGCCCACCACCAATAGCGCGAGGTCCGTGCTCAACCGCTGCACGATCACCCAAACGAGCGCCATAGCCGGGAGCGCAAACAGGCTCGTCAGTAGCGGCACGCGCAGGGCGCGCGCCCGCAAATTCGGCACTTGCGTCGCCCCCGCGATGGCCAACGATACGGCGAGGCTGGCCCAGATATCGTATTCGTGCTGCCAGAAACCGGTCGTCAGCATCAGGTGACGCCGCGCCGAGGCGAAGCAGGCGCCGGCGGCGAGTTGCATCATGTAATAGGCGAGCATGGATTGACGGTCCTGGCCCTCGTAGAACCAGGCCACCGCCAGCCCGGCTTCGATTAGAATCAGCAGCGCGAACTCGCGCGAAGCGAGGGCCTCTTGATAATGCAGCACTTGAGTCGCCCCGGCCGCGGCCAGCGCGAGCCAAAGCATGGCTTGGTTGAATTGAGGGCCGAAGGACTCCAGCCCCGTCAGAGTGGAGTCGAACAAATGGAATCGTGAGCGCGGTCGGGCGTAGTAGCCGGCGGCCAGCCTGGCTGAGAAGCACCGTGCGGCCAGGCCGGTCAGGAAACACATCATCGTGGTCGAGAGGACGGGCCACGGTTCGAAGCCCGCCTCCGGGCCGTGTGCCGCGAATGGCGCCTGGCTGAAGAAGACCAACCAGGCCGGCGCCCACAGTAGCAGCGCGCCGAAGACCTTTTCCGCCGCGTTGGCGGGCTCGCGATGTCGCTGCGGGGTCCACGCCGCCAGCAAAACCCCCAGCCCGAACCCCCACAGACCCGCCGCCGACCATGGCCGATGATAGAAGACGTGCGCCAGGGCCAAAGCCCCCAGAATCACCGCGATTTGACCAACGCGCTCCGGACGGAGTCTGCTGAGCACAAGGCGATAG
The DNA here is from genome assembly GCA_964653485.1 of uncultured Verrucomicrobiota bacterium. Lineage (GTDB taxonomy): Bacteria > Verrucomicrobiota > Verrucomicrobiia > Limisphaerales > UBA8199 > CAVQND01. The sequence continues at coordinate 28,766 of CAZZFF010000025.1, read as the reverse complement.
GCTGCCAGCAGCGAAAACCAGACGCCCAGGACGGCCCAGATCACATAGCCTCGGGGCAAATAACTTGGAATAAGGAAATCCAGATGCAACGCCGCAACCAGCTCCAAGCCGGCCATGACGAGGCAGGCGGGAGAACGCCGGATAATTCCCCGATGGATGAGGATCGTTGCGGCGCCGGCCAAGAGAGGCGCCGCCATTTTGGTATCGGCGGAGTAATCCGCAAGGCCCCAGAGAATCACCCCCTGGACTGCGACCACGAGGAAGAGGCCCCAGGAGCGGCGCAGCGAGTTCCAAGCCGCATCGTCCATCTTCGCCAGGCGCTGAATGGCGGTGCGCAATGGCGAGCGGGCATGGCTTGCCACGATCCAGAAATGGCCCACGGCTAAGGCGCACCAGGCGCCGGGCATCGGGTAACCGAACGGACTGAAACCCGGCAGGGCCGTGAGCAGAAAATAGCTGCCGGTCATCAGGGCCAGGCCGCCGTAGAATGACAGCCACTCGGTGCCGCCCAGCCCATGCAGGCGCAGCAGCACTGCGGCCAATAGCAGAACGAGGGGGGCATTGTAATGATAATACTCGGTGCCGACGGGCGTCCCAGGGAACAGCACCACTTGAAACACGGCCTTTAAAGCATATAGCCCCAGCACCACGAAACCGAGCACCGCGGCCGAGTTCCGGTACCGCCGGCCCTCGGCCAGCCCTCGGCGTGTTCCGAGTTCGGCCTGTAGATAGAAATAGGCCGCCGGCACCCCCAGGGCGACGAGGGTGAAGTGCGGTTGGCGAAACCAGGGCGCCAGCAGAGCTGCGCACCATATAGCCAGCACCATGCCGAAGTGATACAGCGCCTCGCATAAGTCGCCGTGCCCTTCCTCGCCAGGGCCCGGATGGCGCCCCGCCCTGCGGAAGTATTGCCCGGCCAGCCAGGCCAGCGCCCCTGAGACGATGAAACGCGTCGAGGTGATGTCCGCGAGCTTCGGATCGGCGCAATAGTTGGCCGAGAGGAGCGCCAGAATCAGACCAGCCAGCCCCAGGCTCGCGCGGTTGATTGCGGAGATGACCGGCGCCGCGCGGGGCAACCGGCGCAAAACCGACGTCTGCAGGAGGCTAAGGCCCAAGCCCAGGCAGAAGAGGTGCGGCTCGGAAAGCCCGTGGCCCCGCAGGAAATCCCCGGCGAACACCCGCACCAGGTGAATGTTGCCCAGCATCAGCAGGAAAGCCGCTCCTACGAGGAAGAGGCGGGTTCGCCAGAACCCCGCAATGAGCGCCAACGTGACCGCACCCAAGTACGGCGCCCAGAGCTGTGCGGCCTCCTCACGCAGCACAGGGTTCAAAGTGTGAAGAATCGCCGCCATGCCTGCCAGGAGTGCCGCCGGCCAGAACAGCCAGCCGCACCAGGGCGCGGCGAAAAACCCCTGCGCGAACGGGCCAGCCAAAAGTGCGGGTCTTCGTTGCCGGGCCCAGCGGCCTGCTTGCGTCAGCAGGACAATGCCCAAGCCCAGCGCGGCCAGGCGCCAGGGCGTCACCAAGACGTCAACCTGGGCTTCCAGGCTGCCGCTGGCAGCCACCATGCCGCGATGGACCATGAGATAACCGAGCAACATCGCCGGCAACAGAATGAGAGCGGATGCCTGGGCCCGCGCCGTCAGCAGCAGCGTGACTAGAATCAGAACCTGTTGCCCCGGCGACAACTCCAGCCGGTGGACGGCATCGACCACTGCCGCCGACCCGAGAACCACCGCCAAACCGCTCGCCAGCCCAAGGGCGGGAGCGGCTACAGGGCTAAACCGCTCCGCGATCGAAGCGGCAGACACTATAAATCCCGGCTTGCGATGCTCTCCGCGCTCCAACGTGCGCTTGGCGGGGCCTCCGTGGAGCGGCGCTGACTTGGTTCCAATCGCTCGCTCCAACGCAACAAACAGAACCTGAATCCCGAACAGCAACCACAGGGTCGCGCTGACGCTACGCTCCACGGAGAGCCGTTCCCAGAGCGGGCCTGGGCCGGGAGTGGTGGCGGCGAGCGCGCCAGCCCAAACCTCGAAAAACAGGAGGGTTCCGAAAGCCCGGCGCCGGGTGCGAAGCCCATGCCAGATGAGTTGCGCGGCCAGGAACCAGCACAACCACCGGACCTTCTCGAATGGGGCGCCTTCCAGCAAATCTCCAATGCAGAACACCACCAGCCCGGCACCGGTCCCCATTAGCACCATGCGAGTGGGTTGGGTCAATAAGGCCCCGGCCCATGGCCGCGCTGGTTCGAGCCAGAAGCGATAGAACCAATAGAGGCATTGCAGCAGCAGACCTGTCGCCAATACGGGCCAGGTCCAGTTTGGCTCTTTGTCCAACTGCAGGTAGCCGAAACTGATCGCGGCGAGCATCCAGAACCAGCCCAAGTGAACGAAGACCACCGCGCCGCGATGTTCCCGGTGGTAGATGGCGATGAACGTCCAGGCGATGGCGGTGATCCCCAAAGCGACGGCACTGTTCAGCGCAAGCCCCTGCGGCCCCCAGTTCTGGACCAGGTGCCACGTGTCCACTTTGAGCGCAAGAAAGAGGGCCGCCGCCATGATGGGCCATGTGAATAACGTGTGGTCGGCGCGCCCGAAGGGAAACAATTCCTTGCCCATGAAGCGGTCGGGTTCCGGCAGCGTGCGCAGGAATCTCCATCGACGCAGCACGAAGCAGAGCCCGGCCAGAGCCAAGGCCCAACAGGCGCTTCCCAAGCCCGAGCCCCAGCAGAGCCAGGGGGTGGACGCTTGGAGGTTGGCCTTCAGCTCGGGGAAGAGGACAGCAATGATGGCGACGGCCATCCCCGCGGGCGCCAGCGAGCGCGAATAATAGGTCGCGGCGATCAACGCCGGCATCATCAGGACCGGCCCGGTGTAATCCATCCAGTCCCGGTACCACAGCGGTTCGGGAGCGCTGTCTCCCCAAGCAACCCGCAGCAGCATGGCGGCCACGGCCAGGATTCCGTAGAACCACAAGACGGTGGACCGCGCTTCGAGGAGGAGTGAAGGTACGCCCAGTCCCGCTCCTGGCCCAGAGTGGGCCTCGGAGGCTTGCGCCTGGATTCCCGGACCGTGCGGCGCTGGCTGAAAAGCATCGGGCGTGCGCTCCTTCCCGCGCGCCGCCAGGCGGTTCGCTCCAAGCCAGACCCAGGAGAGCAGCGCCAGGCCGAAAACCATCGTGTTGTGGCGGACGTTGCCTCCGGCCACGTCCATGAAACCGGCGTAGGGGAGCGCCAGTGCCAGCACCACCATGGTCGCGTGCAACCAATGGAGGTTCCGATCCCTGACGGCCCTCCACCCGAGCAGTGCCGCCACCAGCGCCAGCCAACCGGCGGTCGCCAAGGGCTGCGACCGGTAATGCCACTGCGCCAACGGGGTGGCCATCGCCGTAAGCGCCAGCACCGCGGCCTGCACCCCCCGGCACGCTTGGGCCAACTCCCCCAGACCCCGTCTCCGGCTGATCCGGTCGCCCAACTCAAATCCCAGCGCCATGGCCACTCCCAATAAGGGCAGCCACGCCCCCGGATACTGCGGCAGCAATCCCACTGAGGCCCCGGCCAGCACCCAAAGCGTCAGCGCTATCCAGTAGTGCAGCGGGTGCCTTCGCCAAAGCCCTTGGTAGAGCCAAACGCTCCCCGCCGTCGCGAATCCCGCGATACGAATGGCCGGCTGCGTGAATCCCATGAGGAGCCCGAGCAACACGAGGGCGAACCCCAGGAAGGACTCTCCGCCGTGCAGTTGCGGGCTGGCCTCCAACTCGAGGGCGCGCCGTTCCGAATACAAGACCAACCAGCCGGCCAAAATCACCAGCAGAGCATAGGTAGGCGCCTGGGGCAGGTGCCTCATAAACCCGTGGACCCAGACGAAGACTTGCACAAAGGTCACGGCGAGGGCGGTGGCCGCGAACCAAGGCACCCGCTTCTCCTCCGCCATCTCCCGCGTCAGGATTCTGCGAGTGAAATAGACGATCGTTCCGGCCATCACGAAAAACCCGAGGTGGAAGCCCGCTCCCAGGCAAAAAAGGAGTTGCCTGCCTTCCAGGTGGCCGACCCTTTGTGCCAGCGGCCCCACAGCCACCAGCGCATTCAAGAGCAGCAGCGCCAGGCCCAAAACATTCTTCAACCGAGGCTCGACCGCCGCGCACCATCGTCGCAAACCCCACCCGAAGAGAGAGACGTAGATTACCGCCATTGCCAGGAGCGCCACGGCTCGATTAGGCACCTGTTCATCGGACGACAACAACGCCAGCGCCATGAAGTTGATCGGCAGCAATCCAATCGCCGCGCCTCGCAAGATGGCCGCCGTGCCCTTGAATTCTGCGCCTTTCCGCTCAAGCCAACTGCCCGCCCCGGCCAGCGACCAGGTAAAGAAGGCCAGCAACGCCGGCATGATCGTATAGCGCACAAGCCAATGCTTGTCCCAGGTATAGTAAGCCAAAAGCGAACTCCCCAGTATCACCATCGCTATCCCCGCCACGATATACCAGTTCTCGACGAAGAACGGCCGGATGTGGTTTTCCCAGACCGAGGGTCTGGCTGGAGGCGGGGCAGGCGACGTAGCCCGCGGCGGCAGGGTCGCGGCGGCAGCCCCCTGGAGGCCGGCTCGAACCGGCGGCAACGGCGGCTGCCCGACCACCGGGGGTGGGGCCGCGATGATAGCCACTGGCGCCGCGGCATTTGCCGGTTCCCGCTCGCCTAACAACGCCCTGCGCTCAGCCAGCGGCAGCCAGTTCGACCAGGATCCCAACACGTCCGCCATCACGATTGGCGGCCCTGACGCGCAAACCATTTCGGCCAGACCGTCGAGCACTGTCCAGTCCGGTTCCGCGACCTGCGAGTACAGAATCAGCAGCAGGCCGTGTGCGTGATTCTCAACCAACCGTCCGAACTCTTCCTGGTCTGACTGCCAGAGCTTGGCCTGGCCGGAAAGCGACCTCTGCCAACCCTCCCAACTGCTTAACGTCGGCTGGCCGAACCGCACCGTCATATTCAACAGCGCCCGGTCCCGAGCCCAAGATTCTCCAGTCATTTCCGCAAGCACCGGCAAAGCCCCCGGCGTCCTCCAGCGGCAAATGCAATCCAGGATTCGGGTCTTCTCGGCGCGATCGGCTGTGGTTTTGAACCTGGCCGCCAACGCCGCGAGAATCGCGTCATCGTCCAGGTCCGTCTTCGCCTCCTCGGGCCGGGTCTCCAGCCCGCGGCAGGCGCTCTCCAACCAAGCCTGGCGGATGGCCTGCCTCCGTTCCCTGAGTTCGGCAAGCACAGGCTCGCGTCCCGGCAAGTCACCGGACCATGCGCGCTCCAGTTGCCTGAACGGCGCGGGCGACAGCCGGTCAATCTCCGCTGCCACCGCCGCATGCGCGGCAGCCATTGCTGCCGCGGTTTGCGCCTCGACTTCGGCCACCAGGCGCGGCGCCTTTTCACGGTGCGCCGCCAGGAACGCCAGTTCCCGGACTTTCCGCAGCGCCGCTCCGATTACCGCGGCCGGGGCCTTGGCCGACTCCCACTCCGGGACGGGTTCCAGAGACAGTCCGCTCAACGCCGCTCGTTCTTTCTTCGTGCCGCCTGAAATGCCCTTGGCATGGATACTCAGTGCTTCCTTGCGGAGGCTCTCCCGGACGTGCGCCTTGAGAGATGCCAGGGCCTCATTCGTGTCCCCCTCAAGCTCTTCGAGTTCTTCGAGGATGGCCAACAGCGGCTTGGGCTCTCCCCCCTCGTCCGCGAGTGCCTGGATGGCCGGCAGTACAAGCCGAGCCTCTAATTCTCCCGCCGCCAGCCAATACGCCAACGGACCCGCGAGATTCAGTTTGTTTTCCGTGGCTTTCATCGCACGAACATACACCGCTGTCAGCCGGGCCGATAATCAATAAAAGTGGCGTTAACACTGGTCCAACCGATGAACCGAGAACAGGCGTCTTCCTTCTCTCGGTTTCCTGCCGTTCAAAATCATCTTGCCCGGATTATGCTTGCCGATTAGCTTGCAGCATTGCGCAGCGTTCCGTTGCGCCGGATTTTGTGCGAACAACAACAGAAATCGGCTACAACTCGAAGATCGAAGGGGACGTCGTCGTCACCCGGCTGGATACCGCTTTGAATTGGTGCCGGAAGAACTCGCTGTGGCCCATGCCGATGGGGCTGGCCTGCTGCGCCATCGAGCTGATGGCCGCCGGCGCCAGCCGGTTCGACATCTCGCGGTTCGGGGCCGAGGTCATGCGGTTTTCGCCGCGGCAATCCGACGTCATGATTGTTGCCGGCACGGTGACCTACAAGATGGCCCTCGCGGTCAAGCGAATCTACGACCAGATGGCCGAGCCGAAGTGGGTCATCGCCATGGGCGCCTGTGCCTCCAGCGGCGGCATGTACCGCAGCTACTCCGTCCTGCAAGGCGTGGACCACATCCTGCCCGTGGATGTGTATGTGGCCGGCTGCCCCCCGCGCCCCGAGGCGCTCCTGGACGCGCTCATCAAGCTCCAGAACAAAGTGGCCAGACAGCCCGTCATCGCCACCCTCAAAAAAGTGGCATAACTCATGCCGCCGCCCTCCGGTTGACCCATGACCACCAGCCTTGAACTCGCCGGCCGCCTAAAGGCGAAATTCCCCGCCCTCATCTCCGCGCCGGCCGAGTTCCGGGGCGAGATCACTGTCCTGGTCTCGGACCCGGAGGCCATCGCCGAGGTTTGCGTCTTTGCCAGGAGCGAACTCGGCTTTGATTACCTGGTGGACATCACCAGCGTGGACCATTACGGCGAAGAGCCGCGCTTTATGGTGGTCTATCACCTCTACGGCTACGGCCATCTCTGTCCCCTGCGCCTCAAGCTCCGCCTGGGCGAGGAAAAGGCCGAGTTGCCCACTGTAACCGGCGTCTGGCCCACCGCCGACTGGCATGAGCGCGAAATCTATGACATGATGGGCATCCGGTTCCGAGGCCACCCCGACCTCCGCCGAATCATAATGTGGGAGGGCTACCCTTACTTCCCGCTCCGCAAGGACTTTCCCCTCTCCGGGAAGTCCACCAGCGTCCCCGAAGTCGCCTTTACCGAGCCGGCGCCCCTGGCCGGTGGACCGTTTGTCACCGTCGCCGGAGGCAAGGACACCGTTGCCCGGGAGCCGCGCGCCCGGCTCCCTGAAACCGACGAACCCAGGAAGTAACATGGCGGAAGCTAGAGATTTCCAGTTTCAAGAACCGGCCGCCCGGGCTGCGGAGGCCGTCCAGGCACTGGCGGCGGCGCCCGCTGGGGCCGCCCAATTCCAGGACCTGCCTGGCGAGAAGATGGTGCTCAACATGGGCCCCTCGCATCCGTCCACGCACGGCGTGCTGCGCATCGTCCTCGAACTGGATGGCGAGCTGATCACCAAGGCCGCGCCGGATGTGGGCTACCTGCATCGCGGGGACGAGAAGATCGCCGAGAACATGACGTACTCCCAGTTCGTCCCGTACACGGACCGGCTGGATTACCTCTCTCCGCTGGCCAATAACGTGGCATACGCCCTGGCGGTGGAGAAGTTGCTGGGCATTGACAGTCAATTACCCCCACGCTGCCAGTTCATCCGCGTCGTGTGCTGCGAATTGGCGCGCATCTCCTCGCACCTCCTCGGACTGGGCTCCTACGCCATGGACGTGGGGGCCATGACCGTGTTCCTCCACACCTTTACGGAGCGGGAGAAGATTTACAACCTGTGCGAGTCGCTGACCGGCGCCAGGTTCACCACCAGCTACACGCGGATTGGGGGCCTGTCCCGCGACCTGCCCCCCGGATGGGTTGACCAATGCCGAACGTTCTGCCGTGAAGTCGTGGTGAACATAGACGAGACCGAGACGTTCCTGACCCGCAACCGGATTTTCGTGGACCGGACGCAGGGCATCGGGGTCATCTCCAGGCAGGACGCCATTGACTATGGCCTGAGCGGGCCGAACCTGCGCGGCAGCGGCGTCGAACATGATCTGCGCAAGGCCCATCCCTACCTGGTCTATGACCAGCTCGAATTCGACGTGCCGACAGGCTCGGCCGGGGATAGTTACGACCGCTACCTCGTCCGCATCGAGGAAATGCGCCAGAGCGTCCGTCTCGTCAACCAGTGCCTGGATAAGATGCCCGCCGGACCGATCAACGTCCAGGACGGGAAAATCGCCCTGCCGCCCAAGGACCGGGTGCTGACACGCATGGAAGAGTTGATCCACCATTTCATCAATGTGACCCAGGGCGTCAACGCGCCGCCCGGAGAGATATACTTCGGCCACGAAAACCCAAAAGGCGAGTTGGGCTTCTATATCCACAGCAAAGGCGGCGGCACCCCGCACCGCCTCAAAATCCGCTCTCCCTCCTTCGTGAACCTCAGCATCCTGTCCAAGCTCCTGCCCGGCCACATGATCAGCGACGTCGTTGCGATCCTGGGCTCCTTCGACTTCGTCATGGGAGAATGCGACCGATGAAACCGGTGGCGGAAATGACCGAGGCTGAGAAAGAGCAGGTCCGAACCTGGATTCGGACTTGGGAGACGACCGGGCCGATCTTGGAGCGGTTACGCATGGAGTCACTGCGCACCGTCGATACGGGCGCGGCAATCGAGGCGTTCGACTTGGCTTACAAATCAGCGCGTCTGCACATCGCGCCACGCCCAACATCGGGACTGGTCGAGCAACAACGTCGGTTCAAGCTCGCGCGAAAATGAAGGACCTCTTCGTTTTGGCCCGGAAGGTGCAAGAGTTCCTGGATGCCCGTAGCTGGCGCTCCTGCGTCATAGGCGGGATCGCGGTGCAGCGTTGGGGCGAACCGCGCTTGACTCGAGACGTGGACGTGGCGTTGCTGACAGGCTTTGGCGGAGAAGAGTCTTTCGTCGATGCAATCCTGCAGCAGTTCAACTCCAGAGTCCCTCGGGGACGAGAGTTCGCCCTGGAACACCGCGTGATGCTGCTGGCGGCGGAGGACGGCACAGGAATTGATCTGGCGCTCGGCGGTTTGCCTTTTGAAGAGAATACTATCAGCCGGGCCAGTTGGTTCGAGTTTTTTCCGGGCCTTGCACTGCGAACGTGCTCGGCGGAGGATCTGATTGTAATGAAGGCATTCGCCGGTCGGGAACTGGACTGGGCCGACATCAAGGGCGTCATCGCGCGGCACGGAGTCGGCCTGGACTGGCGCATGATCCTGTCGGAACTCCAGCCGCTGTGTGAGTTGAAAGAGGCGCCGGAAATCGTCAGCCGGCTTGAAAGTCTGCGCAAACAGTTGGAAGGAAAATAACGGAGTCATCTTTCTCGTGAACCTCGCCAATACCCAACCCATCCCGAACCCGCTCCTGGAACAACGTGATTTTGCGGTGCCGGCCGCCCTCGCGGCCGAGATGGACAAATTGATTGCGCGCTACCCGAAGAAACGGAGCGCCTCGCTCATGCTGCTTCACGCCGTTCAGGAGCATTTCGGCTATATCTCCCGCCAGGCCGTCGAGTGGATTGCCGCCAAACTCGAAATGCAGCCTATCGGCATTTATGAGCTCGTAACCTTTTATCCCATGTTTCACCGGCGGCCCGTCGGCAAGTTCCACTTCCGGATTTGCCGCACCCTGAGCTGCGCGCTCGGCGGCTCCTACGAACTTCATGAGTTCTTTTGCAAGAGGCTGAAGCTGGACCCCAACGCCCACGGCCCCCAAACCACGCCCGACGGCAGATACACGGTCGAGTTCGTCGAATGCTTGGCCGGTTGCGGCGCCGCCCCGGTCGTGATGTGCAACCACACCTTCCACGAGGGCGTTACCGAGAAAAAAGCGGAGGCTATCCTGGAGGGGTGCAAATAGCGCCCGCTGGGAATCCGAGGTTGGTTTGCCCTTGCGCAAGGCGACAAACTGGTCTATCCATTCCGGCACCGAAATGTGCGTCACTCCCTCAACAAACCGTAGGAAGCCCTTCAGGGATTTGGACGGAATTGTATCCGTTGCGGCCAATCCCTCACCCTCCGCCGGGGGAAGTTGGCTGCCCGACATGGATTTGAACCATGACAAACAGATCCAGAGTCTGCTGTGCTACCGTTACACCATCGGGCAAACGAGTGACATCAACTTAGGAGTTCCGCGGGCAGAGTCAAGCCTGTGAAGGAGCATAGATTAATTTTGCAGTACGCCGACCAGCCGGGTTATACGCCCGACCTGGAGTGCTATCTGCGCCATGGCGGCTATGAGATGCTCAAGAAAGCGCTGAGCCTGCCGCCCAAGACCCTGCCGGATGGCAAGCAGGTCCCCGGTCCGGAGCAAATCCGCAACGAGGTCAAGCTCTCCGGTCTGCGCGGGCGGGGTGGGGCGGGGTTCTCCTGCGGCCTGAAGTGGTCGTTCGTCGACCGCAAGAGCGGAAAGCCCATTTATCTCATTTGCAACGCGGACGAATCCGAGCCAGGCACGTTTAAGGACAGGCAGATTGTCCATAAGGACCCACACCAGATGCTGGAAGGGATGATCATCGCCTGTTACGCGAATGACGTCCACCTGGCCTATATCTACATTCGGGGCGAATTCATCGAGGGCGCCCGTATCCTGAACCGGGCGCTCGATGATGCCCGGGCGCAAAATCTCCTGGGCAAGAACATCCTGGGCAGCGGCTACGACCTCGATGTCTATGTCCATCGTGGCGCGGGCGCTTATATCTGCGGCGAGGAAACCGGTCTCATCGAGTCCCTGGAGGGCAAGCGCGCCTATCCGCGCATCAAGCCCCCCTATTTCCCGGCCGTGCTGGGTCTTTATCAATGTCCCACAATCGTCAACAACGTGGAGACCCTTTGCGCCGTCAAACATGTGTTGGCTCTGGGCGGGGCCGGCTACGCCAGGCTGGGCACCCCCAACAACACCGGCACCCGCATCGTCAGCATCAGCGGCCACGTCCGCAAACCCGGCTACTATGAAATCGAGGTCGGGAAGGTCACCCTGGGCGAGCTCATCCACGACGCCGAGTTCGGCGGCGGCCTGCGCGAAGGACGCCGGCTCAAAGCGGTCATCCCCGGCGGCTCGTCGGCCAAGGTCTTCAAGGCCGGCGAGAAGTTCAAGCTCAAGTGCAAAGGTCCCGACGGCATGGACACGCAAAAAGAGGTGGACATGCTCGACTTGCCCTATGACTTCGATTCGCTTATCGCCGCCGGCAGCATGTCCGGTTCCGGTGCCATCATTGTGCTGGATGATTCCGCCGACATCGTGGCCGCTCTGGCCAATATCGCCGAGTTTTACGCCCACGAAAGCTGCGGCCAATGCACCCCCTGCCGCGAGGGGTCGCTCTGGATGGCCAAGGCCCTGCACCGCCTCACCCATGGCCAGGGCCGGCAGACCGACGCCGATTACCTGGTCAAGATAGCCGACAATATCCCCGGCGGCCGCACCATCTGCGCCTTCGGAGAGGCCTGCGCCTGGCCTGTCCAGAGCTTTGTGGGCAAGTTCAAGGACGAGTTCGTTGCAAAGGGAGCGGCAGATGAGGAACGGAAGACGGCTGGCGAGGGTGCTCACGCCATGGCGGCGATGCAAACCGCAACGAACCCACAACGCTGACCTCCAAAGATGTCAACTTCCGCCATAGTCCAGCCCAAGCCCGCGCCCCCGGTCGAGAAGATCAAGGTGCGGGTGGACGGCATCGAAGTCGAGATGCCCAGGACGATGCCGGACCCGCTGTCCGGCAAGCCGCTGCCGACGACGATGATCCAGGCCTGCGCCGCTGCCAAGGTCGATGTGCCGCATTACTGCTATCATCCCAAGCTGCCCATCGCCGGCAACTGCCGGATGTGCCTCGTCGAGTTCGGCACCCCAGCGCTCGGCCCCGACCGGAAGCCGCTGCTCAACCCGGGCGGCACGCCCAGGATTTCCAAATCCCCGCGTCCCGCCATCGCTTGCGCCACCCCAATCTCCCCCGGCATGGAGATTTACACGAACACTCCGGCCGTCAAGCAGATGCGCCGGGGGGTGCTCGAATTCCTGCTCATCAACCATCCGCTCGACTGCCCGATTTGCGACCAGGCCGGCGAATGCAAGCTCCAGGAATACTCGGTGGAATACGGTCAGGCCCAAAGCCGGTTCGTGGAGCCAAAGGTCCACAAGCCCAAGCGCGTTGATCTGGGCCCCCGCATCGTGCTCGACGACGAACGGTGCATCCTCTGCACCCGCTGCATCCGGTTCACGCGCGATGTCATCGGTGACGATGCCCTGGGCATTGTCAACCGCGGCAGCTACAACACCCTCACCGCCTATCCGGGCAAGGTCTTCGACAATAATTACACCCTCAACACGGTGGACCTCTGCCCCGTCGGCGCCCTGACCTCGAAGGACTTTCGCTTCCAGATGCGGGTCTGGTTCCTCAAGGAAACCAAGAGCCTCTGCGCCAGTTGCGCCACCGGGTGCAATATCATCATCGGATCGCGCGAGGAAACAATCTACCGCTATGAGCCGCGCGAAAACAACGCCGTCAATTCCTCCTGGATGTGCGATTACGGACGCCTGAACTACAAGTGGATCAACCGCAAGGACCGCCTTGCGGAAGTCCGGAGTCCGAAGGGCGAAGGGCGAAGTTCCGAAGCCCCCGGTGGGGGGCGACCGGGGTGGACGAACGTCCTGGCGGAGCTTTCGGACAAGCTGAAGAGAGCGCCCTCCGGAACGTCGGCCATTGTGGCCTCCGCCCGCCAGAGCAACGAGGAGCTGTTTCTTCTGGCAAAACTCGGCCGCAAACTGGGCGCGTTGACCGATTCGGTGCCGCGCTTGGCGGAAGGGGACAAGCTGCTCTTAAGCCCGGATCGCAATCCGAACGCGACCGGGGCGCGCCTGGTCGGCATCGCCGGCCAGCCCATCGGCTCGAACCTGCCGGGAATAGCCGAAGGCATTCGGAGCGGCCGGATTAAGACGTTGATTGTCTTCGGCGAGGACGTTACCCGCCACGGCATCGGCGCCGACCTGCTCGGCAAGCTGGAAACCCTAATCGTGAGCGACATCCTCCCGAGCCAAACGACGGCGCTGGCCCATTATTTGTTGCCCGGCTGCGCCCACGCCGAGAAGCGCGGCACCTTTACCAACACCAAGGGCCGGGTCCAGAAATTCATGAAGGCCGTCGAACCTCCTGGCGACGCCCGGCCCGAATGGGAATTCCTGCATGATCTGGTCTTCAACCTCGCCGGCCAGAATGGCTCCCTGAGCATCGAGGGCCTTTTCAACCAGATGGCCAAAGAGGTCCCCGCCTTCAACGGCCTGTCCTGGGCAGACTTGGGCGACGGCGGAGCGGAGGTCGAGCCATGACCTGGATAAACAACCTGTCGCCCTCCGCCCAATTCGTGCTCTTCAGCGGGGTGAAGATACTCTGCGTCTTCTCGGTGCTGATGTTCATCGTGGCGTACGCCGTCTGGGTCGAGCGGAAAGTGTCCGCGGCCATTCAGGACCGACGCGGTCCCAATCGCGTGGGGCCCTTCGGCCTGTTCCAGCCCGCGGCAGACGCGGTCAAGGCGTTCCTTAAAGAGGAGTTCACCCCCGGCCATGTGCGGAAGGCTTACTTCTGGCTGGCCCCGGCCATCGTGATGATACCGAGCCTGTTGACCGTGGCTATCATCCCCTTCGGCTCGCTACTGGGCCAGCAGAAGATGGTGATTGCCAATCTCAATGTCGGAATTCTCTACACCTTCGGCATCACCTCCCTCGGCGTCTATGGCATCGTGTTGGCCGGCTACGCCGCCAATTCAAAATACCCGTTCCTTGGGGGCATCCGTTCCAGCGCGCAGATGATCTCCTACGAGATCGCCATGGGGATGTCGGTCGTTCCGCTGTTCCTGATCGCTGGCGGACTCGATGAGAGCGTGCTGAGCAGTTCGTGGCGGGAGTTTCTCGAAGGGACCGGCGGCCTCAACCTCAACCGCTTGGTCTCCTACCAGGCCAATCACGGCTGGCTGATCTTCTATGCTCCCCTCTCTTTCGCGGTCTTCCTTGCCGCCATGTTCGCCGAGACCGGCCGGCTCCCCTTCGACCTGCCGGAGGCGGAGCAGGAACTGGCCGGCGGCTACAACGTGGAGTACAGTTCGATTCGGTTCGCCCTCTTTTTCATGGCCGAATACGCGGCCATGACCGCGTCGTCCGCCTTGCTGGTGACCCTGTTCCTGGGCGGCTGGACGCTTCCCGTCGCCGGGCTGGACCAACCGGCCGGCACGGTCGGCGTCGGGCTGCTGCAGGTGGGCGTTTTCCTCGGCAAGATGCTCGCCGTCGAGTTCATGATCATCTGGGTGCGCTGGATGTGGCCCCGGTTCCGCTACGATCAGTTGATGGACCTGGGCTGGCGGCGCTTCATCCCCCTGGCGTTGGCCAATATAGTGGCAACCGCCGTCATCTTGTGGGTGCAGACTAAATGATCGTCCAACACAAAAAGCTCAACCTGTGGGAACGGCTTTATCTGCCGGCGATGTTCGGCGGGTTCAAAGTCACCCTGCGTCACTTCTTCCGGAAGAAGGTGACGATGCAATATCCCGAGGAGCGATGGGTGGTCCCCGAGGGCTACCGCGGGGCGCCCTACCTCGTCAAGGACCAGGATGGCCGCACCAAGTGCGTCTCCTGCCAGTTGTGCGAATTCATTTGCCCCCCCAGGGCCATCCGAATCACGCCTCCCGGTCCGGGCGGCGCGCCCGAGGCCGGCAACGTCGAGAAGGCGCCCAAAGAATTCGAGATCGACATGCTCCGCTGCATCTTCTGCGGCTTCTGCCAGGAGGTGTGCCCCGAAGAAGCCATCTTCCTGATGAAAGATTATTCCCTGACCGGTTCGGTCCGGGGCGAGATGATTCACGACAAAGAAAAGCTCCTGGCCCTGGGCGGCGTTCACCACGATACCATCCGCAAGTGGCGGAAGAAGGCCGACGAAGCGAAGGCCCAGGATGTGGAACCCTAAGCGACTGAACCGATGACAACGCCCGACATCTTGTTTTATGTTTTTGCGTTCCTGACCCTCCTGTTCGGGTTCCTGGTCATTGCCAACCCCCTTAGCTCCAACCCCGTCACCAGCGCGATGTTCCTTGTCCTGGCCATTGCCTCCCTGGCCGCCTTGTTTGCCCTGCTCAACGCCTTCTTTCTGGCCGCCGTGCAGGTCCTCGTTTATGCGGGCGCGGTCATGGTCCTCTTCCTGTTCGTCATCATGTTCCTCGACCTCAAAGCCGAGGAGCGCCGGAAGATCAGGAAGCTCACGATCCTCGCGGGACTGATTTCGGTGGGCGCGATTGTCTTTATTCTCCTCCGCAGCCTGGTTGAATTCCCCCCCGAAGCCCAATCCTCCCCAACCCTCAAGGGCGGGACCGCCGAGTTGGGCGCCCTTTTGTTCCGTCAATACCTGCTGCCCTTCGAGATAGTCTCGGTCCTGCTGCTCGTGGCCATGGTGGGAGCGGTGTTGCTGAGCAAGAAAGACCTGAGATGATTTTATTATGAGCGTGGGCTTGGAACATTACCTGGTGGTGAGCGCGCTGCTTTTCGCGCTGGGCCTGTTGGGCGTCATCCTGCGCCGGAATCTGCTGGTCATCTATATGTCGCTGGAATTGATGCTCAACGCGGGCAACCTGGCCCTGGTGGCGTTCTCGCGCTATAGCGGCAACCTCGACGGCCAGGTGTTCGTGTTCTTCGTCATCACCGTCGCCGCCGCCGAAGTCGCCGTGGGCCTGGCGCTCATCGTGGCTCTCTACCGCAAGCGGCAGACGGCCCATGTCGAGGACCTGACCTTGATGAAACTTTAGTGACCGCCCTGATGAACGCTCCTGTGATCGCACCATGAACGCGCTGCCCTGGATCATCCTCTTCCTCCCGCTGGCTGCCGCGGCCGTCATCACGCTGTTCATCCGGCGGGACCGCGCATTGAGCGCTGGGCTTTCCATCGGGGCGGTGGCGGCTGGGTTTGTGTTGAGCCTCATCTTCATTGCCGCGGAGGGATGGCAACCGGAAACGTCCGAATCGGCGGTGAGTTGGCTGGCCGTGGGCAGCCTGCAAGTGGATATTGCCCTGCATCTGGACGCGCTGAGCCTGCTGATGATGCTGATGGTCACGGGGGTGGCCGGCGTCATTCATGTGTATTCCTGGGGTTACATGCGGGACGATCCGGGCTTTTCGCGTTTCTTCGCCTGCTTGAGCCTGTTCACCTTCTCAATGCTCGGGATTGTGCTGGCCGGCAACTTCGTCGAACTGTTCATCTTCTGGGAGTTGGTGGGCGTCTCCAGTTATTTGCTCATCGGCTACTGGTATGAGCGGCCGGCTGCCGCCGAGGCGGGCAAAAAGGCATTCCTGACCACTCGCCTGGGCGATTTCGGGTTCCTGCTGGGCATCCTCACGGTCTGGGTTACCCTGCACTCGCTCAGTTTCCACGAGATCGAGCAGAAGATGGCTGCCAGCAATGGGCAGGCCCTGGGCGCGCTCACTACCCTGGCCGGGTTGCTTATCTTCTGCGGGGCGGTGGGCAAGAGCGCTCAATTCCCGCTCCATGTCTGGCTGCCCGACGCCATGGAAGGCCCGACGCCTGTGAGCGCCCTGATCCATGCGGCAACGATGGTCGCGGCGGGCGTCTATATGCTCTGCCGCGTCAATTTCCTCCTGGACCAGGACGCGCGGTTGGTCATCGGCTGGGTCGGCGGGATCACCTCCATTCTGGCGGCCCTGATTGCCGTCCAGCAGAGTGACATCAAGCGCATCCTCGCCTACTCGACCCTGTCGCAACTGGGCATGATGGTCATGGGCGTCGGGGTGCAAGGGGATACGGAGGCGATGTTTCACCTCACCACGCACGCCTTCTTCAAGGCGCTGCTCTTCCTGGGCGCCGGCTCGGTCATTATCGCCCTGCACCACGAGCAGGACATCTGGAAGATGGGCGGTCTGCGCAAGAAGATGCCGGTGACATTCTGGACGTTCCTGGCGGGCACTCTCGCCCTGTCGGGCATCCCTCCCTTCAGCGGGTTCTACAGCAAGGACAGCATCCTGGCCCGGGCAATGGCCGGCCATAGTTACGCGCTTTTCGGCTTGGGTGTCGTCGTCGCGGCGCTGACCGCCTTCTACATGTTCCGGCTGGTCTATGTCGTGTTCCTTGGAAAAGAGCGGGGCGAAGCTCCCGCCCACGCCCATGAATCGCCTTCGGTGATGCTGTGGCCGCTCCGTCTTTTGGCTGTGTTCAGCATTATCGGCGGCTTCATCGGCATCGAGAATATCTACGGCGGGCATTTCTCCCCGGCGATGGCGCAGGGAGGCGCGCTGAGCACGCTGGCCCAACTGCTGGCGCCGTTTCGCGAGGGGCCGGGAGCGGCGGCGCTCGGTCTGCTGGCCGCGGTGCTGGGGTTCCTCGGCGCCCGGGCCCTGTACGCCGGGGCCGCCAAAGACCCCCTGCCCGAGAAACTGGGGGCCCTGTCACGCGCCATGAAAAACCGCTTCTACTTTGACGAGCTCTACCAAGCCACGGTCATTCGGTTTCACGATTCCCTGGCGGGCGTCGCAACCTGGGTTGACCGTTGGATCATCGGCGGCGGAGTGCGTTTCACGCACGGTTTCACCGAACTGAGCGGGCGCGCGCTGCGCCTGGTCCAGACCGGCAATCTTCAAACATACGCCTTCCTGTTCGCCTTGGGCGTGGCCCTGGTGCTGTTCCTGGCCTTAAGACAGTAACGTTGTTGTTATGTCTGAGGCGACCTTGAAGAACCTGTTGTCAGAGTTGAAGCGCGAACTGGCCGGAGCGCTTGGCAGCCGTTTGGAGGCGGCTTATCTCTTCGGCTCCCGAGCACGGGGTGAAGCACAGTCGGGGTCCGACATCGACGTCCTCGTGGTTGTGAGGGGCGACTGCGATTATGGCGATTTGGTCCGGCGTACCTCGACGTTCGTTTCCGACTTGTCCCTCAAGTACGATATCGTCAGTTCGCGGGCATTTGTTTCCAAGGACCGTTTCGAGCGTGAACAAAGCCCGTTCCTCTTGAACGTGCGGCGGGAGGGCGTAATGGTATGAAGCCTGAGACCAAGGCGCTCCTGGCCAAGGCGCACGACAGCTTGCAGGCCGGCAGGTTGCTCAGCCGCGGAGGCTATCCGGATTTCGCGGCCTCAAGGGCGTATTACGCCATGCTGTATGCGGCGCAAGCCCTGCCGCTGGAGCGCGGGCTGTCCTTCTCCAAGCACACCGCGGTCATCGGTGCTTTCGGAAGGGAATTTGCCAAATCCGGTTCTCTTGATGTCAAGTACCACCGCTACTTGATCGACGCACAGGACTTTCGTAACCTGGGCGACTACGGGGTCGGACCTGAATTAGCTGCGTGTCAGGCCGAGACAATAATTGAGTGGGCAGCCGAGTTTCTGGCTGCGGCGCAAACACGGATCGAATGAGCATCGCCCTGACATGATATTAACCTGCATCCTTGGTGTGCCGTTGTTGGCGGCCGTCGGGCTGATGTGCGTGCCGCGGAATTTCCGCGTGGTCATGCGCGCCGCGGCCGTCCTGGCCACATTCCTGTCTGCGGTCCTGGCCCTGGTGATGTTCCTCCAATTTCGTGCGGCGGTCCCCGGCTACCAATTCGAGCAACAGGTCCCCTGGGTGAGCGCCTTGGGCATCAGCTACCACGTCGGCGTGGATGGGATTAACGTCGGGCTGATCTTGATGGGGGCGATCGTCGCCTTTGCGGCCGCCTGTGTTTCGTGGGAAATCAAAGAACGCGAGAAGGAGTTTTACATCCTGCTGCTGCTCATGGCGGGCGGGATTCTCGGGGCCTTCGCATCGCTGGACCTGTTCCTGTTTTACTTTTTTCACGAGCTGGCCCTCGTTCCCACTTTCATCATGATTGGGGTTTGGGGGCGCGGTCTGGACAAGAATTATGCCACCTTCCAGATCACCCTTTACCTGAGCCTGGGCGCCCTGATCGCCTTGGTGGGCCTGATCGCCCTCTACCTCCAGGCGGGGGGAAACACCTTCGATATACCGGAGTTGACCCGGAGGCTTCAGCAGAACCGGCTCCCGGGCAGCGCGCAGGGTTTCATCTTTCCTCTGTTGCTCCTGGGCTTCGGCATCCTCGTCTCGCTGTGGCCATTCCACACCTGGGCGCCCCTGGGCTACAGCTCGGCCCCCACCCCGACCGCTATGCTCCATGCCGGGGTGATCAAGAAGTTCGGGCTTTACGGCCTGATCCGCATCGCCCTCCCGATGCTCCCGGACGCCGCGCAGGACTGGATGCCAATTCTGGCCTGGCTCTGCCTTGGCAACCTCGTCTTTTGCGGATGGGTGGCGATGAAGCAAAAGGACTTCAACTGGCTGGCCGGGTATTCCAGCGTGGCGCACATGGGCTTTGTGTTCCTTGGCATCGCAACGCTCAACCTCATCGGCGTGACTGGCGCCGTGCTGGTGATGATCGCCCACGGGTTTCTGGCGGCACTGATGTTCGGCTTGAACGGCTACCTCTACCAGCAGACCGGAACGCTGCAAATGGACCAACTCGGCGGGTTGGCGCGACGCTTGCCCTTTATCGGCACCGCCGTGGTCATGGCCGCCTTCGCAGGCTGCGGCCTGCCCGGCTTCGCCAACTTCGCCGGCGAGGTGACCGTGCTCTTTGGCGCCTGGCGCGCCTTCCGGGTGGTGACGATACTGGCCTGCTGGGGCGCCCTCATCATCGGGGCCGTCTATATGCTCCGGGCGATACGGGCCATCCTCTACGGACCGCTGCCTGAAAAATGGGCCGGCGTGGCCGACGCTCCGCATCTCTGGCGCAAGACCCCTTTCATCCTGCTGCTGGCCGCGCTCCTCGCCTTCGGTTTCTTCCCTCGGCTGCTCGCCGACAAGATTGCGCCCAGCGTGCAGGAAGCCGTTCTGGCGCCCTGGTCCGCGCCGGCGGTAGCCAAGCTGGGAGCGCCCGGCGCTCTGGACGGCGGGCAACGGCAGTTTGTTGGAATTCCGCCCAAATGAACATCGCACTGCTCAGTCACGAATGGCTGGTAATCGCCCTTGGCATGGGTTTGCTGCTGGCGGACCTTTGGTTGCCGGCGCCGGCCAAACGCAACCTCGGCTACGCGGCCGCGCTGGGCGTCGGTGCCATTCTCCTCTACAGCCTGCTCGCCTTCACCATTCACCCTGGCGAGGCCCAGTACGCCTTCGGCAAGATGTACGTTCTCGATGGTTTGGCGCTCTTCTTCAAGCGGTTTTTCCTTCTCGCGGCCTTGCTGGTGCTGCTCATGTCCGTTGAGTACGCGGATTGTTTCCAGACCGGCATCGGCGAGTTCTACGCGCTCGTCCTGTTCGCGCTCTCGGGCATGCTCTTCGCGTCCTCGGTCAATGATTTTGCGCTTCTCTTCGTGTCGCTCGAACTCATCACCGTCACCTTTTATGTCCTGACCAGCTTTGCGCGGACTCGGCTGACCTCGCTCGAGGCGGGGGTGAAATACCTCATCATGGGCGCGCTTTCCACCTCCTTCACGGTGTTCGGCATCGCCCTGGTATCCGGGATTTCGCACAAGTTCAACTTCGGCGACCTGGCCGCCGTGGCCGGACAGTACAGCGGCAACCGGTTGTTCCTGTGCGGCCTGGTGTTGATCATGGTCGGGTTGGGCTTCAAGATCGCCGCCTTCCCGTTTCAGATTTGGGCGCCGGATGTGTATCAAGGGGCGCCCTCGCCGACGACCGCCTTTCTGGCGGTGGGGTCCAAGGCCGCCGGGTTCGTCCTCCTCTTGCGCGTGCTCTTCACCGCGGTGCCCGCTGTGACGGCGCAATGGTCCAATCTGCTGATCGTGGTCTCGGCGGTCACCATTCTCTACGGCAATCTCTGCGCCATTCCGCAGCGGAACATAAAACGGCTGCTGGGCTACTCGAGCATCGCCCACGCGGGCTACATGCTGCTGGGGATTGCCGCGCTGGCCGTCTCGCTCAACAAGGGCGCCCAACCCTCGGCCGCCGGGGCCTCCGCCGTGCTCTATTACCTGAGCGGCTACCTCTTCACGGTGCTGGGCGCCTTTACCGTCATTTGCCTGGTGTTGCGGCATGTCGAGGGCGAAGACATCGCGGCGCTGGCCGGCTTGAACCATCGCTCCCCCATGCTGGCCGCCACGATGACGCTCGCGATGGTCTCGTTGGCCGGCATCCCGCCCCTCGCCGGTTTCTTCGGCAAATTCCTGCTGCTCAAAGCGATCATCACCCAGGCCCCGGCCAATCCCGGCTGCTATTGCCTGGCCTTTACCGCCGTGGCCGGCGTGATTATTTCCCTTTTCTACTACTTCGGAGTTATCCGCGCGATATATTGGTCCCGCGAAGCCCCCAGCCTGTCTCCGATTCCCACCTCCCGACCCATTCGCCTCGCCATCTTTGCCTGCGCCGCGGGAATGCTCTTCCTGGGCTTGTGCCCCGCTCCGATGGTCAATCTCGCCGACCAGGCGGTGCAAGGGCTCAACATGCCGTCCGCGGCCTCGAATGACGGCGCGCCGGCGAAAAAATCTCCGAATGGGCTTGCGTTCTCCAACCCCACTACCCATATTCCCCGATAAATTTGAACTAGACTATTCTTATGGCTGACGCTGCAAACAAATATCCTGAAAACGTGCCCGGCAAGTATTACGTGGACAACCAGTGCATTGATTGCGATCTCTGTCGCGAGACCGCGCCCGACAATTTCAAACGCAACGAAGACGGCGGTTACTCCATCGTTTTCAAGCAACCGACATCCCCCGAGGAGGAAGGCCGCTGCAAGGAAGCCAAAGAAGGCTGTCCCGTCGAAGCCATCGGCGACAACGGAGCCTAGTCTCCAACCCTTTCACCAGACCCGCGGCCCTCGCCGCGGGTCTTTTTGTTGGGGGGATGGCTCCTGTGGCCGGAGAAGCATAACCTGTTGCAGGCGATGCTGGCGGTCAAATACGCCGACCGGCTCGTGCGGCTGCCAATTCGGCGCAAGCCCGCCCGCAAACGCCATACCGCTTCCTTCTGAAATGAGCAATTTCGAAGTCCCCTATCCCATCCCTCATTTCGTCCTTCGAGGAGCCGAATGAGCATTCGTGGATTCTCGAAGGCCAACCCGCCGGGAGCCGCCAGTGCCCGCCGCGTAGCGGTCCCGCGTCACGTCTCGACGTTGGGATAGGACCCGAGGATTTTGACAAAGCTACAGTGCTCGCCAAGCTGGGCCAGGGCCTTGGAAATCTTCCGGTCGGTCACGTGCCCGTCGCAATCCACGAAGAAGAAGTACTCCCAGGCTTTCCGCTTGCTGGGCCGGGATTCGATTTTGGTCATGTTGAGACGATAGCGGCGGAAGGGCGCCAGGGCGCTATACAACGCGCCCGCCCGGTGCGCCACGCTGAACACCAGGCTGGTCCGGTCGTTGCCGGTGGGGGGCGTGCATTGCCGGCCAAGCACCAGGAAACGCGTCGCATTGGCCGCGTTATCCTGGATGTCGTTTTCCAGGATGGACAGGCGGTATGTTTCCGAGGCCAGGACGCCGGCGATCGCGGCGGCGTGCTTCTCTTTGGCGGCCAACTCCGCTGAGCGCGCGTTGGAGGAGGTCTCGATTACGTCCACATGCGGGAGGTTGGTCTTTATCCAGCCGCGGCATTGGGCGTAGGCCTGCGGGTGGGCGTAGAGAGTCTTGATTCGGGGCCGGCTGCAGTTGCTCAGCAGACAATGCCGCACCGGCAGGACAAGCTGCGCCACTATCTTCAAATCGCTCTCCACGAACATGTCCAGGGTGTGGGTTACCGCCCCTTCAGTCGAGTTCTCCACAGGCACCACACCGTAGTCCGCCCGTTTCTTGCTCACTTCGGCAAAGACGTCGTTGATGGTCTTTTGGGGGGAATAGACCAGGCTGGAGCCGAATCGCTGGATGGCCGCCTGGTGGGTGAACGTGGCTTCCGGCCCCAAATAGGCGATGGTCAGCGACTTCTCCAGCGACAGGGCGGCGGACATGATCTCGCGATAAATCGCCCGCATCGATTCGTCCGCAAGGGGTCCCGGATTCAGCCGGCAAATCCGCTTCAGGACGGCCCACTCGCGGTGCGGGGCGTAAATCTCGTCGCCCGCCCTCCGCTTCATCTCGCCGATGGCGAGCACGTGTTTGGTCCGCTCGTTAAGGAACTTGATAATCTGGGCGTCGCACTTGTCGATCTCTTTGCGGTGTTCGAGGATGTTCACTGGGGTTGGCCCTCCGGCTTGGCGCCTTCGGCGGGCGAGGCCGATTGCGGGGCTAGTGGCTCGGGCGGCGCTGTCGCCAGGCCGGGGTCCACGGTCGCCAGCCCTTCGGGTTTCTGCACCACCACGCGGCGGAGTTCGTCCGCGGCGGGCAAATCTTCCAGGCTTCGCAGTCCGAAATACTCGAGGAACACCGCCGTGGTGCCGTATGTCATCGGCCGGCCCACGACTTCCGCGCGTCCCGCCTGCTCGACCAAGCCGCGCTCCAGCAATGTCTGCATCACGCCGTCCACCGCCACGCCGCGCACCTGCTCGACTTCGGCGCGCGTGACCGGCTGCCGATAGGCGATGATGGCCAGGGTCTCGAGCGCCGGTTGCGAGAGACGCGGCGGCCGGGCCTTGTGCCCGACCAGCGCCTTGAGCCAGGGCGCGTATTCGGGCTGGGTCACGAATTGCCACGACCCCGCCACGCACGCCAGCCGAAAACTCCGTCCCGCCTGCTCGTGCTCCCGGGCCAACTCCTCGAGCGCCGCCACCAGTTCTTCTTCCTTGGCTTTCTTGAGCTGGTGCGCGGTCTCATCCCCCTCCGCGTGCTCCGGCGCGCCGGCAAATACACCCCGGATTTCTTTCAAACTCAGCGCCTTTTGCGCTGAGAAGAGAATCGCTTCCAATATGAGTTTCAGTTCCATGAAGTCCTGCGTCTGTGAAAAAGTGTCCGTCTCGGTCCGGCCGGCTTGCCCTATGGAGAAGAGGTGTTGGCCTCCACGCCCGCCGGGGAGGGCGGGTCCTCTATGCCCGGCTTGGGCGGGGCAGGGGACACCAGCGCGGCCTCCGGCGCCGGCGGCGTCGCCTCTTGCGGGGGCTTGTCGACGCGGCGAATCATGATCTCCCCGAAAGGCTCCTCCTGGAGCGCCGCCAGATGCTTGAGCCGAATCAACTCAAGAAGCGCCAGAAAAGTCGCCACGATCTCGGTGCGGCTGGAAGCCCCGGCGAAGAGTTCCGAAAATCTCATCACCGGCGTTTGGGCAAGGGCCTGCATCAGGAGTTGAATCTTCTCACTGACCGTCCATTTGTCCTCGAAAATCTCCCGCTGTTCGGCGCGCTTGCCGAATCGCTGCAAAACCGTGTTGACGGCGCTGACGAGGTCAAAAATCGAGGCCTCGGACCGCGCGGGCGTCTCCGGGCCGAATTCGAGCCTGGCCGGCACCCTGGGGAAGATGTTCTCCTGCCGCTCCTCGAGCGCCTCGAGTTTGGCGGCCGCATCCTTGAATTTCTTGTATTCGACCAGTTGCCGGATTAACTCCCACCGCGGGTCCTCCCCGTCGTCGTCGTCGTCCTGGGGCTGCGCCTGCTGGTCCACCGGCAACAACTCCCGGCTCTTGATGTACATGAGCGTGGCGGCCATGACCAGGAACTCGCCGGCCACCTCCAGGTCCAGCAGGCGCATGGTCTCGATGTACTCGATGAACTGACCCGCCAGGCGCGTGAGGTTGACCTCATAAATATCGACCTCCTCCTTCTTTATCAAATAAAGGAGCAAATCGAGCGGGCCTTCAAAGACCTCGAATTTTACTTTATACTCGGCCATCATCACCGGCGGCTGCGCGCCGTGCCGGAGCGAGTTATCCTAGTGCGCCGGCCCCGAATTGGCGACACATTTGTTGGTCCGAAAGACAGTTGAACTTTCCGCGCCATTGTTTAGGCTCCCATCGTGACATTGACGGAAGTGCTATCCAATGAAGAGTTGCGCCGGAGCGAGTTCCCGGTGACGGGCGAACAGGTTTTTCTGGGCCATGCGGGCGTTTGTCCCTTGCCGCGCCGCGTCTCCGAGGCGGTGTCTCAATACGCCCTCCAGGCCGCCAAGGGCGACCAGGAGAGATTCATCTATCCCAAGATACTGGAGCATGGACGGCTGGTGGCCTCCCAATTGCTCGGCTGCGGGGCGGATGAAGTGGCCTTTGTCGGGCCGACGTCGCTGGCGCTGAGCTTTATCGCAAGCGGCCTGAAGTTCCGGCGCCACGATAACATTCTGGTCTATTTCGACGATTATCCCTCCAACGTCTATCCCTGGATGGCCCTGGCGGAGAAGGGAGTGGAGGTCCGGCTCATGAACACGCGCGGCCTGGGCCTGATTCGCCCCGAAGACGTGATGGGCCAGGTGGACGAGAACACGCGCCTGGTGGCCTTGGCCTCCTGCCATTTCATCAGTGGCTACCGGCTCGATTTCCAGGCCATCGGCCAGTTCCTCCATAAGCGCAACATCCTCTTCTGCCTGGATGGCATCCAGAGCCTCGGCGCCTTCCCCTTCAGCATGGAGCATGTCGACATGCTTGCCGCGGACGCCCACAAATGGCTCCTGGGCCCGTGCGGCGCGGGGCTGATGTACGTCCGCCGCTCCATCCAGCCCGCCCTGACTCCGCCCATTTACGGCTGGAACAATGTCCGTTGCCCGGATTTCGTTGCCCAGGAGCAACTGGTGCTCCGGACGGACGCCCGGAAATACGAGGCCGGCACCTCCAACCTGCTCGGCATCCTCGGCCTAATCCGCGGCATGGAACTCCTCCTGGAAGTGGGCGTGGACAACGTCGCCCGGGAACTGTTGCGCAAGCGCGCCCGCCTGGCCCCGGCCTTGCAGGCCAAGGGCTACACCGTTCTCCAAGCGGACGCCCCGCCCGCAAACAACAGCGGCATCCTCTCCTTTCACCGGCCTGGCGCGGACCTGACGCCGTTGCACCAAAAGCTGCTCGATGCCCATATCGTCACCTCGCTCCGCGCCGATCGCGCCGGTCAAAAATACATCCGCCTCTCACCGCATTTCTACAATACGGACGCCGAGTTGGACCGCGCCCTGGAACTGCTGTGAAAAAGCAATCCACACTCGGCAATGACCGAACCTGCTTCCTCCTATGATCATCGGGGTGCCTAAAGAAATCAAAGACCAGGAACATCGCGTGGCCTTGTTGCCCTCCGCTGCCTACCAACTCGTTAGACGCGGCCACCAGGTCCTGGTCGAGCGCCAGGCGGGCGCCGGCGCGGGCTATCCCGACGAGGGGTACGCCCAGGCGGGCGCCACGCTGGTGGACGACCACGCCGTTCCTTTTGAAAAGGCCGAACTGGTGGTCAAGGTCAAAGAGCCGCTGCCTTCCGAATACGGCCTGCTGCGGCCTGGCCAGCTCTTGTTCACTTACTTCCATCTGGCCGCCAACCGTCCGCTGACCGAGGCGCTCATGGCGGCGCGTGTGACGGCCCTGGCTTACGAGACCATTGAGATGAACCACCGGCTTCCTTTGCTGGAGCCAATGAGCGAGATCGCCGGCCGCATGTCCATTCTGGTGGGGGGGTATTTCCTGGCCAAGCACGTGGGCGGCAGCGGCGTGCTCTTGGGCGGGGTGCCCGGCGTGCTCCCGGGCCGCGTGGTGGTCCTGGGCGGCGGCACATCGGGCATCAACGCCGCCCGCATGGCTCAGGGCCTTGGCGCCGATGTCACCGTCCTGGAGGTGGACTGGGAACGGATGCGGTTCCTCGACATTACCCTCCACACCGCCCACACCCTCTACTCCAACGAGACCCACCTCCTCGAACTGCTGCCGTCGGTCGATTTGCTCGTCGGCGCCGTCCTTGTCCCCGGCGCCAAGGCCCCGAAGCTTATCCGCCGGGACATGCTCCGCCGCATGCCTCCCGCCAGCGTGCTGGTCGACATCGCCATTGACCAGGGGGGGTGCGCCGAAACCTCGCGCCCCACCACCCACGACAAGCCCGTCTTCGTCGAAGAGGGCGTCCTCCACTACTGCGTGGCGAACATGCCCGGAGCTTACGCCCGGACGGCGACCCAGGCCCTGACCAATGCCACCTATCGCTTTATCGAATGGCTTGCCGATCTCGGCCTCGCCGAGGCCTGCCAACGCCAGCCCGCCCTCCTCAGCGGCATCAATGTCATGGACGGCAACCTTACCCATAAGGCCGTCGCGGAAGCCCACGGCCTGCCATGGATCAGTCCCAAGTTTTGAGCCCTGACGGGAATTCGCCCTGGGCTGGTTCGACGCCGGATTCCAGCGCACGCCCCAGGATCACCGGCCCTGGGTCTCCGGAGTCAGCTTGATTTGCGCCTCGAATATGCCTGCTACGAAGCTCTTGGACGAATCGGGCAGGCAGAGATAAATCTTGCCGGCAATACGGCCGTTGGCGGCCTTCCTGAACGTCAGCTTGAGGGCGTAGCCTGCCAGGATTTCCTCTCTGCCGCCCTGTTGTGCGCCACCCTCCCATCGCAAACTTACCCGCGGCAACGGTGGCGGGCGTGTGGCCGCGATCTCGATGGTCTTGCCGCTCAGGTCCTCGCTCCGCCGGGCAAAAAGATAAATGGCCACCCCCATCAGGGGCGCCCCGCCAGGCCCTCCCTGGAGCAGAGTCAGCTTTCCCCCTTGCAGCGTGGCTCGTTCGCACTTGAAGCCGATGCCTTTGATCTGCCCCGCGGCCCCCGTTTCGGGAAAAACCGCCTTCGCCAGGTCCAGAGTCCATTGGATGTTCTGGGGAATTGGATAGTTTGGCCTGGGAGTGGAGGAAGCTGAAGCCTGCCGGGACGCCGTATTGGCCAGGAGCGTTTTGTCCACCAACGCCCAGACCCCTGCTCCGGCCAAACAGAGCAACCCGAGCAGCAGGGCCGCGCTGCCTACCGTCTGGAGCACCGGCGTTCGGGGCCGGGGTCCGGATTCCTCACCCAACCCTGACGGGACGGGACGCGGCCCCGCCGCCTGCGCCGCCGAGAGGATGAGCTTAGTCTCCTCGGATGCCGGGGCTTGAGGAATGACGATCTTCCGGAAACAAGTCGGACATCCGATTTGCTTGCCGCTCGAGCCCGAATCGGTCGTGATATGTTGGCCGCACACCGGGCACGCAAACTTGAACTCGCTCATTGCCTCGCCCATATAGACCATTCCTTATCCCCCAAGGCACGACAAATCTTTCTTTGAAGAATTGACCTAAGACCGTCTTTTGGCCTACATTCTCCGCTTCTTATGAAAGTGCTTATTTGTGACCCTGTGTCACCCAGGGGAATAGCCTTACTGAAGCAGCGGCCCGAGTTCGATGTCGTTGTGCTGCCCAAACGGCTCCTCGAGGCCGAACTGCTGCCGCTCGTCAAGGACGCCGTCGCCATGGTCGTGCGCTCCGAGACCAAGGTGACACGCAAAGTCATCGAGGCCGCGCCCAAGCTGCGCGTCGTTGGCCGTGCCGGCGTGGGCGTTGACAACGTGGATGTCGAGGCCGCCACTCAGCATGGCGTGGTGGTCATGAACACGCCCGGCGGAAACACCGTCTCCACCGCCGAGTTGTCGTTCGCCATGATTCTGAACCTGGCGCGCAAACTGCCGCAGGCCTATTGCTCCATGACCGCCGGCAAGTGGGACCGCAAGCAGTTCCAAGGCATGGAGTTGATGGGCAAGACCCTCGGCGTCCTCGGCATGGGCCGCATCGGCAGCGAGGTCGCCCGGCGCGCTGTGGCCTTCGGCATGAATGTCCTGGGCTACGACCCCTTCCTGACCGAGGAGCGCGCCAAGTCCCTCGGCATCAAGCTGGTCGCCGACCTTGACGACGTTTACCGGGACGCCGATTTCATCACCGTTCACCTGCCGGTTACCGACCAGACCCGCGGTCTTCTGGGCGCCGTCGCCTTCTCCAAGATGAAGCCCAAAGTAT
>CAZZFF010000024.1:0-59954 GCA_964653485.1 uncultured Verrucomicrobiota bacterium | reverse complement strand
TATGCCCCCAAGGTTTACTTCCTCGATGGCTTGGTCGTCCTCGAATGGACTCAAACCTACACCACCCCGAATGGCGCCACCCAACCCCAGTACCTCTACGTGCTCGATGAGCTTCCCGAAATCGGGACGGCCCAACTCCTTCTCAACGGCTTCGCCGGCATCGGCATCACCCGGCCTACCTATATCCCCAACAACTACGGAGTGGGTGAAGGCCTGGGCACCCTCTTCCTCGGCCAGGCTTCGACCCCAAGCCCCATCCCCGACACGGTCACCCTGCCAGTTCCCGGCTCCGCAACCGACATAGCCCTGCCCTTCCTCCCCACCGTCATAACCACCAATATATGGACCGCCTACGAGGCGCTCGTGCCTCCCATTTCCATCATCGTCTCCGACGTCGCGGGCCAGGATGTCACCAACATCCCCGGCCGCATCGAGATCAGTGCCGCCAAGACCCTCGACCTCACCATGGCCCAGATTACAAGCCTCAATTACCTCTCTCTCCAGGCCACCAACCAGTTCCTCAGCAGCAGCAACGCCCAGATCGCCGCTCCTTACGCCGACTTCAACCTCCGCAGCACCAACGGCTTGCTCAGCATCTCCAACCTCGTCACCTCGACCATCAACCAGCCCGAGGGTTACATTGACCTCTGGAGCACCTGCACAACCAACATCTACACCAGCGTCATTGGCGGTTCCAATTTCTACACTACAAACATCTCCCACGTGCTTTTCGCCGATGCCCACCTCGCGCCCACTCTGCCCGCACGTTCCGAGTCCCTGCTCCTCACCTCCACCAATGCCCTCGGCGGCGATGACAACCTCGTCATCCATGACGTCTTCCATATCACCCGCAACCTCCACCTCGATGCCTCCCGCATCACCATCGCCACCAACGCGCCAGGCTCACCCACCCCTGCCGGCGCCCTCTACCTCGATGGCGATTCCACCGGCCATGCCGTTCTTTGGCCCGACGCCGCCCCGCGCCTCCAGTACTTCACCAATTCCGGCGCCTTCCGGACCTACAACGCCGTCTTCTTCGGAGGCTCCCGCACCACCCCCTTCTACAACACCAATTACAATGTTCCTTACGCCGCCTTCATCAATCACGGGTTCATCACCAACAACGGCAGCTTGATCTGGGCCAACGACTTCGAAAACAGCGGCCTCATCACCGCCGCTATCGGCAACATCCAGTTGCAACAGGCCCAATACGCCCTCCTGACCAACGGCTTCCTCTTCGCTGTCAACGGCAGTATCGCCCTCGACAGCGGCACTCTGTTCGCCAGCAACACCCTCTTCCAGGCCGGCGGCGGCATCAGCCTCGCCGCCACCAATGTCTTGTCAGACGGCGTCTCGAACCTCGCCCTCATTTACCAGGCCAATCCAATCTACCCAACCAATTACCTCAACGCCGTGATTACCAACGGCAACGTCTGGAGCGCCGGCAATGGCGGCCTCAGCCTGCTGACCAAGCCCGCCGCCGGCGACCTTCTCGGCACCACCATCAAGGTCAACGCCACTTATAACACCAGCGTTCCTATGCTCTGGGCTGGCGCCGACCTCGGCGCCTCCAGCGACGGCTTCCTCAACAACGCCGCCCTCGGACGCCTTATCCTCAACGGCGCCACGAATAGCGTCTTTGCTTTCAGCGGCGTCGCCCCCGGCGGGAATGCCATCTATGTCGACGACCTCGAGCTCGAAGGCTTCACCGCCACCGCCAGCGACCCCGTCGGCGACTTCACCGGCCTGTCCGCCTCGAACATTAAGGTCTATTATGCTCAGGCGAGGGCCAACGGCGTCGAAATCGCCGAAAAACTCAACGGGCGCGCCGCCGGCGGCTTCATCTGGGTCAGCAATTTCAACTGGGGCTACTTCTCCTCCACCAACCTCCTTTACCCGGATGGCCTCCTCCACAAGGTCAACGCCGCGCTTGCCGCAAGCGGCGACCTCGTCTCCAACCCCACCAACACCGTTGTCAACCGCCAAAGCCAGGCCCCCATCTCCCCGGTCATTGTGCCTCCGACCAATGGTGTCCCCACGGATGTGCCCCTGCTCACCCTTCTCACCCTGCTTCCCCAGAGCCAGACCGTCATCCAAGGCAGCCCCGTTACCTTCACCGTCGCCGCCTCTTCGGATTGGCCCTTGAGCTACCAGTGGCAATTCAACAGCAACAACATCGCCGGCGCGACTTCCCCCTCGCTCACCATCAACAACGTCCAGCCCGCTAATGACGGCGCTTACTCCGTCGTTGTGACAACCTTCGCCGGTTCCGTCGTCGCTCCCGCTGCCACCTTGACCGTTACCACTCCCGCCACGCCTCCGGTCATCTCGGCGCAACCCCAGAGCCTGACAGTTACCCAAGGCGCCACCGCCCTCTTTTCCGTGACCGCGTCCGGCTACCCCCCGCTTGCTTACCAGTGGCTCTTCAACGGCGCCAACATCGCCGGAGCCACCGCCAGCGCCTATTCCAAGACAAATGTCCAAACCACCGACGCCGGCCAATATGCTGTCGTGGTCTCCAACCCCATCGGCTCCGTCGATAGCTCCAACGCCACGCTCGCGGTCACGTCTCTCACCGTGTCCAACACCACTCCCAAGCCCGCTATCACCCCGCCTGCGACCACGCTCTCCTCTCAGAGCGCCTCGTCCAATTCCTTCGCCTCCGCCCTGGGCTCTTATTACGGCCTGTTCTCGGACACCAATGCCGCCTCCGCGGCCAGTTCCGGCGGGTTTACCGCCAAGGTCACAGCGCGCGGCGCATACTCCGCAAAGCTGACCCTCGCCGGGCTCTCTTATTCGGTCTCCGGCGCCTTTAGCCCCTCCACGAGCACTGCCTCCGCCACCCTCAAGCGCGCCCCAGGCCTCTCTCCGCTCACCCTCACCCTGCGCCTGGACCTCTCCGGCGGCGGTCAAATGCTCGGCTCAGTCGCCACCACCAACTGGTCCGCCGCACTCCAGGCCTATCGCGCCGCCCCGGCGGCCGCGTCCCCGTACACCCTCCTCATCCCTCCTGCCGACGCCTCCCCCGCCGGCTATGGCTACGTTCACGGCTCTGGTGGCAACGCCGGTTCAAGTCCTGCCGACGCCTACCCCGCCGGCTATGGCTACGGCACCATCTCGGTGGACAGCCTCGGCAATCTCCTCTTCGCCGGCGCCCTGCCCGACGGCACCAAGGTCAGCCAGAGCGCCATGCGCTCCAAAGACGGCTACTGGCCCCTCTTTGCCTCCCTTTACTCCGGCGGCGGTTGCCTGCTCAGTTGGCTCGCCTTCACCGACACCGCTACGAACGCTTGCGACGGCCAGTTGATCTGGCTCAATACGGCCGGGGCCACCAAAACCTACCCCGCCGGCTTCACCAACCAGGTCGCCCCCGTCGCCTCGCTCTATTCTCCGGCGGCCTTGAGCGCCGGTACTCTGGTCCTCGCCGACGAGGACTCTACAAATGCCACAGCCCCCTTTACCCTGGATGCCCAAAAGCGCGTTCATCCGACCGACCCTGCCAGCAAATTGAGCCTCACCTTTACTACCTCGTCCGGCTTGTTCAAAGGCTCCACCTGGTCCGCCCAACTCCGCCAGACCCTCACCTTCCAGGGTGTCATCTGCGGCCAGGGCTCCAGCGGCTGCGGCTTTTACTTCCTGGACCCCCAGCAAAACGGAATGGTCGTTCTGGACCTGGCCCAGTGAGAATGCCCGGAGCCCATGCTCCCCAGTTTAACCCTGTGAAGCCTATTGTTATGCGCAGTTTCAAATCGAATACGTCCGGCTTGCTCGGAGCGCGTCCGAATAGCTCGGACAGCGAACCGCTGTCGCCAATCTCTGTCGAAGATTCCCTGTTATGTTCTTCCCGATCCTGGAACAGAGAAGGTGAAAGTCAAAGCAACGCGCTCTTGAACCCGCGGCAAAGCGGACAGGTCCTCTTGAACCTGGCGCAGTGAATACACCGGGACACGACGCCGGTCAGTTTAACAGTGTGAAGCCTATTGTTATGCGTAGATTCCAATCGAATATGTGCGGCCTGCTCCGGCGCCTCATGGCTCTGCCTGCCGCCCTGCTGTCTCCCTCCTCCGCCCTTCCCCCTTCGCCCTTCGGACTCCGGACCTCCCTCTGCCTTTGCCTCCTGGCCGCCGGCCTGACAGGCTCCGCCTGGGCCCAGGCCACCAATGATGCCTTCGCCAACGCCACTGTCATCTCTGGCGAATGGGGCTCCATTGCCGGCTGCAACACCAACGCCACCCCCCAAACCGGCGAGCCCAATCACGCAGGCTTCTCCCCCACCTACAGTATTTGGTACAAATGGACCGCCCCGGCCAGCGGCGAGGTCTCCATGGACACCTTCGGCAGCCACTGCGTCAACGTCAGTTACAACTACTACCTGACGAATTACTTTGTCGGCACCAACGTCTTCACCAATGTCCTGGTCCTCATCACCAACTACTTCAACGGCCCGATGGATACCATCCTCGCCGTCTATTCCGGCACGGACATCAACCACCTCACCCAGGTCGCCGCCAACGACGACCTCGACCCATACCTCCTCCAAAAGGACCAGTACATGGGCCAGGTCTCCAGCGCCGGCGGCTTCGTCTCCAGCGGCGGCTCCATTTCCGACCTTCCGTTCCAGGGGCCTAGCGGCCTGCGCTTCAACGCCGTTTACGGCACTACCTACTATATCGCCATCGACAGCAAAGGCGCCAGCACCGCTAACTCCAGCGGCAGCGGTTCCATCTTCGGCGGCAGCACCATCTCCGCCGCTAACGGGTTCCCTGTCCTCAACTGGGCCTACCACTCCTCCGGCGTCTTCCGCTTTGCCAGCGAGCAGTTCGACTGGACCAGCCCCCTCGGCGCCATCCCCAAATACTATTGCACCCCGTACGAAAGCTTGCCGGACTGGAATGTCAACTATAAGACGTTCTACAACTATTTCCCCACCGGCGTCGTCGTCACCGTCACTCGCTGGGCCGGGAACTCGGGACGCGCCCTGGTCGACTATTCCACCGCCGACGGCACCGCCTTGGCCGGCTATGACTACGAGCCCGTCTCCGGGACCCTCGTTTTCGACGACTTCGAAATGAGCAAGGACATCGTTGTCCCCATCCTCGAAGGCCAGGCGCTCGGCGGCTTTGGCGGCTTCGGAGTGACTAATAACTTCGCCGCCCCCCTCGGCTACGATTTCTCCGTCTTGCTGTCGAACCCCAGGCTCGACCCGGCCGAGTCAATGGACGTCTCCCCTCCGCGCCTCGATTTGACCTGGTCCAATGCCACCGTCGAAATCCGAAATTATGGCAAGTTCCTGGATGGCACCACCAACCGCGACGCCTATAACTTCTCTCATGTCCACTATCGTTTCCCCGAGGACGTCAACACCTACTACTCCAGCGCTCTCCTCACCGTCTATCGCACCGCCTATCAGTCGTCGCCGGCGGAGTCGGCCACCATCCATTACCGCATCAACGCCCAGTACCTCGATAACATCAGCGCGGAAGGGTGGGACAACTTCTTCCCCCTCGAACCCGGCTCCGATTATGCCACTCCGACGCCCGCCTACATGGCCAACGTCCACGGGACCAACTCCGACTTCGTCCTTGACGATGGCGACCTCTCGTTCGGCGGAAACGATAGCTACAAGACCATCTCCTTCACCATCACCAACGACGGCTTTACCAAGTTCGCTCGGACCTTCAAGGTCTCTATTTGGAGGGACGCCGAGAGCGGAGGTGGCATCGTCCCGTGCGGCGCCGCCGATGAATGTTACGTCACCATCCTTTTCAACGACCAAAACCCGCCCGCCGGCTCAGTCGATGAACTTTACGACCCTGATTTTAACTTCTCCATGGCCCTCCCCTTCGTGCCGTTCTCGGACCCGCCGGATATGGCTCAGCCCGGCGCCGATGGCCAAGTCCTGGGCGTAGTTGATTTCCCCAACTACTATTTCTCCACCAACACCGTCGTCTCCACCAATACCAATAATGTCGTCGTCACCAATAACATCGTCATTACGAATACGCAGGACCAGTCGGTCATCGTCGGCGATTTCCATTCCTTTAACAGTTACGCCCGCAATCGCATCGCGCGCGTGAACGTCGATGGGTCCCTCGACCAGACCTTCCTGGCCCCGCCCCTGGACGGCGCCGATGCCTTCATTAGTTGCATCGCTTCCGCCCCCAACGGCAAACTCCTCATTGGCGGCGGCTTCGCCGCGTTCAACGGCACCCCCAGCCCCAGCATCGCCTTGCTCAACGCCGACGGCTCCCTCGACCTTACCGATTTCAGCCCCGGCCTCGGCGCCAACGGCCCAGTCCGCGCCATCCTCGTCTTGACCAACGGCCAGTTCCTTATTGCCGGCGACTTCACCTTCTATAACGGCGCCAGTTGCAGCCATATTGCCCGCCTCAATTCCAACGGCTCCCTCGACACTACCTTCGCTGCCCCGGTTATCACCGGCAACACCATCAACGCCATCGCCTATAACAACGGCTCCATCTATATCGGCGGCGACTTCACCAGCGTCGGCGGAACCCTCCTCAACAACCTGGCCTGCCTCAACTCCAACGGCTCTCTTAACAAAACTTACGCCAACACCCTCGGCGTCGGCGTCGACGGCATCGTCCATGCACTGAGCATCGATGCCTCCGGCAATCTCGTGGCAGGAGGCGATTTCCTCAACGTGGCCGGCCTCTCCCGTCCCCGCATCGCCCGTTTCATCCCCTCCGGCGCCCTGGACACCACCTTCGACCCCGGCAGCGGCACAGATAGTTCGATCTTTACCATCCTTACCCAGCCCAACGGCCAGATTTACGTCGGCGGCTCCTTCACCACCTTCAACGGTACCCATCGCCTTGGCTTCACCCGCCTGTTCTCCGACGGGACAGTCGATACGACCTTCCTCGATACCGCCTACAACCAGTTCGCCGGCCTGCACCGCGAGCGGTTCGTCGATCCGTCCGGCGTCGTCTATGCTGCCGCCCTCCAGAGCGACGGCAAGGTCCTCATCGGCGGCACCTTCGAGCAAGTCGGCGGCGGCCAATCCGACCCGCAAGTCCGCGTGGACCCCATGGATGCCTTCGGCCCTTACAACCAGAACGTCGATCCTCAACCCAAGACCCGTGCCGGTCTTCGTAACCGCCTCAACTTCTGCCGCCTCATGGGCGGCGTCACTCCCGGCCCTGGCAACATCTCCCTTTCCTCCGCCGCCTACAGCGTGCTCGAAAGCTCTGCCTCCGCCACCATCTCCCTCACCCGCACCAACGGCACCCTGGGCTATCTCTCCGCCAACCTCAGCGTCTCGTCCGGCGTCGCCCAAAGCGGCGTCGACTATGCCTACAGCGGCTCCGTCCCCACTTACCTCACTGCCTGGCGCCTCTACGACTATCTGCCCGCCAGCCCCGCCGGCGCCCTGACCCGCTGCTTCAGCGACGGTATCTTCGGCTCCAGCTCCAGCCCAACGGACATCTACGGCTCCACTTTCTTCGATTATACCGCGAACCGCGTCGTTGTCAGCGTCATCAGGAACGCCACCCCGGGCGACCGCTCCGCCACCATCTCCCTCGCCAACCCCTCTTGTGCCGACCAGTTCTACCTCGGCGGCGAAACCCTCCCCATCAGCGGCGCCCTCGGCATCTCCGTCGCCCCGTTCACCATTGTTGATGACAACCATAACCCGGGCGTCTTCGGCTTCTCCTCCCCGACTTACACCGTCAACGAAAACCAAACCAACGGCGTCGCCCTGATCTCCGTCATCCGCACCAACGGCTCTTACGGCAACATCTCGCTGCACTACGCGACAACCACCAATGGCAACGCCGTCCTCGGCGTCGATTATTGGCCCACCAACGGAAGCCTCTTCTTTGCCGCCGGCGTCACCAACGGCACCTTCGCCGTCCCCATCATCAATAATACCAATATCCAGCCCCAGGACCGCATCGTTGCCCTCAATCTCTCCTACCTCAGCTCCGGCACCTTCAGCCTTACCAACGCCAGCCTTTACATCATCGATGACAGCTACCCCGTCGGCTACGTCAATTTCTCCCAGAGCACTTACGCCACCAATGAAAGCGCCAGCGCGGTTGTCCTGACCCTGAACCGCACTGGCGGCACCCGCGGCGCCATCTCCGTCCTCTGCTCCACCGCCAGCGGCTCCGCCCAACCCGGCGTCAACTATCTCAACGTCTCCACCAACCTCACCTGGAACAGCGGCGACTCCTCACCCCGCTACGTCGTCGTCCCCTTGATCAACAATGGACTCGTCGGCCCCAGCACCGCCTTCCAGGTCAAACTCTCCAATCCAGTCGCCTACGGCACCAACGCCCCTACCATGCTCGCCGGCTCCCGCACCGTTGCCAACGTCACCATCGTGGATGACAATCAATTCGGGAACCTCGAATTCAGCTCCCCAACCTACGTCGTCAACGAAAACGGCGGCTACGCCACCATCACCGTCACCCGCACCGGCGGCGCCGCCCAAACCCTCACTGTCAATTTCGCCACCACCGACGGCTCCGCCGTCTCCACCGGCCCTCAGGCCTTCCGCAATTTCGCCTCCACCAACGGCACCCTCACCTTCGCTCCGGGCCAAATCGCCTCCAGTTTTACCGTCCCCCTCTATGACGATGGTGTGGTCGACCCCGCCAACTTCTTCTTCACCGTCAGCCTCTCCAACCCGATGCCCACCAACGCTGCCCTCGGGTTCCCCAGCACCGCTGTCGTCGACATCATCGATGCCGAGGCCGTCAACGTCCCGGCGGGAACGCCTGACCCCAACTTCCCTGCCTCGCCCGGTTTCAATGGCGACGTCCTCTCCCTCGCCCTGCAGACCAATGGCCAAGTCGTCGCCGGGGGCTCCTTTACCGCCGTCAATGGCGCCGGCCGGGGAGACCTCGCCCGCATCAATGCCGACTCCAGCCTCGATACCTCCTTCCTCAACAACATGATCGGCGCCAACGGACCGATCAACAAACTGATTATCCAAACCGATGGCAACATCGTCATCGGGGGCTCCTTCACCACCTTCAACGGCGTCGACCGCTATCATGTCGCCCGCCTCCTCACCGACGGCTCCATCGATAGTTCCTTCAGCCCAGGCTCTGGCGCCGATGGAAATGTCTTCGCCCTCTCTGAGACGTTCCTTCCGGGCGGCACCAATCGCTCCATCCTCGTCGGCGGCAATTTCACCCACCTGAACGGCGATTCCCTCGGCGGCCTCGCCCGTCTCCATGACGACGGCACCCTCGACACTACGTTCACTCCTCTCGCAAACCCGGGCAGCACCATCTATGCCCTGGCCGTCTATCCCACGAACGTCCCGCACGCCGGTCAGATTCTCGTTGGCGGCGATTTCACGACCATTAACGGCGTCGGTCGCAACGGCATCGCGCGCCTCAACCCCAATGGCTCCGTCGACCTTACCTTCGACCCGGGCCAAGGCGCCACCAACGCCGTCCGCGCCATCGCCATCCAACTTGACGGGAACATCCTCGTCGGCGGCTCGTTCACCAATTTCAACAACGCCGCTCTGAACTACATCGCGCGCCTCAACCCCGATGGCTCCCTCGACTCCAACTTCACTGCCAATGTCGGTCCCGGCACCGATGGCACGGTCGATGCTATCGTTGTCCAGCCAGACACCCGCATCATCCTGGGCGGCGCCTTCACCCATGCCAACGGCGTCAGCCGCGGCAACATCACTCGCCTCCTCCCCAGTGGCGCGGTCGACCCCTCCATTAACTTCGGCTACGGCGCCGACGGCTTCATCAATACCGTTGCCCTCCAGCCGAACGCCATGCTCGTGGTCGGCGGCGGCTTCTCCACATTCGACCAGCAGGCCCGTTCCCGCATCGCCCGCATCTTCGGCGGGGCCATGAGCGGTTCCGGCGCCTTGACCTTTACCAGCCCCGTCTTCCAGGCCGACGAGAACTCCACCAACGCCCTCATCACCGTCCGCCGCACCGGCGGCACCGCCGGCGCCGTCGCCATCAACTTCTCCACATCCAACAACACCGCCACCAACGGCATCAATTATTCCAACCTGCTTTCCACCCTCACATTCCCCAACGGCGAGGTCTTCCAGTCCGTTCTGGTCCCCGTCATCGACGACGGCCAGATCACCCCGAACCTCATCGTTAACCTCTCGCTGAGCAACCCCCAGAACGGCGCTGTCCTCGGCGACCAATACGTGGCGACCCTCGTCATCATCAACGACGATAGCTCCGTCAGCTTTGCCTCGACGAACTACTCCGTCATCCAGAACATTCCCACCGGGCTGGCCGAAATCACCCTCGCCCGCAGCGGAAGCACCCGCTTCCCGGCCTCCGTCGATTTCTTCACCATCACCAACGGCTCCGCGTTGCTCGGCGTTGACTACCTCGCCGTCTCCAACACCTTTACCTTCCCCGCCGGCCAGTCGAACATCGTTGTTACCGTCCCCATCCACAACGACCCGGCCATGCTCAACAACTCCGTCGTCGACCTCCTCCTGACCAATGCCTCCGGCACTTTCCTGTTCAATCCGTCCGCCGCGTTCCTTACCATCCTCACCACCAACACCAGCCCGGGCGAGTTCCTCTTCTCCCAGACCAACTACTTCGTGGTCGAAGCCAAGGGCGCTGTCGTCCCCGTTACCGTCGTCCGCACCAACGGCCACACCGGCTCCGTCGACGTGAACTTCGCCACCTTCTCCCTCACTAACTCCACCAGCGCCATCCCGGGCGTCAATTACGCCCCCACCAACGGCACCCTTACTTTCGCTGATGGCGAGTTGAGCAAGACCATTTATATCCCCATCTTCCTTAACCCGGTCGTCGAAGGGAACCTCTCCTTCACTCTTACCCTCTCCAATCCGTCGTCCGGGACGAAGATCCTCCAGCCCGCGTCCGTTCCCATCGTCATTCTCGGCGCCATTCAGGGCGTCGGTTTCCCGGTCGGCATCTATGTCACCAACGAGACCGCCCCTGCCATTGTGCTCAGCATCAACCGGCTCCTGACCAACGGTGTTACCACCGTCCAGTACGCCACCGCTGACGGCACCGCCGTCGGCGGCATCAACTACGTCCCTTCCAAGGGCTCCCTGACCTTCGTCGACGGCGAATCCACCAAGTCCCTTAGCATCCCGCTTGTCGATGACCCGCGCATTACCGGCAGCCTCCAGTTCCGCGTGAACCTCTCGTCGGACCCCACCGCCCCCGTGACCCTCTACCCGTACGCCTCAGCCTTGGTCAACCTCCTGGACGGCAACACCGGCGTCTCCTTCACCAACTCCCTCTTCGGTGTCCTCAAGAGCGGCACCAACGTCATCATCACGGTCACCCGCACCAACGCCGATACCGGCCTGGCCACCGTCAACTTTGGCACTCTCGACCGGACCGCCCTGGCCAATGTGGATTACTATCCTACCAACGGCCTCCTCACCTTCAGCAACGGTGTCGTCTTCCAGTCCTTCTCCGTGCCGATCATCAACAACCGCACCCTTGAAGGTGACCGCTCCTTCGCCGTCTATCTCTCCACCAATGCCACGAGCCTGGGCGGCGCCCAACTGCTGCCCCCCAGCACCGCTTCAATCACCATCACCGACGACATCACAGGCTTGAGCTTTTCCAGCCCGGCCTACCAGGTCAAAGAAAATGGCGGCCAGGCCGTCATCAGCATCCTCCGCACCGGGTTCACGAACTGCTCGGTGACCGTCAACTTCGCCACCGCCTCCGGCACCAACAGCGACTCCGCCGTCGCCGGCGTCAACTACATGCCCACCAATGGCACCCTCCTCTTTACCAACGGCGTTACCCTCCAGAGCTTCGCCGTCCCGGTCATCGATGATGACCGCGTCGACGGCGATCACTCCGTCCAAATCAGCCTCTCCAGCCCCACCGTCGTCAACGGCACTCTCGGCTTCGCGGTCCTGACCGCCACCAATGCCGCGACCCTCGATGTCCTCGAGGCCGACGGCAGCGAAATCCTTGCGGCGGGCGCTGCCCTCACTTTCACGCGTTCGTTCACCAATCCCGCCACCATCAGCCTCGCCACCGCCTCCGGAGCCGGGTCCGCTTACCCCTCCGTCATCGCGGTCAGCAACGTCTTCAGCCAGGTCGAGAACGCCGCCGTCCGTCTCCCTGCCGTCTCTATTTCGGCTGCCGACAAACTCGGTGCCTTGCTCGCCGGCCCTTCGGGCGCCACTGCCCTCCTCATCGCCAATGCCGGCGGTGCCGGCCCTCTGTCCGCGAGTTCGCTGGCTTTTGACGATTTGGCCACCAACACCGTCTCATTTAGCGGACCGGTTACCAACGGTACTTACGCCCCCACCGCCTACGCCCCGGTTCCTCTGTTCCCCGGCGCTCCGGCCCCGACCAATGGCGCCACCTTGGCCTCCTTCGTCGATTCCGGTCCCAACGGCAACTGGTCGCTCTATGCCTTGGATAGCGCCGCCCCCTACGCCGGGTCGCTCTCCAACGGGTGGGCTCTCGACCTGACCTGCCTCGAAACCAACTTCGCTCGTGTCATCCAGCCCGGCGAGACGGTTACCATGCTCTTTGCCTTCCGCAACGGCGCAGGCTTCCCTGTCACCAACCTCATCGCCACCTTGCTGCCAACCAACGGCGTCGCCAATCCCTCTGCCCCGCAAGTCTATGGCCCAATGCCGGTCCGCGGCCCCTCCACCTCCCGGCTCTTTACCTTCACCGCCGCTGGCACCAACGGGCAAGTCGTCTCCCCCACCTTCCAACTCCAGGACGGCGCCACCCCGCTGAACGGCCTTGTGTTCAATCTCGTCCTCGGCAACACCACCACCACCTACTCCAATAACGCCCCCATCGTCATCCCGGCGTATGGCTCCGCCTCCCCTTATCCCTCGACCATCAACGTCAGCGGCTTCGGCAACCTCGTCTCGAAGACCACCGTTACCTTGACCAACCTCGCCCATACCTGGCCCAAGGATATCGACATCCTCCTGGTCGGCCCCGGCGGCCAAAAGTCCTATCTCATGTCCAAGGCCGGCGGCAGCTTCACCATTACCAACGTCACTCTGACCTTTGATGATACGGTCGCCAATTTGCTCCCGGAGGATGCCCAGATCGTATCGGGCACCTACCACACCACCGCCTATCCCCTGGCCCCGCCCCCGTTCCCGTTGCCCGCCCCGGCCTCCACCCCCACGGCCCCTTACACCAACGACCTCTCCGTCTTCAACGGCATCAACCCGAACAACACATGGTCCCTGTTCGTGTATGATGATACTCCGCTCAATGCCGGCATCATCTCCAATGGCTGGCTGCTCAACCTGACCACCGCCACTCCAATCCAGTCAGTCGCGGACGTCGGTCTCGCTATGTCCGCAATGTCCGACAGCGTCATCCTTACCAGCAACCTCACCTTTACCCTCAACGTGATGAACTACGGACCCGGCGTCGCCAGCAACGTCGTCGTGAGTGATGTCCTCCCCGCCGGCTCCGTGTATCTTACCAACACGGTGTCTGCCGGCACCTTCACCCTCAACTCGGCCGGCGTGTTGACCTGGAACCTCGGCACCCTCCTCAAAGGCGCCCAAGCCTCCTTGGTCCTCACTGTGCAACCCGGGATCATCGGTACGGCTACCAACTCCGCTTCCGTCTCCACCACCACCACCGACCTCAACCCGTCCGACGCCTCCGCTGCCGCTGGCGCTCTTGTTGTCGGCCCCACGGTCGACCTCGTCATGGACCTCACCAGCAGCCCCAATTCTGTGACCCTGGGCGACACCTATACCCTTACCGCCACCGTCACCAACCTCGGCCCGGCCAGCGCCCCGGGCATGGCCGTCGTTCTTTATCTCGACCCCACTGTGAGCCTCGTCTCAGGCTCGCCCCCCGGCTGGTCCTTCGACAGCCTCAACAACATCATTACATTCACCAACCTCCCTGTGCTGGGCAGCAACCAGGTTCTCTCGGTCTCGGCGGTGGTCCAGCCTGCCATCCTGTCCGAGAACCTGACCCTGGCCACCACGTACGCTGCTCCCAACGTCGTCGACCTCTTCAAGAGCAACGCCGATGGCAGCGTCAAGACCGTTGTCGTCGCCCCGCTGCTGGTCAGCCTCCTCACGCCCTTCCCCAACAGCGTCCTCCTCACTTGGCCTGCCGGCCAGGGCGTCTATGAAGTCCAGGTTGCCACCAATCTCACTCCCCCCATAACCTGGACCACGGTGACCAATCCCGCGCCCTTCATGTTGAATGGCCAATACATCTTCACCAACAGCATCGGAACAGGCAATGCCTTCTTCCGCCTCAACCTCGCCACGCCGTGATCGGCTTATCCCCATCGGCCGCCAACACTTTAATATGAAGCCATTGACAGTCTCGTCCCCAACTACCTCCTGTTCGGCGCCCCGGCCACTGGCCTGCGTCGCACTTCGGATTTCGGATTTCGGATTTCGGATTTCCACCTCCGGCCTCCGCACCCTCCGGCGCGCGTGCCTGCCCCTCCTCGCTGCCGCGTTTGCCTTCCAGAGCTTGGCCGACGTCGTCCCTGGCCACGTGCTTCCCGCCGTCGCCCGCCTCCAGCCCCTCGGCCGCCTCCCCGCTTCTCAGCGCCTGAACCTCGGCATCGGGCTGCCCTTGCGCAACCAGGCCCAACTCGCCGCCTTCCTGCGGGACATCTACGACCCTGCCAGCCGCAATTACCGCGCCTACCTTACCCCGCAGGAATTTACCGACCGGTTCGGCCCAAGCCAGCAAGACTATCAGGCCGTCATCGATTTCGCCCAAGCCAATAATCTCAAAGTCACCGCCACCTCTCCCAATCGCGTCATCCTCAATGTGGACGGCGCCGTCGCCGACATCGAGAAGACGTTCCACCTGACCTTGCGCTCCTATCAGCACCCCACCGAGCATCGCACCTTCTACGCCCCCGACTCCGAACCTTCCCTCGACCTCGCCGTCTCCATCCTGCACATCAACGGACTGAACAACTACTCCCTGCCCAAGCCGATGATCGTCCGAAGACAAGCCAACCCAGGCGCGGCTCTGGCGCCGGAAGCCGGCTCCGGTCCTAACGGCGCCTACCTCGGCGGAGACTTCCGCGCCGCCTACATCCCGGGCACCTCCCTCAC
Organism: uncultured Verrucomicrobiota bacterium; assembly: GCA_964653485.1. GTDB lineage: Bacteria > Verrucomicrobiota > Verrucomicrobiia > Limisphaerales > UBA8199 > CAVQND01. The sequence continues at coordinate 44,890 of CAZZFF010000024.1, read as the reverse complement.
CGGCGCTTTCCAGAACCTCGCTCTCCTCGAATTCGACGGCTACTTCCCCAGCGACATCGCCACCTACGAGTCCTTCGCTGGCTTGCCGAACGTTCCGTTGCAAAATGTCCTCCTCGACGGCTTCAATGGCGTCCCGGGCAACGGTAATGGCGAGGTCTGCCTCGACATCGAGATGTGTGTCGCCATGGCCCCGGGACTCTCCCAGATTATCGTGTATGAGGCCCCGAACGACTACCCTAACGGGCAGGACGACATACTCAATCGAATCGCCAATGACAACTCGGCCAGCCAGATCAGTTCCTCCTGGGACCTCTCCGATAGCCCCGTTACGGATCAGATTTACAGGCAATTCGCGGCCCAAGGCCAGTCCTTTTTCCAGGCCTCCGGAGACAACTGCTCGTTCTATCCCGGCAGCCAGATGCAATATACCGACGACCCGTACATCACCCTCGTCGGCGGCACTACGTTGACCACAGCCGGTCCCGGGGGTCCCTATATCTCCGAGACCGTCTGGAACTGGGGCGGAGGCGAGGGCAGTGGCGGCGGCATCAGCACCAACTACTCCATGCCCTTCTGGCAGCAGGGTGTGAACATGTCCACAAACGGTGGGTCCACTACCATGCGCAACGTCCCCGACGTCGCCTTCACGGCCGATAACATCTTCGTCGTCTCTGACAATGGCGCGGGTGCGGCGGCCGGTGGCACGAGCGCCGCGGCGCCGCTCTGGGCCGCCTTCACCTCCCTCATCAATGAACAGGCCCTCGAAAACGGCGAAGCCCCGGTCGGATTCGTCAACCCCGCCATCTACGCCATCGCGGAGAGCCAGTCGTACGCCGCCACCTTCCACGATATTACAACGGGCAACAACACCAACCTGGTCAACACCAATGCCTTCTATGCCGTTCCTGGCTACGACCTCTGCACCGGTTGGGGCACCCCCAGCGGCACCAACCTCGTCAATCTCCTTGCCCCGCCCATCGGCCAGGTCCCCCTCCTGAGCTACGTCACCAACTATATCTCCGGCGGCAACGGCAACGGCTTGATTGACCCCAATGAGTGCAATAGCCTCTTTATCGTCCTTACCAACTTCGGCGGCGTCACCGCGACCGACGTCGGGGTCACCCTCTCTTCCCCAACCCCCGGCGTCATCATCGTCCAGCCTACATCCAGCTATGGCACCATCCTCACCAACTCCGCCGCCACCAACCTCGTGCCTTTCCAGGTCAGCACTGCCCCCACCTTCCCTTGCGGCACTCCCGTCGTCTTCCGCATCGCTGTCACCTCTGCCCAGTCCGTGAGGCAGATCGCCCCCCGCTTCCAGGTCTCCACCGGCCTCCCCGGCATCCCGTTGCGCTACGACAATTCCTCCGACGTTGCCATCCCCAACGCTGGCCAGGTCGATTCCTCCGTCATCGTTTCCAACTTCCCTTCCGCACTCGTGAAGGCCACCGTCAGCCTCTTCGCCACCGCGAATGATGATTCCGGTCTGGTCCTCGAACTCATCGCCCCGGACGGCACGACGACCACTCTCTCCGCTAACAACGGCGGCTCTGGCCAGAATTATGGCGCCGGCTGCGCTCCCGATGACGCCCGCACCACCTTCGACGACGCCGCTACTGCCCCCATCTCCACAGCCTCCGCTCCCTTCGTGGGCGTCTTCAGCCCTGACAAGGCCCTCTCCGTCTTCATCGGCAAAGCCGGAACCAATGTCAATGGCCTCTGGAGACTCCGTGCCATCAACGAATACAATTCCAACCCCAGCGTCCTCCACTGCTGGTCTCTCTTCCTGACCCCGGCGGAATGCCTGGCTGGCACAGGCGAATGCCCGGGCGCCGATATGGCCGTCTCCATGACTGCCGTCCCCGACCCCGTCATTATTGGCAACCTCGTCACCTATACCATGTTGGTGACCAATAACGGCCCCAGTTCCACCAAGAGCCCCGTTGTCACTCTTCAGCTCCCTTCCGGCGTCCAGTTCGTCACCGCCTCTTCCTCCCAAGGCTCATCAAGCGGCTTGGGCGGCGTCGTCACCTTCGTCCTCGGTCCCATGCCCGCCCTCACCACCGCCACCGCCACCGCTACCTGTGAGGCTATCGTCCCAGGCACCTTCGTTTCCACCGCCACCGTTACCTCCGACCAGCCTGACTTCAATCTCGTCAACAACTCCTCCACCGTCCTGAACCACATCCTCCCCTTGACCTCGGATATGGCCGTCAGCATCTCCGCCTTCCCCAGTGCTCCCTTGGTTGGCGGCACCCTGACCTATACCGTCACCGCGGTGAATAATGGACCCAGTCCCGCCTCCGGCGTTGTCCTCACCAACCTCTTGCCCGACACTGCCGCCTTGGTTTCCGCCGTCGTCTCCCAAGGCTCCGCCAACATCAGCGGCAACCTCGTGGTCTGTGACTTCGGCACTCTCTCCGCCTCCGCCTCCGCCACGGTTACCGTCAATGCCACCACCCTCGCCCAGGGATTCGCTACCGACGTTGCCTCCGTCTTCGCCGACCAGTTCGACCCCAACCTCGCCAACAACACCGCCACTCTCAAGACCTCCGTCGGCCCCGCAGCCGACCTCTCCGTCAGTATCGTTCCCTCTCAGAACCCCGTGGTCCTGTTCAGCAACGTCACCTACTTCGTTACCGTTTCCAACGCGGGCCCGAGCACCGCTACCAGTGTCGTGCTCAACTATGCCATGGACCCGTCCCTTTCGTTCGCCTCCATGACCAGTTCCCAAGGCACTCTCTCCCGCTCTGGAAACAACATCACCGCGAACATCGGTACCCTCGCCGGCAACGCCAGCGCACTGGTCAGAGTTCAAGCCATCCCCACCATCCAAGGCCCTGCCCAAGCCACTGCCTCCGTTGTGGGCGCTCAACCCGACCCCAACCAGTCCAACAACTCGGCGACAGCCTCCGTCCAGATTGCCCCGCCCTTCATCAGCATCGTCCCGGCGGGCGCTACCTTGGTTAGCGGAAACTTCTCTCCTCCGGATGGCGCCATCGACAACGGCGAAACCGTCACCGTCAGCCTCCGCCTCCGAAACGCCGGCAACGTGAGCAACACGAACCTCCTTGCCACCCTCCTCGCTACCAGCGGCGTCACGCCCGTCCCCCCCAACAGCCCCCAGACCTACGGCATCCTGGCCCCGGGCAGTTCGTTCGTCGCCCAGCAATTCTCCTTTACCGCCAGCGGCGCCCCTGGCTCCACCATCAGTGCCGTGCTCCAGCTCCAGGACGGGTCCAACCTGCTCACTAATACCGTCTCTTACAACTTCACGCTTCCGACCCTCCTCACTTTTTCCAATACCAGCCCCATCGCCATCCTGGATGACACCAGTTCGCTCCCTTACCCATCCACCATCAATGTCTCCGGCCTCACCGGCATTCTCAGCAAGGTTACCGCTACGCTGTCCGGCTTCAGCCATACCTTCCCCAGAGACGTCGATGTCCTTCTTGTCACGCCGACCGGTGCCGATACCCTCCTCATGTCCCATGCCGCTGACCAGCCCGCGCTGAACCTGGACCTGACATTCGACGACAGCGCCTCCTCGACCATGCCTCGCTTTGGCTCCCTCTCCTCTGGAGACTACCAGCCCACGGCCTATACCCCCGCCCCGGTCTTCTCCAACCCAGCCCCGGCCGGGCCTTACACCGCCGTGCTCTCCAGCCTCAACGGCATCAACCCCAATGGGGTTTGGTCCCTCTTCGTGGAGGATGACCGCCCCGGCGATTTTGGCGCCATCTCCAACGGCTGGAGCCTCACACTCACCGCCGTTACCCCCGTCAACCCTCTTGCCGACCTCGCCCTCATGGCCGTTGCGCCTCCGTCCCCGGCCGTCATCTCGGATAACCTGACTTATTCCTTCGTCATCACCAATGGCGGCCCAAGCTCCGCCTCCGACGTCGTCTTCACCAACGTGCTGCCGCCCAACGTCCTTTACGTCTCAGCCTCCTGCTCCCAGGGCACTATCGCCCTGAGCGGCAACGCCGTCATCGGCAACCTCGGCTCCATTAACGCAGGCTCCACCTGCGCGGTCAGTGTTGTCTTCGCTCCGACGCCCGCTGCCAAAGGCGCCCTCGTGGATACCGCGAGCGTGGGCGGCACCGAGATCGACCTTAACCCCGCAAATAACGCTGTCTCCTCCACCATTAACCTGGCTCTGCCCCTGGCCGATCTCGCTCTCTCCCAGACTTTCGCCCCCAACCCCGTCGTGGTCGGCTACCCTGTCACTAACACTATCTCCGTCACGAATGGCGGCCCCGGTGTGGCCATCAACGTCGCCGTCGCTGACCTGTTGCCCACAAACACCGCCTTCGTGTCGGCCAGCTCCACCGCCGGTTCCTGCACTGTCAACAACGGCCTCCTGACCTGCGCCCTGGGCAACCTCGGACTCAACGCCGGGGCTTCCATCTCCATCGTTCTCACTCCGCTGGCTGTCTCTCCGGTCACCTCGGTCCCGGTTGCCTCCACGGCCTCAAGTGACCCGAACCTTTCCAACAACAGCGCCACCAACTCCTTGACCGTAAAAAGTCCGGCTCCTCTCCTTTTGTCCGCTGGCGCCGTGTTGGTCTCCGGAACCGGACCGCTCAACGGAACCGTCAATCCAGGCGAGACCGTCACCGTCTCTCTATACCTGACCAACGCGGGCACTGCCGACACCTCGACCAACCTCACCGCCACCTTGCTCAGTTCCGGCGGCGTCATCCCCGCCGCCAATCCCCAGGAGCGATATGGCGTCCTGGTCCACGGCGGCCCCGCCCTCGCCCAGCCCTTCACCTTTACCGCCGCCGCCTCCGAAACGGCTCCCTCCGAGGGCGGCTCCGTCACCGCCACCCTCTTGCTCCAGGACGTGCAAACCCTGGGCAATAACCTCCAGGTCACCAACTACTACACAAACTCCTTCCTGTTCGTTCTGCCCGCGCGAGCCACCTTCGCAAGCCAGCAGTCCATCCAGATCCCCGTTTACGGCCAAGGGATGCCTTACCCGTCCACTCTCACTGTTTCCGGCGTAACGGGCGTCGTCAGCCAGGCCACCGTCAACTTCTTCGGCCTCTCGCATACCTTCCCGAGCGACATCAACGCCCTCCTGGTCAGCCCTGCCGGCAGCAACGTCCTCCTTATGGCCCATGCCGGCACCAATGACTCCATCAGCGGCCTCACCCTCTTTTTCGATGATACCGGCCTGCCCTTGCCCCAGTCCTCCCAGATCACCAATGGCACCTACCGGCCTACCGGCTACAACACCCGCATCCTGCCGCTTCCCGCCCCCCAGGGCCCTTATGCCTCCATCCTCGACAACCTCAACGGGTGGAGTCCCAATGGCACTTGGTCGCTGTATATTTTCGACGACAAGCCCGGCGACTCCGGCCTGCTCAACGGTTGGGGCCTCACCCTCACGACCGTCAATCCCCTCAACCCTGTTTGTTCCGATCTCGGCGTGGCTGTCTCCGCTCCTGCCTTCGTCTCCCCGGGCAGCAATCTGACCTGTTCCATTACCGTCTTTAACCGCGGCCCTTCCGCTGCCACTGCCGCCACGCTCACCGATGTTCTGCCCGGCGGCGTTAGCTTTGTGTCTGCCGCCTCGTCCCAGGGCGCCTCATCCCTGGCCGATGGCGTCGTCACCTTCAACCTCGGCTCCCTGGGCGTCGGCGCGTCCGCCACCGCCTCTCTCTCCCTCATGCCTCAGCAGTACGGCCTCCTCCTGACGAACACATTCACCGTCGCCAGCCAGCAAACCGATCTCAACCCGGCCAATGACATCGCCCAAACCGTTACGGCCACCTTTGGCCTGGCCCTCCGCCCCGCCCTCAATGGCCAGTACCAACTGACGATCGGAGGCGTGCCCGGCCAGACCTATATTATCCAGTCTTCCCCCGACTTGTCATCCTGGACAGCCGTCTCGACCAACACCGTCGGCACACAAGGCCCTATCCTCTTTCCCATCAGCCCCCAAAGTGCCAGCCATGCGTTCTATCGCGTCATCCTCGCTGCCCCTTGAGGGTTCCATTCCCAACGATTTCGCTTGCGCCCCGGGCCACCGGCAAGTAATTTGCCGCACCTTGTTGGCACGCACCCATAGCTCAATTGGATAGAGCATCTGACTACGGATCAGAAGGTTGTAGGTTCAACTCCTACTGGGTGCGCCATTAAGATCAAGGGTCTTGTAAGGGTCTGACTTCCGAACATTGAGTGTGCCAAAGTTGGCTAACGTTTCGCGTGCGACGCGCCCAAACAAAGGACTCTGCCAATGCCAACGCGTGCCATTATAGACACAAACGTCTTCCTGAGTTCGCTCTGGTCAGCACGCGGGGCCGCTTTCGCGGTGTTCGCTCAACTCCGCCAGGGCCTCTGGCAGATCGTTTTGAGCAATCATCTGCTTTTCGAGTACGAGGAAGTCGCGAAACGGACCGCTCCGGAAATGGGGCTTTCCCTGCAGGATATAGACGATGTACTGGACGCGCTCTGTGCCGTTGCGGAATGCCGGCAGCTCGAACCCGATTGGATTCCACGGTTAAGCGACCCCGATGATGAGCCGCTCTTGCAAATGGCCGTTGAAGCAAGAGTGCCAACAATTGTGACACGCAACATCGGACACCTGAAACCGGCGGAAGCGTTCGGAATAGAAGTTTTGACACCGGCCCAGTTTTTGGCCAAGTTAAGGGCAGGTATATGAAGACAATCCAAGCACAAGTGCCCGACCCGCTGGCCAAGCAGGTCGAGGAACTTGCGGCCCAGGAGAAGGTCAGCGTGGATCAGCTCGTGAGCATCGCGCTCGCCTATCAGGTTTCTGCCTGGCGGACGCGCGATACTGTCACGGTGCGCGCAAAGCGCGGGAATTGGGAGAAGTTTGACGGCGTCATGGCCAAAGTGCGCGACATCCCGCCGCTTCCAGGGGATGAGAAATAATTTGCTGCTGCGGTTGGACAATGGTTGCGATTTGCTGAACCCATTGCAGTTAAAGGGAGCAATGCCAAAAACCTAGAATCTCCTGTAACCACGAGGGTTTTGCAGCGACGGCCAAACGGAGTCGATTGCGGAAAACGGCCCGGGGATGACTGCGGATCAGAAGGTTGTAGGTTCAACTCCTACTGGGTGCGCCAGTCTGGGAAGCCGAATCGCGCGAGAGCATAACGAGTTTGACTTGGGTTGAAGCCAACCTTAGATTTCGAGTGCATGTTCTCGGGTGACACCAAAGTGGTTCCTGCGCCGGCGACCGATTCGTTGAAGCCAGACTCGATTTATTCCTGGAAGCAAATCATCGGTCCGGTGGAGCCTTTTCTGAAATCAGTTGGGCGGCGGTTGGCTCAACAGGTCGAGACCTTCGATCCGGCTATCATCCCCTACGCCGATTATGCCCTCAATGGCCAAGGCAAGCATCTGCGCCCGGCCTTGGTGGCGCTGACGGCCAATGCCTTGGGATGCGCCAACGACGACCACGTGACGGTGGCGGTCGTCATCGAGATGGTGCATCTGGCGACTCTCGTGCATGACGACGTCATGGATGAGGCGGAGATCCGGCGCAACCGCCTGACCCTGGCCGCAAACTGGGGCAACGACATCGCGGTGCTCTTCGGCGATTGCCTCTTTGCCCAGGCGCTCAAGCTGGCCGCCAGCTTTCCCACCCCCGACATCTGCCGCGCGGTAGCAACGGCCACAAACACGGTTTGCTCCGGCGAGATTCTCCAAACGCAGCACCGGCGCGATTTCCAATTCACCCGCGAGAGCTATTTCAAGGTTTTGGAAATGAAAACGGGCGAGCTCTTCGCCCTGTCCTGCGAGTTGAGCGCGTGCCTGAGCCACACCGGGCCCGAGGCGCGCCTCGCCTGCCGCGAGTTCGGCCTGGCCTTCGGCACGGCCTACCAGGTCTATGACGATTGCGTGGACCTCTTTGGCTCCGAGACGGCGGCGGGCAAATCCCTCGGCACCGATCTCGCCAAGGGCAAACTGACCCTGCCTGTGCTCCTGCTTTGGGAGCGGGCCAAACCGGGCGACCGCGCCCGTCTCCGAAAATGGGTCCGGTCCTGGCAGTCCGATTCCCTCAAGCCCATGGCCGAATTGTTGGCCAAATACGAGACCCTCGGCGCCTCGCTGGACATCGTCCACCAGTACCTCGCCAAGGCGCGCCGGTACCTTGACGTCTTGCCCTCCTCACCCGGCCGGGCCAGCTTGATAGATTTGACCGAGTACTTCGTCCGCCAGACCGAAGCCCTCGGGGACGCCTGACAACGGCCTATGATTATGACCGAGCCGGCAAGTCGCAAGGTAGCCAAAGAGCCCTCTGACGAGCCGGCTGAGGTCCCCGCCGCGCCGCCGGCCGACGAGATGGAACTCGTCGCGCGCGCCCGCCGGGGCGACCTGCCCGCCTACGACGAATTGGTTCGGCGCTACCAGGAGCGCATCTATGCCACCGTCTATCACATGACGGCCAACCATGAAGACGCCAACGACCTGGCTCAGGAGGCATTCATCAAGGCCTTTCACGCGCTCAAATCTTTCAAGGGCGGCTCCAGCTTCTACACCTGGGTCTATCGCATCGCCGTCAACAAGACCATCAACTTCCTCAAGCAACGCAAGAACAAGGCCCAGTTGAGCCTCGACGACTTGGACTTGAACGCGGAGCATGACCCGGACCTGGTGGCTTTGATCTCGGAAAAAACGCCGCGCCGCGAAGTGAGCTTGGCTGAGCTCCAGGAAAAATTGAACGTCGCAATGCAAAAACTGTCGGAACCCCATAGATTGGTAGTGACCCTGCATGATGTGCAAGGGCTCTCGCATGAAGAAATCGCGAAGATTATGGATTGCAATATTGGCACCGTGCGGTCCAGGCTGTTCTATGCCCGGCAGCAGTTGCAGGCCTACCTGTCAGATTATTTGAAGTAGTATGAATCCCGAACAGGAGAACTTCGAGCGGTTGCGCCAACTGCTCTTGCTCAAGCGTTACGAACAGCCGCCGCCCGGCTTTTTCGACGGTTTCTCCCGCCGAGTTATCATCCGCATCAAGACCGGAGAAGCCGGCGAAGAGGCGGCTGCCCTCGGCCGCATGTTCTGGGAGGTGAGTTGGCTTGGAAGGCTCTGGAGCGCCCTGGAACAGAAGCCGGCGCTGGCGGGCGCTTTCACGTTGAGCGTGTGCGGTTTGCTCCTGGCGGGCATCCTTTGCTCGGTCGCCCCGGCCGAGTCCGGCAGCAGGGACTGGGTCAGCGGCTCGCAATCTTTGGCCGCCATTGCCCTCCCCCAGGTGGCCGACCCTGCCCCCGTGTTCGTCTCCAGCACAAACGGCGTCCTGCCCGGCCCCATCCAAAACGCCCTCTTCGTGCGGTTCGGCGACTCCCAAGTCCAGCCTCAGTTGATCCGCCTCAGCGAACCGGGGATGGACCAGTGACGGTCAATCTTCGCGGTCGAAGAACAGGTTCATGCCTTCGCCTGTGTTGATCGTGAGGCGATCGCCTTCGATTGTGGCGGTGAATTCCTGCTGCCCCCCCGGCATGCTGAGTTGATACTTGCCCCCCTGGTTGTCCCACTTGCCATCGAGGTTCTGCGGTGCCGCTGAGGAAGCGGCGCCGGCGGCGGGCAGGCGTAGCTGAGGCAGGTTCTTCAGGAGCACCCGGTGATCCGTCATCGCTACACAAGTGGTTTTCTCGAACGAAGCCATGATATAGCGCTTGACGGCCGCCATCTCCTTGGCCGCCATGTTCGGCTTGAGCCGGCGGACGGCGTTGACCGCGGCGCTGACGTTGAAGGTCCAGCGGCCCAGGATCTTCTCACTGTCGTACTTCGGGGACTGGCCGCTGGCCAGAAAGAGGCGCACGTCCTTCATGTCAGGGGCCACAGTGGCCCACACCTGCCGCAAAAAATCCGGGTTGCGAAGCATCGCATCGATTTGAGGATAGTGCAGGACCTCCATGAGAGGCGCCCGCTTCTGGCGCAGGTTTGCGAATTCCTTGTCACCGCCCAGTTCCTTAAACTCCGGCATCTCGGCCAGTCCCAGGAACGCCGGGTAACGCGACAGCCGGGCTTCCGTGAGAGGGTTGTTATAGATAACGCCGGCCAGGTCGGCCGCGTCGTACCATTCCTGGGGAAAACCGTCAATCGCCCGCGCGACCTTCGAGAAACCGGAGGCTTGGAGGTCCTCGCCAAACCGGTTGAGGAGCTTGATGGCCGTTGTGTCCTCGCCGGGGGTCGCCATCTGGAAGGTCCAATAGCTCAATACAAAGAGAGGGAAGCAAATCAGGACCGTATAAGCGGCGGCATTGAAAAGGCCCAAACACAGACCGAGCCGCCGGCTGAGCCGTTCCCACAGCATCAGCCGCAGGTCGCCGGCGTGATACTTGAAGTGGACATCCACCTTCTGATGCACCGGCAGCGCGCCCATCTTGAAAGCGATTGAGATCAGCACGAAGACGATGACCGGTCCCAGCAGCCAAACCAAAACCGGGTTCTTCACCCCCAAAGCCAGCAGCACCGGGTTGACCAAGTGACCCAGCCGCGGCGCCAGCAATGCCCCCACCAAAATTGCCACAAAGGAAAACGCCACGCGGATGACCCCTTGCCGGTACCCCAGACCAGCCAGCGATGCCATCAGCACCAACGCAAGCAGCCAAATCATCATGCGGTCCAATTAAGAGCGTTTCTCCCGAAAAAGCACGTACAAAATCAAGGGAGCGCGGCGGCGCCCTTCGATGCGTGATACCCCGCGGCCCGCGGACTCTTCAGAGATATTTCCTGAGAATCGGCTCGAGCTCCCGCCGGGTCCTGGCCGGCCAAAGCCTCTTATCGGTCATGATCGCCGCGCGCAGGGCGTCGTGGCAGGGCCAGTTGGGTTCGGAGGGTATCTGAGGGACGACCCGGGCGACGATGGCCTTGGCCATCGCGGCATTCTTCGAGAGGTTCGCGAGGATCATCTCGACCGTCACGTGCGCCTCATCTGTTTTCCAGCAATCGTAATCGGTGACCATCGCCAGCGTGGCGTAGGCGATTTCCGCCTCGCGCGCGCATTTGGCCTCGCCGAGGTTGGTCATGCCCACCACGTCAAGACCCTGCTTTCGGTTGGCGAGGGATTCGGCGCGCGTGCTGAAGGCGGGACCTTCCATGTTCACATAAATGCCGCCGTCATGAACGCGCGCCTTCAGCCCCCGCGCGCTCTTCAAGACGAGCTGCCGCAACTCCTCGCAAATCGGGTCTGCAAACCCAATGTGCGCCACGATCCCACGCCCGAAAAATGAGTGTGCTGGAGACTGCTTCGTCCGATCCAGAAACTGGTCCGGCAGCACGATGTCGCACGGCTTGTACTTGGCCTGGAGTGAGCCGACCGCGCTGACACTCAGGATCCAGGCCGCCCCCAATTTCTTCATCGCCCAGATATTGGCGCGGTGATTCAGTTCGCTGGGCAGGATGCGATGGCCCCGGCCATGCCGCGGTAGGAAGAGCACCTCCCGGCCCGCCAAGGTGCCGCCAAGCAACTCATCCGATGGCGGCCCGAAGGGCGTCTTGACCTTTACCCACTTCTGGTTGGTAAAGCCCTCGATATGGTAGAGACCGCTCCCGCCGATGATGCCAACACGATAACTGGACATGGGGGCGTTATACCATCCTTCCGCAAACGCGCGAGTCCAATTTTTGCGGCCGGGACAATATTCTACAGCAGGTTGGGCTGGCTCCCGGGGACGGGTTCGCGTCCGATTTTTTTATAACCCAGCTCGGTTGCGACCCGCCCCTGCGACGTGCGTTTCAGATAGCCCTCCATGATGAGGTAAGGCTCATAGACCTCTTCGATGGTGTCCGGTTCTTCCCCCACGGCCACCGCAAGGGAGCCGAGACCGACCGGCCCGCCGGCGAATTTGACGATGATCGTTTCGAGGATGCGCTTGTCCATTTCGTCAAGGCCGTTTTCATCGATCTCCAGCATGGCCAGGGCCTTGTCGGCCACCTCGGGCGTGATGCGGCCCTGGTGTCTGACCTGGGCGTAGTCGCGGACGCGGCGGAGGAGGTTGTTGGCAATGCGCGGCGTGCCGCGGCTGCGGCGCGCAATTTCGAGCGCCGCGCCCCCTTCGATGTCGACATTCAGGAGCCGGGCGGACCGGGTTACGATCTCCTCAAGCTGGGCGGCCTGGTAATAATCCAGCCGCTCGCGAATGGGAAAGCGCGTGAGCAAGGGCGCCGTCAGCAGCCCGCTGCGGGTTGTCGCCCCGATGAGCGTGAAGTGATGCAGGCTGAGCCGGACGCTCCGGGCGTTGGGGCCCTGATCGATGACGATGTCCAGCTTGAAATCCTCCATCGCCGGGTAGAGATACTCCTCGATGGTCTTTTGGAGGCGGTGGATTTCATCGATGAACAGCACGTCTCCCTCTTCCAGGTTGGTCAACAGGCCCGCCACGTCGCCCGCCTTCTCGATGGTCGGCCCGCTGGTGCTCTTGAGGTTGGCCCCCATGGCCTTGGCGAGGATGTGGGCCAGGGTGGTCTTGCCCAGGCCCGGCGGGCCGCTGAGCAGGATGTGGTCGATGGGTTCGTGTCGCTGCTGGGCGGCGGCCACCGTGATTTCAAGCCGCTCTTTGACCTTCGCCTGCCCGGTGAATTCCGAGAAAAGCGACGGCCGCAGCGTCATCTCCAGCGCCGCGTCCGGCTTGGCCAGCACGTCGGTAATCTTTTCTTCAGCCATCCATAAAAGAATGAGCTATTCACCCGCGCGCGCAAGGGCAAATCGGATGCGCGGCAAGTCCGTGGGGGTCATGAACCCTTAGAATTACTTCTCCAGAATCCCGTGGCAATTTAGCAATACTTGGCTAGGCTCGGACAAAATCGGTTAATGATGTGGGGTCATTTCTGTAAAGAAAATGTTCGCCTACCCCAGGGTGCATCTGCGATAGTCTCGCCCCTGACGTTTTATGAGAAATATGAAAACTTGGATTCGGGGCGCGCTCATCCTCGCCCTATGTTGTAGCGGCTTCGCCGTTTTTGGAAGCGAAGCGGAGTTGAAACTGCCCGACCTGGGTGGGGCCAATACGTTCCCGGCCCTGGGAGGCCTGACCGGCACCCAGTTGATGGTTATCGGTTTGGTGGTCTGCATCATCGGGGGCATATTCGGCCTGCTCCAATACAGGCAGACCCGGGACCTGCCCGTGCATGATTCGATGCGGAACGTTTCCAACATCATTTGGGAGACGTGCAAGAGCTACCTGCTGCAGCAGGGCAAGTTCTTGTTCTACCTGTGGGTGCTCATCGGGATATGCATGGTTTATTACTTTGCGGGTCTGCAGCAGATGGCCGCGGGCAAGGTGGTCCTGATTCTGGCCGCCTCGGTATTAGGCATCCTGGGTTCTTACGGCGTGGCGTGGTTTGGCATGCGGATCAACACCCAGGCCAACTCCCGCTCGGCCTTCGCGGCCCTCCAGGGCCTGCCTTGGCCGCCGCTGGCCATCCCCATGCGTTCGGGCATGAGCGTCGGCCTCCTGCTGGTCTGCGTGGAGCTCTTCTTCATGATTTGCATCCTGATCCTCCTGCCGGAAGACCTCAAAGGCCCCTGCTTCATCGGCTTCGCCATCGGCGAATCCCTTGGCGCCTCGGCGTTGCGCATTTGCGGCGGCATCTTCACCAAAATAGCCGACATCGGTTCGGACCTCATGAAGATCGTCTTCAAGCTTCCCGAGGACGACCCCAAGAACCCCGGAGTGGTGGCCGACTGCACCGGCGACAACGCGGGCGATTCTGTCGGGCCTACGGCCGACGGATTCGAGACTTACGGCGTGACGGGCGTCGCGCTGATTTCCTTCCTCGCACTCTCGCTCGGGGCCGCCGGCCCGACCGGCGCGCTGTGCGCCAAGCTGGTGACGTGGATTTTCGTCATGCGCATCATGATGATTTTGACCTCGCTGGCCGCCTATTTCATCACCAGCAACGTCTTCTCGGCCAAGTACAGCAAGGTGGAAGAGTTCAACCCGGAGAAGCCGTTGACATGGCTGGTCTGGATTACCTCGGCCATTTCGATTGCGCTGACGTTCCTGGTGAGTTGGCTGATGCTTTCGGACATCAAGGACGCGAGCGGCGCCGCCCAGCCCGCGCTTTGGTGGGTCCTCTCGGTCATCATCTCGTGCGGCACCGCCGCCGGGGCTCTCATTCCTGAGTTCACGAAATTCTTCACGAGCACCGAGGCTCGCCACGTTCGCGAGATCGTCACCGCCTCGCGCCAGGGCGGGGCTTCGCTCAACATTCTGTCCGGGCTGGTTGCGGGGAATTTCTCGGCCTTCTGGGAAGGGCTGTTGATGCTGGTGCTGATGCTCGTGGCCGCGCTGCTTGCCAGCCATCCTGCGCTGGCCAGCCTCATCCCTCCGGGGATCAGCTTTGCGGCGCCCATCTTTGCGTTCGGCTTGGTCGCCTTCGGTTTCCTGGGCATGGGACCTGTCACCATCGCGGTCGATAGCTTCGGCCCGGTCTCCGACAATGCCCAGTCGGTTTATGAGTTGAGCCAGATCGAGTCCATTCCGAACGTGGCCAAGGAGATCGAGAGCAAATTCGGATTCAAGCCCCAGTTTGAGAAGGCCAAGCACAACTTGGAAAAGAACGACGGGGCTGGCAACACGTTCAAGGCCACAGCCAAGCCGGTGCTCATCGGCACCGCCGTGGTCGGCGCTACAACGATGATCTTCGGCATCATCCTGATGCTCAACAACACGATCGCTGCCGGCCAGGTGGTCAAGATGCTGAGCCTGGTCCAGCCCGAGATTGTGCTCGGCTTCCTGATGGGCGGCGCGGTCATTTATTGGTTCACGGGCGCCTCCTGCCAGGCGGTGGTCACCGGCGCCTACCGGGCGGTGGTTTACATCAAAGAGAATATGGACCTGAGCGCCAAGACGGCCTCGATCGAGGACAGCAAGGAAGTCGTGAAGATATGCACGATCTACGCCCAGAAAGGCATGATCAACATCTTCGTGGCAATCTTCTGCCTTTCACTCGCGCTGGCGTTCTTCAATTCCTACTTCTTCATCGCCTATCTGATTAGCATCGCCTTTTTCGGCCTGTTCCAGGCCATCTTCATGGCCAATGCGGGCGGGGCCTGGGACAACGCCAAGAAGATTGTCGAAGTGGACCTTCGCCAGAAAGGGACGCCCCTCCATGAAGCGAGCGTTGTGGGCGATACGGTTGGCGATCCGTTCAAGGACACCTCCTCCGTGGCGATGAACCCGATCATCAAGTTCACGACCTTGTTCGGCCTCCTGGCCACCGAGATCGCCGTCGCCATGCAGGCAAAGAACCCGCAGCTCAAGCTCTGCATCGCCGTGGTCCTGTTCCTGATCGCCCTGGTCTTTATCTATCGCTCGTTCTTCGGGATGCGAATTCCGGATGAAGAGCGCAAGTCCAATGGCGCCGCTCCCAAGCGGGCGCAGCCTGAACTGGCGGCCAGACACTAACCCCGCCGACGCGGAGCGGTGCTCCGCCGAGTTTCTCAAGGCGCCCGCCGGGCTACCAGGTCCGGCGGGCGCCTCTTCATGTACTTCCGGGAGCCTGTGGGGACGCCGCCGCGGGGTCCGGCTAACCCGCTGAACAGACGGCTACACCGCGCCCAAAGGCACGGCGACGCGAGGATTGGCTGTCTTTGCCCCGGGCGGCCTCGGTGGCAGGGCGGGCGGCTGAGAGTGCCGCAAGTGGGTCAGGGCATAGAGCATTACGTAAGTCATCAGAAGAAAGAGGGCAAAGAGCGCGGCGAAGACAATGGAGGCGCTGGGCCCGAGCGGTTGGAGGGCCTCTGAACCGATGCCGCGGTAAAGTTCGACCGGCCGAGACAGCACATCCCAACTGTTGAAACGAAGAAATCGGCCCAACCAGACCCCGAAACCGCTCAAACCGGCGATGCCGGCGACAAAGACCCAGCTCAGGGCTACCCCGGCCAACCGCTTGACGATTCCCTGCATCAGGTAAAGCGAGACGAAGCCCAATACCATGCCCGTCAGCGCGCACGGGAGAATCAACATAAGGTCCACCCAGAAATGGGCCGCAAACCGGGTGGTCAGGTGGATTAAATCCGTAAAAATGTAGGGGGCGTTGGGAAAGAAGAGCAACCACGCGCCGGCCAGGGCGGCGAAACGCCAATTCCGCGCGGTTTGCCGCTGGAAGCTCTCCTCGGCCAGCAGGGCGAACACAAGCGGCAGCCAGGCCAGGAACAGGTTCCAGATCAGAAAGCTGTAGCGGATATTCCGCGTCCAGAGGATACGCCCGAATACCAGGCCCAGGCACACGGCCGAAGCGAAGACCAGCGCCAGCATCGGCATCGCCGTTTCCCGCCTCATTGCAATTCGCAACAACTTCATATAAACACAACCGAACCAACCCATTTTTAGACAATCAATATAGCCTATCGCTCGATTTTAGAAACGGGGAAAGAGCCGTTTTGGCTGGCCCTGGGAAGGGGCTTCCTGTATATGGCTGCCCGGTCATGAGCATGAATATGGAGAACGCATTCCAAGACAGAGCGGCAGGCCCCGGCGCCGGCCTGGTATCCGCCAAGTCCATCGCGCCGGCCGAGCGCCTCATCTTCGCCCTGGACGTGCCAACCGTTGAGGAGGCAAAGCACTGGGTGGAGCTGCTGGGTGAGAGCGTCGTATTCTACAAATTGGGCCTTCAAATCTGGATGGCCGGCGGCTATTGGGAACTGGTCGAATGGCTCATCCGTAAGAACAAACAGGTGATGGTCGACCTGAAATTCTTCGATGTCCCTGAAACGGTCAAGTCGGCGGTCAAGCAGTTAAGGGGCAGGGGAGTTCGTTTCACCACGGTGCATGGCAATGACGGGATTCTCAAGGCGGCGGTTGAGGGACAATCGGGCGCGCAGATTCTGGCGGTCACGGTCCTGACCAGCCTGGACCAGGGCGACCTGGAGGCCCTGGGGTTCCAATGCAAGGTCGAGGAACTCGTCCTATCGAGGGCGAAACGGGCCCTGGAGATTGGCTGCGCCGGTGTGGTTTCCTCAGGGCTGGAGGTCCCCAGGCTCAGAAAGGAACTCGGCAGCCGATTTATCGTCGTGACGCCCGGCATCCGGCCAGTTCAAAACCGGGAGCATCCTGACGATCAAAAGCGCACGGCCGACCTTGAACAGGCCTTTCGCAACGGAGCCGATCACATCGTGGTCGGAAGACCGATTCGCACCGCTCCCGACCCCAGGGCGAGGGCGGAAGAATTCCAGCACAGAATCGCGACCTTCTTCGGCGCATCGAGGCCGGCTCCGACGGAAAGCTAGTCGGCGAATAAGAATCTGAGGTCCTCGAGGGTCAGGCTCTGGGCGAAACGCTCTTCGCCGAGGATTTCTTCCGCGAGGGCCGTTTTCTTTTGCTGGAGAAGCCGGATTTTCTCCTCGATGCTGTCCTTGATAAGGAGGCGGTAAGCGATGACCTTGCTGGTCTGGCCGATGCGATGGGTGCGGTCTATTGCCTGATTCTCCACCGCGGGGTTCCACCACGGGTCGAACAGGACGACATAGCTGGCGGCGGTGAGGTTGAGTCCAAACCCGCCGGCTTTGAGAGAGATGAGGAACACGGCGCTGCCCTCGGCGGCCTGGAACTCGCGGACGAGCTCGCCGCGGTCCTCCGTCTGGCCGGAGAGGTAAAAGACGGGCCAGCCCCGGTGCTCCAGTTCGGGGCGGAGCAAATCGAGCAAGGCAACGAATTGGGAAAAGACCAGGACCTTCTCGCCATCCTCCATCAGGGGTTCAAGGTGTTCCAGGAGGGCGTCGGCTTTGGCGCTGGCCGCCTTCGAGTGGGGGTCCAACAGGCGGGGATGACAGCAGATTTGGCGCAGGCGCAGGAGTGAGGTCAGGAAGTTGAATTGTTGTTTGGCGAGTTCCTGCTGTGTTTGGAGCGCCAGGAGCATCTGCTGGGCGCGCTTGAGTTCGGCGCGGTAAAGCGTCTTCTGCTCCCCTTCGATTTCGCAGAAGAGATCTTCCTCGATCCGGTCGGGCAGGTCTTTGGCGACCTGGCCCTTGGTGCGGCGCAGGAGGAAGGGACGGACGCGGGCGGAGAGTCGCCGGCGGGCAAAGGGGTCGTCTTTGCCATCGTAGAGCTTGGCGAATTGGGTGCGGTTTCCCAGGAGGCCGGGCATGGCGAAGTTCATGAGGCTCCACAAGTCCAGGAGACGGTTCTCGATGGGGGTGCCGGAAAGCACGAGGCGATTGCGGGTGCGGAGCGCGCGCGCCACCCGGGCGGTGTGGGAGCTGGGGTTCTTGATATACTGGCCCTCATCGAGAATGACCGCAAGCCACGAGAGGGGGGCGAGGGTTTCGCAAAGAGACCGGAGCTGGGCGTAGTTGATGACATGGAGGTCGGCCTGGTCCAGACTTGTGGCGAAGGAGTGGAGTTTGGCGGCGGGCCAGACCTTTACGCGGAGGGCGGGCGTGAAGCGGGCCGCCTCGGCCTGCCAGTTGTCCATCACGCTCTTAGGACAGACCACCAGGCTGGGCAATGGGCCTGATGCGGCGGGCGGCTGGCTGTTTTCCTTGCGGGCCTGCCCTGGCTGCTGGCGCAGCCAGAGCAGCCAGGCCAGGCCCTGGACCGTCTTGCCCAGGCCCATGTCATCGGCCAGGATGCCCCCAAACGAGTTAGCGGCCAGGTAAGCCAGAAAGTGGAACCCCTCGAGTTGGTAAGGACGAAACTCGGCGGTGATGCCGGGGGGGAGGCTCGGCGTGACCCGCGTCTTGAGCTCGGAAGCGCGGCGCTGGATTTGCTCGACCTGTTGTTCGGGCAGGAACTTCCGCGCGGCATCGTCGGCGAGCTGGAGGGCGTGGAGGCGCTGGGGTTCCGCGGACAACTCGCGCGGGTTGAGGCCGAGGCGTGCCAGGCGCTCGTCTTCCTCCTCGGTCAGGTCGAACTGGAGCCGACGCCAGCCCTTGCCGTCGAGGCGGACGTAGCGACCCTTGGCGTTGAGCAACAACTTGGTCTCCTCCGGGCTAAGGGTGGTATCCGATACGTCGAGCACCACCCGGAGATCGAACCAGTCTATCTCCGCCTCCGTCACATCCAACCGCACCCGCCCGGCGACGTCCGCCGAGGCGAAGGAGGCCAGTTCACCCTCGAGTTTGATGAGGATACTCGGGGGCACAGTCTTGAGCCAGGCGGCAAACTGCTCGGGGAATTTCCGAGTCACACGCAGAACCAACTGCGAAATGCCCGGATCGAACTTGGTGTTGAGCTCATCGAGCAAGGCGGGGACCCGTTCGAGGGCGGAGCGGTCATAAATTGTGATGGTGGAGTCCTGACGCTCCCTCTTGGTGGCGCCTCGCGGGGTCGAATCAACCCACTGGCGTCCGTTGAAAGCCTCCTGGTGGCCATCGGAGGCTTGGGCCACCACGCGCAGGACGCAGTCTTCCTTGTTACTGGAGGCATACCTGGGCTGCAACTCGCAATGAATGGCCACTTCAAAGGGCAGGGTCCTCACCCGGTCACGCAGGCGAGGCGGAAACTCCAGCCGCAGGGCCTGCAGAAAAGTCACGCCCGGATTGCTTTCGATCGCGGGGGCGGGGATGCTGATTTCGTTGCGCGCATCGATTTGCAGGTCCAGCGCGGCGGGACCGGTGAACACGGCATCGGCGGCCAGATAGACCGTCGGGCGGCCCTGGAGAGAGCAGTAAAACTTCGGCGCCGGGGCGCCGTTGGCCTGGACCAAGTGCAGGCGGTAATCGTCCTGTTCCCCGGTTGCCGGCAGCAGCTCCCAGCGCAGCGGCTCGGAGGGGCGTGCCAGAGGCTGGCCCGCGGGGGTGACGATGCGGCTCTCAAGCAGAGGGGCGCGCAGGATTCGTCCCAATATGGCCCCGGTCACGGCGGTGTGATGCTCGTAACGGACCTCCGCCATCGTCTGCGCATAAAATCCGCTCGAGAGAAGCTGCCATAGCAACTCGGCGCCCGAGGTCAACGGCAACGCGCCCTGCTCATGTTGACGCCAGAGCCGGTTGAACTGCGTGTCCCCGGGCGTTTGGAAGTCCTTGGACCCCGGACGTTGGACCTGCAGCCGGGCTGCTGTCGGTTCGATGACCAGCCGCAGGTCAAACTGGCCGTCGTCGGTGGCTGTCGGGGTCTCGGCGGCAAGCCCGATCCGGTCAAGGGTTTGCTTCCAATGCTGGATTTCGCGCGCGCGCCGCCAGCTGGTGATGCGCTCTTGGACCGCTCGCAAATCGGTGACCGACTCCATGAACTCGGGGAAATGGACGCCGCGCTCAACGGCTGTGTTGGCCACATAGAGCCAGAAATCCAGGAGTGTGGGCGGAAACGACGGCCAGATTTCGAGGGGGGCCCAGTTCAGGCCGACCCCCAGCGGCAAACCCATCTCGGCGAAGTCCCATTCCGATATGCGCCGGGCCTGGCGGCAACGGACATAAGAGGCCTTGACTCGCTGCACAAAGGCCCACTCCTGCTTCGTGACCGGCCGGCCCAGCGCCGCCGCCAGCTTCTCGAGTATAGGGCCTGCATCTTCCGGCGCCGCCGGGACTGGCGGGCTGGTGGGAATCGGCACGGCCGGGCGAAGGCTGGCGCTGAGACCGCGCACCACCACGGTTCGGTACTCCGCCAGCAGCGAGCACATGGCGGCGTAGATGTGTTCGCAGCCGGAGCGCCTCGAACACGAACAACCGCCCAGCCACCCCGCTCCCGCCTCATGGCGCAGGCTCACCCGGCACAGCATACCCTGGACTTCGACTCGAGTCGAATAAGCCTCCCCCGGCGCTTCCGTGACGAGCTCATGCACCCTGTCGGCGCGAAACAGAGCTTCCCCTTTATGGCGGAGCTCGCGCGAGACGCGGCCCAGCAGGGCCTGCGCGTCAAGGGGATCCCTTAGGTCAAAAGCATCGATCACGGGTCGAATATACGGGTTGCCCGGGTCCCGGCAAGTGCAAGTGCGGAGGAAGGGACGGGGCTCGAAGGCCCAACGAAATCCGAAGGCCCGGACCGGCGCCGGCTTTACACTCGTTGCCGGGGCCGCGGGGCTTCCCTGTCACGCGGCGACCGCGTGGAACGCGGGAACGGATGTGGCCTTCGACCTTCGGATTTCGGATTTCGGATTTCGGATTTTCTTCACGCTCGTCCCTTGCGGCTCGACGCGGCCGGCGGAGTCGGGTAGAAGGACGAGGTGAAATGGCGCCGAGTAACCCTGGCAGTTTTGCTGCTCCTGGCCGGAGGGGCATGGGTTTATTGGTGGCAGGCCGTGTGGTTGGAGCGCAGCCAGGACGGGCCGATTCGCGCCGCGGCCCAGCGGTATGGCCTGCAGCCGGCCCTGGTCAAGGCCGTGGTTTGGCGCGAGAGCCGCTTCCACCCGCTGGCGCGCGGGCGGGCGCAGGAACTCGGCCTGATGCAACTCCGGGAAACCGCCGCCCAGGAATGGGCGGATGCCGAAGGCATTGCGCCCTTTCGGCACGATCATTGCCTGGACCCATGCACGAACACGCTGGCGGGCGCGTGGTATTTGCGAAAGCTGCTCAGGCGCTACACCCGGACCGACGACCCGCTACCCTACGCCCTGGCCGATTACAACGCCGGGCGCGGGAACGTGATCAAGTGGAATTACGGCAGAGGCGCCACCAATAGCACCGCGTTTATCGACCAGATCGGCTTCCCTGCAACCAAGGACTATGTGAAGGCGGTGGTCAGGCGCTACAAGGGCTATCGGGTCACTTTCCGGTGACGACCTTACCCACGCCATGGACGACCTGCTCAGGCAACTTCAGGGACCCCTCGCCATAGCCGCGGCAGTGATCATCACCCTCGCTGCCATCGTTATCCTGGTCCTCGCGGTCAAGCTCACCAAGTTTCTGCTGAAGGTGGTTCTGCTGCTAGTGGTCCTGGGACTGTTGGGCGGAGTAGTTTGGTGGGTGTGCGTCGCGCTTTGGAAATGAGGCCGATTGGGGTTAGAGCGCCGAAAAAAACCGGTGCCAGCGGGGCAGCCAATGGCGGGCCGTGTCAAACGAAAGGACTACCGAAGTCGCCTCGCCGATGATGCTCTTGCGCTCGACCGTGCCAAAGTAGCGCGAGTCAAAGCTGTTATCCCGGTTGTCGCCCATGACGAAATAGCGCTCCTGGGGCACGACGATCGGGCCGAAGTCACGTCTGGCGGACACGCCGGGGATGGCCGCGACTTTATGGGGGCGCCCGGGGAGTTGTTCGCCGGCGAAGACCTGCGCCGCGCGGTCGGAGACCGGCACGTCGCGCAGCAATTCCTGGGGCAGCGGCCGGTAATCCACCGGCTCGCCGTTGAGGATCAAAGCATTGTGGCGCAATTCCACGGTGTCGCCGGGCAGGCCGATCACCCGTTTGACCAGACGCTGGCCATCGTGCGGGGAGTAGAACACGACGATTTGACCCCGCTGCGGGTTGCCCCACTGGACAATGTGCCGGGTCGTGAAGGGCACTTTGAGGTCATAGGCCAGCTTGTTCACGAAAACGCGGTCCCCTTCAAGAATGGTCGGTTTCATCGAACCGGTCGGGACATCGTTCCAATCCGCAAGGGAGGAGCGGATGGAGAAGACGATGAGCGCTATCACGACCATGGGCCGGATGTCTTTGCGCCAGTAGCGCCGGGCGTGTGATCCGAGGGAGGACAGGTTCATTGTGCGTTGGACAGATATCACTCGTTCAATCCACCATGCCGCCAATGCGACCATTCCTCCCGCTCCAGGATGTCGATCAGGACCGTTGTCTTGACGGACGCCCGCTCCTCGATTTGTTCAGCCGAAAGATCGAGCGATTCGTCTTGGGTTTCGTACTTCTCGGCCTCCTCCGGTTCCCCCGGCTGAGCTGCTCTTACGGTGCTTTCCATGTTCTATCCTTTCTGTGCCGACGCTGGCTGGGAGCCTCGGCACGTTGTGACACAAACTTTAGACAGGTCAGACGCCGAAGCTGCACAATCAAAGTCGCCAAAAAATCGTTTAAGCGCTTTTTTATGATCCCTGCGCGCCTTGGGGCGCCGCTCGCAACCCCTGCCACGAGTGGAATCTCCTTTTGAAAATGAGGATGGATCGACTACATTGGCGTCATGAAATTCTCTCCAAACCGCCTTCCGCAACAGCCGCACCTGTTCGCCATGCTGGTCCTTTCCTTGATTGCCGGGGGTCCGGGAACCAACGCCGGCGCGGAGCCGCAAGCCAGGGACGCCGCTCAGGCCCCGGCCACGCCCACTGTTGCGCCTGTGCGCAAAACCAGCTTCGAGGAGGTCACCAGGCAGCTTGATCCGGGCGGCACCGTCTTTGTCTATGTGGCGACAGACCAATGGCTTGGGGGCCTGTCCACGAACCTCCTGCGGCTGCGGGACATGATGGCAGGCCTGGAAGCCATGCCGGCGGCCGGGCGCGAGCAGGCGGACCGCGTTTTCAAGCTGCTGTTCGAGGCCATTCGGACCAGCGGCATCGAGGCCATGAGCGGCGTGGGCGTCAGCAGTGTCCAGGTCACCGACGAGTTGCACCGTTCCAAGCTGGTTCTCGACCACACCCCAGGCCAGGGCGAGGGCCTGCTCTGGAACCTGTTCGGCGCGCAGGCCCACCCGCTCCGCGGAATGGATATGCTGCCGGCGACCACGGCCGTTGCCGCCTTCGGGGACCTGGACGCGATGCGGGCCTGGAACGCCATCCAGCGTGCGGCGTCCGACTCTGGAGATTCCAGGCTGGCAAACGGGCTGGTCGAGTGGCAGCAGAAGTTCGAGCAAGGGGCAAAGCTCTCGTGGACGAACCTGCTGGCGTCCTTTGGAGGCGAGGCCGGCATCATTCTAACGCTTGACGAATCACGCAAAATCACCCTCCCGATCGGGCCGCAGCCCGTTGAGTTGCCCGAGCCGGGTATCATCATCGCGGTGAAAGTCAACAACGACGCCCTCTTCGAGCGGGTCAGCCAGGAGCTGAAGGCCAACCCGCAGACAGAGGTCAAAGACGAGCCGGGCCTCAAAATGTGCGTCATGCCGCTCCCCCTTCCGCTGCCTATGCCCGTGCGACTGACCGTCGCCACGAGTGGCGGCTGGTTCTTCGCGGCCACCGCGCCGGAGTTGGTTCGCGCGGTGCTGGACGCGCCCGGCGGCAAGACCCCCGGTGTCAGCCAATCGGCCCGGTTCAAGGCGCTCCGGCAATACCTGCCCGCCCAGGGCAACCAGTTCTGCTACGCCGACAAGCGGTTTTCCGAGACCCTCCTCCAGGTCCAAAAGCAGGCAATCCAGTCCAACCCCGCGGCCGCCGGCTTGGCGGCCTTCTTCAATGAGTTGCTTTCCGCCAAGGGGCCCTCCTTTGGCTTGGTTGTCGGGGGACACACCCCAACGGGCTGGGAGGTCGTCTCGGTGGGCAACCGCGATACCTCGGGCGCGCTGCTGATGGGCCCGGTTGCGGGCGGCATCGCGGTGCCGGCCGCCATGCTGCTGCCGGCGCTCGCCAGAGCCAAGACGCGCGCCCAAAGCATCGCTTGTGCCAACAACATGAAGCAGATTGGCCTTGCCTGCCGAATGTGGGCGTCGGACAACGGCGACCAGTTCCCGTTCAACGTCTCGACCAACAAGGGCGGCACCCTGGAATTCTGCGCCCGAGGGGATGGCGGCTTTGACCGGAACGCCTTCAGGCACCTCCGGGTATTGTCCAGCTACCTCGCTTCCAACTCGAAGCTCCTGGTCTGCCCCGGAGACGCCACCCGGCAGCCCGCCGCCGACTTCTTGAGCCTGCAAGCGGCCAACGTGACCTACGAGGTCCGATCCGGAACGAACGTCAACGAGACGCAACCCCAGGAGGTTCTCGCCCGCTGCCCAATCCACGGCCACGAACTTCTTTGCGATGGCAGCGTTAAGCAAGGCCACCCTCAGTAAGACGATCCCGGGACACGAGCGGGACGCCGATAGGTTGACTTGTCCGGACTAAATTCGGCCGCCTTCTTTGCGCGCCTCGTTGATCTGAGCGCGGCTGCGGCGGCGGTAATCGCGCAAAGGCTCGATCTGGTATTGTTGGCAGAGGGCGCGGACCCGGACGCCGGGCTTCAGCGCGCGCAGCAAATACCAGTTCTCCATCTTGAAATCCTGTTCCAACTCGACCTCCCCGGCGTGCTCCTTGAGCAGGCGCGCTACCTTCTCGGCGTGAAAGTCCTTATGCACCAAGGTCCGGTCCAGGTCGAGAGTGGCGATGAATTGATGGGGACGGGGTTCGGCGGTTCTTTCGAGCGTCTTGCCCGTGCAATCGATGACGTTTCCCCACCCGACCGGCACGATGTAATAGGCATGGACCATTGCGTGCCCGTTGAGGGGGGCGCCCCCGCCGTAAGCGCTCGGCCAAAACACAATCTCAGCCCCCAGGTCGTCCGCCTCCTGCCAGAGTTCGGGGAAGTTCGCGTCGAAACAGGTCAGGATGCTGATGCGGCCGAAGTCGGTGTCGAACACCTTCACGCCCTCCTTGCTCAAATGCACGCCCTCGCCCCAGAACACAAACACCTTGCGATAGTAGCCGGCCGTCTTGCCGTTCCGATCGATCAGGACCGCCGTGTTGTATTGCTCCGCCCCCGCCTGCTCCCGAATGGGGCAGATGACATACATCTTATGCTTGGCCGCCAGCCTCGCAACCGCCTGGACCGTCGGGCCGGAAATAGGCTCGGCCGTGGTTCCGGCGAACTCTTCCGGCATGCAGGCAATATCGACACCCTCGAGTCCGGCCGTCTCCAAATGCTCGAGCGCCAGGTTGAGCTTTGCGTCATGCTCGCCCCCAAACCCGATGCAAATCGCGGCAACCTTGACCGGCCGCCCCGGAAGCGTGCCCTGAACTCGGGCGCGGGCGGGCGCGGCTATGCGGTCCGCGGAACCCTTGTCCGCAGCCTGGCCTGCGGAATGTTGGGCGGCGAGCAAGAGGGTCGCGACGCAAAGTGATGCAAAGGTGAAAGCAGCGGTTTTCATGGTTCGATGTGGGCTATGCCGGGCGCCATAATTGATTGCTCTATCCGCAAGGTAATGAAGAAGTATCCCGTTTACAAGCGTGAAACGGAATGCTTTGTTTCTGACAATCGCGATTGAAGACACCGTTGCCAAACATCCCGGAGAGCCTGTCCGGATTGATCGAGCGCGTCACCTTCTTCAACGAGGAGAACGGCTTCGCCGTGCTCAAGGTCAAGGCCAAGGGACACCGCGACGAGGTGACGGTGGTCGGCGCGTTGCCTTCCGTCAACGCGGGGGAGTGGGTTACGGCACAGGGGGGGTGGGTGGAGGACCGGCAGTTCGGGCTGCAGTTCCGGGCAGAGCTCCTGACAAGCACCGCCCCCACGAGCCGGGAAGGCATCGAGAAATACCTCGGCAGCGGCCTGGTCAAGGGCATCGGGCCAGTCTATGGGAAGAAGCTCGTGCAGAAGTTCGGCGAAAAGATATTCGACATCATCGAGAACTACTCCGCGCGCCTGGAGGAGGTCGAGGGGATAGGCCCCAAGCGCCGGCATGAAATCAAGGCCGCGTGGGCGGAGCAGAAGGTCATCCGCCACATCATGGTCTTCCTCCATTCCCAGGGCGTCAGCACCAGCCGCGCCGTGCGCATCTATAAAATCTATGGCGACAAGGCCATCGAAGAAATCCGGGCCAATCCCTACGCGCTGGCCCGGGACATCCCTGGCATCGGCTTCAAGACCGCCGACCAAATCGCCCAAAAAGTGGGCATACCCCATGACTCCGTCCTCCGGGCTTGCGCGGGCCTGGAGCACGCCCTGAGCGAAGCGGCCGGCCAGGGCCACTGCGCCCTCCCGCTGGAGACCCTCAAAGAGGAGGCGGGCAAATTGCTGCTGGTCAACGAGCCGGTTCTCGCCGCCGCGCTGGAACGGGCCCAGGCAGACCGCCTCCTGACGCGCGAGTCCATCGACGGCCGCGATATGGCCTTCCTCCCCGCGCTCAAACGGGGGGAGGAGAATATAGCCGCGTGCATCCGCAAGCTGTGCTCCGGCCCGGCCGCCTTCCCGCCCCTGGATTTCGATAAGGCCCTGGAGTGGTGCCAGCGCAAGACGGGCAAAGAACTCGCGCCCAGCCAGCGCGAAGCCCTCCGGCAAGCCCTCCGCTCCCGCCTGCTCATTCTCACCGGCGGCCCCGGCGTCGGCAAGACCACCCTCGTCAATTCCATCCTCCTCATCCTCCGCGCGAAGAAGGTGCGCTGTCTCTTGACCGCCCCGACGGGCCGCGCCGCTAAGCGCCTCTCGGAGTCCACTGGCCTCGCCGCCAAGACCATCCATCGCCTGCTCGAAGTTCAGCCCGGCAAAGGCGGGTTCCTCCGCAACGAAACTAATCCGCTCCTCTGCGACCTGCTGGTCGTCGATGAAACCTCCATGGTGGACGTGCCCCTCATGAGCGCCTTGCTCCGCGCGTTGCCCCCGCGGGCCAGCCTGCTCCTCGTGGGCGACGTGGACCAGTTGCCCTCCGTCGGGCCGGGCATGGTCCTGAGCCACCTCATCCAGAGCGGTGTGGCCCCCGTCGTGCGCCTCACCGAAGTGTTCCGCCAGGCCGCCCACAGCCGCATCATCACCAACGCCCACCGCATCAACCAGGGCCTCATGCCCGAAGTGCCCGACACCCCGGCCCCGTCGGATTTCTACTTCCTCGAGCGCGAGGAACCCGAACGCATCGCCGAGACCCTGATCCAAATGGTCCAGCGGCGGATTCCGCGCAAATTCAACCTCGACCCCATCCGCGACATCCAGGTCCTCTGCCCCATGAACCGCGGCTCCCTGGGCGTCCGTGAACTCAACGCCCGTCTTCAAACGGAGTTGAACCCCGCCCGGGCGGACGAACCAGTTGTCGAGAAATTCGGTTCGAGGTTCCGCGCTGGCGACAAAGTCATCCAGACCCAAAACGATTACGACAAAGAGGTGTTCAACGGCGACATCGGCCAGGTGGTCCGAATCGACCCGGCCGAGCGCGGAGTGACGGTCAGGTTCGATTCGCGCGAGGTGACTTATGATTTCGCGGAGCTGGACGAACTGTCGCTGGCCTACGCGATTACCATCCACAAATCACAAGGCTCCGAGTTCCCGGCGGTTGTCATCCCGCTGGCCACGCAGCAGTTCCTGCTCCTTCAGCGCAACCTGGTCTATACGGGCGTCACCCGCGGCAAGAAACTGGTCGTCCTCATTGGCCAGCGCAAGGCCCTGGCCATGGCGATACGCAACGACCGCAGCCAAAACCGCTGGTCCGGACTCATGGCCAGGCTCGTCGCGGGGGGCGAATGTTAAGCCTCCCCAGGCGCGGTCTTGACCAGGGTGGCCTGGCTTTCCTCGATCAATTCCTTGATCCGGAGGGCGTCGCTCTTGCGATGGCCATGGCTGGCCATCGGGTCGGTCCCGCCCGAGGACTCGATCAGTATATTGGACCAAAGCAGACCTGTCTTGATATGGACCGAGGCCACCTTGGTGATGCTGATGCTCATCTCGTCCTGGCTGAACCAGGAGCGTTTGCGCCGGGTAATCGATTTGTCACTGACTTCGATGCGCGTGGGGAAGAGCAGGTTGCCCTGGGTCCAGCGGCTGGCGCAAAAAACTTCTGTTGTCATAAGATTCGATATTCGACCCCGGGGAACGGGCGTCCCGCAGTGCTGCCAAAATCCCCAAGCCCGTTCGGAGGTGACGCTTGAATATCGCATCTGAGGGGCGACGGTCAAGCTTCGCCCTACCCGAACAAATCCATCTGCGGGGGCGGGGCGAGTTGCTGGAGCTTGTCGCGGTCTTTTTGGCGCCGGGTGCTTTGGCGCACATTGCCCTCCGGGGTGAGTTCCGACTCTTCGAGGTTGTGGAGGATTTCTTTGGCCCGGTCGAGCACGGCCTTGGGCAGACCCGCCAGCCGCGCGACCTGGATGCCGTAGCTCTTGTCGGTGCCGCCTTCGACGATCTTGCGGAGGAAGACGATTTGGTCGCGCCACTCGCGGACGGCCACATTGTAATTCTTCAGGCGGGGCAGGCGGGCGGCCAACTCGGTCAACTCGTGGTAATGGGTGGCGAAGAGCGTCTTGGCGCCGACCTGGTTGTGCAGGTGCTCGACGATGCTCCAGGCCAGGCTCAGGCCGTCGAACGTGCTGGTCCCGCGCCCGATTTCGTCCAGGATGATCAGGCTGCGGGGGGTTGCGTTGTTGAGGAGGTTGGCTGTCTCACACATCTCGACCATGAAGGTGGACTGGCCCCGCGCCAGGTCGTCGCTGGCGCCGATGCGCGTGAAGATGCGGTCCACGAGACCCAGGCGCGCCTCCGAGGCGGGGATGAAGGAGCCGGTATGGGCCAGCAGCGCCAGCAGCGCCACCTGCCGGATATAGGTGCTCTTGCCGGCCATGTTCGGCCCCGTGATGAGGGCCAGTTGCACTGTCCCATCCAGGCAGGTGTCATTGGGCACAAACCGCTCCTCGCTCAGGGTCTGTTCGAGCACCGGATGACGGCCGTCGCGGATGAAGAGCGTCCCGTCGCGGTCCATTTGGGGCCGGCAGTAGTTGAAGAGCCGGGCCGTTTCGGCAAAGGCGCCCAGCACGTCCAGTTGTGCCAGGGCGGTGGCTGTCCGCTGGAGCTCGGCCAGGCGGCCGAGCACCGCCTCGCGCACCCGCCCGAATAACTCGTATTCGAGCTTTATGCTCCGCTCTTCCGCCCCGAGTATCTTGCCTTCCATCTCCTTGAGTTCCGGGGTGATGAACCGTTCCCCGTTGGCGATGGTCTGCTTCCGAACATATTGCGGGGGCACCTTGTCCAGGTTCGACTTGGTCACCTCGATGTAGTAGCCGAACACCGAGTTGAATCGCACCTTGAGCGACTGTATCCCGGTGCGAAGGATCTCGTCCTGCTGCAATTTGGCAATCCAGTCCTTGCCCTCGCGCATCGCGGCGCGCAGCTCGTCAAGCCCCGCATCGAAACCGTCCCGAATCAAACCGCCCTCTTTCAAGGCCAGGGGAGGCTCTTCCACAATCGCGCGCGCGATCAGCTCCGCAAGGTCGGGCAACCCGGTCACCTGCTCCGCCAAGGCGTCCAGCAAAGGCGCGGCGCGCGTCCCCCCGGGCGCGGCCAGAGGGCCCAAATCAGATGTCGTGCCGGCCGCGCCCAACTCCGCCACGGTTGCCTTCAGCCCTGGAATCTGATCGAGCGCCATTCGCAGCGCGATCAGGTCCCGCCCGTTGCCGCCCCCGGCGCTTAACCGCCCGGTCGTCCGCTCCAGGTCCCGCACCTGCCCAAGTTGCGCCCGGAGGCGCTCCAGGCACGCGGGATTGTCCAGGAGGACCTTCACCACCTCCTGGCGTCTCTGAATCGGTTCCAAGGTCGCCAGGGGCTGCGAGAGCCAATCCCGCAGGCGTCGCGCCCCCATTGGCGTCACGGTGCGATTGAGCGCGCCGTAGAGGCAGGCATTGCGCGGCGCCTGCGGATGGAGCGGTTCGAGGATTTCCAGGTGGCGCAGGGTCGCGTAGTCCAACCCCAGGTAATCGCTGCGCTGATAGAAGGAAACCCGCGTCAGGCTCGCCGCATCGCGCCGCAGGTGCTCCGTCAGATAGTGCAGCACCGCCCCCACCGCCCCCACCGCCGCCGCCCGGTCCTTCAACCCGAACCCGTCCAGCGAGGCGACCCCGAAATGGCCCCGGACCGTAAAGACCGCCGTCTCGGGTGCAAACACCCAGTCATCGTACTCATTGAGAATCCAGCCGAAGGACGCCGGGGCGTTCCTCAGAGGGGCGGGCGCCTGGGCTGACCGCGCGGTTGGCAGGCCGGACGACTGGCCCGCTCCCCCGCGGAGCAAATCGCGCAGTCCCTCGGCGTTGGACGGATAGACAATCTCGGCCGGGCGCATCCGCTGCAGTTCCGTCAGCAACGTCGTCTCCCCTTCCATCTCGGTGGCCTTGAATTCACCCGT
Organism: uncultured Verrucomicrobiota bacterium; assembly: GCA_964653485.1. Lineage (GTDB taxonomy): Bacteria > Verrucomicrobiota > Verrucomicrobiia > Limisphaerales > UBA8199 > CAVQND01. The sequence continues at coordinate 14,080 of CAZZFF010000024.1, read as the reverse complement.
CGTCAGGTCGGCGCACGCCAGGCCGAACAGCTTCCCCAAGGGGCAAACGGCGGCCAGGTAATTGTTGCGCTCCGCCGCCAGCATCCGCTCGTCGAAATGCGTGCCGGGGCTCAGAATCTGCGTCACCTCCCGTTTGACCAGTTGGCCGGGGCGCGCCTCCTCCATCTGGTCGCAAATGGCCACCTTCCGCCCGGCCCGAAGGAGGCGCCCGATGTAAGCATTGGCGGCGTGAAAGGGGATGCCGCACATCGGCACCACCCCGCGCCGGGTCAACGCCACATTCAGCAATTGCGCCCCAGCCTGCGCGTCCTCGAAGAACATCTCATAAAAGTCCCCCAGGCGGAACATCAGCAGGGCGTCTTTGGGCAGTTCGCTCTTGATCCGGCGATACTGCGCCATCATGGGTGTCAGTTGGGCATCGCTGGCCATCGTCGGACACGTTAGGCTCAAACGAACCGAGGGCGCAAATCACTTTTTCCCCGGCCGCCCCGATATTCACTCTGGCGGCTTTTTCCCGGCATTGTAAGCTCTTGCCGATGACGGCGACCTTTTACGACACCCATGCGCACCTGGGCGACCGCTCCTTCGCGGCCGACCTGCCTCAGGTCATGGAGCGCGCCCGGGCCGCGGGCATCGTCAGGCTGGTTTGCGTCGCTACCGACCTGGCCTCCAGCCGGCGGGCCATCGAACTGGCGGAGCAATTCCCGAATGTCTCCGCCGTCGTGGGCTGGCACCCCTCCGATGCCGCCCAAGCGCCGGAGGATTGGCGGCCAGCCCTCCGCGATCTGGCCCGCCATCCCAAGGTCGCGGCCCTGGGCGAAACCGGGCTGGACTATTATCGCCTCCCCAGCCGCAAGCCCGGCTTTACGACCGCCGATGACGAGCCGGTCAAACGCAGACAGGCCGAGCTGTTTCGGCAGCACCTCGAAGTGGCCGCTGAAATGGGGCTGAACTGCGTCATCCACCAACGCGACTCTCTTGAGGACACCCTCGCCCAATTGCAACCCTTCGCCCATCGGCTGCGCGGGGTCTTCCATTGTTTCGCCGGCGATGCCGCCGCCCTCGAACGCATCCTCGCCATGGGGTCCCTCGTGAGCTACACCGGCATTCTCACCTTCAAGAACGGCCAAAATGCGCGCGCCGCCCTGGCCGCCACCCCTCCGGACCGGTTCATGTTGGAAACCGACTGCCCTTACCTGGCCCCCGAACCTTACCGCGGCAAACGCTGCGAGCCCGCCTTCCTTAAGGAAACCGCCGTCCTGGCTGCCCAGGTCAAGGGCTGCTCCCTCGATGAACTCAGCGCCGCCACCTCCGGCACGGCGCGCCAGTTCTTCCGGAACCTCGCCCCTTGAAATGCCCTCAGCCCGCTCACGCCGCAAATCAAAAGTGCCCCGGCTTCTCCTGGGCATCGACGGCGGCGCGACTCGCACGACCGCCCTGCTGGCGGACGACGCCGGGCAAGCCCTGGGCAGACTCGAAGCCGGCCCGGCCAACCTGAAGCTCCTGACCGACGCCCAACTTACCCGCCATTTCCGCTCGATGGCCGCCGCCTTCCCGGTGCCGGCCGCGACGGGGATTGGGCTGGCCGGGGCGTGGGCCGAACCGGATTGGCAACGGATACGCCTCGCCGCCGCAAAGGTCTGGCCGCGCGTCCCTTGTTACGCTACCCACGACTTGGAAACAACCTTGGCTGCCGCCGAGGACACCTCTGGAGAGCCGCCCCTCGCCCGGGTCTTGGTCCTGAGCGGCACCGGTTCCTGTTGCTATGGCAAAAACCCGGCCGGCCACACCGCAAAGGTCGGCGGCTGGGGCCATGTCCTGGGCGACCAAGGCAGCGGCTATGAAATCGGCCTCGATGCGTTGAAGACCGTCGCCTGCCATTATGATGAGACCTCCTCCTGGCCCAAACTGGGCGCCCGCCTCCTGCGCGCCCTCCAGCTCAATGAACCCAACGACCTGATCGACTGGGCGCAAGCCGCAAGCAAAGCGGACCTGGCTGCCCTGGCACTCGAAGTCTTTCAGGCCTGGCAAGCCCGGGACAAGCTCGCGTCCCGGATCGTCACCACCGCGGCCGGCCGCCTTGCCGCGGACGCCGCCCACTGCGCCGGCAAACTCGCCGCCCCGGGCAGTTGCGTCCGCTTCGTCCTCGCTGGCGGTGTGTTGCTCAACCAACCCGCCTTCCGCGCGCGCGTCGCCGGCCGCCTGCGCCGGCTCTGGCCGGGCGCCCTGGTCGTGCCGTTGCCCCGGGAAGGCGTCTGGGGCGCCATCGAGCTGGCCCGGAACATGGTCGAGCAGCGAGGTGAAGGGAAAATGACGAAGGACGAAGGGATGGAAACAGGCTCGGTCTCTTCGCCCGACCCTCGGCCCTCGGCCCTCGCCCCTCTCTCCTCCGCGCTCTCTCCAACCGAAGAGCGCAATCCGCGCTCGATGAGGCTGGACAAGCTCTCCCTGCCCGAAGCTATCACGCTCATGCTCTCCGAGGAGGCGACGGTGCCGCGGAAACTCCTTGGTCAACGGGGCCGCATCGCGCGCGCCGTGCGGACTCTCGTCAGGGCTTTTCAGCGCGGCGGACGCCTGTTCTACGTCGGCGCGGGAACCAGCGGACGGCTCGGGGTGCTCGATGCCAGCGAGTGCCCCCCGACCTTCGGCCTGCCGCCCGGCCTCGTGCAAGGAATCCTGGCGGGCGGCCAGCAAGCTCTTTGGGGTTCGGTGGAAGCGGCGGAGGACGATTTCCCCGCCGGCGGCCGCGCGGCCCGGTTCCGGGGTGTTTCCGGGCGCGACGTCGTCGTAGGCATCGCCGCAAGCGGGACCACGCCCTTTGTCTGGGGCGCCCTGGCCGAGGCCAGGAAACGCGGTGCCGCCACGATCCTGCTTTGCTTCAATCCGCACGTAATAATTCCGCGCGCTCTTCGGCCTGCGATCGTCATCGCCCCGGACCTCGGCCCCGAGGTTCTCACCGGCTCCACTCGCTTGAAGGCCGGCACCGCCACCAAGCTGGTTCTGAACATCTTTACCACGCTCTCCATGGTCCGGCTTGGCAAGGTAATGAGCAACCTGATGATCGATGTAAACCCCTCGAACGTCAAACTGCGCAGCCGTGCCCTGCGCATCGTCCGGGCCTTGACCGGTGCGGAGGAGCGTGCGGCGCGCGGCGCGTTGGAACGGACCGGTTGGCGCGTGAAAGAGGCCGTTGCGGGCCTGGGAAGAAAACAGTAAGAACCGTCTCCGGCCCCGCTTGATTTTCACCGCCTTTCGAGGATAGTGTGCTTATGGATGCGTCTCCGGGCATTAGCGTGGCAGCGGGACAAGGCTCGCCTCCCCCAACCGATCTTCAAACCGCCGTCCGCCGCCTGGGCGAGCAACTCTTCAGCCTGATGGAGGCGGCGGAGCCGCCCTCGCTGTTCAGCAAAAAGGGCTTTTACGGCACCATGATGGAGTGGGCGATGCGGGATGAGCGGTTCAAGACACAGCTCTTCCGCTTCGTGGACGTGTTGCCGACGCTGGCCTCCTCCGGCGAAGTGGCGCGCCACCTCAAAGAGTATTTGGGCGAGGACCAGGTGCGGCTGTCTCCGGCCTTGCGGCTCGGACTCAGGGCGGCGGGCGGAGCAGGGTGGTTGCTGGGGACCGGGGCGAAGTCCCAGGTTACGGGCATGGCCCGGCAGTTCATGCTCGGCAATGACAAGAAGGAGATCGTGGCGGCCCTTCGCCGCCATCACGAGCAGGACATCGCGTTCACCGTCGATATCCTGGGCGAGGCTGTCGTGAGCGAAACCGAGGCCGCCCAATGCGCCCAACGCTACCTCGACCTGATGGATGTGTTGGGAGGGGAAACAGCCCGGTGGCCGGGCGTCTGCCGGAGCAACCTCTCGCCCCGCGGCCTCGTTCCCGTCCTCAACCTCTCGGTCAAACTCTCCGCCCTTTATTCCCAAATCCATCCTGCCGACCCCGATACCGCCCTCGCCGTCATCTGCGGGCGGTTGCGGCCCATCCTGCGCCGGGCCAAGGAACTGGGCGCGCTCATCAACCTGGACATGGAAAGCTATGCGCTCAAGGACCTGACCCTGCGGTTGTTCAAAACGATTTTCGCCGAGCCGGAGTTCGCCTCGGCGCCGGCCTGCGGGCTGGCCATGCAGGCATACCTCCGCGACTGCGAAGCCGACCTGCGGGGGCTTATCCAGTGGGCGCGCGAGCGCCGCAGGCGGGTCACTGTCCGCCTGGTCAAAGGCGCCTATTGGGATTACGAGACCATCCTCAGCCGGCAACGACACTGGCCTGTGCCCGTGTTCGCCCACAAAGCGGAGTCGGACGCCAATTTCGAGGACCTCTCCTGCCTGCTGCTCGAGAACGACGATGCCGTCGACACCGCATTGGGCACGCACAATGTGCGAAGCATCGCCTATGCCCTCGCGCAAGCTGATCGCCTTGGACTGGACCGCCGCAACATCGAGTTCCAAATGCTCTACGGGATGGCCGAACCAATCAAGAGCGTCCTCTTGCGGATGGGTTGCCGCCTGCGCGAGTATTGCCCCGTCGGCGAATTGCTCCCGGGCATCGCCTATTTTGTGCGCCGCCTGCTCGAGAACACCTCCAACGAAGGGTTCCTGGCCAACAAATTCGCCAAGGGCGCCAGCCGTGAAGAACTGCTCAAAGACCCTCGCCAGTCGCCTTCTGAGGCTGGCCTTCGACCCGCACCCACCCCGGTTCGCCATGGGAGCGAAGACCGGGATGTGGGCGACGGTTCCGGCCCAGCCGTCGTGGGGTTCCTCAACGAGCCTCACACCGATTTCACCCGCCCGGCCGAGCGGGAGAGAATCAGCGCCGCCATTCGCAACTTGCGCCAAGACTTGGGCCGGCGCCACCCCCTCATTATCAACCACAAGCCGGTCTCGACGCCCGATTGGCTGCCCTCTTTGAATCCGGCCAATCAGCAGGAAATCATCGGCTTCGCAGCTCAGGCCGCGCCCGCTGAGGCCGACCTGGCATTGGTCGCCGCCGCCGCCGCCCAACGCCCATGGGCTCGCACTCCGGCCGCCCAACGCGCCGCCATCCTCGAAGAAACCGCCCGCCTCATCCGCCGCGACAAGGCCGCCCTTTGCGCCCTCGAAATCCTGGAAGCCGGCAAAAGCTGGACTGAGGCGGATGCCGACGTGGCCGAGGCGATTGATTTCTGCAATTATTATGCCCGGGCGATGGGACAGTTGCACCGACCCCGGCGCACGCAGGCTGCGGCGGGTGAATCCAATTTCCAGCAATGGCGCCCGCGCGGACTCGGCGTGATCATTGCCCCGTGGAACTTCCCCCTGGCCATTCTCACCGGGATGGCCGCCGCCGCCGTGGTCGCCGGCAACGCTGTCATCCTCAAGCCTTCCGACCAAACGCCGGTCATCGCGGCCCGGCTCATGGAACTGCTCGTCGAAGCGGGACTTCCGCCCGGCGTGGCCAACCTGCTGACCGGTCCCGGCAGCAGTGTTGGCGCCTATCTAACCGCTCACCCGCAGGTCGATTTCATCGCCTTCACCGGCTCGAAAGAAGTGGGTTTGAAAATCTGGGAGCTGGCCGGGCGCACCTCCGCCGGCCAGGCAAACCTCAAAAAGGTCATCTGTGAAATGGGCGGGAAAAACTGCATCATCATCGACAGTGACGCCGACCTGGACGAGGCCGTCCTGGGCTGCGTCGCCTCGGCCTTCGGTTACCAGGGCCAGAAATGCAGCGCCCTGTCCCGGCTCGTGGTGCTGGCCGACAATTACGACAAGTTTGTCGAGCGTCTCATCGCCGCCGCATCCTCCTTGCGGGTCGGGCCGGCTGAAGAACCCGGCGCCATCCTGGGCCCCGTCATCAACCGCGACGCCCAGCGCCGCATCATGGCTGTCATCGCCGCCGGCAAACAGGAAGCCACCCTCGCCTGGCAAGGCGCGGTTCCGGACGATCCCAATGCTTGCTACGTCCCTCCCGCCATTTTCACCGGCGTCCCTGCCTCCAGCCGCCTGTTCCAGGAAGAAATCTTCGGCCCGGTCCTGGCCGTGACCAAGGCCAAAGACTTCGACCAGGCGCTCGCGTTGGCAAACGACAGCCAGTTCGCACTGACCGGGGGCTGCTATTCGCGCAGCCCGGTCAACCTCGAACGCGTCAAAGCCGAGATGGTTTGCGGCAATCTCTATCTCAACCGCGCCGTCACGGGCGCCATGGTCGAGCGCCAGCCGTTTGGCGGATTCAAAATGTCCGGCGCCGGCACCAAGGCCGGCGGGCCGGAATACCTCCAGCATTTCCTGGTGCCGCGGGTCATCACCGAAAACTGCCTGCGTCGCGGCTTCGCCCCCATGGAAGAATCGCCTTCGGAAACATGACCACCGTGACGGCTGGCGCGAGGGAGCGCGGGCGGGTCGGAGCGTAGAGCGCAGCCGTTGCTCCGAGCCCGCTTCACGCTCCGGCGCTCCCCCTCACCCCCACTCCTTTTCCGTGTCCGCGCGGCGGTTCATCTGGTTCTGCATGCAATTCCCAACGTAGGCGATCAACAGGCCGAGTAAAAAACCCACATAGCCCGTCAGGCCGAGCCTTGTTACCAGCCAGCCCGCAAGCAGCCCCAGCGCCGAGCCTAATCCGACGCCGATGATTTGCAGAAAATGGCGGCGGATGAATCTCCGCCCGAAGGAAGCTGAGGTGATCTTCACCGGCTCGCCTTTCCCCGCCTTGCGGATGGCCAATTCGACATCCTTCCTCCAAAGCCGGTACATGTCGGGCGCGCCTTTCTGGAGTTGGAAAAAGGCGTCGCGCACCACCGACCTGCGGTAGCCGGTTTCGCGTTTCACCCGCTCAACGGTGACGTTGCCGCCCTCGATGAACAACCCGTCCACGCACTCCTTAACACGGCATACGCGTTGCTCCCGTGTCTCCGGCAGCAGACGTTCGAGAAAATCCCGCAACGCCAGGCGCCGGGGGAATTCCTCCAGCTCCGGGCTGGTCCATTTCCCATCGGGCCCAGGCGAAGCCAACACCACCCACCGGTCGCCGGCGGTCACATTCTCCAAATGCCCGGCCAGGGGGCCGCCCGTGCCGATCGCAAAAAACGTGAAGTTGGGAGCCGGTTGAATGAGCCCGGCGCCCGTCCGATTGCCATGGAGCGCGGTGGCAAGCGAAGCGCGACGCCGCTTTGACCGCGGAGGAGAATCCCCGCTCGTTGAGACGCTTCGATCTGCCGGCGCACCGCATAAGGATGCCGCCGCGCTCGAGCCCCTCCGACTCTCAGGCGCCCCCATCCATCGGTTGTAAGCATCCTCGACCGCGGCAACCCAGGCTTGGTCCGGCGGGAGGACCTCCGGCCCGGCCTGGCGCTGGAAATGGAACCGGGTCAAAAAGGCGACCACTACATGGGCCTCCGAGCCGAAACCGGACAGGGAATAGACATGGACCGTATTCAACTCCTTGAACTGCGCCGTCCACTCCGCGGGCCAACTGAGGTCTGACCGCGCCCCGGACTGCTTCCCCGCAATCTCGAAGAACCCATCCGTCAGGTCCGCGCGCGGCTCGACGCGCTTGACCTTCGGTTCCCATTCGTAAGGCAGTGCGTGGAACCATGCCGGGACACGGACTACTGGGAAGGGGTTTCCGCGCGAGGAGATCAGGTTCTCCTGGACCGCCGCCAGGTAGCTGCGCTTGAGGGAGCGCAGCTCGTCAAGCCGGCTCTTCAACGCGTCCGGCAGCTCCGCCGGCCTCGGGAACCACATTGCCTGCCGCACGGGTTCCGACCAGGCGCAGTCCAGGCCGAGCAATTCCTTCCGCCTGGCGGGCGTGTCCTCGCAGAACACATCCGGCTCGGAAGGATGTCCAAGGATGGCTGTCCCTGCCGGCAGGAGCCGTCCTTCGCGGTCGCGCGCATCCCGGCTGAGGACCCGGCAACAACCCAGCCCGGCCAATTCGCTTTGCTGGCGCGGCAACCCCCTCGGGCCGCCGGTGGCCGGCCCGGTAAAGGCCTCGACGGCGCATTGCTCCACATAAGCATAAGGCATGAGCGCGTGCCCGGGCGCTTCAGGACTGTCCGCCGCCCACTGCCGGCTCCAACTGTTCCGGACGATGAAGTAGCCGCCGCCCGGCGCCGTGCCATCGTCCACGTAGCCGGCGATGCACCAGGCGTGGCCTCCGCCCAAAGGTTGCTCCCCCGGCAACGGAATCGTGATCTTCCCGGTGCGGTGAGTTTCGGCGGACATAAACCAGCTATTGAAGACCAGCGTGGCGAACACCACCGGCATCCCCGGCGTTTGCCCGTCGCCGGCGAGCATCTGCTTATAATGCTCCGTCAGGGTCGGCTCGACCGTCCGGGCCTCCGCAAGGCGGTACTCTTCCGCCGCCTTGAGGACCTTCGCGTCCGGCGACCCCTGGGCCTCGTTCCCCTCGATCTGGCGCCCGTTGTAAGGCCAAAGGCTGGCCGGACAGACGCCGTATTCACCCAGGGCGGACATCGCCGTGTGGACGGTTGTGCCCGGCCCCTCACTGCCGTCCAACTCTTTGCAAGCCCAATAAAGGAACTGCTCCGACAGCGCCGTGGCGCCCCCCGCCAGGAACTCGCGCAGCGCCACGGTGGCAAAGGCCACGCACGTGCCGCGCTCCCCCTGGTCCTTCACCGGCGGAAGGGACTCCATGAGACGCACCTCGGTCGGCAGTTTCTTTCCGGCAAACCCGCTCGGCAATGTCTGCCTCTGCGGCCCGATGCGACCCTGCTCCTTGTAGAGCGCCAGCGTCTCCGGACGCACTTGGAAGCCCATAGGCCCACCGGGCCTGGCCCTGAGCAGGTTCTGCGCCCGGGCGGGAGCCAGGGTGGCCGAAGCCCGCTGACGCGAGACTTCGATGGTCCCTGGCTCCGCCCCGAAAACGCCGGGCAGCAAAGCGGCGTCCGATGCCGCCATGAGCGCCAGGTACTCTTCGACGCTCTCCACCCACAATGACCGCAGGCGCTCCCGCGCCTCGGCGGACAACCCGTCCATGCTCTCGAGTCTTGTTTGCCCTGCAATTTGCATAGCCGTATCTCCGGGAACCGACCCAACCGCCCGAGGGTGGAGCAGGCATCCTGCCCGCCCCGCTACTCCGCCTTGAAGCGCCGTTTGTCCTCTTCGCTCAGGATTACCCCGCCCGCCCCTCCGGGAGCGGCCCGCTCCAGCCGTTTGGCCTCCGCCGCGCCCACCTCGGCCCGGAGTGCGTCCAGCAGCGTCTTGAGCTGCCGATCGTTGAAGGAGAGGAGCGCCTTTAGCCCCGCCCGCCCCTCCGGCGTGGCCGACAAAGCGAAGACCTCCTCGGCGCTCTCCACCCAGTGCCCTTTCAAAGCCCGGACTACCGAGGGCGAAACGCCCTGGATGCCCGCCAAGGGATGTGAGCCGCTTTTTGAACCTGTGGGGTCCGATGCCATAATCTGATCTGTATTTCCGCCGGGTCCGCGAGTCTTACGAGTGGTTCTACGGAAAGACCACCGTAATTATTCAAACGCGCCGATTCGCCCATTGCTGGCGTCCGCCCTCTTCGACCAGGCACACAAGGATCCTACCAGCCGCGTCATCGCCGCTCTTTTGCTGAACCCCGTTACGTCATGAGCGGCCTAATCGCCCGCCCCAATTGATACGACCGGCGTTTTCGGGAGGGTTCATGCAGTTCGAGGAACCCGGATTTGAGCCAGTCTCGACACAGGCCCACGACCGTGCGATGGCTCAGCCGCAGATGAACTGCGATCCCTTCGGCCGTGGCCACCTCCTGCCGTTTGAACAACTCCAGGAGTCGTCGTTGCCGTGGATCGAGTTTGGTCAAGGCGTCGCTGCGATCCCCGGCGCCCCGTTTCGCGGCTTCCGCCGCCTGGACTCTCACTGCGGCAAACGCATCCGCCATTCCACGACAAAAGAAATCAACAAAGCCCGTCACGTCCGCTTCCGCCCGCCCCAGGTGGTAATTGTGTGAGGGGCCGACGGTCAACGCGGCGTAATAGCCTTCCAAGTCGCGGGCGTAGTATTCGTCCAGAGAGTAGATGCCCTTGAGGCCGTAGCCGGCCTTGTGCAGAATGAAATTCGCCAGCAGCCTGGCCGTCCGACCGTTGCCATCATAATAAGGATGGATCGTGACGAACTGATAATGCGCGAGCCCCGCGATGATGGGCGCCGGCAAATCCCCCTCATTAAGCCGCTCATTGGCCCAACCTACCAAATCCGCCATCAGACCGGGCACCGTTTTGGCCTCAGGCGGCATATAGACAATTTCCCGCGTGCGGCTGTCGCGAATTACGTTTTGGCCATCGCGGTAGGGCGTCGGCTTCGCACGGCCCGTCATCACAAAGCCGTGGATGTGCTGAATCTGTTTTTCCGTCAGGGGTCTTCCTTCCGCCGCCAACCTCTCCGCCTCTTCCAGCGCGCGATAGTGAAAGCGAACCTCCAACTCGTCACGCTCCTTGCCGGGAAAGCGCACGCCGGCCAGCGCCTCCTTCACCTGGCCCTGGGTTAACCGGTTGCCCTCAATCTGGGTGGAATAATGTGTCGAAATCAACTTCGCCGTTTCGCGGAGCTTCGCGAGAACCGTCACATCGATGGGCAGGTCCGCCACCGCCTGCCTGTCGGCCTCGATTGACATGAGCGCCTTGGCGATCGCCGGGGTAATAGTGAAAACAGGCGCAAACATACCCCACATATTAACGGCATGTCTGATAATGTCAGTTAAAATGTCAGTTAAACACTTTTGCCCTCCTCGGCGGTATGTCGGAAATCCCGACACACAGCTTTTTCATCGAGTTCTCCGGTCTCGACGATGGGGCCATTGTATCGATTTGCGCGCCGGCGCCGCCCCTCTCACCTCCGCCTTCAGCCTCTTGCCTTCGTCGCTTCGCTACCATTCCCAACCCTTGAACAGGTCGGCCACGGGAAGGGAGAAACCGGGCAGGAGGTGTTCCCCGAACAGCGACGCGCCGGGGCCAAGGATTTGGCGCTCGGTGAGCGAATGGCACAATTCTACAAACTGTTCTTCAGGATGGATGATCCAGGCGAGTTGAGTGCCGCTGCTGAAGAAGTCGCGCAATCTTTCGTCAATCTCGGCGCGCGTGTTGCTGGGTGACAATACCTCGACGGCCAGATCGGGCGCGCCGGGAAAGAAGGTCTTGGCATCCGCCTTGAAGCCGAGCCGGAGCAGGCGCTCTTTGGGAACAAACGAAACATCCGGCGCGCGGCAATTCCGGTTTTTCATCCAAAAACCCATGCTGGATCCGTAAACGGCGCCGAGTCGATGCATTCGGTTGAAGCTCTCCAGCGCGAAGTACAACCGTCCACAGATTTGCTCGTGCTGGGAATTGTTCTTGGGGCTCATAACGAGTTCGCCGTTGACCACCTCGTGGCTGTAGCCGTCGTCAGGCAAGGCCTGAATCTCAGCCTCGGTCCAGATTCTCGCCGCTTGCTCGATCACCGCGCTCATGATTGGAAGCTTAGGCCGTCCGGCCGGGGGTGTCAATCCGGGCGGCCAGAGGTCGGCGCTCAACGGAAGTGTCGGAGCTTCCCAAATATGATCGCCGCCCAAAGGATGGTGGCCACCATCCCCAATTTCTGACCCTTTCTCGTCATGCGCCATCCGCTCGGGTCCATGATCCCGGCGCGCATTTCGTCCAAGTCCTTGCTGCCTTCGATCCACGCACTGATGCCGGCCAGGCCGAACGTAACGAAACCGAGAATGCCCAAAGCAAGGATCGTGCTGCCACGATGCGCCTTGAGCGCGCGCGCAGGCGGAGGCGAGCCTTGGTTCGGCGGCAGGGCAGGGGAGCGCGCGGGCTGCGCGGGCCGTACATCACTCGGGCGTGATACGGGGCTTGGCGGTGGCGGAGCGGAGGCTTTCCCCGGCGGTTGCGGGGGCACGGATACGGGAGTCTGTTTATTGATGCTTGATATGCGAGGAGGGACCTGCGCCGATGGTTGTGCGGACGCCGGCATCGGGGCGGCGGTCTGGCGCAGGCGCAGCCAGCGGCAAGGCGTGAACTCGATGAGCATCATCATTATCAGGTGCAGGCCCGGAATGGCCGCCAGCCAGGACAGTTCGTTCACGTCGCAATCGACCACCCGCTCGCTGCCCGGGTCCAAATCCATGTCCAGCGGCGCCGACGACAGGTCGAGTGGGTGGCGGTGCAGATACCTTCGCCATGCCCGCGGATAAGAGGCATATCGCACCGTCAGCGCGCGGCGGCCCGGCTTGATGGAAAAAGAACTCACCCCGCCGTTGCTGATGCGGCCCGCTTCGATGCCGTCCACAAACACCGAGTAGATCGCGTCTTCCTCAATCCACCGTCTTTCGCTGCGGAGCGTCACCCGGACGAGCCGGGCGGGGCCCGCCGTCAGATTCTCCCGCGCGGGGCTGGGGCGAACGGAAGGCCCGTTAGGCTCGGCCTTGGGCGTCTGCTGAGCCGGCCCATCCGTTGCCGTCGGCCCAGGCCGGGGTTCGGGGGGGCTGGGCTGGATTTCGGGCGCCCGTTGGCCCGGGAGCACCGGGGGTAGGCCGGGGGCTCTTGCCTGCGCCGGCGGAGGGCCCGCAAGTGACGGTTCCTTTGGCCGGCCATAAAGGAGGGCCGGGGCCTCGCCGCTGCGCTGGATCCACGGCCGCTGGTCGAGCAAAGGAAGGTCGTTGTCGCGAGCCAGGCGGGACATTCGCTCGCGCAGGGCCTGTTCGAGGTGGTCGTCCAACCTCAGCTCTCCGCCGTCTCGAGCCGCGCTCTCGAACTCCTCGAGCAGGGCGCGGCTGAAGAGCCCCTGTTCGAGACTCGGCACCTCCTGGGCCTGGCGCCCTTCGTCGCAAGAACAGAGAATGGACAACGGGCCTTCCTGCGGCGGGGACGCCGAAACGATATCGCGCAAGCCGCGCACCCCCTGGAAGCCCTGTGCCGTGCCTTCACGCGTCGCGAGCAGGTTCCCGCGGCAGGCGTCCAGGACGAACACGCGCGACACGCCCGACCGGGCCGTCTCCTTCTTCAGCAAATCCACCGGCACTGTGTGATGGCCAAATTCGAGGCGATGAAACCGCACTTGCGGGCAGAGCAGCAGGTGCCGCCCCTGATACTGGATGCCGTGCCCGGCGAAGTAGAACATAAAGAGGTCGCCCGGCCTCAGATGGTCGGTCAGATGGGTGGCGGCATTGAGGATTCGGTCTTCGTCCGCTTCGGAGGCCGGCAGGTGCCGGACCTCATCGTAAAGCGCAGTGCGCTTGAGGAAGGCGTAAAGCTCCAGGGCGTCCTGTTCGGCGTAGGCCAGGTTGACGATGGAGTCATCCTCATAACGATTGATCCCGACCAGCAATGCCGTTTGTTTCATGGCGTGTGTCCCTTTCTACCGGGTCGTGCAAAAACAGTAACTCTTATGAATGCGCGCACAACGTCAACTTGGAGCTTCGTCCCGGAGGGACGACCGACTGCCAACCCATCCCTTCACGCGCCGACGCTCCACGCTGCTGCGTCAGTCCTCGTCCTCCCCCGCGTCCGAGGGCTTTTCCCTCGATGTTTGCCATTGGAGGTATTCCTTGACGTGCCCCTCCGTGACCGAGGGCTTCACCCGTTGGAGCGCGGCGTCGAAATCCGCTGCCGTGACGTGTTCCGGGCTCTGGCTGTTTAATTGGCGTTTGATGGCCATCATCTTGGCGGCGTCGCAGATCTCCGCCAGGTCCGCGCCGCTGTAGGATTCCGTTTTCGCCGCGATGCCGGCAAGGACCACGTCCGGGGCCGTGGGCACCTCGCGCATGTTGTAGCTCAGGATGGCCTCGCGCGCCTTGGCGTCCGGCGGCCCCACGTAGATGTGGGTGCCGAGGCGGCCTGGCCGCACGACCGCCTCGTCCAGACTCCAGGGCTTGTTTGTGGCCGCCAGGAGCAGCAGGCAATTCTTGTTCTCGACCAGGCCGTCCGCCAGCATGAGGAATTGGGTCACTACGCCGATCTTGCGGTTGCCGCGCCGCGACAGCAGGTGCTCGGCCTCGTCAATGAAAATGACCGCCCGCTCGTGTTTGCGCGCCTCGTCGAAAAGCCGCTGCATGTTCTTCTCGCTCTCGCCCACGTACTTGTCCTTAATCTGCGAGGCGTTGACCGGGAAGAACGCGG
>CAZZFF010000023.1:0-61687 GCA_964653485.1 uncultured Verrucomicrobiota bacterium | reverse complement strand
GGGCAAGGGCTGTTTTCTCAAGCCGAACCATTCGCCGCTCAAGAAAGAGGTGCGCCGCAAGCTGCTGATCGAGGAGATCGACCAGGCCGTCGTCAAGGCGCATCACTTGCAGGTGCCGGCGGCGGAGTTTCTTGAACTGGTGCGGGAGCGGCTCGATGTGATGGATGAGAAGCGACGGGCCAGCGAAGGAGCCTCCGAACGGACATAGGCACGATGAGTCAGAACAACCCACAATAACGACCGATGAACACGGATATGAACCCACGCGCAGCCGCCATCGAAATCAAGGGGCTGACTTACGCCTATGGCCGGGCCGAGGCGGTGCAAGACTTCAATCTCAGTGTGCCGGCAGGCCGATGTTACGGCCTGTTCGGGCGCAACGGGGCCGGGAAGACGACGGCGATGAAATGCCTGCTCAACCTGCTGCGGCCGCGCGGCGGCACGGTGCGGGTGCTGGGGCTTGACCCGGCCAGGCATGAGGTGGAAGTCAAGCGCCGGCTGGCTTATGTGCCGGACTCGGTCGCGTTTTATCCCTGGATGACCGTGCGGGAGACGCTGGACTATCTTGCATCGTTCCGCGCGCACTGGAACCTGGAGGTTGAGCGCGATCTGCTGGGCCGGTTTCGACTGGATGCGGGGCAGACGACCGGCGCGCTCTCCAAGGGCCAGCGGACGCAAGTGGCCTTGATTTCGGCGATTTGCCCGGAGCCGGAATTGCTGCTGCTGGACGAGCCTACCTCGGGGCTGGACCCGATCGTGCGCCGCGAGTTCATCGAGACGGTCATCGGGGCTTACCAGGAGGGTGACCCGGGCAAACGAACGATCCTGGTTTCGACCCACCTCATTGCCGAGTTCGAGGGACTGATCGACGAGTTCACGCTGATGGACCGGGGGCGCAACGTGCTCACACTCGGGGCGGACCAGGCCCGGGAGCGATACCAGAAAATTCGCGCCCGCTTTCCGCGGGAAGCCCCCGCCGTTGTATTCAAGGATGCCCTGGATGTCCGCCGCAACGGACGGGATCTGGAACTTATCGCCAACGGCGGCGGGGCCGCGATCATCGAGCAACTGCGCGGATTGGGTCCGGAATCGCTGACCAGCGAGGCGCTCACGCTCGAGGAAGTGTTCGTGGCAACTCTCAAGTAGGAGGCGCGCATGAATCCAAGGCTGACCAAAGAATATCGCGCTTTGCGGCTGCCATGGTTGGTGGGATTGGCCGCGAGCCTGGCGATGCTCCATCACCGGACGCAGGATTATGCGATCGTGGCCTGGGTCGGGTGCGTGGCCCTGCTGGCCGCGATGTCCATAGGCAATGAGTTTCAGCAGCACACGTTTTCTCTGCTGCTCAGCCAGCCTCGCGCCCGCCGCGACTTGTGGCGCGAGAAGCTCCTCATCCTGGCGGCGTTGGCTGGGACCGCGGGTTTGATGCTGTTTGTGAGCTGGGGAATCGCGGGTTCGGAGCACTCCGACGCCCATGACATGGTGATGACGGGGATCTTCTGCCTGGCGGTGGTCTGTTCGGCCCCTCTGTGGACGCTCGTGGCGCGCTCGATTATCGGGGGCATGGTTTTCAGCCTGGCCGGAGCGCTTCTTCTTCTGCTTTTGACGGTGGAATTGGGCGTCGATAGGATTCTCGGTCCGAGGCTCACAAACGTGATTCCCGATTCGGTGTATGCCTGGGCGTGGCTGATTACCGGCTTGGTCTATTCCGGCGTGTGTCTCCTTGCGGGGTGGCGGAAATTCGCCCGCATGGAACTAAAGGATGCGAATTCTGGAGAGAGCGCACTCCTCTCGACCTCGGCCACGCATAAGGCCCGGTGGTGGAACTGGCTGCGGATTCGTCCTGGAAGCGGCGTGCGCAATCTGGTTCGCAAAGAGATGCGGCTGCAAAGGCCCGTGGTCGTCGTGGCCGCGGTTTTCTCACTGTGCTGGCTGGCGGCGGTGGGACCGCTGCACCCGTTTGGACCCCGTCACGATTACGCGCAGCTCTTTTGCTTGATACTGGCGGTCGTGTACATCGGGCTGGCCTTGGCCCTGGCCGGCTCCATCTCTCTGGGCGAGGAGAGGGCGCTGGGGCTGGCAGCCTGGCATTTGACCCTGCCTGTTTCAGCCCGGCTCCAATGGCTGGTGAAGTTTGCGGTCGGCATTTGCTTTGCAATCGTGCTTGGCCTGGTCCTGCCCGGCCTTCTGGCTTTGGCAACCCTGCCTGAGGCAAGAGCGGGCCTGGCCGATATAGCGTCGCATGGCAGCGCGAGCGATATGCAAGGACTACTGGCTGACGGGATCGTGCTATGGCTGTTCTTTGTTTTGAGTTTCTGGGCGGCAACCCTGCTGGGCAACACGATGCGCGCCGTGTTCACAGCGGTGCTGGCCGTCGGGGCGCTTGTGCTCTGCACGCTCCTGTCCGGCTGGCTGGCCGAGCAGATTGGCGGGCTGGAGAAAGGTCTTTTGTGCGAGATCACTTCCCGATGGCAATTGCCTCTGGGCTTTTTCCACGGAGATGAAGTATTGCCGTGGGAGGCCATAGGCGGCGGGCTTATCCTGTCGTTGGTCGCCCTGGCCCAGAGTGCGGTCCAGTTCCGCCGGGCCCAGGTTCAAAGAGCCGTGGTGGTCAAGTGCGCCGCGTCGCTGCTGGGTATCGCATTCCTGGCTGCGTTCTGGTGCGTCGATTTTACGGTCTCCGCCAGGCGTGGCTATGATGCCGTGCTTGTCCAGGAGGTCAGCCGAGCTTTGCGCGCCTTGCCCTACACCCAGAGAGGACACTCCGGGTCCACCCGCGCGGTCCGGATCACAGAAATGGACATGGAGAAGGTTTTTCCTTTGTCCGCTCGCGCGAAGAGATGGCTAAGCGGAGCCGGCCTCTATTCGTCCTGGTTCGAGTTGGAGTCCCGTCAGAAGCTGGGCCGAATGGAGCGCCATAGTGCCGTGCAGATTAAGTTCCCCAACGGGAACGAATGCTCATTTGATTATGAAATCCGGCGAGAAGGGCCCTAGCGGGCGCATTTGACTTGGTTGGGTGACGGTCGGCTGCTGTCCGGGCCAGGAGTCGCGCTTTGCGAATCTATCGCGTCTTCGGGCTTCGATTCCTGGCTTGACGGCGGGAGGGAATGTGGTTGCATGGTGTATGATGAAAACGAGGCTTATGGCGGCTTTGATTGGCGGGCTTCTGGTCACCGGGGGCTGTGTGGGGACGGTGACGGGGGGAAAAACCGCGGGTGTGCCGTTTGTCAGGGATACGTGTGAGGCGGCCTATAGGCTGCCACCGGACGTGATTTTTGCGGCGGCGAAGGAAGTGATCAAGGCGGACGGGGTATTGACGAACGAGGGCATCAATTACAGCGCCACCAATACGGCGAAGGTGGTGCAAGGGCGTGTCAACGAATGCACGGTGCGGGTGCGGATAGCCCCCGTGGACTCCCAGGTTAGCTCGATAGCAGTCCAGGTGCGCACGGACGGGGGCGGCGCAAACCTGGGGCTGGCACACCTGATTGACAAGGAAATCGCGGTAAAACTGGCCTCAGGGCGGCGGCGGTGAGCCGGGGCGGCCTTCTTGTCCATAAAGGCCCGGCGGCGGCCCCTTTTTGAGGCCGATGTTCTGTTCGTAGGTGCCTATTTTGACGGGCGCTTTGTTCTCGTTGGCCTTTATCTCGAGTTTAAGGAGGGCCAGGCGCTTGCGAGCGATTTCGGCCGCAGCCAGGCTGGGGTCGCGGTCAACGATGCGTTGGAGGGTTTGGCAGACAGTGGGATAGTCGGCCCCGGCGCGGATTTGGAGGTCGGCCAGGAGGTTGAGCCAATGCACGAGCAAGCGGGCGGGTTGGTTGGGCTGAGCGAGCATCTGTTCGAGTTCGTCGGCGGCCAAATCGAGGCGCTTATAGTGCTCGGCGTAAATGACGGCCAGTTTCTCGCGCACTTCCATGTCCAGGGGATGCTCCTGCAGATGCGCGACATAGTCGGCCGCGAGCGCTTCGGGGTCCTTCTCCAAGGGTGGCGGCTGGGGCGGCTTCTTGAGGAGGCCCATGTTGTGTACGCCCTCGGGAACGATGAATTTCTTCCGTTCGTACGGGGAGAGCAGCATCTCGGTCGAGCCCAGATGGGCCACGCGTTGGGCGGCTCCGAGCGCGAATTCGGTGTCAGGCAGCATTTCGATGACCTTTTCGAGCCACCGTTGGGCTGCCTGCCGGTCCTTGCCGACCTTGAGATGCCAATCGGCCATCGAGTAAAGGGCGAAGGTTATATTCTGCGGGGCATGGCCGGGCTGATCGCAGAATCCCTGGATGGTCAGTTCGGCCGCGGCGAGGTCTTTGAGGTTTTCGGCCTGGACTTCGGCCAGGAAGAATTGTCCCTCGACATCCGTGGGGAACCGCTCGAGCTGTTTGCGGATTTCCGCGACGGCTTCGGGGTAGCGGCCTTGTTTCTGCCGGGCTCGAGCGACGGAATAAAACGGATGCGGGTCAGGGGCATCGTTGCCTCCATCGTAGAGGGAGGCGATGGGGTCCGCGACCAGACAAGCAATATTCCGACGCCAGGCGATGGCCAGGACGAGGCCGCAGACGGCGGTTAATGGAACCCCGAGAAAAGCCGACGCTTCGTCGCCTTTGGCGACCATAGGCATCACGAAACCGACAAGGAACGCCATAACTATGGCCGTGACGACCCATTTCACAATCATGAGGGCCGGGTCCTCCGCCTTTTTGACGGTCCGGAAGATGAACCAACCCCCCAGTGTTCCGAACACGAGGAGCGTCAGGATTCCGCGGATGATCGGGCCGATGTGATTCATGCTTCGTTGTGGTCCCACGGGGATAGACAGGACCGAGAGGCGAGGCTCACGCGAAATCTCAGGGATCAGCTTTTCTGACGGGTGATTTGCTCGGGGTGCCGGGCGCGGCTCAGGGCGGTGTCATAGGTGATGAGGCACTGGCAATAAAGGTCGTAGAGGCAGTTGTCCATGAGGACCATGCCCTCTTTGCGGCCGGTCTGGATGGTATTTTCCAACTGGTGGACCTGATTCTCGCGGATGAGGTTGCGGACGGCGCCGTTGGCGACGATGAGTTCGTAGGCCAGGACGCGCCGGGTGCGGTCGACGGCGGGGAGCAAGTCCTGGGCGATAATGCCCTGGAGGGCATTGGCCAGTTGGAGGATGATCTGTTTTTGGGCGCTGCCCTCGAAGACGCCGACGATGCGTTCGAGGGCGTGGGAGACGCTGGGGGAGTGCATGGTGGCGAGAACGAGGTGGCCGGTTTCGGCCGCCGTGAGGGCGGTCGAGATGGCCTCGAAATCGCGAATCTCCCCGACCACGATGACGTCCGGGTCCTGGCGCAGGACATGGATGAGCGCCCGGTTGAAGGACCGGACGTCGGTGAGCACCTCCTGCTGGACGACGATGGCGCGTTTATTCTCGTGGACGAACTCGATGGGGTCCTCGATGGTGACGATCTTGCAGCGGCGCTCGGTGTTGATGAGGTCCACCAGGTAGTTGAGGGTGGTGGTCTTGCCCGCCCCGGTGGGACCGGTCACGAGCACCAGGCCGTTGGGCCGGCGGGCCAGGTCGTCGATTTTCTCGGGCAGTCCCAGTTCGCGCCTGGATGCGATGCGGTCGCCGCAAAAGCGGAAGCTCATTTCCGGATGGCCGTTGCGGCGGTAGAAGGTGGCCCGCACGCGTCCCGCAGCGCGGTGCTGCAAGGAGATGCAGAGCTCCCATTCCTGGTCGAACTTGCGTTTTTGCTGCTCGTTGAGAAGGCAGTCGGCCATGCTGGCAACCTCCTGTTCGGTCAAGGCGTCCTCGTCGGCGATGATGATCTCGCCGTTGACGCGGAAGGCTGGGGGGATGCCGGCGACGAGGTGGAGGTCGGAGGCGTCGAAGTCGGTGGCGGCGGCCAGGAGGCGGTTGAGGTTGTCGGAGCTCATGACGGGAAGAGGCGGCGCCACCAGCCGCGGATTCGAGGTCCGATGCCGGAGTTGGAGAGGTCGACCAGGGCCAGGCCGGCCTGCTGGCATTGCGGGTTAAGCTGCCGCGCCTGGGTCAGCGAGTTGCGAGCGGGGCCGGCCAGGCCCAGGGCCTGCTGGCAGCGGCCCAACTCCAGCCAGAGGAGGAAATGGCCGGCGTTCCAGTCCACGGCCTGCTGCATCAGCTTGAGGGCCAAGGCAAACTGCCCGTGGAAAAAGCGAATTCGGCCGGCCAACCACGCGACGAACCAGTCCCGTGGCGCCAGCATCAGGGCCCGCTCGATGCAGCCATCGGCGCGCGGCTCCTTTCGCGCCAGCAACACGTCCCCGCGAGCCAGCCAGACGTAAGGGGTATCCCCTCGTTCTTCGATCGCGGCGTCCGAAAAGGCCAGGGCGCCTTGCAGGTCGCCGCTTCGGCCGAGGGCCACGGCCTTGGCGGCGAGCAACTCCGGTTCGTGAGGGAAACGCTCGAGCGCTTTGTCGGCCCAGAGCAGCGCCTCGCGGTACTCCCCTAATTCCGTAAGCATCCGGACCTGGCCGGCCCAGGCCGCGGTGTTGCGGGGATTGAATTCGAGGATTTTTGAGAAAAGGCGCAGGGCCGGCTCGAACTCGCCGTTCTCCAGAGCGGTGCGGGCTTCGCCACAATAGTAGGCCTCATCCTTGACCAGCGGCTTGGATGGCTGGCCCTGGCCCTCCGCCTCGCCGTCAAGCTCCAGATTCACGAACCGGCTCATGACGAAATGGTCATTAACAGAACTATCACAAGCTTAGTGCGGTGTCCGCCAAAGAGCTACACATTTATTCATGGGAGTCGCAGGCCCCTCGTGGAAAAACCGGAGACGCGCGCCCAAGATGGCAGGGCCGGTGACAGAGTCAGTCGGAAGGTCCCGCGCGGCCGAGATCCTGACTCGTCGGGACGCTTTTCTCTGCCGGCGTACTCCAGAATACCACTTTGTCCACCGCCCTGCCCAAGACGGCCTGGGGCAGGACAAAAAGAATTGCGTTATGGGTGAATTATAGGCACTTTTGGATGGTGAACGCGACTCTCACAGACCTTCGACGCGATGGGGCCAAGGGGCTGTTCGCAGTTCAGCGCAGGTGAACACCGGCCGCTTCTTGATCGTCAGGCTGGGCGCGCTGCGGTGCGCGTTGCCACTGTCACAGGTGGTCGAGACGATGCGTCCATTGCCGGTGCGGCCTTTGCCCAACACTCCGCGATTTGTCAGCGGGGTTTCGGTGATTCGCGGGGAACCGTTGCCGGTGGTGGACCTGGCGTTACTCATGGAGGCCGCGGCAGGGAGAGCGGCCCGGTTTGTGGTCGTTCGTTTGGGAAGCCGGAAGGCGGCGCTGGCGGTGGAAGGGGTTGCGGGGATTGCCACGGTCTCACCCGAGACCCTGGCCGGCGTGCCCCCGCTGTTATGCAAGACGCAGGCGGATATTGTCGGGACCGTGGGCGCCTTGGACAAGGAACTGCTGCTCGTGCTCGAGACGGCGCGCGTCCTGCCGGAGGAGATTTGGCGCTCGCTGGGGCCAATGGAGGCGGGATGAGCGGCATTGGAAACGCAGACATCGAGCTGTTCGCCGCAAAAGTGCTTTCGCGGCTGGGCTTCTGCGTCGATCAGCACAGCGCCCCTCACATCGTCGAGGTCTTGCGCAGGCGTCTCGAACTGGCGGGCTGCAAGACAGTGGCGGCGTACGTCGGGCGGTTCGCGGGGCCTGCTTTCGCGCAAGGGGAGTTGAGCGAGCTTGCCCGCGCTCTCACGGTGCCGGAGACCTATTTCTTCCGTCATCCGGAGCAGTTTCAGGCCCTGGCGGGGGCGGCGTTGCCCGCGCGCATGGAGGCCCGGAAAACCAGACGGCAGTTGAGCGTGCTCTCGGCCGGGTGCGCCTCGGGTGAAGAGGCCTATTCGTTGGCTGCGGTCATTCTGAAGGTTTCCGGCATCGAGAATTGGGACGTGCGCATTCAAGGGGTTGACCTCAACCGGGATTTGGTGGAAAAAGCGCGGCGGGGCCGCTACAGCGACTGGTCGTTGCGAGCGGTTGGCGAGGCTGAACGCCGTCTCTGCTTTCGCCGGGAGGGCAGCGAGTATGCGCTTAATGAGAGATTGAAGTCGGCAGTGACCTTCGAGGAAGGCAACTTGGCCGGCGAGGGGGCCCAGTTCTGGCGGCCCGGTTTCTTCGACATTATCTTCTGCCGCAACGTGATGATTTACTTTTCGCCGATGGCGGTTCGGACGTTGGCCAGCCGGCTTGCTCTTTCGCTGGCGCCCGGGGGATTCCTGTTCCTCGGGCCATCGGAGACCCTGCGGGGCATCAGCCAGGAGTTTCACCTGCGGCACACGCACGGGGCGTTCTACTACCAGCGCCGGGAGACTCCGGCCTCGGCGCCGGGTCGAGTGTCCGCATCGGCCTGGCCGCTGTCGGCCGAAGGCGAGGTTCCGTCCAGCGCCAGCTCGCCGGAGGCCCAGGTGGGTGGGCAGCCCGGCTGGGCATCCGCCATCGAGGCGTCGAGACACCGGGTTGCGGCATTGGCGGAGCAATCGCGTCCCAGGCCGCCGGAGAAGGGCGGGGGCAAGAGCCTGGAGCGGGAGCAACCGATGCCGGCGGTGTTGCCCGCCGGGCGAGAGTTGGCCGGCGTCCTCGAATTGCTGCGAGAGGAGCGGTTCGAGGACGCGTTGCGCGCGATGGATGCGCTTCCGGGGCAGGCGGCGGCCGATCCGGATGCTTTGATGGTCCAGGCGGTCCTGCTGACGAACCGGGGGGAACTGCGCAGGGCGGAGGAGGTCTGCGCACGGCTGCTGGCCAGTGACGATCTTAGACCCGGGGGTCATTACCTGATGGCCATCTGCCAGGAAAAGCGCGGGGACCCTTCGGCGGCGACCGAACATGACCTGGCGTCGATTTACCTGGACGAGGCCTTTGCGATGCCGCACCTGCACCTGGGATTGCTGGCCAAGGGGTCGGGGGACCTGGCAACGGCGCGCCGGGAGTTGGGCCGGGCATTGGTGCTGCTGGCGCGGGAGGACGCCTCACGCATCCTGCTCTTCGGAGGGGGCTTCAGCCGCGAAGCGTTGACCCGGTTCTGCCATGCGCAGTTGGAGCGGTGTGGAGGCGGCCTATGAACCTGTCGAAGAACGGGCTATCTGAAAAAAGAAGAGAGCCGGCAATGGAGGCGAATGGAGGCGAACCGAGCGATGCCGTTGGCAACGGCCCCGAGCGGCGTCTGGCGGAGCTCCGCGCGGCTTTCGACGAGGCGTTTGCGCTGCCGCCCCCCCCGCCGGTCCAAGCCCAGACTGAGTTCGCCCTGGTCGTGGCCGGGGCGGGGCGGTATGCGATTCGGATGAGCGAGATGGCGGGGCTGGAGGTCGATCGCAAGATAGTGCCGATGCCGGAGGGGCCGCATGGGTTGCTGGGGCTGAGCGCGGTGGAGGGGCAACTAATTCCGGTGTTCGAGCTTGGGGCGCTGCTGGGCGGGGGCGAGAGAGGGGGCGCGCCCCGGTGGATAGCGCTGCATCGCGGCCAGGAACTGGTGGGGTTGGCCTTTGACGAGTTCCAAGGGTCGCGCCGCGTGGCGTCCGAGGCCGTGCATGAACTGGAGCCGACCACGGAGCGGACGCTCCTGAGCCACCAGGCCATCCAGGTGGATTCGGGGCTGGTCCACGTGCTGGATCTCGGGCTGGTGGTGGCGGGGGTGGCGCGCGGAGGAAGACAGCCATCAGGACAGGAGAAAGGACATTGACATGCAAACGAGATGGACATTTGGACAGAAACTCGCGCTCGGGCTGACGGCCAAGGCGGTGATTACCGTGGTGCTGGCCGCGGCGGCTGTATATGCGCTGCACTCGGTCACGGCCGTCAAAGACCGGGTGATCACGAATAACGCGAGGCTTCTGGCGGAGGCTTACCGGCTCGAAGGGACGGCCTCGGAGCGGATGGGCACGGTTCGGGCCTACCTGCTGACGGGAGACCAGGCGGACCGGGAGGTGATCCGAGGACTGCGGCGCACGTTTTTTGATCGGTTAGAGCAGGTGAGCCAGTTGGCTGTGAGTCCCGAGGAGCGGGCGGCGCTGGACCAGATCAGTCGCGACACAACGACACAATTCGATGCCGGGGATAGTGTTGCGGACATGCGGCAATCGGCGGAGAAACTGCCGGAGGTGGGGAAGGCGTTCGAGGAGAGGGTCATCCCGCTGAACAAGATACTCAGGGCGCACCTGGCGGACTTCGTCGCCCTGGAGCAAAAGAACCTGGATGCCGCGAAGAACCAGGCGAGCGAGGCGGCCAGGACAGCGATTGGCGTTTTGACGGTCATCGCTTGCGCGGGGGTCTTTTCGGCCGTTGTCCTGGTGGTCGTTCTGACGCGCACGCTGAGCCGGCAGATTGGGTCGGCCGTGCAGCACATTCAGAATTCATCTAGCGAGCTGCAGGCCGCCGCCAACCAGCAGACCGCCGGAGCCAAGGAGCAGGTGGCGGCGATGACCGAGATTTCGACGACGATCAACGAGCTGATGGCCACCGCGAGGCAGATAGCCGAGAGCGCGCAGGGCGTGGCCCGGATAGCGGATAGCACCTCGGCCGCGGCCCGGAACGGGGACGAAACGGTCAGCCGCGCCCACGGGGAAGTGTCCGCCATTCGCAAACAGGTGGACATAGTGGTGGAGCACATGCTGGACCTGGGCAAAAAGTCGCAGCAAATCGGCGGCATTCTGGAGATCATCAACGAATTGGCGGAGCAGACGAATATCCTGTCCATCAACGCGACGATCGAGGCGGCGGGGGCGGGCGAGGCGGGCAGGCGATTCGCCGTAGTGGCGGATGAAATTCGGAAGCTGGCGGATCGCGTGGGAGGCTCGACCAAGGAGATAAGGGGCCTGATCGATCAGATTCGAGCGGCTGTGAACGCGGCGGTGATGGCGACGGAAAGCGGCTCCAAAGCCGTGGACGCCGGCACGAGGCAATTCGCGGAGGTGGCAACGGTCTTCCGCCGCATAACCGAGCTGTTGGGCACGACGGCCGAGGCGGCCAAGGAGATCGAGTTGAGCACCAAGCAACAGAGCTCGGCGGTGGAACAGACCAACGCGGCGATTGCGAATGTCGCGCAGACTTCGAGGGAGGCCGAGGCCGGTTCCAACCAGGTCCTTCAGACGGTTGCGGAATTGACCGCCCTTTCGCGGGACCTGGGGCGGCTGATTCGACCGCATGGGCAAGGATGAAATGAACAGCGACCCGTACAGGTATTTCCGCACCGAGGCTCGAGACCTGCTGGAAGGACTTACGCGGGGTGTGCTGGACATCGAGAAGGGGCAGGGCGAGAAGGGGCTGGTTGCGCGGCTGCTTCGCTACGCGCACACCCTCAAAGGCGCCGCCCGGGTTGTCAAGCAGGTGAGGATTTCCGAATTGAGCCACTCGATCGAGGAGGTGCTGGCGGCGCATCGAGAAGGGCCGGGCGCGGTGCCGGGGCCTGTCATCGGCCAACTGTTGGGATGGGTGGACGCGATTTCTCTGGAAGTGGCGGCTCTGGGACAGCCTTCCCAGGCCCAGAGGCCGCCGGCCGCGACCGCGCTATCTCAGCCGCCCTCCCGGGCCAATGCGGCGGAGCCCGGAGACGAGCAGTTCGAGACCATTCGCACCGACATGAAGGACATGGACGGGCTCTTGCGGACGGCCTCGGAGTTGCGGTTGCAAATGGCGGGGTTATCCAGGCTGACACCCGAGCTGGAAGAGGCGGCGAGGCTGGCCGCGGACCTCAGCTCTCGACAGCCCGACCGGCGAGCCGGCGGCGCCCGCAGGCCCGCATGGGACTCAGCGGACGCCGCTGAGCGCCTCCAGAGCGCCCTCCGGGAGCTCCACCTGGCCTTTTCATCCGTCCTGGGCCGTTCGCGCCGCGAACTCGAGAGCCTTTGCGAGCAGACGGAGACGATGCGGCTGGTGGCAGCCAATTCTTTGTTCAGCGTGCTCGAACGAACGGCGCGTGATGCCGCCGAGACCGCCGGCAAAAGAGTCAGCTTCGAGGCCTCGGGCGGCGAAACGCGGCTGGATGCCCGCGTGCTCCAGCTATTGCGCAACGCCCTTATTCACCTGGTCCGAAATGCCGTCGCTCACGGCGTGGAATCCCCCGCTGAACGCGAGCTGTCGGGGAAACCGCAGGCGGGCCGGGTGCAGGTGCGAGTGGAACGTCGCGGCGACCGCGCCGTGTTTTCCTGCGTGGACGACGGCCGGGGAGTGGATTTGGAGCGTGTCCGGCAGGTGATACTCGAGCGTGGCCTGGTCAGCCCCGCGGAGGCCGCCCAACTCACCTCGGCAACGGCAGTGGCGCTGCTGCTGCGCGGCGGCATCACCACGACGCGAAACGTCTCGCAGCTTTCCGGACGAGGCGTCGGGCTGGAGGTGGCGCGGGAGGCGGTCGCCGCGCTCAACGGCTCGATCACGGGCAATTCGGAGCCGGGAAAGGGCGTCCGCATCCAGGTGTCGGTGCCTGTCATGGTCGAGTCGCAGGAGGTATTGCATGTGCAGGCCGGGGGGGCACTGGCGTCGATTCCGTTGCGGGCCGTCAAGCTTGCCGTGCGGCTGACGCCGGCGGAGATAGCCGATTCCCCGGAGGGCCGGAGCATTGCCTATCGGGGGCGCGCGGTGCGTTATGCGCCGCTGGGCCGGTTCCTCAAGGGCGGTCCGGGGCGAGAGGCATCGAGGATGTCCGTGCTCGTTCTCGAGTCCGGGGACGGGGCGGCGGCCGTGGGGGTGGAGCGCATCCTGGGCCGGGAGCGCGTCGTGATTCGAGCGATTCCGCGCGCCCTGGGTCCGATGCCGACGGTGAGCGGGGCCTTTTTCAACAGCCAGGGCAGCCCGCAGCCGGTGCTCAGCCCCGAAGGACTGGTTCAGGCCATCTGCTCGGTCTCAGGCCCCGAGCCGCGAGCGGGGGCGGCGAAGCTCCCCCGTTTGCTGGTGATCGATGATTCCCTGACGACCCGTCTGCTGGAACGCGACATCCTGGAAACCGCCGGCTACGAGGTCGATACGGCCTCCTCCGGCGAAGAGGCCCTGGAGAAGGCCCGCCACGGCCGATACGGTCTGTTTCTGGTGGACTTGGAGATGCCGGGCATGGACGGCTACCAGTTCATCCAGGCTGCGCGCGCCCAGCCCGAACTGGCGTCGATTCCCTCGATCATCGTTACCTCGCGCAGTTCCGCGGAGGATCGGGCCGCGGGCGCGGCGGTTGGGGCCGGGGCTTACATCGTGAAGAGTGAGTTTGACGAGCAACTGCTGCTTGCGACCGTTCGCAGGCTCGCGGGCTGACGACTCGATTTATGCCCAGGATTCGCGTTCTCGTGGTTGAAGATTCGCTGACGATCCGGAAGTACTTGGTCGGGGCCCTCGAGGGCGATTCGGACATCCAGGTTGTTGGCGAGGCGGAGGATGGGAAACGCGCGTTCGAGCTATGCCAGGAACTCCGGCCGGACGCGGTTTCGATGGATATGATGCTGCCGGTCATGAGCGGGCTGGCGGCGACGGAGTGCATCATGGCCTTTTGCCCGACGCCGATCCTCATCGTCTCGGCCTCGATAAACCGGGGGCAAGCCTTCAAGACCTACGACGCCCTGAGCGCCGGGGCGGTGGACGTGCTGGATAAGCCCGTCCCCTCTCAGGCCCAAGGCCAATGGGAGCAGGCGTATCGGCAGGCGATCAAGAGGGTGGCCCGCATCAAGGTCATCACCCATCCTCGAGCCGCCCTGGCAGGACGGCAACTGCGCGGGCAGGCGCTGGGAGCGGGGCTGTCTCGAACGTCCGACACGCCTTTCCGCTGTGTCGCCGTTGGCGCCTCGACCGGAGGTCCCGGGGCGGTCGCTCTCATCCTCAAGGGTTTGCCCTCGTCATTTCCGCTGCCGATCCTGCTGGTCATTCACGTCGGCTCGGCCTTCGAGTTCGCGCTGCCGGACTGGCTGGACACGGTTTCGCCGCTCCGCGTCCGCAACGCCGCGCACGGCCAACCCATGCCCCGGGTTGGGACGCCGGGCGTGCTGGTGGCCCCGCCGGACAGTCACCTGGTCTTGCGCAACAACCGCCTCCAGACCACCGCCGGCCCGGAACGGAACTTCTGCCGCCCTTCGGTGGACGTGCTCTTCGAGTCGCTGGCGGCTGAGATGGGCGGCTCGGTGATTGCGTGCCTGCTGACGGGCATGGGGCGGGACGGGGCCGAAGGCATGCTCGCGATCAAGCGGGCCGGCGGAATGACTCTCGCGCAGAACCAGGAGAGCTGCGTCGTTTTCGGGATGCCCGGAGAAGCCGTCCGGCTCAAGGCCGTTCACCAGGTCCTCGGTCTGCACGAGATTGCCCCCGCCCTCCAGCAATTGGCCACGCCGCCGACCGGCCCCTGATTTGCCCAGGGCACCCACCCGCGCCGCGGGCGTTTTGCGCGTTCCTTCCGGTGGGCGTGGTTTAAAGAGGCCGCTGCGAGTCGATGATGAGGGTCAGCATACCGCCCCGCGGCCTCGATGTGAACTTCTTTCTTCCGCCGGACGATGCAGGGTCATCGAGAACGCGGCCGATCCGGATGAAATGTCTGCTTGCAGCATCGGGGTCCTTGCCTCATGTTTCATTGGTTGAGTTCATGAAGGGGACTCGGCTTGAACCAACGGCACCGCGGCCGCTGAAACCGGGCCGCAGCATCGGGCTTCCGGCCGGGCGTGATTCGGTTTTGGCGAGCCGTTTTGCCGCTGATGAGAAACGCTTTAATCATCGATGATAGTCTCACGGTCCGAATGGACCTGGACGAGGCCTTCAGGGCCGCAAGTTGGGCGACGGTGACGTGTTCGTCAGCGTCCGCGGCACGCGATGCGTTGAGGGGGGGACAGTTCGATTGCATCATTCTCGACGTGCTGCTTCCGGACGCGAGCGGCTTGGACTTGCTCAGCGAGATCAGAGCGAACCGCGCAACGGCCGGCATCCCGGTCATTCTCCTATCACCCGAAGCGGAGGTTGCGGGGCAGCTCGGAGAATTGGGCGTTCGGGCCAATGAGTATGCGGGCAAGCCCTATGACCGGGAGCAGGTGGTCGTCCGGGCCAGGCAGTTGGCAGAGCGCGGCGGCGGCAGCGAGGCTCGCCAGACCGAGGCGACCATTCTGGCTGTCGATGACAGCCCGACTTACCTTCATACGGTGGCCGAGGAATTGCGGGAGGACAACTACAACGTGGTGACGGCCAGTTCGGGCTCCGAGGCGCTGGCGCTGCTCCAGGGCCGCGCGGTGGACTGCATTCTGCTCGATCTGATGATGCCGGAAATGTCCGGAGACGAGGTGTGCCGGCGCATCAAGGCCTCGCCCGCCTGGCGCTCGATCCCGGTGGTCATGCTGACCGGCTTGGGGGAAAGCGAGGCCATCCTCGAGAGTTTCAACGCCGGCGCCGACGACTACGTTCCCAAGACCAGCGATTTTCCCGTGCTCCGGGTCCGGCTCCGCGCCCAGCTCCGCCGCCGGGAATTCGAGGAGGAGACGCGCCGAGCTCACGAGCAGTTGCAGCAGAGGGATTTCGAGGTCGCGCAGGCAAAGGCGGCGGGCGAGGCGGCCCGGCAGTGGCAGGCCACCTTCGACATTATGAGCGACGGGGTGGGGCTGCTCGGCGGCGATGCGAGGCTCATCCAACAGAACCGCGCCATGACTGGCATCGCAGGCGCCTCGGGCCCGGACGGGATTCTCCAGCCGCTGATGGGTGTGGTCGAGGAACTCCTGGCCCATTCGCGCGAGGCCGGCCAGCAGCAGACCGGGGAGGTGCTTCTCCGGGACCGCTGGTATCGCGTGACCGTCAACCCCGCCGCGGGACCTCTGCCGGCAGGAGTCGAGGCGGTGATGGTGCTGCGGGACATCACGGCGCAGAAGGCATTTCAGGCGGAGCTGGAGCGGTTGGTCACGGAGCGTACGGCCAAACTCCAGGACGCAATGAGCGAGCTGGAGCATTTCTCTTACACGATCACCCACGACATGAGGGCGCCGTTGCGCGCCTTGCAGGGGTTTGCCGGGTTTCTTGAGGAGTTGAGCGGTGGACTCCTGGACGCCAAGGGCAAGGAGTACCTGCGGCTCATCAGGCTTTCGGCCGCCAGAATGGACCGGCTTATTACGGACACGTTGCAGTACAGCAAGGCGGGCAGGCAGGAGTTCAAGCTGGTGCCGGTGAATGCCGCCGCATTGATCCATGGAATCATCCTCTCTTATCCCGCCTTGCAGCCGCCCAAGGCGCAGATCCGGATCGAGGACGGCATCCCGAAGGTGTTGGGCAACGAGGCCGGGCTGACACAGTGTTTCTCCAACCTCCTGGGCAACGCGGTGAAGTTCGTGGATGCCGGCAAACTGCCGGTTGTGCGAGTGTATGCCCAACATCGGGAGGGCTTTGTGCGTCTGTGGTTCGAGGACAACGGGATCGGCATCCCCAAGCCCGCCCAGGGCAAGCTGTTCCAGATGTTCCAGCGCGCCACCAGAGGGTTCGAAGGCACCGGTGTGGGGCTGGCCCTGGTTAAGAAGGTGGCCGAGCGCATGGAGGGCAGGGTGGGTGTGGAATCCGAGCTGGGAAAGGGAAGCCGCTTCTGGCTGGACTTGAAACCGGCGGCGTGAAGAGAAGCGTCGAGCGTCGAGGGAACGGGTGATTTGCAGTTGTTTATGTCGCCGCCGCCAATCCTGCTCTTAATCTGAGCTCTCCCCTGAATGAAGCCATTCCTCGAACAAGAATCTGAGAAGCTGGCCAAGTCATGGGAGCGCCATGACGCGGTCTTGTTGCGCGACTATCTCGTGACCGGCGTCGAGGACCCGCGCATCAACCTGCAGAGCATTCTCACGCGCCATTTTCTGCTGCGCGCCTTGGGGCTGGAACGCTGCCGGCCGCTGATGGAAGAAGAATACCGCTTCGCCTCGGCAATGAACTGGCTTGTCAAATTTGCCGGGCGGGCGGGCGATGGCGATGAAATGGGCCAAGTCCTACATGCCCTCAGAAAGGGGGGAGACAACGCCGAGGGCATCGAGATACCGCGGTTCCTCATCCGGACGTTCGCCCTGCTGGCGAGGGCGTCCTCCGGGCCGGCCATTCCGAACTACATCGAGACCTTCCTCTTGGGCGCTCAATTCCAGGACGGCCAGGCAAGACCTTGCCAATCGTCTCTGGACACGTTCCGCGAACTCTGGGGCGCAGTCCTCGCCGCCGAGCGCCCTGCCGTGAACCGGCCCTTGACCGTCCTGGAACCGGCTTGCGGCTCGGCCAACGACTACCGGTTCATCGAGGCCTTTGGGATTGCGCGGCTCGTTGACTATCATGGGTTCGACCTGTGCCGCACGAACATCCAGAATGCCCGCGCCCTCTTTCCCGGCGTTTGCTTCGAGCCTGGGAACGTGTTTGAAATCGCCGCGCCTGACAAGAGCTTCGACACTTGCTTCGTTCACGACCTCTTCGAGCATCTCTCTCCTGCCGGCATCGAGGCTGCCGCGAGGGAAATCTGCCGCGTCACGCGCCAGGGCCTGTGCGTGGGCTTTTTCAACATGGACGAAATCCCCGCCCACAGGTTTCGGCCCGTGCGGGAGTATTATTGGAACCTTCTGAGCATGGAGCGGATGAAAGAGGTGTTTGCAGGCTGCGGTTTCGCCGCCCAGGTGGTGCATATCGGCGCATTCCTGCGCGGTCAAACGGGGTGTGACCAGACCCACAATCCTAACGCGTACACGTTCGTCCTGAGCTCGGCGAAGTGAGGCTGGCGCTGCGGCGCCGAGACTTTGGCCTTTCTTTTCCCTGCGCCGTGTTCCATCTTTTGCGACTCGGATATGGGATTGAAGTTGTTCAACACACTGTCGCACTCCGTGCAGGAATTCGTCGCGCGCGATCCGGGCAGGCGGGAAGCCTGTCTATATTGCTGCGGGCCGACGGTGTATGACTACGCGCACATTGGGAATTGGCGCACGTTCATCTTTGGGGACCTGGTGAGGCGGTATCTGGAGTTTAAGGGCTATGCCGTCCGGCACGTGATGAACATCACGGATGTGGACGACAAGATCATCCGGCGGGTGCGCGAGACCGGTCTGCCGCTGAGGGAGTTCACGGCCCGGTTCGAGGGGGCGTTTTTCGAGGACCTCAAGACCCTCAACTGCCGCATGCCCGGCCAGACGCCCCGGGCGACGGAGCACATCCCGCAGATCATCGCGTTGATCGAGAAGTTGACGGCTCACGGCCTGGCCTACCGCGCGCCGGACGGCTCGGTTTATTTCAGCATCGAAAAGTACCGGGGTGGCGGGCGCCGCTACGGGCAGTTGGTGAAGCTGAATTTCGACGAGTTGCGCGTGGGCGAGCGGGTGCGGAGCGATGAATACGCCAAGGAAGCGGTCGGGGATTTCGCTCTCTGGAAGGCGCGGGTGGCGGAGGATGGGGAGGTGTTCTGGCCGAGTCCATGGGGAGAGGGCCGGCCCGGCTGGCACATCGAATGCAGCGCGATGAGCATGGAGTTGCTCGGACCCAGCTTCGATATGCACATCGGGGGCGAGGATCTCATGTTCCCCCATCACGAAGACGAAATCGCCCAGAGCGAGGGTGCCGGTGTCCAACCTCCGGGGCAGCCCTTTGTGAGGTACTGGCTCCACGCCGCCCACCTGCTGGTCGAAGGGAAGAAGATGAGCAAATCCCTTGGCAATTTTTTCACGCTGCGCGACCTCCTGGCCAAGGGTTTCACCGGCCGCGAAATCCGCTTTCTGCTGTTGGGGGCGCACTATCGCGAGACGTTCAATTTCACGCTGGAGAACCTGCAAGGCGCCCGCGCCGCCTTGCTGCGCCTGGACCAATGCCTGACCAAACTGCGGGAAGTCGCCGGCAATTTGAAGGCGCCCGCCGCTCCGGGCCTGGTGAGCCAGTTCGCCGCGGCGCTGGACGATGACTTGAACGTCTCAGGGGGGTGGGGCGCGGTATTCGACTGGGTCCGCCAGACCAACCGCCGGCTCGATGAGAACACGCTGGAGGCTGCGGAGGCGGGCGCCGCCTTGGCCGCGTGGGAGACACTGGACACGATTCTTGGGGTGGGCGCGCCTGGGGAAGTCGAAGCCCCCGCCGAAATCGCGGCCCTGCTAGACGCGCGGCAGGCTGCCAGGAAGGCGAAGGATTTCAAGCGCGCCGATGCTTTCCGCCAGGAATTGAAGGCCAAGGGATGGATCATCGAGGATACCCCGAAGGGGGCCAGGCTGAAAAAGCTGTGAGGAGCCGGAAATGAAGGGTTCGCTGATCACGTTCGAGGGCACGGAGGGGAGCGGCAAATCGACGCAGCTATCGCTGCTGGAGGAGCGGTTGCTCGGCCAGGGGTGGAGTGTGCGCGCGGTGCGGGAACCGGGCGGCACGCCGATAGGGGAGGAAATCCGCCATACGCTCAAACACAGCGCCGCCAACGCGGCGATGACCGCCGAGGCCGAGTTGTTGCTGATGAATGCCAGCCGCGCCCAACTCGTCCGGGAGGTGATCCGCCCCGCATTGGCCAAGGGGCAAATGGTGTTGTGCGACCGTTTCTACGATTCGACCACGGCTTACCAGGGGTACGGGCGAGGGCTGGATTTGAAGGTCATCGACAGGGTCATTGAGTTCGCGGTTGGAGAAACGCGGCCGGATTTGACGCTGCTGATGCTTGTGCCGCCCGACGTCAGCGCGGCGCGGTTGCTGGCCCGCCAGTCCACGATGCCCTTTGTGCGGGACCGGCTGGAGGAGGCCGATGCGAGTTTCTTCGAGCGCGTAGCCCGGGGCTACCGGGTCATGGCCGCCGCCGAGCCGCAGCGGGTGAAGTTGATCGATGCCGCGGGGCGGCTGGAGGAGGTCCAGGAAGCTGTTTGGCGGGCCGTCGAGCCGATGCTCAGGGGCAAGGGCGAGTGAGCCGCAGTCTTCGGGTTTCAGTTTTCGCTCATGTTCTTTTCCTTGCCGAAGACCTCGCGGCCCGTATCTTGGAGGAAGAACCGGAATTTGCCATGATTGAGGATACCATTGGGAAGATCGAGGCCAGGATTCAGAACGCCGAGAGCGTCAAAGAGGAGCGTCGAAAGGAATTGTTGGAACTGCTGGGCACGCTCAAGTCAGAGGTGTCCGAATTGTCCAAGACCCATAGCGACGAGGCCCAAAGCATCGCGGGTTTCACGGCAGTCTCCGCCCACGAGGCCACACGCTCGAAGCGAAACCCGCAACTGCTCGCGCTCTCCCTCAAAGGGCTGGGCTCCTCGGTCGCCGGTTTCGAGCGCACGCATCCCCGGTTGGTCCATATCGTCAACGCGATCAGCAACACGTTGGCGAACCTGGGCATCTGAAAGCGGTCAAGCCTTCCAGACCTGGCCGGGGCGGGTGGGAATGCCGCTCATGACGTTGCGGGTATCCACGATGCAATCGGCCCAGTTGGCCAATTGGGTGTAATTGACACAGGCATGGTGGGTCGCGATGAGGACCGCGTCGAAGCCGCCGACCGTTTTGGCATCCCAGGCGACCGATTTCGTGCCGGCCCAGTGAGGGTGTTCGCGGGTGGGCCTGATGACCGGGACATAGGGGTCGTAGTAAGCCACCGTGGCGCCTCGGGCTCGGAGCATATCCAGCAGCACGTAGCTGGGGGATTCACGGTCGTCATCGACGTTGGGCTTGTAGGCAAGGCCCAGAAGGAGGATGGAACTGCCTTTAACCGCTTTGCGCCGGTCGTTGAGGGCATCGGCAACGCGATGGACGACGTATTCAGGCATGCCGGTGTTGACTTCGCCGGCCAATTCGATGAAGCGAGTATGCTGGCCGTACTCGCGCGCCTTCCATGTGAGGTAAAAAGGATCGATCGGGATGCAGTGGCCGCCCAAGCCCGGCCCCGGATAGAATGGCATGAACCCAAAGGGCTTGGTCCTGGCAGCGTTGATCACCTCCCAAACATCGATGCCCATGGCGCTATAAACCACCTTAAGTTCGTTGACGAGGGCGATGTTCACACTGCGGAAGGTATTCTCGAGCAATTTCGTGGCTTCGGCCGCCCGGCAAGAAGACACAGGCACCACCGTCTTGACCGCCCTGGAATAGAGTGCTACGGCGCGTTGGAGGCAGGCGGGTGTGTAGCCTCCAACCACCTTCGGAATGAGGGCCACGCGGCTGTCGGGGTTGCCCGGGTCTTCACGTTCGGGGGAAAATGCCAGATGAAAGTCGCGGCCCGCTTTGAGGCCGGAGCCGCTTTCGAGCACGAGGCGAAGGTCTTCATCGGTCGTGCCGGGGTAGGTCGTGGATTCCAGCACGACGAGAGTGTCTTTCGCAAGATGCGGGGCAATGCTCTTGCCGGTGTCCAGGATGTAGGAGATGTCCGGCTCGCGGTTTTTGTTGAGCGGAGTCGGGACGCAGATAATCACGGAGCGCGCTTCCCTGACGCGGCTGAGGTCATTGGAAGCGGAGAAGTTTCCCGAACCGATGGCTTCAGCCACCGCCTCGGAGGCAATGTGCTTGATGTAGCTCCTGCCCTGGTTGAGCGCCTCGACTTTGGCGCCGTCGATGTCCAGTCCCAGCACCGGAACGCCGCATCGGGCGAATTGAATCGACAAAGGAAGGCCAACGTACCCCAGTCCAATGATCGCGGTTCGAGTCGATGTGATGTCAGTGTCCATTGTTTGCATAGAAATTCATACTACAATCGGCGCGAACGTCAAGTGGTCATGTCAAGGTCTATGCCAGTTCGAGGAGGTCCGCGTCCATTTTGACGGCGGCCGCCTGGCTGATGAAATCCAGGCGCAGCAGGACGGTAGTCATGCCGTATCGCTGTTCGACCCAGCCCTCGATGCCCTGCAAGGGACCGGCCTTGATGCGCACGCGCATGCCTTCCCCGATTGAAGGCGCCAGGCGCACGCCCAGGTTGGCTTCCAAAGCCAACAGGATGTCGGACAACTGCCGGCGAAAGGTCTCTTGATCGAACACGTCCAGCAGATTGGCCACGTGATCGTTTTGGCGGAGGGCCTCTTTCCGGCTGGGTTCCATGTTGAGAAAGACATAGCCCGGAAAGAGCGGTTTGCGGAATACGACTGTTTTTCCGCGGTACTTATGAGGCGATTCAAAGCAGGGCAGGGTTGCGGCCAAGCCCTGGCGCTCGCAATACTCGACCAATTTTTTTTCGCGGCGCGGCCGCACGTGCGCCACATACCAAAGCAAATCCGACATGAATCCAAAATTCGGAGGAAATGGGGCAATGTCAATACTGCTCATGCGGAGCGAGGCCGGGGACGGTTCAGAGCAACCTGAGACAACCCGCACATTCCACTTTCTTCCGGTTCCGATTGTGATAGGTTGGGTATGGATGCGAAAAACCCTTTTGGCTTGGTGACATGAACGATTCCACGAAACCCATTCGTGTGCTTCTGGCTGACGACCACATCCTCGTTCGGGCGGGCATTCGCGCCTTGCTGGAGAAAGCGCCCGATGTGCAGGTTTGTGGCGAGGCCAATGATGGCCGGGAGATTGTGGAATTGGTTGAGAAGCAGGAACCTCACGTGATTTTGATGGACATCGCCATGCCCGGCCTCAACGGCCTGGAGGCCACCGCGCGCATCGTCAAGGACCACCCCAAGGTTCGAATCATTATCCTGTCGATGCACCAAAACGAGGAGTACTTCTGGCAGGCCCTCAAGTCGGGCGCCGCCGGCTACCTCCTCAAGAAATCAGCGACGGCCGAGTTGCTGGTGGCTCTTCATCGCGTAGTTGGGGGGGAGATCTATTTGAGCCGCGAGATCTCCAACCGCCTGGTCAAGAAGCTGCCGTTACAGCAGCTTGTCATGGCCCAGAGCCCCCTCGAGCGCCTGACGCCCCGGCAGCGCGAGATTCTGCAGCTCATTGCCGAAGGCCAAACCACCAAGGCCATCGCCCTGATCCTCAAGGTCAGCCCCAAGACCGTCGAATACCATCGCGCCAAGTTGATGGAACGTCTCGGCATCTTCGACATTCCCGGCCTGGTGCGCTTCGCCCTCCAGGTCGGCCTCATTGCCCAGGATTAGACGGCGGAGCGATCTCCGCGCATTATTTGATTGCCAACCAGCCGTAGCCCCGTTTGAAATGGGGAAATGAAAACACTTTCTTTGTCGGCGTGGTGCGGCGCCTTTGCATTGCTTCTGGCCAGCGCGTGCGTGGTTTGGGGAGCGGGGGCAAATCAGCTTTCGTCCGAAGAAAAGGGCGCCGGCTGGAGACTCCTCTTTGACGGCCAAACCACAGGCGGCTGGCGCAGCTTCAAAAAGCAGACATTTCCGGCCAAGGGCTGGGCCGTCGAGGACGGCTGGCTGCACTGTCTAGGCAAAGGAGGCGGGGACATCATCTCCGAGGCTGAGTTCGAGGAGTTCGACCTCTCGTGGGAATGGAAGATAGGCCAGGCCGGGAACAGCGGGGTGAAATACTTCATTATCGAGACGCGTCCTTCGGCCATCGGCCACGAGTACCAGATGCTCGATGACGCTCTCGAACCCGACGCCCGCCGGGGCGACGGCAAGCACGTCACCGCCTCGTTCTATGACGTGCTCAAGCCGATGGTTGCGTTGCCCCTCAGACCGGCCGGGGAAATCAACCTTTCACGCATCCTTGTCCAGGGCAACCACGTCGAACACTGGCTCAACGGGACGAAAGTCCTGGAATACGAACTGGGGAGCGAGGCGGTCAAAGCCGGCGTCGCCCAAAGCAAGTTCAAGAACGTGGCCGGGTTTGGCACCCGCATTAAAGGGCACATCCTTCTCCAGGACCACACCGGGGAAGTCTCGTTCCGTAATATCAAAATACGCGACCTCTCCGCAAAGCCGTAACCAGGAGCTTGTCTGAACCGGGCCGCGCCGGCGAAGTCTCACTCGCCGGCGGCGCGGCAAAGAAGTAGATCGCTACCAGGACGGAGCGCTCGAACCCGGGTCAGACGCGCTTGGCATCTTTGACCTTTTCCCAGCGGCCAGTCCTGGCGGACTTAAGGACGGCGTCGCAGACGTATTGAGTTTCGAGGCCGTCGCGGAAGGTAGGATGGGCGGGCTTGCCTTTGGCGAGGCCGTCCAGGAAATCGGCGACTTGGTGGACAAAGCTGTGCTCATAGCCGATTTGCAGGCCGGGCACCCACCAATGGCCCATGTAGGGATGGTCGCCGTCGCTGACATTGATACTGCGCCAGCCGCGGACGCGGCCTTCGTCCCGGTGCTCGAAGTATTGGAGGCGGTGCAGGTCGCTGAGGTCCCAGCGAATGGACGCGTGCTCGCCGTTGATCTCGAACGTATAGAACGCTTTGTGGCCGCGGGCGTAGCGGGTGGACTCAAAAGTGGCCAGTGAGCCGTTCTGGAACCTGGCCAGAAAGGCGCAGGCGTCATCGATGCCCACTTTCTCGACCTTGCCTGTGAGGTTGTGCTTGCGCTCTTTGATGAACGTTTCGGTCATCGCGTTGACCGTCCCTATGCTGCCGTTGAGCCAGACGGCGGTGTCGATGCAATGGGCCAGAAGGTCGCCGGTGACGCCGCTGCCGGCGACTTTGACGTCCAGGCGCCAGAGGGCCGGGCCGCCCTGGGGCAGGTCTTTGGACATCGTCCAATCCTGGAGGAACTTGGCGCGGTAGTGGAAAACACGGCCGAGGCGACCCTCATCGATAAGCTGCTTGGCGAGCGTGACAGCGGGGATGCGGCGGTAATTGAAGGAAACCAGGTTGGGCACGCCCGCCTTTTCAACCGCCTCGACCATCTTGAGGGCCTCGGGCCCGTTCCGCGCCAAGGGCTTTTCACACAGGATCATTTTTCCGGCCTTGGCCGCCGCGATGGCGATGTCCTTGTGCAGGTTGTTGGGGGCCGGGATGTCCACAAGGTCAATGTCCTTGCGCGCGATGAGCTTGCGCCAGTCCGTTTCGTGGGACTCGTAGCCCCATTTCTCCGCGAAGGCTTTGCCGCGGGCCTCGTCGATGTCACACACGGCCTTGAGGACGGGTTGATATTCCAGGTCAAAGAAGTTGCCGACCCTGCGGTAGGCGTTCGAGTGAGTGCGGCCCATGAAGCCGCAGCCGATGAGTCCGACATTGAGCTGTTTCATAAGTTGATCCTGAACGGTTGATAGAAAAGCGCGTTAGCCGTCCCGGCGCAAGCCAGAAGGTGAAATCCCGCCTTCATTTCACGGTTCGTTCTTCGCCCGTCGGGCCTTCTCGTCCTTCCTCCCGCAACTCGCGCCGCACTGTCTCCAGGCTCTTGACGGCCTCGGTCGGCTCGCTCTGGCGGAGGGAGCGGCTCAGGTTGTCCAAGATGGTGATCTTCTGCCAAATCTTGCGCGAAAAGCCGGCTGTGAGGTCTTCCACGTCATCCACCGCATCGAGCACGATTGGGTCCTGGAAACTCTGGACATAGAGGGCGGCGATCTTGCTGATCATGGCCAGGCCGTCGCTGCAATAGTCCAGGTAACGATTCAACTCGAAGGGCGTCATCTCGCGTTTGGCGCGCCCGCTGATGTTTCGCCCGTGGCCGAAATAGGCCTCCGGGTCCTTGGTCAACTGGTGCATATCGATGATGTGGGCGAGCGCCCGAAGCTCGTGAATCGCGTCCAGGGCGCGTCTGCGTTTGATGCGGGCTTCCCAGCTTAGAAAGAAGAGAACGGCCGCGCCGATGAAGACCACCGAGCTGATGCTGGCATCAAGGGCTTGGACCGAGTTGGTAAAGTCGTCGAATCGGAACTGATGGATGCTTGCGAGCAGACCGACGAGCAACGCGATGATGGCCAGGCTCAGCAGCAGGGCGGCCGCCCGCAGGAGCAGGTGAGGTTCTTGAATCCAGCGGGTTCGTCCAACTGTTTCCTCGGCCACCTCCTGCAGTTCGCCCACGACTTTGCCAAGGCCGGAGCCAGGGAACCGCTCTTCGATGCGATTCCGCAACTCCTGGACCGTCTCGACGATCTTCGCGGAATCGAGCTGCCGGAATTTGGCTGTCGTCTTTGCCATTCAAAAAGCCCGCCATCGAGCGGCTAGGGTCTTCACGGGGCGGAGGGTCGCGTTTCGGTGTGGCGCTGGAACCACGCGCGGCCCAACTCGGCCAGCGAATCGCTCTGCAGGCACTGTTCGAGCAACGGGAAAACCACGCGCTCTTCGTAGAGGAAATGCTCGCGGGACGCGCGCAGAGAGGCCTCGAGCAATTGGCGCGCCTCGGCGCAGGTGCATGCCTGGGCCACGTTCTTCAAGCTGGCGTCGATTTCGTGGTGGTCCTGGTGGAGGCGGTCCAGTTGGCCTCGCTGCGCCATGGCCTGGTCCAGCGCGGCATAGGCGATTTGGGATTCCGTTTCGGCGTGCGGTCCCAGCAATCCCTCGACAATGCCCGCCATTGTCCGCAATTCCGAGAGCGTGGTGCAGCCGGGCAGGGCGCGTTCGATCTGCTCGAACACGCCCCTGAAGATGGCATGTTCTGTGACCAAGGCTTCTGTAATCTTCATGCTGCCGAGCATTTTAATGTGGCAGCCCGGAGATGGCGATACATTTGCCGCCTTTACAAATCACCCTTCGTTCTTGTCAGCATACGCGTCAACTTGTTATTGTGTCTCTATGGCGCGAAAGGCATCGGGCGGCGCAGAGGCTCCGCGTGGCTTTAACGACGTCATCGGCCTTGTCCTGATGGCGTTGGCGGTGCTTTTGTTGGCGTCGCTTCTTTCTTACGACCCTCACGACATCTCGGCGAACATCGTGCCCCCGAATCCTTCGACCCGGAATTGGATAGGGCCGTTTGGGGCGAACCTGGCTTATTATTCCTTCCTTTGGGTTGGCGCCGCGGCGTATGTCCTGGCGGTTTTGTTCCTGTTTGTTGGATTAGGTTGTTTCTTTCAGTCGTTTGGCTACTTGCGGCGCCGCTGGCTATGGACGGTCGTGCTGTTCATGTGCTGCGCCGGGTTGTTGGATCTTTATCGAGACCGCCTGCCCAACCTCACGCCGCGGGTGGGGCTGCTCGGCGGCGCGCTTGGGAACGCTCTCAACCAAAACCTCTTCGGTTACTTTGGCGCCGCCGGGGCGACGATCATTTTCCTGATGCTTTATTTCATCAGCCTGCTCTTTCTCACCAATTTCCACCTTGGCGAGTGGCTGCGCAGCTTGTGGGCCAAGCCGGCCGCCGCCGGCCAAGGAGGCGCCGACGAAGAGGCGCTCCAGCGCCGGGCGCGCGAGTTGCAAAAGGAGGCCCAGAAATTGCAGGAGGAAGTCGCTCGGTCCGGTTTGGGCGCCGATTTGCAGCCGGTCCCTGAGCCCACCGTGCGCGATCTGAGCGTTCCCCAAGCCAAACCCGGACAGCCCAGCCGCGGCAAGAAACCGGACAAGACCGAACCCGGCGGGGCCGAGGGCGAGGTCATTCCAGCCCATGAGGTGGCGGCGGCCAGCACGGAGGATGTGTTGGGCAGGAAGGCCGACGCGGACGCCAACGCGTCCGAGGCGAAGACGGGATTGCCCGAAGGGGCCGAGGCCCAGGC
Source organism: uncultured Verrucomicrobiota bacterium (assembly GCA_964653485.1). GTDB lineage: Bacteria > Verrucomicrobiota > Verrucomicrobiia > Limisphaerales > UBA8199 > CAVQND01. The sequence continues at coordinate 34,315 of CAZZFF010000023.1, read as the reverse complement.
CAACACCGACAAGCCGGAGGCTGAGGCGGTCGTTTCAGCCGCCAAGCCCAAACCGGTTTCCCGGAGGCCCAAACCAATCGCCGTGGCGGCAACCCCCATCATCGGGAACTACAAACTGCCGCCGCTGGATTTCCTCCAGCATCCCGACGTGTCCCTCAAGCCGACGGAATCCAAAGAGGAGTTGATGGCCAACGCGCGGCTCATGCAGCAGACTCTTGCCCAATTCGACATTGAGGTGTCGGTGGGCGACATCACAAAAGGCCCCACGATCACACGCTACGAGCTGCACCCGGCTCCCGGGGTGAAGCTGGAGAAGATTAGCGCCCTGAACAACAATATCGCCGCGGCGCTCAAGGCCGAACGCATCCACATTCTGGCCCCGATTCCGGGCAAAAGCTCCGTGGGCGTCGAGGTTCCAAACCTCATCAAGACCAAGGTCATCATGCGCGACCTGCTCGAATCCGACGAGTGGCGCAATGCCAAGGCCAAAATCCCTCTGGCCTTGGGGAAGGATGTCTATGGCAACCCCATCGTCGCGGACCTGGCCGAGATGCCCCACTTGCTCATCGCCGGCAGCACCGGGTCCGGGAAGTCGGTCTGCATCAATGCCGTCATCGCGTCCTTGCTGTACCGCTTTTCCCCCGACCAGCTTCGGTTCGTGATGATCGACCCGAAGGTTGTCGAACTTCAGCAGTACAACCTCCTGCCGCACCTGGTCGTGCCGGTCGTGACCGATCCCAAGAAGGTCATCCTCGCCCTCCGCTGGGTGGTGAGCGAAATGGAGAAGCGCTACCAGATATTTGCGCGCGTCGGGGTGCGCAACATCGCTTCCTTCAACTCCCGGCCCAAGGACAAACCGCTCCCGCCCTCCGAACCGGAGCTGCCGCTGACCGCGAAGAAGGAGAAAGTCGAGCCGGGCGCCGAGGGCTTTGCCGTCGAGGTGGACGAGGAGATCGTCGTGCCGCGCGAGGAAGACATTGTCATTCCGGAGAAGCTCAGTTATGTGGTGGTGATCGTGGATGAGTTGGCGGACCTCATGCTCGTGGCGCCCGCCGACGTGGAGATGGCCATTGCCCGGATCACGCAGATGGCTCGAGCCGCCGGCATTCACTGCATCCTGGCGACTCAACGGCCCAGCGTGGACGTCATCACCGGCGTCATTAAGGCCAACATCCCCGCCCGCATCGCATTCCAGGTCGCCGCGAAGGTGGATTCGCGGACCATTCTCGATGCGATGGGGGCCGACAAGCTCCTGGGCAAAGGCGACATGCTTTATCTGCCGCCCGGCTCGGCTAAGCTCATTCGCGCCCAGGGCGCCCTCATCACCGATCAGGAAATCCAGAGCCTCGTCGATTTCATCGCCAAGCAGGGCAAGCCGAGCTACGAAATCGAAATCCAGCAGCAGCTTTCGCGCGCCACCGGCAGCTTCGACGAAGAGAGCGCCTGCGACGAGGACGAGGAACTGATCGAGCAGTGCATCGAAGTCATCCGCAGCGAGCAGAAGGCCAGCGTTTCGCTGCTCCAACGCCGCCTCCGCCTGGGCTATGGCCGCGCCGCCCGCATCATGGACGAATTGGAGAATCGCGGCATCGTCGGGCCAAGCAAAGGCGCTGAACCCCGGGACATCCTGATCGACCTCGACCACGAAGGCGCCGACGGCCAGCCGAAACAGGAGTGAGGCGAAGGTCTCGGCTTGGCTCGATGCGCCCAGATTCACCTCTTCGCCAACGCTTCCAACTCACCGCGGATTCTTTGCCAATGTGTGCCGTGCCAGAACACTTTGCCGCACCGATCGCAGACGAAGAACTCGTCGAGCCAGCGGTATGTGCGAGGCGGGATGCGGTCCTGAAGGGCTTCTTTTGGGGCGCGCCGCAATTCTCCGCCGCAGCTCATGCAGCGCGAGTCCCGCATCGTCAGTCCGAACTCGCGAAGCACGAGCGGTAATTGCCCGGCGATGGTCAGGGTCGGCGGCACCCAGAGGGCGGGAATGATCCCGTCCCGCAACACCCGCCGTTCCATCAAGATGCTGTCGGTGGTGAGGATGACGGCGGAGTGCTTGACGCCTTGGCGGAGCAACTCGTCATCATCGATACCGGCTTCCCACAGGGCGTCGTAGCCCGCGGCCCGCAGCCACCGCGCCAAGCCGCCCAGGCCGGCGTCGCAGAAGAACAGAAGAGCGGCCGGGGTCCTTCTGAGGCCCCGAAAACGGGGCCGGGCCGAGAGTTGGTCATAAAGGCGCGTGAGGGCGTTGGCCAAAGAAATCCCTTCCCGCAAGCTCGACTGCCGCGCCTTTTCGACCAGCCACTCAACGCCCTGTTGAACGCGCCGCGCCCCGGCTGCCAGCAGCAGGGTGCGAAACCGGGCCTCGTATGCTTTGAGGATTCGGCTCATGCGCGACCCTCCCAATCTAACCGGGAGCACTCCGAACGCCAAGCTCGGCGCGGGGGGCGATGTCCTTTGGGGAGCGGGTCCGAGATTTTTCGTCGGGTGGATTGTCGACCCTGGCTGGAATCTGCTAATCTGCCCAGGTGAAGATGCTCAGCCGGCCAGATGTGCTGCCTAGGAAGCCGCAGGGGAAGCACCTGAACGCTGAGACCACAGACTTTGATGAACCCCCTGGCCGCCTGCTTAAGCGGCTTTTTCAGGATGCGACAGGGCAAGCCTGCAGGAAGCGGGATTAGCATGAAAACCAAGAGCCTGCCCGTTGCCTCGAAGCGACGGAAACTGTTCCTCCTCTACGCCATTGTGTTGGCCGGCTTGTTAGTCCTGGTGAAGGTTGTTTCCCAAGCCCCGCCTCCCCTTGAGAAAAGGAGTGTCGCACGGTTGACTCGTGACGTGACAGCCGGGAGTTCCTCAGTTGATCGCTGGCGACTGGCCGCTTGGAATTGGATGTTCCCGTTCAACACCCGAACGGTTCGCACGCAACTGCGATATGGCCTCCTTCCCGCAGGGCGCTACGGCGGTGCCGTGCGCATGAGTGAGATTCTCAGCTTTCTGAAGCCCGCGGATTATGGAAAACTCCATTTCTGGGCCGCCATCGAGCTCGGCGCGCGCGGCCCCACGGCGAGCAACGCGGTAGGCGCGCTCGTGTGGGCCGCGGGCAACCAGGACCAGATGGAGACCCGCGTTGCCATGGAAGAACTGCTGGCCTTGGGCCGAATCGGCCCAGCAGCTCGAAAGGCCGTCCCTGAGTTGTTGAAGCGGCTCACGTCCGGGGTGCCCGGCTCCGGCCCGGGCATGTTGAGCCAGGGGGCTGCCTGGGCGCTCCCGCGGATAGCACCGGAGGATGAGCGCGTCGCCGCCGCGTTGGTGGCTGCCTTGGCCCGGTGCCCCGCTGAGGACGATTACACCTACATAGCCCCGGACCAATTCAAGGAGCCTATCGACACCGATCGCCTGCGCGGGACTGACAGACGCCACCCGCCAAGCAACAAACGAAATCTCATCCGGGCGATCGGGAAACTCCGTCCCCAGACTCCACAGAGCCTGGCCGCGTTGTTCGATCAATTAGACCATGGGGACTACGGGGCGCAAGCGACCGCCGCCGACGCGCTGGGCGAACGGGGCCTGGCCTCGCGCGACACCCTCGACGAACTCAAGGGGGCATTCCTCCGGGCGCGCAACGAGCGCCTGCCGATTAAACGTGACTTCCTCGCGCTGGCAACGGCCTGGAGCTACGCCTGGGCTCGCAGCCACGGAGTGCCTGCGGAATATTGGCCGACCGCATCTCGCGTTGGCAAGCCGGACCCTCGCAGCCTGGTCTATTTTCCGGAAGACCCTGAGCAGAAGCTCTGGCGGGCTTTTGGCCATTTGTGGGAAGTCCCGGCAAACTGGTTCGAGGCGGTTGTTGTGCCCGGGGAGGGTTTTCCAGGTTGGGGTTTGCGTCTAAGGGTGATTCGCGCCCTGGGGCGGATCGGCCCGCCCGCCGGGGAACTAATGCCTCTGTTGCTCGAAGAATGCGGGAACGCAACCAACCCCGCGCGTCTTGACGCCGCCGTTGCGGTCTGGCGAATCAAGGGCGAGACGCCGGAGGTGGCCGGCATTTTGGAGCAGGGCTTGCGCGCCGCGGACCCGGAAACCCGGAGGATCGCGGTGGCCTGTCTGAGCGAGATTAGCGCCACGTCCCCGAAAGCACTTGCGCTGCTGATTGGGGGGCTGCACGACCCCGTGCTGCAGATTCGGTTACAGGTTCTGAATTCGCTCGCCTCGCTTGGCACCAACGCGATTTCGGCGCTGCCCGCCTTGCGGGCTTTGACGAACGACCAGTATTTCGCCGTGCAAATCGTCGCTGCCCAAGCGATCCAGGTCATCCAGACTCCAACGCACGCGCGGCGGGAGTAGGAGCGCGGTTTCCAGAGGTGTCTGGGCTAGGGCCTGTGCCAAAGGCTATCAAGGACAGGATGTCCCGCGGCGAAGCGGCTCCGGGCAATGGCCTGCGTGATGTACTCCTTGGCCCGGCAGACGGCTCGGGGCACGGAGAATCCCCGTGCGAGGTACGCGACTATGGCGGCGGAATAGGTGCATCCGGTGCCGTGGGTGCGAAGGCCCCGGACAAAAGGGGAGCTCAAGAGCAATTCCTGCCGGCCATCGTAGAAGACGTCCACCGCCTCCGCCAGCCGGCGCAGGTGCCCGCCCTTGACCAGGACGGCGCAGCCGAAACGCGCGTGCAGCGCCCGGGCGGCGTCCCGAAGCCCTTGGGCCGAGGCGACCCTCAGGCCCGTGAGCAATTCGGCCTCATCCCGGTTGGGCGTCAAGAGGCCCGCCAGCGGCAGAAGCTTCCGCACGAGGCTCTCGATGGCGTCCGGTTCGAGCAACGGCGCCCCGCTCGTCGAGACCAGCACCGGGTCCACTACCAGGACAGGTCCGCGGCGGGCGCTCAGGAAAGCGGCAACGGCCCGGATGACCGGGGCCGAGTAAAGCATCCCTGTTTTGAGGGCCGCGGGAGGGAGCGCGTCAAAGACCGCTTCGAGTTGGCGCCGCACGATTTCAACGCTGCAGGGTTCAACGGCGGTGACCGCCAGCGGATTCTGCGCCGTGATGCAGGTAATGGCGCTCGTCCCATGCACACCCAGCGAAGCGAACGTCTTCAGGTCCGCCTGAATCCCCGCTCCTCCGCCGCTGTCCGAACCGGCGATGGTGAGGGCGATGGGTACGTGGACGCGTCTTGACACGTAGCCAGCATAATCTTGAAAGAGAGAGGCCCGCAAGGTTAGGCTTTGATGATGAACAACGCCGCCAAAGAAACTCCGCCGCCGGGTTGGTTGCGGTGCCTGCCGGGATTGGCGTTCTTGCGGACATATCGGCCGGGGTGCCTCGGGCCGGACGTGCTGGCCGGCGTGAGCGTGTGCGTGGTGATGATCCCCTCGGTCATCGCCTACGCCGGATTGATGGGGTTGCCGCCGCAATACGGACTTTACGCCGCGCTGGCGCCCTTGGTGGCATATCCCCTGTTCGGCAGCTCGCGGCAGGTCATCGTGGGGCCGGACATCGCGATTTCGTTGATGACGGCCGGGGCGATCGCGCCTTTGGCGGGCGGTGACGCCGGGCACGCGGCGTCGCTGGCAGCCCTGGTGGCCGTGTTGAGCGGGTTGCTCTTGCTTCTGGGCGCCCGCGCCAGGATCGGGGCCGTCGCGGACTTTCTTTCCAAGCCCGTCCTGGTCGGATATATGACGGGCGCGGCGCTGATCCTGATGGCGTCGCAGGTCGACAAACTGTTCGGGATCAAACTTGAGCACAACGACTTTTTCCCCCGGCTCGGCGAGTTGGCAGGCAAGCTGCCCCGCGCGCACGGGCCGACGCTTCTGCTTGGGCTGGCGATGGTGGCGGCGATCCTGGGTCTGCGGCGCTTTGCGCCGAAGGTTCCGCCGGCCCTGGTCGTGGTGGTCATCGCCATCAGCGCGTCTCTGGCGTTGCGTTTGGAAGAGCGCGGAGTTGCGGTCGTCGGCCTTTTCCCCAGGGGGTTGCCCCATTTTGCCCTGCCGGCCTCTGATTGGCGCGACATCCACACGCTGCTGCCCGCCGCGGTCGGCGGGGCGTTGCTGACATACACCGAGGGCATCCTGCTGGCGCGCGCGTTCGCCGCCAAGAACGGCTACGAGGTCGCCCCGAACCGGGAGCTCGCGGCTTTTGGCATCGCCAACGTGGTGACGGGCCTGTTCCAGGGCTTTTCTGTGACCGGCAGCCAGGCGCGCACGACCATCAACGACGCGGCGGGCGGCAAGACCCAGGTGGCCAGCCTCGTGGCGGCGGTGACGCTCGTCCTTTTTCTCCTGTTCCTCACGCCGCTCATCGCGCCGCTGCCGACGGTGGCGCTGGCCGCCCTGCTGATCTGCGGCGCCCTCACGCTCGTCGAGTTCGATGTCATCGCGCGGATATACCGCTTTTATCCGCAGAGCGCGGTGGTGGCGGCTCTGACGACCCTTGGGGTGCTGGCGGTGGGCGTGGTGCCGGGCATCCTTGTGGGGGTGGCCATTTCTCTGCTCGCTTTAATCAGCCGGGTTTCCAACCCGCCGGATGCGGTTTTGCAAGCCGTCCCCGGGGCCGGGTTCCACGACCTGGGCGACCCTGGGGCGCGGCAGACGCTTCCCGGCCTGATCGTGTATCGTTTCTACGCGCCGCTGCTGTTCTCGAACTGCGGCCATTTCGTCGAACGCGCGCGCCGGGTCATCGCCGCCGCCCCATCACCCGTGCGTTGGTTTGTGCTGGACGCGCAGGCGATAACGGACGTGGACGTGACCGCCGCCGAGGCCTTGCGCGGGCTTGAACAGGAACTCGGCCAGCAGGGGATCGCCATGAAGTTCGCCCATGCCAACCGCCCCTTGCGGAAGGTGCTGGAGCGGATTGGGTTCACCGGCGAGCTCGGCCAGGCGAGCTTCTTTTCTTCCGTACACGAGTGTGCGCAGGCATTTCAGGCCGGCACCGCGCCACTGCCGTCCGGGGCGGCCCCTGCGGGACATCCATAGCCCTGCCATTGAATTCAGGCAGTGGCGCCTGGAGTGCTTTTAGCGGAACTCTGATCCGGCTGCGGCGCTCATCGCCTGGAGCATTTCGCCCAGGGAGAGGTCCATCCAACCATGGAGCCGGCCGGGGCCGAACACAACCTTGCCACCGAATGGCGGGTCCGCTCGGGAAAGGAACTCAGCGAGCAAATGAGCGGCGTTATTGAGGAAGAACTGGTCCGATTCGCCGGCTGCGACGTGGAGCTTGCCGCGGAGTTTGGGCCCGAGGGTTGTCCAGTTCTGCTCCAGCACGAGGCGCAGGTCGTATTTTTCCCACTGCCGCGCGGCGGCATGATCGATTTTGCCGGTCTCGGGGTCCCACAGCGGCAGGGGCAGAGCGTCGGGTCCGCGCGGGCTAAAGACGGCATTCCACTCCCCCCATTGCTGGCCGGAACGAGTAAAGCTATTGGCACGTCCGAGGAGGTTTTCGAGGCCCACCTCTTGGCGCATGGTCAGGACGACGTTGCCTTGGGGGTTACGCTCGCTCGGCCGCTCGTTGCCGAGCGGGTCTGCGTAGGCATTGTCGTCCCGATAGATATTCACCAGCTCGAATGCCCGAAAATCGACAGGGTCGGGGCAGGAGGACCAGGCGCCGTTGAAGAAATCAGGGTAGAACACTTGGAGCGCCAGGCTGACCCAGCCGCCGGTGGAGGTGCCGGAGAGAAACCGGGCATGGGGCTGGGCCAGCGCCCGGAAGTGAGACTCGACGAACGGGATGAGTTCCTGGACCAGGGCATCCCCGTAAGGGCCGTTGTTGGCGGAATTGACCTGGTAGGGGTCGCCGTAGGGGCCAGCCCCATCGAGTTGGACCAGTATGAGGGCCGGGGTGCCGGCGTCGAGCCAGGTCTTTCTGAAATCGGATTGCTCAGCCATCAATTCGTTGACCTCGGTGTAGCGGGTATTCAGCCCTCCGATGCGCACCCAGAGGGGGTAGCGCCTCGCCGGCTGGCTGTGGTAATCGCGGGGCAGGATGATGCCGGCGCGCAGGAAGATAGGCCGCCCGTGAAATTGGCTGAGCAACTCGGAGCGGATTTTGACGAACTTGATCAGGCTTGTTTCGGCGGGTAGCTGCTCGGGGGGAACCCGCTCCGCCAATTCGAGGGCTACGGTTCGGTTTCGCGCCCCGTGGACTTGGACCCGCTGTGGTTTGCTGTAGAGATTGCCGGGGGCATTGGGCGAGCGCAGGTCGGTGTTCGAGTCGAACAGGGCCTGGACATAATAATCTCCCGGGGACAAGGCGGCCAGATTGGTGATGGGAAAGGCGAAGGCAGACTCGTCCACGACGATAGCGGTCCCCGGCGCGAATGCGCTGACATCGCGGGCCAGGATGGGCGGGGTGTTCGGGCCGGTGTGGTCGAGGGCGAACCGAGGCTCCGGGTCGTCGGAGCGGTCCAGGATAACAAACAGGCGGCCCTCTTGCGGGGCCGCGGCGAGGCTGGGGGCGATGGTCACATTGAAGCGCAGGCCCGAAGGACTGACAGCATGGGCCGCCAGGGCGGACAGCCAGAGAGCCAGGAAGAGGGCGGGACGGGTGCAGGCGCCTCCTCGCGCCGCGGTCGAAGCTGGAATCGTCATGGCAAGCCGCGGTCTATCCTGCCGTTTCGTCGGCGGCTATGGCCGCGCCTTTGCTGACGGGGGGAGAAGGCGCCTCCGCGCGCAAGCGGCGGACGACGAGGGCAGTGGTGGCGAGCAGGATGCCTGTGCAGACAAGGTAAGGCAAGGCGGGGAGAAAGCCCAGGAGCGGCGTGGCAAAGAGGGGACCCAGAATCCGAGCCAGGCTGCCGGCGCCCTGGGCGACGCCGATAGTGGCGCCTTGCTCGTGAGCGGGTGTGAGATTGGAGAGCAGGCCGAAGAGGGGGGGGCGGGTGAGGCTGGTGCCAACCGACAACAGGGCCAAGGCCCCGAGCATCCCCAGCCAGGGCAGGCCTTGACTGCGGACCAGGACGCCCCATGAGAGCCGGGCGGTGCCGCTGATGAAGGGGAGCCAAGCCAGGCTGGCCGCGGTGAGAACCAGGCTCAGGGCAATGAGCCGGGGTTCTCCCAGCAGTTTGACCAGGCGTCCAATGGCGCCGCCTTGGACGAAAGCGCCAATCAGCCCACAATAGACGAACAGATAGGCCACGGTTGAGGCGGAGGTTTCGTCGCGCTGAACATCGAGGTGGAAGTTGTCGCTGACAAGCAGCGGGAGGGTGCTCTCGAAACAACTAAAGCAGAAGGTAGCCAGGAAGAAGACGACGACCAGGAGGCCGATTCGGGGCTGGCGCAAGGTATGCGCCCATTGGTCCAAATGGGGCCGTTGGGTGATATGCGCGGAGGTGGGCTTGAGGCTCTCGGTCAGGATGAAGAAGGCCAGCAGCAGGTTTGCGGCGCACAATCCGGCGGCCATCCAGCCCGGGCCGGTATTGCCAAGGTATCTGAGGCTGAGGCCACCGATGGCGGGTCCGAAGATGAAGCCCAGCCCGAAGGCCATGCCGACGAGGCCCATCTTTTTGGACCGCTCCGCGGGAGGGGTGATGTCGGCGATGTAGGCCTGGGCCACTGTAATGTTGCCGCCGAACAGGCCGGCGAGCATGCGGGAGAGGATCATGACCAGGAGCGCGGCCATGGGCTGGGCCAATGTGGCGCTGAGGGCGAAGAGCACATAAGAGGCGGTGGCCCCGGCGGTGCTCAGCAGGAGAATGGGCCGCCGGCCGTGGCGGTCGGAGAGCCTGCCCCAGACGGGGGAAAAGAGAAACTGCATTGCCGAGAACGCGGCGACGATGGCGCCGATGACGAGGCCCTGGGCCCAAAGGGCGGGGACGCATTGGGGCACCAGGTGCTTGCCATAAAGAGGGATGATCGGCACGACGATGCCGAACCCGACCAGGTCGATGAAGACGGTCAGAAAGATAACCAGCAACGAGGGCTTTTTCATACGCATCAAGAAGTCTATGTGCGGTTTGGCCGGCGTCAAGGGAGGGGCGGCAGGGCAGGGCCGCTCCGAAGGGCACATCCGAAGTGTCTTCCTTTGACATTGCATCCCAGGCTCGAATAGTGCAGCATTGCGCAGAATTCAGGACTCGGGGTTTTGGCGGCCCTGTGCCGGAAGGATCATAGACAGATCAATTCAAACGACCATGGCTACGGTCAAACAAAGTCAGGCTCGCAGTAATGCAACCCGGATTCTGCTGGTGGATGATCACGCGGTGGTGCGTTACGGGATCGCCCAGATCATCAACCAGGAGAAGGACCTGGTGGTATGCGGCGAAGAAGAGGATGCGGGCAAGGCGCTTAGTGCGATCGAGCGGCTCAGGCCCGACCTGGTGATTGCGGACATTTCGCTCAAGGACAGCAGCGGATTGGAGTTGATGCGGAACATCAAGGCGCAGTATGGCAAGTTGCCGGTGCTGGTGCTGAGCGTTCATGACGAATCGGTCTATGCCGAGGTGGCATTCCGGGCCGGGGCCATGGGCTACCTGATGAAAGGAGAACCCTTGGAGAAGGTAGTGACCGCGATTCGCAGGGTGCTCAGCGGGAACATTTACGTGAGCGACGCCCTTGGGGCGCGGATGCTCCAACAGCAGTTTCAAGGCAAGAGCGATCCGCAGCAATCGCCGGTCGAAGGATTGAGCGACCGCGAGTTGGAGGTGTTCCAGATGCTTGGGGAATGGAAGAAGAGCGCCCAGATAGCCCAGGAGTTACATCTGAGCATCAAGACCATCGAGTATTACCGGGAGCAGATCAAGCGGAAGCTCAATCTCAAGAACTCCGCCGAATTGACGCAGCGCGCCACCTCTTGGGTGCAGCGTGAGAACCCCTCCTGAGGGACCGCCGCGACATGAGTTTGCCGAGCCCGAAGACGAAGCGGCCGATTCAGTTGCTGGTGGTGGACGATCATCCGGTCGTGCGCAAGGGCATCATCTCGTGTCTGGCGCGGAGCCCGAATTTGCGGGTGGTCGGCGAGGCGGGCGACGGCGAGGCGGCCCTGGGCAAGGCCAGGGAACTGGCGCCGGACATCGTGCTCATGGACCTGGAGCTGCCGCGGATGGACGGTTTGGCGGTGACGGAGGTCCTGCGGCGCGAGCGGCCCGGGGTCAAGGTGCTCATTCTCTCGATGCATAGCGACGCGCAGTGCGTCATGCGGATTCTCAAGGCCGGGGCGCGGGGTTACGTGCTCAAGGGCGCGTCGCCCGAGGAGTTGGTGCAGGCCATCGAGAGGGTCGAGGCGGGGGAGACTGTCTTCAGCCCCGAAGTCGCGCGGTTGGCTCTCAATCAACTGGTGGAAGGCGCCGCGGAAGAGCCCGCGGGCGAGTTGACCGCGCGGGAGCGCGAAGTGCTGGTCCAGATCGCCGACGGGCTGAGCAACAAGGAGATTGCCACCCGGCTCAACCTTGGCGTGCGCACCGTGGAGACCCATCGGGAGCGGATCATGCACAAGCTCAACATCCACAGCATTGCCGGCTTGACCAAGTACGCCATCGGCAGAGGGTGGGTTACGCTGCGGGATTGATGCGGCGCTGTCTCAAGCCCTCCGGCTTTTTCCCGTGCTTGACGTTGGGGTTTGAAAGCCCCACTGTGCGGCCCCAGACACTATGCGCGCGAAACTGATTCTGGTGCTTGGGTTGGCGTTGACGAGTTGTGGCCTGGCCACGGCCCAAACCTTCGAGCAAAAGCCCAAAGACGCGCATCTCGAGCGGTTTGTGCTGCTCAAGGCGCCGAAGGCCCCGAGGCTGGTCCTGAGGCCGGGAGATCGGCTGGCAATCTGCGGGGATTCCATCACCGAGCAAAGGATGTACTCGAGGCTGATGGAGGACTACCTAACGGTTTGCGCGCCGGAGCTGAGGGTGACGGTGCGGCAGTACGGGTGGAGCGGGGAGAAGGCGTCGGGGTTCTTGGAGCGCATGGAGAAGGACTGTTTGCTCTTCAAGCCAACGATTGCGACGACCTGTTACGGGATGAACGATCACGAGTATTGTCCGTACGAGGAGCGGATCGGGAGGGCGTATTGCCAGGCCTCGTTGGGGGTGATTGAGGCATTCAAGAGCCGCGGGGTGCGGGTCATTCTCGGTTCGCCCGGCTGCGTGGGCAAGATTCCCGCCTGGGTCAAGACGGCCAGGGGGACGGTCGAGGACCTGAATTTGAGCCTGTGCAACCTGCGCAATCTGGACATCGGGATGGCACGCCAGAAGGACGTGGGTTTTGCGGATGTGTTTGGGCCGATGCTCGAAGCCGGGGTCGCCGGACAGCAGAGATTCGGGGCCGATTACGCCATTTCGGGCGCGGACGGAGTGCATCCCGGCTGGGCGGGGCACACGGTGATGGCCCACGCATTCCTCAAAGCCATGGGGCTGGACGGGGCGATCGGGACTTTCACGCTCGACGTGAGAACCGGCATCCTGAGGGTCTCAGAGGGCCACGAGGTGATGTCGGCCCAGGACGGCTCCTTCGAGATCAAAAGCCGGCGCTATCCATTCTGCGCATGCGTGGCGCCGGGCCAGGGCGAGGCCGCGTACCCGATTTGGGGCAAGGATGATCCGGCCAAAGATAACAGTATTCGTTCAGCCATGAGCCTTGTCCCCTTCAACAGGGATTTGAACCGCTTGCTGCTGATCGTTCGTCATGGCGGGACACAGAACTACAAGGTCACATGGGGTCTGACAGCCAAGGTCTTCCCCGCCGCACAACTGGCCAGCGGGGTCAACCTGGCGGAGGAATTCCCGTGCAATCCGTTTTGCGCCGCCTTTGCGAAAGTGGACGCGGCTGTCGCCGCCAAACAGGCATACGAAACAAAGCAGGTCAAGGAGGTGCTGCACGGGGCGGAAGCCAAGGCGGATTTGGCGAGTGCGGTGACGCGGACCGAGTGGGAGCGGAAGCCCTTGGCGCAGGCGGTCCAGGAGGCATTTGTCCCGGTGACGCACGTGTTGACGATAGAAGCGGCAGGGCTGCGGTGAAACCAAACAGCAGGGGTGGCACGGAGGCCGCAGCCCTGAAATCCGAAATCCGAAATCCGAAATCCGAAGGTCACACCCGACCTCTCATCCGATTTCACATCCGATTTCTCAACGGGGCGACATTATCGATTGCAGAGGGGATGCCTGGACGGCCCTCCTATTTGCGCCCTCGGCCATCAGGGTTCGGATTTCGGATTTCGGATTTCGGATTTCGGATTTCCTTCGGATTTCGGATTTCGGATTTCGGTTTTTTCTCCACTCCTGGAGCCTCCGTGACGCTACTCGTACCTGAGCGCTTGGATGGGATCGAGGCGGGCGGCCTTGAAGGCGGGGAAGAGGCCGGCGACGATGCCGACGGCGGCGCTAAAGGCGACGGCTATGACCATAGTCATGGGGGTAATGACGGGGGTGTTGGCCGTGGGGCTAATGTTTTCAAGCAAATGGACGAAGGCGTAGGAGGCGACAACGCCCAGGGCGGCGCCAAGCAGGGCGATGACGACGCTCTCGATGAGGACCTGGGTGAAGACGGCCAGGCCGGTGGCGCCAACCGCTTTGCAGATGCCGATCTCGCGGATGCGTTCGTTGATGCTGGCGAGCATGATATTCATGATGCCGATGCCTCCCACAATGAGGCTGATGGCGGCGATAATTCCGCCGCTCATGCGCGCGTTGTGGATTTGCTGGTTGATGCTTTGCAACTGGGTTTCCTGGGTGTGAAAGCCGAAGTCCTCAATGCCGCGATGGGTGAGCATGAGGACGTTGCGGACTTGCTGCAACGTGGCATCGAGCTGATCGAGGGACTTCACTTTGATGTCCAGGTCGGTCAGGCGGTTGTCGGGCACGCCGTTGGTGTCGCCGACGGCGCGGAAGCGCATCCAGGCAGTGTTGAGCGGCATGTAGATGGTGAGGTTTTTACGGTAAAAGGCCCAGTTGCCGTGTCCCCAGCCTGTGCGCCGGGAGGGGCCGACTTGGGCTGCGTGCGGCTGTTTGGCGGCCAATTCGCGCTCCTTTCTGTCCTGCTCGCTCTCGTAGTGGGCGAACATGCCGACGATGGTGAAGGGCTGGCCATTGAGATTGATGACTTCGCCGACCGGGATGATTTCCTTGCCGGTCAGTTCCGGAGAGCCGAAGAGCTCGTCCCGAATGGCGGTGCCGATGACGCAGACGGGGTTGGCGTTCTCCTCATCGAGGTCCGTGAAGAAGCGGCCGTGCTCGAGGGTGTGGAGGTTCATGTCTATGGCGGCGGGCCAGACGCCAACGGCCTGGGAGGGCATTACCGATTTATCGGCGTGGGTTGCGGTGATGCCCCAGATGGCCATCTGGGGGGAGATCAAGTGGAGCAAGGGGGCGCTCTCACGCAGGGCCTGGACGTCGGCCATGGTGCGTCCCGGGGCCTGGTCGGAGAGATGCTCCTGGTCGATGGGCACGTCCTGCTCTTCCAGGAGGACCTTGTCCGCGCCGCCCATGGCGATCATGGTTTCTTTCATCCCATTCTCCATCCCCTTGATGATCGCCGCCATTCCGACCAGGCTCGCCACGCCCAGGATGATGCCGAGCATGGTGAGCAGCGAGCGGGATTTGTGGGCCCACACCTCTTTAAGGCCGACGAGGATGGTGTTGAGGAGGTTCACTCGTACTTGAGGGCTTGAATAGGGTTAAGCCGGGCGGCCTTGACGGCGGGGATGATGCCGGCCAGCACGCCGATGAGGGCGCTGGCTCCGAAAGCCAGGCCCAAAGCGGTGAGGCTCACGATTGGCGCATTGTCGGTTGGGGAGAACTGGCCGATGAGGTAAACCAGCCCGTAGGAGGCGGCCAGCCCCACCAGCCCGCCAAGAACGGCAATGACGACGGATTCGACCAGGATTTGAATGAAGATGTCGCCCGTGCCGGCGCCGACCGACTTACGAATGCCGATTTCGCGGACGCGTTCCGAAATGCTGGCGAGCATGATATTCATGATGCCGATGCCCCCGACCAGCAGGCTGATGCCGGCGATCAGGCCCCCGCTGAGCCGGGCGTTGTGGACGAAGGTCTTGATCTGCTCGGCCCAATCCTCCTGGGTGCGGAAGGAGAAATCTTCGATGCCGTGATGGGTACACATGAGCACGTTGCGGGCTTGCTGGAGGGCTTCGGTAAGCTGGTCGATGCTGGCGACTTTGAACTCAAGGCCCGAGAGGCGCGGGTCGCCCGTCGCCCCGATGGCCATGCCGTTGCCGGCGCTGATGGCGGCCCGGGTAGCGCCGGAGCGGAATTTCATCCAGACGGTGTTGAGCGGAAGATAGACGGTGGCGTTCTTGAGGTAATAAACCCAACTGCCCCGGCGCCGGTTGTTGCGGGCGACGCCGCCCGGTTTCGGCTGCACCGGGTGGGTCTTGGCCAACTCGCGCTCCTTGCGGTCGCGCTCGCTTTCGTAATGCTGGAACATGCCGATGACGGTGAAGGGCACGCCGTTGATGTAGATGATTTCGCCCACGGGGTTGACTTCGCGGCCCAGTTCTTCGGGGGAGCCCCAGAGTTTGTCGCGGGTGGCTGTGCCGATGACGCAGACGCTCCGGGCCATTTCGTCGTCCAGCTCGTTGAACATGCGGCCGTACTCGATTACGTGCTCGTCCATCTCCAGGGCCACCGGCCAGACTCCGCAACAGAACCACGGGCGGAATTTTTTGTCGTGCGCGGAGACCGTGGCCCAAAGGCGCATTTCGGGGGACGTCCGCGTCACCAGGGGGGCGCTCTGGCGCAAGGCATAGACATCGTTGATCGTGATGCCGACGGCGTCGTCGGTGAGGTGGCGTTGGTCCAGCGGCACGTCCTGGGCCTCGACGCGGATTTTCTCCAGTCCCCCGATGGCGACCAGGGATTCTCTGGCCCCCTTTTCCATTCCGGCCACCAGGGCTGACATGGCGACGAGGCTGGAGACGCCGAGGATGATGCCCAGCATCGTGAGGAGAGAGCGAAACTTGTGGGCCCAGATTTCCCGCAGACCGCTCTGCACGGTGACCAACACCTGCCAGGAGCGTCCCCCACTTTCGGGGAGCAACTGAGCGGCACTCATAGGCGGGCCCGGTTCCCTCGACGCGCCAGGGCCATGGTGTTGTCCGAGTTGGTTTGCATCGGCTGCCGGGACTAGGTTTGCGCCGGGGCTTGGACGGCGGGGACGGGCGTCAGCCTTGGCTGACGGTCCAGGCCTGCGAGCGTCGCGTCGGTTTTGAGCGCGATTTTTCCGTCGCGGATTTCGATGCGCCGAGGCGTGACGGCGGCAATCTCGGGGTCGTGGGTGACGAGGATGATGGTGCGCCCCTCCTGGCTGAGGTTGCGGAAGAGCTGGAGGATGGCGTCGCCGGTGTGGGAATCGAGGTTGCCGGTCGGTTCATCGGCGAAGACGATGCGCGGATTGTTGACCAGGGCGCGGGCGATGGCGGCGCGCTGTTGCTGGCCGCCCGAGAGTTGGCTGGGGCGGTGCTTGGCGCGGTTGGCCAGGTTGACCGCCTCCAGGGCGGCCATGGCCCGTTTTCGGCGCTCCTTGCCCGGGATTCCGCTGTATATCATCGGCAGCTCAACGTTTTGGACCACGTTGAGCTTGGGCAAGAGGTTGAAGAACTGGAAGACGAACCCGATTTTGCGATTGCGGATGGCGGCCAATTGACGCGGGGAGGCAGACTGGATCATGACGCCGTCCAGGTTAATGGTGCCTTGGGTGGGGGAGTCAAGGCAGCCCAGGATGTGCATGAGAGTCGATTTCCCGCTGCCCGAGGGGCCGATAATCGAAATGAATTCGCCCTGCTCGATGTCCAGAGTGATGTCGTCCAGGGCGCGGATGACCTCCTCGCCAAGGTGGTAGGTTTTGCTGACGTTGCGAAGTTCAACCAGGGCCATGCGAGGACAGGAGTCAGGGTCACTTGGTACTAACGCCGATGGAGGAGCCGCGGGCGGCGCCGGGCGACGTGGCGGCGCTGGTTCTGTTGGACGAACCGCCGGCGGCGGGGCCTGCGGTGCCGGTCTTGGCGGCGTTGGTGGCGGAGGAGGACGAGGCGCCCGAGGGCCGGAGGGGCGGGGACGTTCCCGGGTTGAGGCCGGCCAGTTGCTGGGCCGGCTTTTCACGCTCTTCCTTGGGTGGTTCCAGCGACACGACTTCCCCGGCTTTCAAGCCTTCTTGAATCTCGGCGAAGAAAAAGTCCGAAATGCCGACCTTGACGTTGCGCTTCTCGAATGAGACGCCTTTCTGGACATAGACGAACCGCTCCATCTGGCTGGAGTCAGGATTTCTCTCGGTGAACACCGCTTCGAGGGGGACGGCGGTGACGTTGTCGACAGTGGCGACGGGGATTTTCACATTGGCGGTCATGCCAGGGCGGACGCGGGGGTCGACATTTCTCAGGACGATGCGGGCGGGATAGCCTTTGATGTTGTTCTTGATGGTGGCCTGGGGGTAGAGGCGCTCCACCACGCCGGTGATCTGCAAGTCGGCCACGGCCTCGACGGTGATCTGGACCGGTTCCCCTGCTTTGAGACGGGGCACATCGGCCTGGTTGACCTGGGCGTTGATAATCATCTGGTTGAGATCGGCAACGGTCAGGACCTCGGTGCCGCCGTTGAAGCCGTCGGAACCGGAGACGGCCTGTCCCATGGAGACTGGGCGGGTGAGGATGGTGCAGTCGAAGGGAGCGCGAACAACGGTGTAGGCCAGATGCTCCTCCGTGATGGCCTTGACGCGTTGCGAGCTTTCCAGCGCGTTCTTCGCGAGGTCAAAAGCGGTTTTGGTATCATCATAGACCTCCTGGGAAATGAGCTTGCCGGCGAGCAATTGCTGGGCGCGCTTGTAATCCCGATCGGCCTTTTCCAGTCCGAGCTTGGCTTTATCAATGTCGGTCAAATTCGAGGCCAGTTCCTGCTGGAGTTCCTTGTCGTTGAGCTTGAACAACAGATCGCCCTTCTTGACCCTGTCGCCCACGTCGACGGGCAGTGATTCAATCCGGCCGTTGATTTCGGGACGGACCGAGACCTGTTCGGCGGGGTCGATTTCCCCGGCGGCATTGACGAAGAAGTTGATATTGCGCAACTCGACCTTGGCCGTGGTCGGGCGAACCGGGCCAACGGGGTCCGCGTGAGCCTTCTGCCAATTGCTCCACAGGACATAGCCGGTGATGCCGGCCGCCGCCAATACTAACAGGGCGATCCATTTCTTCATTTCGTCTCGGTCGAGAAAGCACAGACTACAGCTTGGGCCGCGCCCAGGCAATTGGATATTCGAGGCTTGCCACTTTGGGGGCAAAACGATTTGTTCTGAACCGCTATTTAGACGTAAATGAAGCCGGCTTATTTAATTATTCTGCTGGTGATGAACTTTTTCTGGGCGGGGGTTTATTGCGCCTACAAGGTCATCGGCCAGGAACATCTCCAAACAGGGGGTATCGTGACCCTCCGCTTCGGACTTGCCGGGCTTTGCCTGCTGGCCTTTTGGCCGTGGTTCCCCGGGCCGGCCCCGCGGGGATGGGACCTGGTCAAGACATGCCTGATGGGAGTGATGCTCTATGCGCTGGGGCAGCGTTTGCAAGTTTATGGCAACCAAGTGGGCACCGCCGGCAATTCCGCGGTCCTTGTCGGCCTGGACCCGGTCTTTACGTCTCTGGCCGCCGCCCTCTTTCTGCACGAGCGCATCGGCCCCAGGCGGTTGGGCGGCTTCGCCTTGGGTCTGGCCGGGGTGGCGGTGTTGAACCGGGTCTGGCGGGCGGATTTTCAATGGGCCGGCCTGGGCGCGAGCCTGGTGTTTGTTTCCTCGTTCATCTGCGAGGCGGCCTACTCGGTCCTGGGCAAGCCGATCGTGGCCAAGGCGAGCGTGATGAAGATGCTGGCCCTCTCGCTGCTGGCCGGCACGGCGGCCAATTTGCTGGTCGACGGGCCGCAGACGCTTGCCGCGGCGCGGACGTTGGACTTCCGCGCCTGGCTTCTTCTTCTAGTGCTGGCGGCCGTTTGCACCTCGGCCGGCTACAGCCTTTGGTTCATCGTCATCCGGGAATGCCCCATCAATGTGGCGGCCCTGACGATCTTCGCGCAGTCGGTGTTCGGCGTGCTGCTGGCCGCACTGTGGCTGCGGGAGCAGCTCCACTGGGGCCACCTCCTGGGCGCGGCCACGATCGTGGCGGGACTGGTGCTGGGGTTGTCGCGGCAGGTTCGGCCCCAGCGCAAAGGGACTCGGGTGTAGGCGTCGAGTGTTGAGGGGCGGGCCTCGATGCCTCGACATCCGACACTCGACCCACCTGGACATATCCCGGCTGACCGGGTGGCCTTCCAATTCGACAACACGGGCGTGGATTGGTAGCTTTGGAGGTATGTCGCGTGAGTACGTTTTGCAGCCGTTCCGGGCGCCCATCGAGTTGAAGATCGATTATGCGGGCGAGTTGAACGGGCAGCAATTCGCGGCTGTGACGGCGCCGCCCGGGCCGGCCCTGGTGATCGCGGGGGCCGGGTCGGGCAAGACACGGACTCTGACCTACCGGGTGGCGTACCTCCTGGAGCAGGGGATACCGGCGGAGCGGATTCTGTTGCTAACGTTCACGAACAAGGCGGCCCGGGAGATGATGAGGCGGGTGGCGGAGTTGCTGGGCCATGAGCTCAGTTCTTTGTGGGGAGGCACCTTTCACGCCATCGGCAATCGGGTCCTCCGGCGGCAGGCGGATCTTCTGGGCTACGAGCGTGATTTCACGATTATGGACAGCGAGGACGCCAGGCACTTGATGGGCACGTGCGTGGCGGAGGCGAAGATCGATCCCAAGGCCAGCAGGTTTCCCAAGGCCGAGGTCCTGGCGGGGGTGTTCTCGCTGGCCGTGAACACCGGCCGGACGATCGAACAGGTCCTGGAAGCCGAGTATAGTCATTTTGCGCGGCTGGCGCCCGAGGTGACGGAGGTCCAGCGGCTGTACGCCGCGCGCAAGCGGGCCACCAATGCGATGGATTTCGACGATTTGCTGGCGTTGTGGCTCAAGTTGCTGCAGGAGCAAACCGAGGCGCGGGATTATTACCAGCGCCGGTTTCAGTTTGTTCTGGTGGATGAGTACCAGGACACGAACAAGCTCCAGAGCCAGCTTATCGATCTGCTGGCGGCCCGGCATCGCAATGTCATGGCGGTGGGGGACGACGCGCAGAGCATCTATTCGTGGCGCGGGGCGAACTTCGAGAACATCCTGAAATTCTCCGAACGCTATCCGGAGGCCAGAACCTACCGGATCGAGACCAACTACCGGAGCACGCCCGAGATACTGAAGGTTGCCAACGCGGCCATCGCGGCCAATGTCTGCCAGTTTGCCAAGGTGCTGGCCCCGGTGCGCAAGGCCGGACCGAGGCCGAGCGTGGTGGTTTGCCAGGACGGCTTCGAGCAGGCCGCGTTCGTCGCCCAGCGCGTGCTGGAGTTGCGCGAGGAAGGGTCGGACCTGAACCGCATGGCGGTGCTTTATCGGTCCCACTTCCATGCCCTTGAGCTGCAACTCGAATTGACGCGGCGCAACATACCCTTTGCCATCACCAGCGGCATCCGCTTCTTCGAGCAGGCGCACATCAAGGACATCACGGCGTATCTCAAACTTATCGCCAATCCACGGGATGAACTCGCCTTCACTCGCGTGGTCCAACTGCTGCCCGGCATCGGGGGCAGGGGCGCGGCGAAGCTTTGGCAGACCCTCAAGGCACAATCCGCCTCCCCGTCCGGGTCCCAGCCCCTGGCACGGGCCCTGCAAGGGTGCGCCCCGGCCGTTCCGAAGAAGGCGGCGGTGGCCTGGGCGCAGCTTGTGGCCACGGTCGCTCAGCTCGAGGAGGAACAGCTTCGCCGCGAGCCTTGGGCCATGCTCGATTTGGTTATGGAGGCGGGCTACGAGGAGTATATCGAGGAGACCTACGACAACTACCGCTCGCGGCTGGAGGACTTGGCGCAGTTGGCCTCGTTTGCGCGGCAGTTTTCGACTCTGGAGGACTTTCTCAGCCAACTGGCGCTGTTGACGAACGTTGAGGCGGATGAGGGCCGCCCGGCGCCGGTGGATGACGAGCAGATTCGGCTCTCGACGATTCACCAGGCCAAGGGACTCGAATTCGACATTGTGTTCGTGATCATGTTGTGCGACGGGTTGTTTCCCTCGAAGCGCTCGCTGGAGAGCCGGCAGGGGGAAGAAGAGGAGCGGCGTTTGATGTACGTCGCCCTCACGCGCGCGCGCGACGAACTCTACCTGAGCTATCCGCTTATCCGGGCGGGGTACGGCGGCGGCATGGACACGGTCCAACACCCGTCCCGTTTCCTGAGCGAAATCCCAAAGGACCTGGTGGAAGAGATCAACACCAAGTCGTTCTTGGCCTGACCCGGGGAGGCATTACTCCCCGAGGTTCATTGCCGGCAACGTGGTCTCAGTTCCCGGCTTTCAATAATCCTCACTTCGCCCCTTCGAACTTCTTGAGGTCCTCGGCGAGGAACTGGGCGACATCCTTGAAGCGGGGGATGTTGTCGGGATTGACTTGCATGAGCGTCTTATGGGCTTCGAGGCAGGCGCGGGTGAGTTCCGCCTGGCTGGCATCGGCGGGGGCGCGGACGGCGGTTTGGACGCCGGCGGGGGCGAAGAGCGGGCCGTCTCTGATGCTGAACAAGTGGAGGACCCCGAGGCTCTCGAGCAGCTCGGTGATTCGGGCGTTTGGGTTGAGCAGTTCGAGCCGAGGGCAGAAGGGGGCTTGGGGGGTCGCACCGAGTTTCAGGCCAAAACCGACCAGGACGCCCAGGAACGTGCTGTCCATGAGCATGCACTCGGAGAGGTCGAGGACGAGGTGCTCGAAGCCCCGTTGACGCAGTTCGTCAAGGAGGGTCTTGAAGTCCGGGCCGGAGGCAAAATTGACCCGGCCGGTGATTCTGACGCAGGCGAAGTGACCGCCGACCAAGACCGAGATTTTGGCTGGGGACACGCTCATGGGTGCGTTTCAACTGACCGGGCGCCCGGTCCCCACAATCTGCGTCAGGGCCTGCTGGAGCGCCAGGGATTGGTCCAGCCCGCTGGACACGAGGCGCCGGTTGCACTGAAGCAGGAGTTCCATCGCGCCGATCAATTCGGCTTGCGTAAATCGCCTGACTTGAGAGAGGGCTTTGAAGAGGACATAAGGATTGAGGGCCATCGGGTTGAAACGGCGGTCTTGCGGCAACTGCTCGGCTGGGACGCGCTGCAGTTGGGCCTTGAAGCGTGAGAAATCCGCGCCCTCGGTTTTGATCCACCCTTCGCGCACCATCTCATGGAGGAGGATCATGGCGCGGACCTTGGCGATCAGGCCATAAAGCAGGCCGATTTCCGACTTCTGCGGGTCGAGTTTGACTTCCCACAACTCCTCGTCGAGGCACCGCAAGAGACGCGGGAGGTTCCTGTCTCCGAGGGCATCGCCCAGGGCGAAGGCTCGCGCTGTCTTGTTCCGGGTGCAAACGGCGGCCACGTCCGCCATTTCGATTTCCTGGCGCGGCGCGACGTAGAGGGCGAGTTTCTCGATTTCGTTGTCCAGTTGGCGGGCGTAAGGGCCGACGCGGTTCACAAGCTCGGCCAGGGCCTCGTCGGAAATCTCCTTTTGGCGGGCGAGCAGCGCCTTGCGCGCCCAGGCTTCGGCCTGGTCGGCCCAATCCCGGTCATCCACGGACCATGCCGCGAAGGTCTCGACCGTGCCGAGCTTGTCGAGAGCTTTGTAAAAGACCTTGCGTTTGTCCACCTTCAGCGCGGTGATGAGGAGGCGGACATTTTGCCAGGAGAACTCCTTGAGTTCCTGCGCCAGGGAGGCGAGGGATTCGGTGACATCCTGGCCCAGGGCGACCCTTTCATCTCCGATGAAGTTGCAGTTCTGGAGCCAGACGACCTTGGCGGTGCCGAAGAAGGGGAGGGTCTGGAGGGCCTCGCGCAGACGGCGGAGTATCTTGAGGGCTTCACCGGCGTTGGCGGCGCCGGCATCGAGGGTTTCGTGGTCCATCCCGCCCAATTCCCGGGTCCATTGGGAATACACCTCTTTGCCTCGCTGCTTGACGGCGAACTCGTCCTCACCGCAGACCAGCATGACCGGGGCAGACTGCTTGACGGCAGATGGGGCCATTACCTACTCTGTCTCGCCGCCATTTTCATTGATTCGCTCCAGGATTTCGCTCATGTCCTCGACTTGTTCAAAGAGCGAGTTGGTGACGTAAATCGGGCGTTTTTGGGCGGTAGCCAGCGCAAGGCAATCGCTGGGGCGCGCGTCAATCTCGACGATCTTGCGGGCGAGTTCGTTCTGCTGCTGCAAGATGAGGCGCGCGAAGTAGGTCGAGTTGCGGAGTTCGGTGATGACCACCCGCTCGACATTGATGCTGAAGCCCTTGAAAATGCTTTGAATGAGATCGTGCGTTAGGGGGCGTTCCTTGGGGGTTTCTTTCAGGAACATCCCGATGACGGCGCCCATGTTCGGCTCGACATTGATCACAAACACCTTTTCGTCATTCCCTACGAACAAGGCGCACCCCGCGTTGGCGGGCAGGATTCCCCGGATCTGGACCGGCACGACATCGTTCTTCATACCTCCAGTCTATTGCGCAAATTGGAAAAAACAAGCCCTCAGCCGCCGCGGGTCATTGGGCTGCCGGCGCATGCGGCCGGCCGCAGCCGCAGGCCTCGCTCTTGCCGGGTTCGGTCTGGCGGGTTGGAGCGGCCGGGCTGGGTTGATCCGGGTCATAGTCCAAGTATGGCCCCAGCCATCGCTCGACGGCGCGCAGCTCCATCTGCTTCCGGAGGGCGTAATCGGCCGCTTGGTCGCGCCCGATTTTACCGACGCCAAAGTACTTGGATTCGGGGTGGGCAAAATAGAGTCCGCTGACGCTGGCCCCGGGCCACATCGCGGAACTGTCCGTGAGCAGGATGCCGGTCTGCGCCTCGACGTCCAGGAGCTTCCACAGCGTCCACTTTTCCGTGTGGTCGGGGCAGGCGGGATAGCCTGCGGCGGGCCGGATGCCCCGGTAGCGTTCGTGGAGCAAGTCCTCGGAGGTGAGGCGTTCGTTCAGGCCGTAGCCCCATTCGCGGCGGACGCGCTGGTGCAGCCACTCGGCGAAGGCCTCCGCCAGGCGGTCCGCCAGGGCCTTGGTCATGATGGAGTTGTAGTCGTCATGGTCTTGAGCGAAGCGCTGGCAGAGCGCCTCGGCGCCGAACCCGGCGCTCACAGCAAAGGCCCCGAGGTAATCCGGAAGTTGAGGGCTGAGGGCTGAGGGTTGAGAGACTCGGGGCGCGACGAAGTCGGCCAGACAGTGGTTGAACTGGCCGGAAGGCTTGTCCATTTGCTGACGAAGGAAATGGAACGTGGCCAGGACTTGGGTGCGGGATTCGTCGGTGTACAGTTCGATGTCATCGCCCAGGGAATTCGCGGGGAAGAGACCATAGACGCCCCGGGCGGCGAGGGACTCCTTGGCGACGATCTCGCCCAGCAAACGCTGGGCGTCGTCGAAAAGGGTCCGCGCTTCCGGGTTGTCGAGGATGGCCGGGTAACGGCCCCGGAGTTCCCAGGTATGAAAGAACGGGGACCAGTCAATGAGCGGGACGAGGTCGGACAGGGTGATGCGGGAGGTTGGGAGCCGGCGGGAGGGAGGGGCGTCCGAGGAGACGACCCGGATGCCGAGGGATTGGGGTTTGGACAGGTCGTCCGGCTTCCATTGGATGGGCGTGCGGCGGCGCCGGGCTTCGGCCAGGGGCAGCAGCGGTTTGGCCTTAACTTGCGGGTGCTGGGCGCGGAGCTTTTCGTAATCGGCACGCAGGTCTCGGAGGAAGGCCGGCTTGAGTTCCTGGTTAATCAGGCTGCCGACGACAGCCGCGGCGCGTGACGCATCCAGGACATGCACGACCGGCGAGGAGTAGCCCGGGGCGATCTTGACCGCGGTGTGCGTCTTGCTGGTCGTGGCCCCTCCAATCAGCAGAGGGATGGTGAACCCCTGCCGCTCCATCTCCTTGGCGACATGGACCATCTCGTCGAGGGAAGGAGTGATCAGCCCGCTCAGCCCGATGATGTCCGCCTCCCGCTCGCGGGCGGTTTGGAGTATCTTCTCGGCGGGTGTCATGACGCCGAGGTCAATGACTTCATAATTATTGCAGCCCAGCACCACACCGACGATGTTTTTGCCGATGTCATGAACGTCGCCTTTGACGGTGGCCATGACGATGCGTGCCTGGGCCCGGGGGTTGATCGAGCTTTGGCGCTCGGCCTCCATGAACGGGAAGAGCCAGGCGACGGCCTTTTTCATGACGCGGGCGCTCTTGACGACCTGGGGGAGGAACATCTTACCCGAGCCAAAGAGGTCGCCCACCACGCTCATTCCCGCCATGAGAGGGCCTTCGATGACGGCCAGGGGCTTTCCGTATTTCAGACGCGCTTCTTCGGTGTCTTGGTCGATAAACTCGACGATGCCCTTGACGAGGGCATGGCTGAGGCGTTCCTCGACGGTCCCTTTGCGCCAAAGGTCTTCCTGAATTTCGGCCTGGTCCTTTTGTTTGATCGTCTCGGCAAACTTCACCAGCCGTTCGGTGGCGTCGGGCCGGCGGTTGAGCAGCACGTCCTCGACCCTTTCGAGGAGGTCCTTGGGGATTTCTTCGTACACCCCCAGCAGGCCGGGATTGACAATCCCCATGTCGAGGCCGGCCTTGACCGCGTGATAGAGGAAGGCCGAGTGCATGGCCTCGCGCACGAGGTTGTTGCCGCGGAACGAGAAGGAGACGTTGCTGATGCCCCCGCTCACGCGCGCCAGGGGCAGGTGCTCCTTAATCCATTGGGCAGCGCGGATGAAATCCAGGGCGTAGTTGTTGTGTTCCTCGATCCCGGTGCCGACGGTCAGCACGTTCGGGTCGAAGATGATGTCCTGGGGCGGAAAGCCGACGTCGTCCGTCAGGATGCGGTAGCAGCGCCGGCAGACCTCGGTTCTGCGCTCGAAGGAGTCGGCCTGGCCGCGCTCATCAAAGGCCATGACCACCACCGCCGCCCCGTAGCGGCGTATCAACCGCGCCTGACTCTTGAACTTCTCCTCGCCTTCCTTGAGGCTGATGGAGTTGACGACGCCCTTGCCCTGAACGCACTTCAACCCGGCCTCGATGACGGACCATTTCGAGCTGTCGATCATGATCGGCACCCGGGCAATGTCCGGCTCGGACGCCACGTAATTGAGGAAGGTCGTCATGGCCTTCTCGGAATCGAGCATTGCCTCGTCCAGGTTCACATCGATCATCTGGGCGCCGTTTTCGACCTGCTGGCGCGCGACGGCGAGGGCGCCCTCGTAATCGCCCGCCAGAATCAGTTTGGCGAATTTCGGAGAGCCGGTGACATTGGTCCGCTCGCCGATGTTGACGAAGTTGGTTTCGGGGCGAATGGTCAGGGGTTCCAGACCGCTCAGGCGCGTGTAGGGTTCGACCTTGGGAGGCACGCGCGGCGGCAGGCCCTCGACGGCTTGCGCCAGGCGTTTGATGTGCGCCGGCGTGGTGCCGCAGCAACCGCCCACGATATTGAGCCAGCCGTTGACGCTCCATTCCCGGAGCTGCGGGGCGAAGGTCTCGGGCGTCTCCGGGAAGCCCGTTGGCAGCATCGGGTTCGGCAGGCCGGCATTGGGGTGGGCGCTCACATAGATGTCCGCAAGACCGGACAGCTCCTCGATAAAGGGCCGCATCTCCTTGGGGCCCAGCGCACAGTTGATGCCGATGCTGAGCAGACGGTGGTTCGAGACCGAGTTCCAGTAGGCCTCGACCGTTTGGCCCGAAAGCGTGCGTCCGCTCTTGTCGGTGATGGTAAAGGAGACCATCAGCGGCAGGCGGCGGCCCGCGTTTTCAAAGCACTTCTCGATCGCCACAAGGGCCGCCTTCGAGTTGAGCGAGTCAAATACCGTCTCGACCAGCAGCAGGTCCGCGCCGCCCTCCAGCAACCCGCGCGACTGTTCGTAGTAGGCCGCCACGAGCTGGTCCCAGGTGATGGCGCGAAACGCGGGGTTCTGCACGTCCGGCGAGAGGGAGGCCGTCTTGCTCGTCGGCCCCAGCGCGCCGGCCACCCAGCAGACTCGCCCCGGATTGGCCGCCATGAAGGCATCCACCGCCGCCCGCGCATTCCGCGCCCCGGCGGCGTTCAACTCGTAAGCCAGCCCCTCCAGCTTGTAGTCCGCCAGCGAAACCGCCGTCGAGTTGAAGGTGTTGGTCTCCACGAGGTCCGCCCCGGCTTCAAGGTACTCCCGATGAATGGCCTGGATGATCTGCGGCTGCGTCAGGTTGAGCAGATCGTTATTGCCCTTCAAATCCGTCGGCCAGTCCTTGAACCGTTCCCCTCGGAATCCCGCCTCATCCAGATGCCGGCTCTGGATCATGGTTCCCATCGCGCCATCCAGGATAAGGATGCGCCGATCCAGCGTTCGCTCCAGTTCTTGTGTTCGGTCCAATTCAGCGTTCACGTTTAATGTGCCTTCCCGTCTCCGTCGGCGCCACGGACAAGGCCCGCCGCCGGGGAGCTTTGGCCTTGCAACCTAACGGCAAGCTCGGCCGGTCGCAAGCAAAAAATCAACGCATCTTGATATGAAGATATGTTATTTTAGAATGCGGATTTCACTCATTTGGGTCGCCGCGCCCGGTCTGAATCCCGATGTCAGTCCCGCTCCGGACTCCAACCCTGCTCCCGGCCTTCTTTCCGAGATTCGGATTAAGGCTTGATTTCCGCCATAAAACTGCGGAAATAGGCCGTTGGCCCGCTCCTCGCGGAGACCGGGAGTCAGCAGAGACGATGAGCACTCGCATTTTGGTAACTGAATTCGCCGCGCCTGAGAGGGCGCCGATAGAGGTCATTCATCGGCAGCGCGCGGCCCTTGCGGAATCTTTATTAACGCCGCAGTTGATCGAGTCGGTCCTGGGCTACGTGTTTATCCTCAACGCGCAGCGGCAAATAGTGTTCGTGAGTCCGAACGGGCATGATTTGCCGCTCAACA
Organism: uncultured Verrucomicrobiota bacterium; assembly: GCA_964653485.1. GTDB lineage: Bacteria > Verrucomicrobiota > Verrucomicrobiia > Limisphaerales > UBA8199 > CAVQND01. The sequence continues at coordinate 6,428 of CAZZFF010000023.1, read as the reverse complement.
AGGGCCTTGATTCGATTCTCGGGATGCGGCCCGGGGAGGCGTTGGATTGCCGGCACTCGCGCGAGATGGAGGCCGGTTGCGGGACATCGTCTTTTTGCCGCGAATGCGCCATAGCCAAGGCCATACTGGCGGGCCTTGAGGGCCAAAAGGCGACTGTCGAGTGCCACCTGACCCGGATGATCAACCTGGCCCCTGGCGCCATGGATTTGCGGGTCTATGCCATTCCTTTCGAGCACGGCGGCGAGCGCTATGTCATGTTGTCCATCGTGGACAGAGATTGGAATCCGCCCCGACCGCCCGGCAAGCGTTAGCCTGGATGCTCCGGCGCCGACTCGCCGGGATGTCCGCCGGCGAGGGATGCCGCCCGCGCGGTCAGTCGGGCGCGGGGCATGCGGCGGCCCACTCGATGTTGGGGGCGGGACCGAGGTCGAGTTCCAATTGTCCTCCTTGCAGGACTTCTTTCTGCCGAATCCACCAACGGTTCAGGGGCTGGCCGTCGAGGCGGGCGGATTGGATGAAGCGGTTCTGGGGGGAAGCGTTTCGGGCCAGGATAGTGAAGGTCTTGCCGCCGTAATGTTGCGCCGAGAGGTGGAGGACTATTTTAGGGTAGAGCGGGCTGGCGATTTCATAGATCGGACTGACGCGGCAGCCGCCGTCGGTTTGAAATAGGCCGAGGGAAGACATCACGAACCAGGCGCTCATCTGGCCCTGGTCTTCATCTCCCAGGTAAGCATCGGCCGGGTTATGGCCGTAGTAAGCGCCCAGGATTGCCCGCACCCACCGCTGGCTCATCCAGGGGCGCCCAGCCCAGTTGAAGAGCCAGGCCGCGTGCATGGTTGGCTGGTTGCCCTGGTTGATGGGGTAGTCGGCAAAGCGCTCGCCCGCCGCGTTGAAGCGGGTGGGGGCGGATTTCTCGAATGCCTCGGTTAGGCGGCTGATGAATCGGTCGCGCCCCATGAGTTGGACCAGGCCAGGCACATCCTGCGGCACGAACCAGGTGTATTGCCATGCGTTGCCCTCGACAAACCCCGGCGTCTGGTACGGATCGAACGGGGTGACCCATTGGCCGTTGGCCTTGCGGGGCCGGGCAAACCCGGTCTCCGGATCGAAGACATTTCGCCAGCTTTGCGAGCGTTTCAAGAACTGTTGGGCCACGTCAGCGCGTCCGAGGGCGAGGGCGAGTTGGGCGACGCACCAGTCGTCGTAGGCGTATTCGTAAGTATTGGAACACCAGGCGCGGCGCCATTCGCCTTTGACCGGGCCTTGCACCACCGGGCCGTCCTCGGCGACGTAGCCGTACTTGAGGTAATTCTCGAGGTTCTCGTTGCCCACCGCGCCGCCGGCGGGATACAATTGCGGAAGGGTCGTTTGCATCTTGAGGGCCGCCTCGAGCACTTTGGGGGCGTCCAGCCCTTTGATCCCATGCTGGCAGGCGGCGACCATGAGGGGGATCTCATGCTCGGCGACCATCACGCTGATATACTTCAGGCCCCCCGGTCCTTTGGAGAGCCAGCCGCACTTGTCATAAAGCTGGAGTTCGGACTTGAGCCACCGGGCCGACCATTCGGGGGCCAGCAGGTTCATCACCTGGTTCAGGTTCCAGAAGGTCGTCCACAGGGCATCGGAACCGAGCATCACGGCGTCCGGGTCATCGAGCTTTTGGCGGCGCCCGTCCGGATCGATCCACTCGCCGTTGGCGTCGCTCCAGGTGTTGCGCCCGCTCAGGGCGCGGTAAAGGTTGGAATAGAACCGGCTCCTTTCACGCGCGTCGGGGGTGGTGATCTCCACGCGTTCGAACAATTGGTTCCAAACGCGGCGCTGGTTCGAGACCACGGCCGCGAAGTCCCACCCGAAGGGGCGAGCCATTTCCCGCTCGAGGTTTTGCCGGGCGTTTTCCACGCTGACCAGGGAGATGCCGGTGCGCACCAGGACCTGCTCGCCGGCAGTCGTTTTGAATTCTACGAATGCCCCGCAATCGCCCGATTCCTTCAAGTCCTGGACGTTGGTGACGACTCGTTCGCCTTGCCAGCCTCCCAGGCTGTCGAACGGGCGGTTGAATTGGGACACGAAATGCAGGATGTAGTGCTGATCGCCGTTGTAAGGGAGGTCCGGCACCTCGGCGCGGATGGTCCCCGAAATCTCGGCGGGCGCCGTGCGGTGCGCCTCGGCGTCCAGCACGTGCATCTGGTATTCCGAGGGAACCAGGAAGGAGAACAGGACCCGCGCCTGGTCGCTGGCGGGAAAGGTGTACTGCTGCAAACTGGCCCGCGTCGTGGCGCCCAGTCGCACCCGAATGCCGCTGTCCTTGAGCAGGACCTCGTAGAAGCCGATGCCGGCCCGTTCGGTGGCCTTGTCGAAGCGGGAGCTGTAGCCGGCGCCGTCGAGGCCCGGTTTGGTGCGAAGCGGCCCGACCGTCGGCATCATCCCCAGGCCCGCCATGGTCCATTCGTGGATGTGACTGAAACAGTCGATCGATTCGATGGAATACTCATAGCCGGCGCACCAGCCTTGCGTCTGGTTGTCCGGCGAGAGCTTCACCATGCTGAAGGGCATCCACGGTCCGGGGGCGATCATCCACCGCGAATGGGCGGTCCCGTTGAAGATGTCCACGTAATCGGCCGGGGTCGCGGGCGCGGAGGCTCGGAGGGCCAGGCGGGCTTCGTGCAGCAATTGGCCGTCGGCGCTCAAGCGGACGCGAGTCGTTTCGCCGGGCGGCGAGGCGGGCGCCGGGAGTTCGAGGACTTGCAGGCCGGGGTCGATCTCCCGCTCCTGAGTTTCACCCTGCTCGATTTCCACCTTGAGCTTTCCGCGCAAGCCCGCGCGGAACAATTCCACTCGAATGGCGGCCGGGGACTGCCGGCTCTCCGAGACCGCATACCCGGCGGCCGAAACGGATCGAATGAGGGTGCTCGTTGCCGGGGCCAGCCGGCACTCCGCCGGGGTCTCCAGCCACAGGGCGTCGAACATCAACCAACTGCCGGCCGTGCTGCGGAGCGCAATTTCATTGTAGCCCGGGCGCAGGAGCGAGGCGGGAAACTCCACTCGAACCGCCTGCGGTTTGGCCGAACTCATATTGCCGGACAGAGAGTCCTGGCTGCCGCCGGGGCGCAGGTCCCGTTCAAACACCGCGCCATTGACCGTGACCCGCAGCTTGGGCGGTTGTTGGGGCGGGGTTTCCGCGACGTTGATGGTGAAGACGCATTGGCCGGTCGCCGCCGTTTGCGCCAGCACGAACCCGATCGGCAACGTGTTCATCTGGTCCCATCGCCCGTTGCCGCTGCTGCCGCCCCAGCCATCCAGCGGTCCGGGCAGGATGTACGGCCAGTCATTCTCGGGCTTGGAGAGGCCGACGTAATAGGCCCGGTCCGGACTGCCGAACCGTTCCAGGAAAGCCGCGTAGTTCGTGGGCGCCAGGGCGAATTCAGCGGCACGGTGGCCGGCCTGACCGATGCGCCAAAGGGGTTCGAGCGAATCTGCGGCGCGGACGGTCAAAGCGGCCGCCACCGCCAACACGAGTGAGCCGGTCGCAAAAGCCCCGATTCCAGACCTTTGTCCCAACCTCCGCCGCCAGCATTGTCGAAAATTGGCCTTCATGTTGAACGCCATTCTGTGCGGCGCCGCGGACCGCGCGCAAGCTCAATGATCCGCCCGAATATGGCGTTCGGAGCGCGGGCTGCGAGGGTATCGTGGCACTGGCTGCGCCGGCACGCTTCACGCTCCGACGCTCCACCTCACGCATCAGGTCCAGGAATCCGTGCTCCCAGGAGCCAAAGGAGCCGCGTCTCAATTCGCCTTGGCCCAGGCGAGGCCGTCAGCCCCGCCGCCGGCGGCAATCAGTTTCTCGACCTTCCAGGTTCCCAAGTCAATGACCGCAACTTGGGAAGAGGCATCGCAGGAGACGTAGGCTGTTGCCCCGCCTGGCTGGACCAGCACCTCCTGCGGGGCAGCCGGCACGTCCAGGGCGTGAACCACCCTCAGCGATTCCAGGTCGACGGCCGCCACCTGCTTCGCTCCGGGCAGGGCGACCAGCAGCCAGCGCCCGTCCGGAGTGGGCGCCGTGCCGTAGCCGACGCCCGGAAGCGGCACCCAGGTCTTGACCTGGTTCGACACAGTATCGATGACGGCCAAGCGCGGCTTTGTCTGATCGGAGGTAAACACCCATCGGTCGTCCGCGGAAAGCGCGATGCGCTGGGCACGGCTGGAAACCGCAATCACCGCCAGCACCTTCTTCGCCTCGAGGTCCAGGGCGGAGACGGTTCCCGGGCCGACATTGCTGGTGTAACCGCGGCGTCCGTCGCGCGTGATGGCCAGCATGTGCGATTCGGCCTGGCCTGTGGGGATGGTCTGCACGATTCTCAGCGTGCGTGGGTCGATGACCGTGATCGAGTTCTCCAGCTCGGTGGTCACATAGAGCAGGCCATTCCTGGGACCCATGACCGCGCAGTGCGGGCGCACTCCTTTGGCGAAGTCCACTGTGCCCGCCACCCGCCGGTTGACAAGATCAATCACCCGGAGGGAGCGGCCGTCAGTGCCGGGGCTTCCTACGCCCGAATCGCCGTAAATGGGGACAAAGGCCAGCGTGCCGTCGGATGACGCGGCGACCTCATGGCCGGTCACGCCATCCTCCGGGACGACGGCGATTTGCCGGCCGGCGACGGGGTCAACGATGCCCAATGTCCGATCCCCTTTGTTTGCCACCAGGAGCAAGCCCGGCGGCTCGCTGCCGCCGGGCTCGGCGGCGTTGAGAAGAGGACTGATTCCCGGGGCGGCCACGCCGATCAGCAGCCAGAGCAAAACGCTTGAGGCAAGAGTGTCATTGTATTGGACAGCGCCAGGGCTCTGCCTCCGTGCGGGTTCCTGATTCATCGTTTGGCACCATCAATCCAAACACGACACAAGTCAACTGCTTGCACCCGCCATCGCCAAGGCCGTCTTGTCTGAACCGGCTGCAGCCGTTCAGGCGCCACACTGTGTAGCGGTTGAGCACTACAACGATGTCATGCCGCAAAAGGCCGAAAAAATCATTGGGCGCCATGACAGACATGGGCGCGAGGCTGTGGAATAGTTCGATTGCAATGATTAAGACCTTGGAAGTCATCAATGAGGTTATCCACGACCCCAAACACGCGTTTCGCAAGGTGGAGAATCACCCCAAGAAGCCCCGGAAGCATCGTTATGAGCGCAGGAAGATACGGGCTTATCTCCAACCGGGCGCGTGGGCCGCGGGAGACTTGGTTTAGGGCCCGCGGAAGACAAAGATTGTTCGTGCTATTCTTTCGTGACGCCTTAATCCGTCTGCCGCACGGTGACAAGAAAAAGGCCCGCCGCGATGATGACCGAAGCAACCGCTATGGTCTTGGCGAGGGGCTTTCCGTGGAGCAGTTCTTTGGCCTCTTCCATCAGCACGCTGCCCTTGCCGCCATATAATTCCAAGTCCCTCATCTGCCTGCGGTCATCGAGGGGGGAGGGAATGATGTCGGCGTCCGCGGCCTGCGCGCCGCCATTTTCGCGCTCGATCCTGTCCTGGGCGCGCCAGATGAGGATGCTGCTGGCCAGACCGGCCACCAGAACAGCGACGGCGGCCAACCGCAGCACATTCTCGAGCAGGGCGAACGGACGCAACCAGTTAGGAATCATAAACTGGTCCCAGCCGCCATTCGCGGGTTGACGCTTCTGTCAAACGTCTCATCATAATTCCGCAGGCTACCATACGGGCGGCATCGCATCCAGTCGATGCCGCGACTCGGGAACCACTGGCGCAAGATGGGGCTGGGCTCGGCGGAGCGCGGGCTGCTGTTGGCGCGCTTTGCGGTGGAACTGGACACACAGACGTACTCTGGCATAGCATCCGCGTTGTGAGCGTGTTTCCTGTGAGTCCGGAGAAGGAAGTCCAACTCGCCCAGCGCATGGCCGCGCTGGGCGTCAAGGAAACCGATATCGAGGAGGCCTTCGTGCGCTCCGGCGGCCATGGCGGGCAGAACGTCAACAAGACGTCCACCTGCGTTATGCTTCTCCACAAGCCCACCGGGCTTCAGGTCAAATGCCAGACCACGCGCCAGCAAGGGCTCAACCGCTTTCTCGCCCGGCGGTTGCTGCTGGATAAGATAGAGTCCGCGCAGAAGGGCTGCGTCGCGGCCCAACGCGCCTCAATCGAGAGAATCCGCCGCCAGAAGCGGCGCCGCAGCCGCAGGGCCAAACAGCGGATGCTCGCCAACAAGTCGCACCAGTCCGCCAAGAAACAAGCCCGCGGGCCCGTTGCCCTCGATTAGCGATGTCGAGGGACGAGTGTCTGGGGACGAGGGATCGTTCTCTCGGTGCGCGTCTCAGCACCGCCGAACTGTCTCTTTTGGAAGAATCCGATTGGGAATTGAAGATCGGTGCGCTCGGAGAAGACGTGTGCATCCGGGGGTGAAAGTCCCCCCAGGTTC
>CAZZFF010000022.1:0-62762 GCA_964653485.1 uncultured Verrucomicrobiota bacterium | reverse complement strand
AGCCAGGCCGGGTGAAGACATGGACTTCGTGGCCGCGGCGTTCCAGCGCCGCCGCCAGTTCCGTCACGTGCGCCGCAATCCCTCCCACCGCGTGGGAATGCAGTGTCTCCCACGAGAACATCGCGATCCTCATAATGATGAACTTCCAGAACGCGTCATGCCGCCGGCTCCTCCCGGCGGAGGGTAGTCCTTTAACGTAGCAGCGCTCCTCTAGCATGGACAATGGGGTGAACACCCATCTCGGCAGCCTCGCCGCCGACTCCCGCGGCGTTATCGCCTTGGGCCGCCCAGACACCAAAGGCTGCGGTCCGTGCGGAGGAAGAGGTCGCCATCGGACGCGGCCAGTGAGGCGTTGGTTGGCTCGTTCAGCGAGTTGGTGGCCAGCAGATCGAACTTGCCGCCGGCGCGCAGGACGAAGACGTCGCCGGATTGGTTGGGCACATATATCCTCTGCCCGGCCAGGAGCATCGACGACCAGGAACTGCTTTTTGCGCCGGGGCCTTTGAGCCGTTCTTCCCACACCTTGTTGCCGGTCTTGAGTTCGAGGCAGGAGACAAGGCCGTTCTCGGCGATGATGTAAAGAAACCCGTCGTGGATGACCCCTGAGCCGATGGACTGACTCTTGAGGCGCTGCAAACGCCAAAGCCGCTGATTCCGGGTCACATCCCCGCTGCCGCCGGCCCGCACGGCGATCACGCTGCCACCCGTCGCGCCGCTGCTCGTCCCCACGATGACTCCATCGCCAAAAACAGGCGTCGTGAATATCCAATCCTCGATGCCCCTGCTCAGCCAGAGTTGTTTGCCGGTCCGCGGCTCGTATCCCGCCAGGCGATTCGGGAAACCCGTGACCAGTTCATCGCGCTGCCCCGCCTTGATGATCACCGGTGTGCTCCACACTCCGCCCGGAGGACCGTCTTTGCCCCCGCCCGGCGCGGCAAGGACATGGTCGCCGCCGGGGTCGCCGGCGCCGTCGCGCGCCTGGGCTTCTTCGCCGAAGCCCACCTTCGGGGGCTGAGCCTCCCAAACCGTGTGGCCGTCGTGTTTGTCCACCGCGATCAGCCTGGCCTTTGGGTCCGGGCCGAAATTGAAGATGCAGAGCTCCCCATACAGCACGGGCGATGAAGCGTTGCCAAAAACATGGTTCATCCTCCCGAAGTCGCGATGCCAAAGCTCCTTCCCATCCAAGTCGTAGCAATAAAGCCCTGCCGAACCAAACGAGGCGACCACCCGCTCGCCATCTGTCGCCGGGCTTGCCGAGCAATAGGGGTTGCTCTCCTGGGTCGGCTCGTCCTCGCCATAGATGACGCCCGCTCGCCAAAGTTGCCTGCCGTCCGCGCGGTCGAAACAGATCACCGCGCGGCGCTTCTGGCTCTTCATAGCCTGCGCGATCAAGACCCGGCGGCCCCAGGCAATGGGAGAGGAATTGCCGGGGCCGGGCAGCGCGACGCGCCAGCGCACGTTCTGGTTCGTAGCCCAGGTTTCAGGCAGGTCCGTTTCCAAAGAAACACCTGTGCCCTCCGGTCCGCGCCAACCGGGCCAGTTGCCGGCGGATGCCGTGGCGGCCGCCCCAAAAACCAGGGCGAGCGCCGCGAGTTTCTTCCCGGTTCTCAGCAAGGGCGGATTGACATTTTCGCGCAAAGGCGTATGGGTTGTTATTGTCGCCTCAAGTATCCAAAAGACCTATGCGGATCTGCAAGACGAATGCCGCGCTTGGGAAGTCCAGGCCGGGCGCGGTGGGCCGAGGAGGATGCGTTGGGCGTCGGGGATTCACACTCATCGAGTTGCTCGTGGTCATCGCGATCATCGCGATACTGGCAGCCATGCTCCTGCCGGCCTTGGCAAAGGCCAAGGCGCAGGCGCTGCGGATTCAGTGCCTCAACAACCAGAAGCAACTCGTGCTGGCTTGGGCCATCTACTCGAACGATAACGCGGAAATGCTCCCTCTGAACGGGGGTGACGCGGCCCTAACCTCCTCCCGGCCCCATCTCTGGGTCTATGGCGGCAACCACGGGGACCCGGAGACGCTCACTAATTCACTTTACCTCGTGGGCGCCTCTTACGCGCTCCTTGCGCCGCTCCTCGCCACGGTCGGCCCCTACAAGTGCCCGGCGGACCGCTCGCTTTGGGACATCGGCGGGAAAAGCGTGAGCGAGTTGCGCAGCTACTCGCTCAATTGTTACGTGGGGACCACCCCGGCCAACGTCCTGCTCCCGATCAATCTCAACCCGGCCTACCGTGTTTATCTCAGGTCTTCGGACCTGGCGATTGACTCGCCGGCCAATCGGCTCGTGTTTATCGATGTCAACCCCGCCAGCATTTGCACGCCTGGCTTCGCGGTCGACATGACCCTCCAGACCTTCGTGCATTACCCCTCCAGTCTGCACGGCGGCCTCGGGGTGGTCTCCTTCGCTGACAACCACATCGAATCCCACAAATGGGTGGACCCTCGGACCCGAATAGGGCTGCCGCGCGGGCAGCCGTACATCCCTCACGACCAAGCCTCGCCCAACAACCAGGATTTGCGTTGGCTCGGCCAAAGGACCACCTCGCTCAAGTAACAGGCGAACGTTCATCGGCCTGATTCCGCCGCGACGTGTCGTCCCTCCGGGACAAGGCGCCGGTGCATTTTCGAAAGGCACTGGGTCTAACCCGCCTTGGGCGGTTCCAGCCCTAGGTCTTTGGCAACAGTCTGCATCGCCGCAATGACGCGGGCGATGTGGTCGTCCAGGGGACACCCCATCAGTTCGGCTCCCTTCTCGATATCCTCCCGTCTGACGGCCGCCGCAAACGACTTTTGCTTCATTTTCTTGCGGACGCTGCTCGGGGCCATGCCAGTCAGCCGCTCCGGGCGCACGTAAGCGACCGCCGTGGCGAAGCCGCACAGCTCGTCCACCGCAAAGAGCGCCTTGCGCAAGGGGCGGTCCAGCGGATACTCGGCCCAATTCCAAGTGGCGTGCGAGAGCATGGCCCCGACAATCTCCTCTTCCACGCCCAGCGCGCGGAGTATCCGCGCCCCTTCGCGCGTGTGCTCCGGCGGGTTGGGCCACCGCTCGTAATCGAAATCATGAATCAGCCCGACGACTCCCCACCGCTCGACGTCTTCGCCAAACACCCCGGCATACCGCCGCATGGCCGCCTCAACGGCCACGGCATGTTTACGGAGCGACTCGGATGCCGTGTATTCGTGCAAAAGGGCAAGGGCTTGGTCGCGTGTCATATAGTCATTCCCGTCGGGACTTGTCTGCGTATCGGGATTTCGTCCCGCTCTCAGTTTCCGTACGATTGGCCAGTTGCGTTCGCCGATTCAATAAACCAAAATACGCGCCGTGGCGCTCTTGGTCTCATTGACTACTTCCTCCAATTTCCGGTCCTTGGGCGGATACGGCTCTTTGAGCTTGGAGGAGACTTCGGGCAAGCTCTCGAGCAACACGCTCAACACGGAACTCTTCACGGCGTAATTGACATTCTGCGGCGTGTTGGTCCCGTTGAGCGCGGGATTCTCCGCCGGCCGGGCCTCGACGATACCCACGACGTTGCCGTACTGGTTGACAAGCGGCGCGCCGGAATCCTTGGACTGGAGGGCCACGCTGATTTGAAACTCGCGCGGGTCGTCTCGAACTCCTGTCAAACCGCTGATCTCGCCCTTGGTGACCGTCATGGCGAACCCTTGCAAGCCGATGCCCGGAAACCCGACCGTGAGAACGGTTTCCCCCAGTTTGGCCGCGCGGCTCGGCCCGACCGGCAGGGCCGGAAAACTCCCGCTTGCCTTCAGAATCGCCACATCATTCACCTTGTCGGCGCTGATCAGCTTGGCGGGCAGCACAACTTTTTCCGTTCTTACCAGGATGTGGGCGGCGCCTTCCACGACATGGAAGCTCGTCACGAGCCAGCCGTCTTCCGTGACAAAGAAGCCGCTGCCGCTTGGCTGTGCGGTGGGTTGCCCCGCGGGGGATGCGCCTGGGATGGCGGCGTGAGGCAGGTTGGGAGTTTCCTTTCTCGCGACGAACGCGGCGGAACGCCGCTGGGCCTCGGCGATGTCCTCCTTAGTCATGTCGGCGGCGATCAAGTCTCGCCACCGGAGGGCGCCGGTATTGCCCTGGGCCGCCGCCAGGCTGAGCCATTTGTAAGACTCGACGGCGTCCTTGGCCACGCCATTGGCATCCGCATAGCAGAACGCAAGGCTCATCTGCGCATAATCGTTTCCCTGGTCGGCTGCCCTGCGCCACCACCTCACCGCCTCGGCGTAGTCCCTATCAACCCCTTGTCCCTCGGTGTAGCAGACCCCCAGGTTGTACTGCGCCGAAGGGTTGCCCTGTTCCGCCGCCTTCCGGTACCAGGTGGCGGCCTCGGCGTAGTCCTTGGTCACCCCGTTGCCTTCCTCATAGCAAAAGGCAAGGCTCAACTGGCCAAAAGAATCACCTTGCTCGGCGGCCTTGCGGAACCATTTGACAGCCTCCGCGTAATCCTTGGTCATCCCCTGGCCCAGCGAATAGCAGACGGCCAGGTTGCACTGGGCCTGGGCATCGTCCTGCTCGGCGGCCTTGCGCCACCACTTGGCGGCCTCCGTGTAGTCCTTTTCAACGCCTTGTCCCTCCGTGTAGCAAACCCCCAGGTTGTACTGGGCCAAAGCACTGCCCTGCTCGGCCGCCTTGCGATACCACTTGGTCGCCTCGGTGTAGTCCCTTTCAACGCCTTGTCCCTCGGTGTAGCAGACGCCGAGGTTGTACTGCGCGTCAGCGTTCCCCTGCTCGGCCGCCTTGCGATACCACTTCACCGCCTCGGCATAACTCTGCGCGACGCCGCTGCCCCAATAGTAGGCCAACCCCAGGCTGCACTGGTCCCTGGCGCCGCCCTGCTCGGCCCGTCTCTTGAGAACCTCAAGTTGGTCCGCGTCCTTCCTGGGCGGCGTGAGGATGGGGCTGATGCCCGGCCGGCTGTTGGTCCAGCCCCTCGACATGAAATCCATCCCGGGGCCGAGGTTGGTTGCGGCTTGGGCGGGCGGGGCTGGGGGATTGGTCCCCGAGGGCTGCGCGGAGGCCACTGCCAGGGAGGCAACAAGGATAGAGGTCAGCACAACTCCCCGATAGATGCTGTGCGGCGTGTGCCATGGCTTTCGCATGAGGCGGAGTCTAATTCCGCATCGAGGGATGACAAGAGGGAAGTGCAACCCGCACCGGCCCCGATCAGCGCCTCAATCCGCCCGCCAGGACCAGCAGCCCGAAGAGGAAGGTGCCAATCGCCAGAACGGCGATAAGGAAGAAGATGAGGCGATGGACGGGGCGCACGAGGTTACCTGTGGGGAAGGCTGGACAAGAAGCCCCAGGCGATGCCAAGACCCAGCCCCGCGGCATGCGCGGAGTTGGCAACGTGGCCGAACAGCGGGGTGAAACAGAGGCCGAACCAGATGATCATCATCCAGACGGTGGACGGATGCAGGTAGAGCCCGCTACCGGGGTCCAGCTTGCCTCGAATCCATATATAACCCAGCAGCCCGTAAACCACGCCGGACATCCCGCCAAAAGCCGGCCCGCTCATGTAGTATTGTGCGAGGTTCGAAAACAGGGCCAGGACCAGGACCAGCGCCCCCAGGTGCCAGGGGCTTTGGCGCGCCTCAATCATGCTCCCCAAGTCCCGAAGCCAGAGCATGTTGAAGAGGATGTGCATCGGCCCAAAATGAATGAATATGGGTGTGAGCAGCCGCCAGACCTGCCCATGGCGAACCTCGGGCAACCCCGGCATGAACGCCACCTGGCCGGGTTCAGTCTCGTACGAGGTGATGAACAAGCCCATGATCGGCCGGGTATCGGACCCCAGGTTCGAGAGAATGCAGACCACGACGCTGATCCCGATCAGGACGAAAGTAACCACGCCAAAGCCGTAATTGGTCAATGGGCGGAACAGAAGCCGCCGGCTGCGCAATCGCTTGCGATAGGCATCTTCCTCCTTGGCTTGCTCGGCCCGCAACCCTGCCGCCGCCTTGGCCTGGACCTGGTACTGAGCACCTGCCGGGTTTTGTCGGAAGGCCGCCAGCAGCGCCGCAGCCCGCTCGATCTTGTCTTCGTCCCTAATCCAGAGGCCCCACCCGTCGCCCTTCTCGAATTCGACCTGGTTCTCGATCCCCTGCGCGTAGAGAAAATCACCAAAGGTGCGCGCGTTCAATTCACTGTCCAGACGGCCGATCAATCGCATAGCCCCATAAGCTACTGGCATTTTGGCCGCCGTAAATGGGAAATGCGCGCCGCCCGCCGCGAGCCTCCGGTTGCGCCCCCGCCGCCCTGAGCTATATTCAAACCAAACTATGCGGCCAAATGTCGTTCTCTGGGTTTACATCGGTCTCCTCATCATCGGCGGCTTGGTTGGCTACTTCAAGGCCAAGAGCCCCGTCTCGCTCATCATGTCGGCGGCATTTGCCCTCGCCCTGGCCCTGTGCGCCATCGGGATTATTGCCCACGGAGCGGTCGCCGACGTCCTCCTGGCAGCCCTGCTGATGGTGTTCGTCATGCGCCTGGCCAAGACGAGGAAATTCATGCCCGCCGGGCTTATGCTGGCGATCACCGCGGTCGCGCTGGCGCTGGTGATTACCGGGTAGGGACAGCGCAGCGCGGCGAGGATTCCCGCGCCGCCGCCGCCTGAACGGCCAAGACACACTGGAACTGACATGGCTATATTGACAGAACACAACGGCGGCCCTTCGCCGAGCGCCGCCAACGCGGCATACGTCGAGGGCCTCTACGAAGATTACCTCCGCGACCCGGCGTCGGTGCCCGATGATTGGAAACGGTATTTTGGGGACCTCGCCGCCAACGAGCTGCGCTTCCCAAAACCGCGGTTTGGCCCATCGTTCCGGCCCTCGAGCATCTTCAACCCCCCGACTGCTCCGCGCGGGCGCGGTTCGAGCCGGCTTGCCGACCCCGAAGTGGCCGGCATGCAGGACCGGGTCTATCTCCTGACGCGCCTCTACCGCGTGCGCGGCCACCGCATCGCCCACGTGGACCCGCTCGGGTTGCCCCAGCCCATGCCCCCGGAGCTGAAGCCGGAGTTTTTCGGCTTCACCGAGGCGGACATGAGCATGCCCGTCTATAGCGAGACCTTCCAATACGAAGGCCCGCTGCTGACCCTGGGCCAGTTGCTCGAGCGGCTGCGCAATACCTACTGCCGCTCGATCGGCGTGCAGTACATGCACATCGACGACCTGAGCGTGCGGCGGTGGCTCCAGCGCCGAATGGAAACGACCGAGAACCGAACCCAACTGACCCGCCAGGAGCAGGTGCGAATACTCACCCGCCTGACCGACGCCGTCAGCTTCGAGGAGTTCATCCGCAAGAAATTTGTCGGCGCAAAGACCTTTTCCCTCGACGGCTCCGAGAGCCTCATCCCGCTGCTGGACCTGGCGATCGAGAAGGCTGGAGAGCAGGGCATCCGCGAGATTGTCCTTGGCATGGCGCATCGTGGCCGGCTCAACGTCCTGGCCAATATCATGGGCAAAAGCGCCCGCCAAATCTTCAGGGAGTATGCCGACCTCGACTGGAGGACCTCCTCAGGGCGGGGGGACGTGAAGTACCACCTGGGCCATAGCACGGATTGGGTGACTGCGGGCGGCCAGAAGGTCCATCTCTCCCTCTGCTTCAATCCGAGCCACCTCGAATTCGTCAACCCCGTGGTCCTGGGGCGCATCCGCGCCAAGCAAGACGGGGTGGGAGACACCGCCCGGGTCCGGGGCATGGCGCTGCTCATCCATGGCGACGCCGCGTTTGCGGGCGAAGGGATCGTGCAGGAAACGCTCAACCTAAGCCAATTGCCGGCCTATAAGGTGGGCGGCACGCTGCATGTCGTCGTCAACAACCAGATCGGCTTCACCACCAGCCCCGACCAGGCCCGTTCGAGCGTCTATGCGAGCGACGTGGCCAAGACGCTCCAGATTCCAATTCTCCACGTCAACGGGGAGGACCCCGAAGCGGTCGCCCAGGTCGTCCGGCTCGCGATGGACTTTCGGCGCGAATTCCAACGGGACGTGGTCATCAACATGTATGGCTACCGGCGCCTGGGCCACAACGAGGGCGACGAGCCGTCGTTCACGCAGCCCGTCCTTTACCGGACCATCGCCAAGCGCAAACCCGTCCGCGAAGGCTACATCGAGCACCTCCTCAAGCTGGGAGGCCTGACGCGCCAGGAGGCCGATGCCATCGCGGACCGGCGCCATGAATTGCTGGAGAGCGAATTGTCTGAGTCGCAATCTTCCAAACCGGTTCCGGCCGCTGAGCCATCTCGAGGGCTTTGGTCCGGCTACCAGGGCGGGGCCGAGCCGTCCGGCCCGGAAAACCTCCCCTGCATTCCGCGCGAGCGGCTTTCAGCCTGGATCGAGGCCCAAACACGGCTTCCCGAAGATTTCCATCCCCATCCCAAGATCAAAAAGCTCCTCGAGGGGCGCCAGCAGATGGCCGTCGGCCAGGCGCCGCTGGACTGGCCGGTTGCCGAGTCGCTGGCCTTCGCGAGCCTGGCCTGCGAGGGCTGCCGCGTGCGCTTGAGCGGACAAGACAGCGAGCGCGGCACATTCAGCCAGCGCCATGCGGTGCTACACGATTCCCAGGACGGCCACACATGGATGCCGCTCCAGCACCTCGCCCCGAACCAGGCCCCGATCGAGATACTCAACAGCCCCCTCTCCGAAACGGCCGTCTTGGGCTTCGAATACGGCTACAGCCTGGACCGCCCGGATACGCTCGTGCTGTGGGAGGCCCAGTTCGGCGACTTCTGGAATGTGGCCCAGCCGATCGTGGACCAGTTCATCGCCAGCGCCGAGGAGAAATGGCAGCGGCTCAGCGGCTTGGTCCTGCTTCTGCCCCATGGCTTCGAAGGCCAGGGACCCGAGCATTCCAGCGCGCGCCTGGAGCGGTTCCTGATGCTGGGGGTCCAGGACAACATCCAGGTCGTTTATCCAAGCACGCCGGCGCAGTATTTTCATTGCCTGCGGCGCCAGGCCCTCCGCACCTGGCGCAAGCCGCTCGTGCTCATGACTCCCAAGAGCCTCCTGCGCCATCCCAAAGCCGTCTCCAGCCTGGACGACCTGGCCCAAGGCAGCTTCCAGAGGGTCCTTCCCGACCCCTCGGCCAAGCCCGAAGGCTCAATCCAGCGCGTGCTCCTCTGCACCGGCAAGATTTATTACGAACTCCAGGCCCACCGCGAGGAGACCGGGCGCGCCGACATCGCCATCATCCGCCTGGAGCAACTCTATCCCTTGCACGGCGATGTGCTCGAACAAACCCTCGCGCCCTACCCGGCCGGCACCCCCGCATTCTGGGTGCAGGAAGAGCCTGAGAACATGGGCGCCTGGAACTTCATGCGGATTAGCTTCGGAGACACCCTCTTCGGACGCTTCCCGCTGGCCGGCATCACGCGTCCTGCGTCCGCCTCTCCCGCCACCGGTTCACACCGGAGGCACAAACAAGAACAAGCCGAAATCCTCGCGCGGGCCTTCGGCGAGAAATCATGAACCCACTACCCTATGTCAATCGAACTCAGAGTCCCTTCCCTCGGTGAATCGATTACGGATGTCGAAATTGGCGGCTGGCTCAAGGGCCAAGGCGAGCCGGTCCGCAAGGACGAACCCCTGGTCAGTTTGGAGAGCGAGAAAGCGACCGTCGAATTGCCTGCGCCCGACTCCGGAACCCTCTCGCGCATTTTGAAGCAGAAGGGCGATGTGGCCAAGGTGGGCGAAATCATCGCCTATTTGGACAAGGCCGGGCCTCTCGATCCGACCCCCGCCCCGACGACCGGCGCCCCCAAACCCGCCGCGCCCCCGCTCGTTGAAAGTCCGCGAACCGCCCAGCCCTTCGTGATGCCCGCCGCGCAACGCGCCCTGGCGGAACACGACCTGCGCCCGCAGGAAGTTACGCCAACCGGCCCTGGCGGCCGAATCCTGAAAGAAGACGTCATCCGCCAACTGGAACAATCCGCCGAGCAACAGTCGGTGGCGCCCAGGGCGCCCGTCGAGCCGCCGGCGCCTCCGCTTGGGGCGCCGGTGAGCCAGATGGTGGTCTCCTCCGCTCCTTCGCCCGACGCCGCCGCCGCGGGCCGGGAAGAGGAAACGGTGCCGATGAGCCGGCTCCGCCGGACGGTGGCCGAACGCCTGGTCGAGGCGCATCAGACCGCCGCCCTGCTGACGACGTTCAATGAAATCGACATGTCCAGCATCATCTCGCTGCGCAAGGAATACGGGGAGGCCTTTCAACGCAAATACGACGTCAAGCTGGGCTTCATGTCGTTTTTCGTCAAGGCCTGCGTGGACGCCTTGAAGCAATTCCCCGTTCTCAACGCCGAGGTGCGCGGAACCAACATCGTTTATCACAATTACTATGACATCGGCGTGGCCATCGGCAGCGGCAAGGGCCTGGTGGTGCCCGTGCTGCGCAGCGCCGAACGGTTGAGCTTCGCCGAAGTCGAGCGCGCAATCGGGGATTTCGCCCGGCGAGCGCGAGAGAACAAGCTCAAGCTCGACGAGTTGCAGGGCGGCACCTTCACGATCAGCAACGGCGGCGTTTACGGTTCCATGCTCTCGACGCCCATCGTCAATCCGCCCCAGAGCGGAGTGCTGGGCATGCACGCGATCCAGGAACGTCCGGTCGCCCGCGAGGGCAGCGTCGTCATTCGTCCCATCATGTACGCCGCTCTCACCTACGATCACCGCATCGTCGATGGCCGTGAAGCCGTCTCGTTCCTCAAGCACGTCCGCGACGTCATCGAAAACCCGGCCCGGATGTTGATGGAGATTTAGTTCGGTGACCGCGCCCGCCAACTCTGTTTGCCGCCCTCGCACCGCTGAATAGCCGATAGGCAATAGCCAATAGCCAAAGCGCCTTACCTGCATTTCAGCAGTGGCTGCGCTGTCGGCTATCAGCCGTCGTCTATCGTCTATTGGCTATCGCCCATTGCCTATTGGCTATTGGCTATCGTCTATTGGCTATTGGCCCTGCTCCCCCTCCGTCTCCCCCCGCGCCGCACGCGCCTCGGCGGACAGGTAAAGCGGATGGCTCGGCTTGAGATTGCGCAGAAAGTTCAGCCGAAAGGCGCGGGCCTTCTCGGCCGTCTCGCGCCGCTCGCGTTCCACCCCCGTCAGATGCCGCTTGCCCTGCACGGGCGACACCTCCAGCGAAGCCGTCCAAGCCGTAAGTTGGCGAGCGCAGGACTCCGCCAGCATACGGATTTCCCGCAGATGCCGCACGTACGGCCCGAGCCTGGGCCGGTCCTTCACCACCGCCATCATCGAGCGCACCTCCCCGCCGGAGCCCCGGGCGATGGCCAAAAAGCTCAGCAACTCGTTCTTCGTCACCCGCTCGAATCCCTCGGCGATGTTGTTGGAGACGGAGAGGGCCGCGCGGTCCAACTGGTTGCGAAAGCCAGGCGTTAGCGGCGCCGCAGGCTCTTCCAGCAGGTCCAGCACGCGGTTGTAAAGCCGAGCGGCCTCCTGCCAAACGGGCAGGTCCTCGAACTTGGTGTATTTAGGCATTCTCTGGAATCTCTTACACCTCTTCGCCCCGGCTCGAAAAGCCGAATGTCCGCAGCCCCCCCTTCCCGGCTTCGACCGTTCGCCGCCAGATATGCGCCGCGCTTGACCCGGCGAGCGAGCAAGCTAAGATGGCCTCACTGAGTTATGCCAAAGAAAACAATCATTAAACCCGCCGGCTCCCCCGCCGCCGTGGGGCCTTACAACCAGGGAGTCCGCGCCGGGAACCTCCTTTTCTGCGCCGGCCAAATTCCAATTGATCCCGCCACCGGCAACCTGGTGACCGGGGACATCAAAATCCAGACGCAACGCGTGCTGGAGAACGTGAAAGCGATTCTGGAAGACCAGAAACTGGGCTTCGCCAACGTGGTCAAGAGCACGGTCTTCATGACCAACCTCGCCGACTTCGCCGGGATGAACGAGGTCTATGGGAAGTACTTCACAGCCGATTTCCCCGCCCGCTCGACGGTCCAGGTGGCGGCCCTGCCCAAAGGGGCCGGGGTCGAGATCGAAGTCGTCGCGCAATATTGAACGAGGCTTCGCTGAGGCGCCGGCAGGTTTGACCGCCCGCGGAGCAGCCCCAATCCCCCTGTTTCCATGCCCGCCGCGGTTTACACGCTCATTGGCCTTCTCATTGGGGCCGCATTCGGTTTTCTGGCGGGCCTGGTTCAAGGGCGCAGCCGCGCGCCGGCCCCGGACGAGCGGCTGGCGAACGAGCTGCGCCAGCAACTCGCGCAGCGGGAGGAAGAGCTGGGCAAACTGCGCGGCCAAATGACCGAGGCGCTCCGCGCGCAAGCCGAGGCCCAAGCGCGCTCGAAGGCCTCGGAGGAGCTGCTGGCGGACCTGAAACGGCTGCACGAGAGCGCCTTGCGCGAGGCGCGCGACGCCCACACCCAGGCCCTGGCGGACCAGCGCGCCGCTTTCCGCACGTTGAGCCAGGAGACGCTCGAAAAGGTGCAGCCGCCGTTCATCGAGCGCATTATCCAGACGCTCGCGACGTTCCAAGAGACTGCCAAAGGAGATTTGGCGCAGCGAAAACAGGAAATCGCGACACTCATCGAACCCCTCAAGCAGCATTTGGAGACCTACCAGAAGCGCCTCCAGCAGGCCGAAAGCGCCCAGGCCGCCACCCTGGGCGAGGTCGGAAAGCAGCTCGAGACCCTCGCCCGCTCCAACCAGACTCTGGCCCGGGAAACCCAACAGTTCCGCACCGTGCTGAACTCCAACCAGGCGCGCGGGCGTTGGGGCGAGGAAACGCTGCGCCGCGTGATCGAGGCCGCCGGCATGAGCCCGCACTGCGACTTCACCGAGCAAACCCAGGCCGGCGAGGGCAAGCCGGACCTGCTGATCCGCTTGCCCGGCGAACGAGTCATCATCATCGATGCCAAGGTGCCGGATTTGGATTTCCTCACCGCTCTGGAATCGGCCGACCCGGCCAAGCGGGCCGAGTGCCTCGAAGCCCACGCCGCAAAACTGCGCGCCACCATCAAGGCGCTCGCGGACCGCAACTACCCCGGCCAATTGCCCAACGCCCTCGACTACGTCGTGCTCTTCCTGCCGGCGGAATCCCTCTTCAGCGCCGCGCTCGAAGGCGACCGCGATCTCATCGTCTGGGCCGCAAAAAAGCGAATTCTGCTCGCCACCCCCGCCTCCCTCCTCGCATTGTTAGGCTCGGTCAGCCTGAGTTGGCAGCAGCACGCCCAGACCGAGAACGCTCAGAAGATTGCCGAGGCGGCCCGCGAGTTCTACGAACGCGTCGTGAAATTCACCGAGCACCTGGGTAAAATCCGGGGCGGCCTGGAGCGGGCAAATTCGGCCTTCAACGAGGCCATGGGCAGTTTCCAGGCGCGCGTGCGGCCGGCGGGCGAACGGTTGGCCGAATTGGGCGGCGGCGCGATGGGCAAAGAACTGCTCGACCTCCAGCCTCTCAGCGGGCCGCCATTGTTGCCTGACACAAGCTCGCCTCAACTCGAGCCGCCTACCACGACTTAACTCCGCTTCGCGGGCTGTCCGGGACTAAGCGACTCCCACTTCGTAGCGGCGGCTTTCAGGCTGGGATGGGACACCAGGAGGTGACAGACCACCGCCTGAAAGGCCTCCGAGTGCGGCGTGATCAGATCCTTGTCCACCGTCGGCACAATCACGCAAGCATCCGCCACTTTGGCCGTGTGCCCACCGTCCCGCCCCACGATGCCGATGATTCGGGCGCCCACCTCCCTGGCATACTCCAAGGCCAACACCAGGTTCGGGCTGATCTGCGCCTGGAGATTACCGCCCCCAACCGAGAGGACGAAGATAACGTCGCCGGCCCGGAGGCGGCTTCCCTTGAGCCAACTTACAAAAACGAGCGCCCAGCCTTCATCATTGGTTCGGGCGGTCAATTCCGACACATTGTCCGTCGGGGCATAGGCCTCGATGCCGACGAGCTTCCGAAAGTCATTGACCGCGTGGGAGCAATTGGCCGCGCTGCCGCCCACGCCCAGAAAGAACAGCCGCCCGCCACTGGCGCGCGCCTCGGCCAGAATCCCCGCCATCCGCTCGATGGCCGAATGGTCGAGCCTTCGGCTGATTTCCTGCACCTGGTCCAGGTACTTCGCCACAAAGTCTTTCTCGCTATTCATGCCTCGAAGTTTATTCCCATTCTCTTCACGGGGCGAAACAAAAAGCGGTCTTCCCCTGCCCTTTCCGACGCCCTCGACAAGGCTGTGGTGCGCTCCGCGGCCGGCCGCGCCGGTGAACTCAAGGGTCGTTTGGCGTTGAAGCGCGCGAAGGACATTTGTATGGTGCCCCGGATGACGGCCAGCGCCCCTCACCCGAACACCTCGCCCCTGGACCGACCGGTCGCCAGCCTGTACGGCGTCGGGCCGGAACGGACGGCGCAGTTGGCCCGTTTGGACATCCACACGGTTGGCGATCTGCTCTTGCACCGGCCCCGGCGCTATGAAGACCGCCGCCACTTCCGGCCCGTGGCCGAACTGGAGCTCGATAAGCCAGCCATCACACGCGGCAAGATTGTCGCCCTGGGCGTGAAATGGTTCTCCCATCATACGAAATCGATCTTCGAAATCATCATCGACGACGGCACCGGGCGGCTGCACTGCCGCTGGTGGAACCTGCCGTTCATGGAGAAGTACTTCGCGGCGGGCCAGGAGGTGGTGGTTTTTGGGAAACTCGCCGGCATGAAGCCGCGCACGGTTGACCACCCGGAAACGGAAGTCGTCGAAGGGGGCGAGGAGAGCGGCATCCATCTCAACCGCATCACTCCGGTGTATCCCCTGACGGAGGGCCTCCCGCAACGCTGGCTCCGGGCTCTGGTTTGGCGCACGCTTCCCGCCGCCCAACCGGATATCGCCGAACCATGGCCGGGTCTTGCCCGCCACGCGGCGCGGGACACCCGCTTCGGCATCACGCCCGACGTGCCCCTGCCCGACCGCGCCCGCGCCATCCAAATGCTCCACTTCCCCGAGACCGAGGCGGACGCGGAATTGGCCCGGCAGCGGCTCGCGTTGGACGAGTTCATCGAGTTGCAACTCCGGATACAGACTCGGCGACGGAATTTCGAGGCCAAGGCCCTGGCCTTGCCCTGCGCCGGAGACAATCACCTCATCAAGCCATTCCTGGCACGCTTGGGCTTCAAACTCACCGAGGCCCAGACCCGGGTGCTGCGCGACTTGCGCAAAGATATGTCCGGTCCGCACCCCATGCGACGCCTGCTGCAAGGGGATGTCGGCTCAGGCAAGACCGTCGTTGCGGGGTGCTGCGCCCTGATGGCTATGGAAAGCGGCTATGCCGCCGCTTTCATGGCGCCCACCGAAATCCTGGCCGAACAGCACTTCACCAACATCAAGCGATGGTTCGAGCCGCTGGGCCTCGCGGTGGAACTGAGGACCGGGAGCCGGAAGGCCGAAGCCCGAGTCCCGAACTCCGAAACCCCAAGCGCGGGCGGCGAAGCTGGAAGCGCGGAGAAAGCCGCGGGCGGCGTATCCGGCAGCCCGCGGGAGGTTTCACTGACCATCGGCACGCATGCCCTGATCACCGCCGGGTTCGAGTTGCCCAACCTCGGGCTGGTGATCATCGATGAACAACACAGGTTCGGCGTCGCGCAACGCGAACAACTGGTGCGCAAAGGCCATTACCCGCACCTGCTGGTGATGACCGCCACGCCGATTCCGCGCACGCTCGGGCTGACGGTTTACGGCGAGCTCGACGTCTCGACGCTGGACGAGCGCCCCCCGGGCCGGGGCCGGCTCAGGACGTTCGTTCGCCTGGCGGACAGTCTGCCGAAGGTGTGGGCGTTCATCGGCGAGCAGCTTGCCCGAGGCCGCCAGGCTTACGTGGTCTATCCACGCATCGAGGACTCCGGCGCGGGCGCAGTCAAGGCGGTGACTCGGGAGTTCGAGTCCGTGCGGCGCGCGCTCGCTCCGAACCAGGTGGGGCTGCTTCACGGGCGGCTCAAGCTGAAGGAAAAGGACGACATCATGGACGAGTTTCGCGCCGGGCGGCTGCAAGTGCTCGTGGCCACCTCGCTGATCGAGGTCGGCCTGGACGTGCCCAACGCAACGGTGATGTTGATCGATAACGCGGAGCAGTTCGGCCTCGCCCAGCTCCATCAGTTGCGCGGGCGGATCGGCCGCGGCGCCCATGATTCCTATTGCATCCTCCTGGCCGGCGCAAAGAGCAAGGATGCCCAACGCCGCCTCAAAGTGCTCGAAGAGACCTCCGACGGCTTCCGCATCGCCGAGGCCGACCTCGAGGCGCGGGGACCGGGAGAGTTGCTAGGCCAGCGGCAGAGCGGCGCCCCGAAGTTCCGGTTCGGGGACCTCTCCCACGATTGGGAACTTATCAGGCAGGCCCGCGAATTAGTCGCCCAACGCCCGGCCTGATCCCTTCACCGCGAGGTCATGAGCATAGTCGCGCCGACCCCATCGCGGCTATCTCAGCCCGGTCACCCTGGCGGGCGTGAACTGGGGCAGCCCGTGGCTGCCGCCAAAGCGGATGCCTTCGAGGCTGGCGATTGCTCCCAGGGCGGGCGCGGCATTGGTTTGCGTCAGGGTGTGGGCCAGGCGTGCGTACGTCTTGGCCAAACCCAGGTGGTTCTCCACCCCGTCAATCCAATCGTCGGCTTCTGTGCGCGGGTTACGCTCCCGGCGCAAGTTGAGCAGGTGGCCGTCCAGGATGGCTTGGCTCACTCCCGGGCCGATGTAGGTCTGAGGCAGCCGCGCGCGGCGAAGAGTGCGAAGGGAGCCGGAGGTCAGAGGACAGAGGCCAGAGGCCGGATTTCGGCCCTCTGTCCTCTGTCCTCTGCCCTCATCCTTTATCATTTCGATGACGCCTTCAGCCGGGGTTAAGAAGTCGTTAACGGCCGTTTGAATGCTCTCGCTGCGGTTGCATTTGATGAGCGGATAGATGCGTCCGTCCTGGGTGAAGCCGAGGGTCTGTTCGAGCCCGCGGCCCTGCCCCGGGACAAAGAGGACCGCCGCCGCGCGAATGCCCTGCCAGGCCCCTCGACGGCCGTCCCAGCTCACCCCCACCCCCAAATTGCCGAGCTGGCTGCCAAGCAGGGCTTGCTTCGGAGCCGCGGGCGGCTGGTACTCGTTTAACCCGTTGAGCGCCAGGACCAGCCGCTTGGTCAAGTCCGGCTCCCCGCCGGCATCGAGGAAAAGGCAACTGATTCCGAGCGACTGCATGAGGATGGGCACCCGCGCCGGCGCGTTGCCGCTCGCAATCAACTCCGCCCAAATGCACGCGCTCACCAGCGGCCCGCGCACCTCATCGCACCAGAACCAACACCGCGGCCCCATGTCCATCCCCGCGACTCGCGGGGAAAACCGAAATCCGAAATCCGAAATCCGAAGGTTTGAGGTTTGGACACCGGTAGTCTGCGCGCCTGTCGTTCCGCTTTCGGATTTCAGATTTCGGATTTCCTTCGGATTTCGGGCATTCGGATTTCGGATTTCGGAGCGGAGTGACATCGCATACGGCTCGGCGGTTTCCTCAGTCTCACCGAGTCCAAGGCGCCGGCAATCGTCCAGGACTGCCTGCGTGATTGGCTGCGCCGCGCCGGCATTGGGGATCGCCACCCGGTCGCAGTAGAACGCCCCGAGGGCATTGCCGCT
This sequence comes from uncultured Verrucomicrobiota bacterium, assembly GCA_964653485.1. Taxonomy (GTDB): domain Bacteria; phylum Verrucomicrobiota; class Verrucomicrobiia; order Limisphaerales; family UBA8199; genus CAVQND01. The sequence goes on along the minus strand of CAZZFF010000022.1, from coordinate 45,146 downwards.
CGGATCCTCGAACGCCGCATACCAGGCGCCGATGATCTCCTGCATCGAGATGGCGCTGATATTGAGCTGTGAAACCCGCACCCCGAGCCGGGCCTGGGCGATCCGCTCCGGATGCTTGGCCACGTAGCGGCCGCTGTCCCGGTCCAACTCCGCCCCACACTCCGGACAGGCCACGTAGTACGTCGCCATCCGGTCGTGGCCCATTTCGGGAGAGATCATCGGGTCCAGTGGCGACGTCGAACTGGCGTGGAAATCCGAAGTCCCGAAATCCGAAATCCGAAGGTTAGAGTTTTGTATTCTGACGGGCTGTGCGCCTGCCGTCTGTGTTCGGATTTCGGATTTCGGATTTCCTTCGGATTTCGGATTTCGGATTTCGGATTTCACTCTTACGCACCTCGGAAACTCCTCCTCCAGGCACCATTCCCGGCCGCATTTCGGGCACGGCACCATCTTCACGTGAAAGCTCGAGGCCGCAAGCCGCGCATTCTGCCCCGCTCCAGCCACCCGCTGCGTCCCGATGAAGCAGGTCAGATGGACCGGCGAGTTCGTCATACGCGCGTCCACGTAACCGACGTTCCGGTCCGGGATGTCATCGACCTCATCGAGGAGCGCGAGATCGATCGTAATCGACGTGGGCGGTTTGTGCATCCCGCAAAAGTTCCCGAACGACTTCCGCTTCCCGTCCGTCACGGTAAAGCTCTCCTTGCGGTTGATGGTCTTGCCGCTGGCGTTCTGGACCTTTCCAAGCTGGATCATCCCGGCCATCCACGGATAGAGGTCGAGCACGTTGGGACGGAACTTCTGCCCCACAATTTCCTCCACCTTCGGGCGGTCGGGCAGATAGTTGCCGGCGCTCAGGAACCGGACTGCCGTCGCGTAGGCCATCAGGTTTAGTTCGAGCACCGTCTTGCCAAACTGCGCCCCGCCCGCCACGGCCAGGGTCGCCCCTTTAAGCTGGCCGGGCGGGAATGCCACACCATCGATTTCCACCGCTTCGGGTTCCGCGGCCTCGGGCCCCACCGTGTTTCGCAGGATTTTATCCAACCAACCCACCACGAGCTCCAGCGGCCCTCGCCCCTCGAGTGTGAACGGGCCTCCCGTGCCGTCCCGCCGCAAGACCCGCGCGTGGCGGCTGAGAAACTCCTTGAACGTGGCGCAGCACGGGGCCGTCCTGGCTGTCGCGCGCACTTTGAAGCGCGCGTCCAGGTCAAGCCTGGCCTCCTGGTCTGCGTTGTCCGGGGTCACTTGGTTTCGGCATCGATCAGGGCGCGCGCCTGTTCGTACAGCATCATCGCCTGGGGATTGTCCTGAAAAGCCTTCGCCACCGCGTCCAGGCCCATCCGGAGTTTGGTGCGCAGCGCCTCCTTGAGCTTGGACTGCTCCAGGGCCAGGTGCTCCTTCACCAGGGCCAGCCGTTGGGTCATGTTCCAGATGCGTGGGTCTTGCCGCTCCATGGCCATCGCCGAAAAGAACGCCTGCCCGGCGCGCTGGATTTCCTCGTCGTCCCACTTGCAGCCCTTGCTCTTCGAGGCCGACCGGACGCTCTTGATCAGGGTTTCGGTTGCCGCCTGGTTGACGCGCATTTGGTCCCGCATTCGCTGCATGCACAGCCAACTCGAGAGACTGCTCCGCGAAACAGGCACCTCCTCCTTCAAGAGCCAGGCAATCGTCTCCTTGAGCGTGTGGGTAGCGGCGAACTCGATGACCTCATCCTGTCGCTCCGTCGAGAGCCGGTTCAGCGGAGAATCGCCGCGCGGTTTTCTCATCGAAACCTCCATTTAGCCTCTCTCGTCCAGGAATGCGATGCCCGCGCTGGTGCTGCGCCACACTCGATTCTCAGGGCTGATTGGTTTTGGCACCTCCTCGATCAGCCCCTTGCGGGCCAGATAGTGGATTGCCTCCTCGGCCTCCTTCATGTCGGGTGATGTGAAGCCAAAGCAGCTTGCCAGGTGGCAGACCGCCTCGATCCCCAGGCCAAACCGTGTGTCATTGGCCACGAACACCCGGAGACACGCCATCCGAAACAGCTCTCTCTTTTGTGAGTTCATAATCATTGCGTCTGAATCCGTCCTCCGCCCTCCGTCCTCTCCCCCTACCCCGCCCTGGCTATCCGGGACTGACGCTCAATCATGCGGTCCAGCTTCGCGTCCATCTGGGCGAGCCGCTGGTTCTGCAGTTCCGCGGCGGCGGCCAGTTCACTGACCTCCCGGGCCACGCCATTGACCTTCTCATGCAGCGCGGTGGCGTCCGCCCTCCGATCCACCCGCAGTTCGTCGAGTTGTTTCTCCACCAGGGCCAGCCTGTTCCGGTAGTCGCCCTCGGTCACAAACCCGGAGACCTCCTTCACCTCGAGTGGTTGGGGCGCCACCACCGTTTGCTCCTTGTCCCCGAAAAGGGTCCTCTTCGCCTTTGCCATCTGGTTGAACAACATCACCGCAAAGGCCAGGCACGCCGCCCAAGCCGCCATCTCCGCCGGCACCATCCCTTGTGCAAACATCTGAAACTCCTTTCCTCAGAATTCCTCCGTCCGAAGCCGCGCGGCCCGCGGTTCCCCGCGGGCCGCCTTATTCCCCCCGGCCAAACCGATCATCCCTTGACCTGCCACTCCGGCCCGCCAAAAGAAGTCGCGGCGTTCCGCAACGCCTGCACACTGTTGTAAATGGCCTGCTGTTGGCTCACCGTAATCGTCCCCTTCTGCACCTCCTGTTCGACAAACGGCGCCACCTGCTCCAGGATGCTCACCGCACCCTCCACAATCGCGATAATTGCTGTTGCTTCCATAATCAGTAGTTAGTGGTTGATAGTTAACGGTTGCTAATCAGTGCTCAGTGGGCCGCCGGCTGCGCGCTCTGAACCGCCGCCTTCGGAGCCTGGACCGCGGGCTGCGGAGTCTGTGCCGTGGGCTGCGGAGTCTGTGCCGTGGGCTGAGAAGTCTGTGCCGTGGGCTGAGAAGTCTGTGCCGTGGGCTGAGAAGTCTGTGCCGCGGGCTGAGAACTTTGAACCGCGGACTGGGCCGCCAGCCCCGTGGGATTCGTGGCCATGCAGCTAATCGCCTGGGCTGTCGCCTGCTGGATGACGGCGAGGGATTGTTCGAGCGATGTCTGGTTTGTCGAGGACGGGTTTGTCTGCCACGCATCGCGCAGCGCCAGGGCGCTGGCGAACCACTGCGGCGCTCCCGTGCGAACACGGTCCGCGGCCGCCTTGATCTCCGGTGTGGAACTCAGCGCTGCCCGGTTGTCGTATTCCCATTGGACAAACCCATGCAGCACTTCATAAGAGCTGGCCAGCGCCACGTCGGTCTGGTAAAGCGCCTGGTTCCCCTGATAAACCCCTGCGGGGTCGAGCGTGCCGCACCCGGCCAGCATCAGGCTTGCCCCGACCGCGCCCCCCGCGATGAGCGTCCCCGCCATCATCCCCAGCGTGCCGGGGCCTTTTGACCCGACGGGCGCGGGCGCGGGCGCCGACGCCGACGCCGCAGCCGCCGCCGCCACGTCTCCCTGGGAACTCTCGATCTTCGCTATGCCCGCCCGCAGGAACGTCAGCGCCAGCGTTGCCAGCCCGGCGTAGATTTCCGGCGGCAATTGCCACCATTTCTGCCACGACCCAAACAGGAGCACCCCGACCGCCAAGCAGGTCAGGTAGGTCTTCCTGCCCTGCAACCACTGCTGCATAAGTGTATTCATTCCGTTCGCCTTTCGTTTTTTGTTCGTGTGATTGAATCAAACATTGCATCGCAGTTTTCTCATGCCCGGTCCCAAGCTCCAAACGCTCCATTGGCTCCATTGGCTCTATTGGTTATTTCTTTGCGGTAACCCTGAAAAAGAAGGCCGGGAGAGACTCTCCGGCGGGAAGGCCGGGTCGTTAGCGCATCTCAGATAATTCTCAAGGGCCTGGGTCCTGAGGTGCCGAGGATCCAGAATTGAGGAGTCCCATTTGACCAACAGCAACGAATCCCCGAGCTCGATGCTCCACGGGTTCATTTACCAACCCCCAATTCCCAATTCGCAATTCTCGATGAGATTCTGCCGGGAAAACGTGAGATAGAATTGAATTCGGATTGAAAAAACCATCCAAGTCCGGCCCTTGCTTTCGGGATGCCGCTGCCACCTGAAGGCGGCGCTAGGAATGCGACTCAAGAGCCGCCTTTAGGCGACAGAATCTTGCGGTCTTCCGGAGCGCTTCGTCAGTTCCTCGAGTTTGCGCAGGGCCTGTCCGCTGTCAATGGTCCTGGCAGCCAGGTCCCATCCGGCCAGGAGGCTGGCCGCGCGATTGGCGACGAAGAGAGCGGCGGCGGCGTTGAGCAAGACCACGTCGCGCTTGGGACCGCGCTCCTCGCCCGCCAGGACGCGCCGGATCGTGGCGGCATTGGCCCGGGCGTCGCCCCCGCGCAGGTCCTGGAGGCTCGCCGCTTGCAGTGGAAAGAGCATGGGCGGCAGCGAGGAGCAGGCCAGGCCACGTTCGTGATAAAACTCGGCAACGGTAGTCGGGCCGAGAGTGGACAGTTCATCCAAGTGGCGGAGGGCGTCCGGTCCGTCCGGCACGTCCCCGCAGACGACCATGGCGCGCCGCAGGCCGAGGGACTGAAGGACGCGCGCGAACGGTTCGCAGAGGCCGGGACGCAGCACCCCCGCAAGGATGGCCGTGGGGCGCGCCGGGTTGAGCAGCGGGCCGAGGATGTTGAAGATCGTCGTCTGGCCGCGCTGAGCGCACAGCTTGCGCGCCGGAATGATGTGCCGGAAAGCCGGATGGTATTTGGGCGCAAAGAAGAAGGCGAATCCGTGCTCGGCGAAGGACCGCGCCGCCTCGTCGGGCCCCTGGTCATGGGGGATGCCCAGGGCCTCCAGCACGTCCGCGCTCCCACTAGCCGAGGTGCTGGCCCGGTTGCCGTGTTTCGCCACGCGCACCCCGGCCGCGGCCGCCACGAGCACGGCCGCAGTCGAGATGTTGAACGTGTTCAAGCAGTCGCCGCCGGTGCCGACGACATCCAGAACTTCCCCCGACCCGACCGGGCAGTCGAGGACCGGTTGGATGGACCTCGCCCTCAGGCTTCGCGCGAAGGCCGCGATTTCCGCTTCGGTCTCCCCCTTTCGGGCCAGGTGAGTCAGAAAATCGGCCTTGGAGGTTGCGGCAACCGCCTCGTCGACCAGCAATTCGACCGCCACGGCGACCTGCTCGTCCGTCAAGTCGCGTGAGGCGGCAACCTGTTCTATCAGTCTGTCAAGCACGCGCGCAGTGTACAGAACCTGTCCCAAGAACTCCAGTCCCAGGCCGAAGCAGCCTTGCCGTGTTTCCCGGGTCCGAAGTCCGGCATTGAAGTCAAAGCCGCCTTGGCATTAGAATGCAGACCTTATTCAACGATACGCTGAATCGGCGGGAAATTAATTATGGCTACAGACAGACGGTTTCCGTGGATGAAGCTTGCGACGCTTGGGGTGGTGCTGGCGGCGGGCGGGGGCGGTGTGTGGTACTTGAAGGGCGGGCATGAAAGGGCCGTCGAGTACCAGACCGCGCCCGTGGTGCGAGGAGACCTGACGCAGGTGGTGACCGCCACCGGACAACTCGACCCCGTGGTCAACGTGCAGGTCGGCAGCCAGATTTCAGGCCGCATTGAGAAGCTCTATGTCGATTTCAATTCCGTGGTCAAGTCCAACCAGGTCATCGCGGACATCGAGCCTTCGACCTACAAGGTGGCCGTCCTGCGGGCGGAGGCGGATGCGGCCAACGCCAAGGCCAATCTGGCCCTGAGCCAGGTGCAGGCGGACCGCGCCGACACCCTCTTCACGAACCGGCTGATTTCGGCCTCCGACCATGACATCGCCATCGCTCAGTTGCAGCAGGCCAAGGCGCAGGTGCAGTCCCTCGATGCCGCCCTGGCCAGCGCCAAGGTGGACCTCTCCCGCTGCACCATCTACGCCCCCGTCGATGGCGTGGTCATCTCCCGCAGCGTGGATGTCGGCCAGACCGTGGCCGCCAGTTTCAGCACTCCCACCCTCTTCCAACTCGCCGGGGACTTGACGAAGATGCAGATAGACGCCCTGGTTTCAGAAGCGGACATCGGCGGAGTTTCCGTGGGCCAGCGTGTCGACTTCACGGTGGACGCTTATCCTTCCCGCACCTTCGCCGGCAAGGTCAGCCAGGTCCGCTACGGGTCTATCACCAACCAGAATGTCATCAACTATGACTGTGTGATCGCGGTGAGCAATCCGGACGGAAAACTGCTGCCCGGGATGACCGCCAACGTCTCGATTGTCGTCGCGGAGCGGACCAATGTCGTGAAGATCCCCAATGGGGCCTTGCGCTTCCGGCCTCTGGAAGGGGTCTTCCCGACCAACGCAGCCCCGCAAACCGCCGCCCAGGGAGCCCGCTCCAACCTTGCGAGCGGCGGGCCTGCGGCGGGCGCCCCGGGCACAAACCGGTCCTCTGCCGAACGGCAGTTCATGCGAACAGTCTATGTGATGCCCGACAAGCCGGAGAGCAGCGGGAAGGACACTGCAAAGCTCGAGCCGGTCCAGATCAAGGTGGGCATCAACGATGGCATCATGACCGAGGTCGTGGACGGACTGAAAGAGGGGATGAAGGTCGTCAGCGGCATGCTCACCACGGATCCCGCCGCCACGCGGCCCGCTTCCAATCCGTTTAGCGGCGCCGGGAGGCGGTTCTGAGCCCGTTGCCTGCGCAAACCAGCCACCAATGAATGCGGTTATAGCACTCGAAGACATCCAGAAGGTGTACCGCACGGGCGGGGTGGACGTCCACGCCGTGCGGGGAGTCTCCGCGGAGATCAAGACGGGCGAGTTCGTGGCCATCATGGGCGCCAGCGGTTCGGGCAAGTCCACGCTCATGAACATCATCGGATGCCTCGACCGCCCAACCCACGGCCGCTATCTGCTGGACGGAACCGACGTTTCACGCCTGGAGCGGGACGAACTTGCCGAAATCCGGAACCGGAAGATCGGCTTCGTGTTCCAAGGATTCAACCTGCTGGCGCGCACCTCGGCCGTCGAAAACGTGGAACTGCCCATGCTCTATCAGCACGTCCACCTGCGGGGCCGCGAGCAGCGGGCCCGTGCGTTGTCAGCCCTCGATATGGTGGGGCTGGCCGAGCGGGCACACCATCATCCGAGCCAGCTTTCGGGAGGCCAGCAACAAAGGGTCGCCATCGCGCGGGCGCTGGTCAACCAGCCCGCCCTCTTGCTTGCCGACGAGCCGACCGGGAACCTGGATAGCCAGACCAGCATCGAGATCATGGGGGTGTTTCAAAAACTCAACGGCCAGGGGATCACCATCGTGATGGTCACGCACGAGCTGGACATCGCGCACTACACGCGGCGCAACTTGATCATGCGGGATGGCCACATCGTGAGCGACGCCCCCGTGACCGAACGGCTGGTCGCGGACACAGAGTTGGCCCGATTGCGCGATGCGCAACAAGCAATTCAATTGAGCTTATGATGCGCATCATTGCAACCCTGAGAATCGCCCTGCGCGCCCTGCGCCGGAACCTCATGCGGACGCTGCTCACCACGCTGGGGATGATCATCGGGGTGGCCGCGGTGATTGCCACAGTGAGCCTGGGCTACGGCGCCAAGGCGCAGATCGAGGCCCAGATTGCCAGCATTGGACAGAACGTGGTGCTGGTGTGGTCAGGCAGCCAAAGCCGCACCGGGGCGCGCAGCGGCTGGGGCGGCGCCGGCACGCTCACCATCGAAGATGCCGAGGCCATCCAGCGCGAGATCACCGGAGTCACCCAGATCAGCCCCGAAATCCAAAGTTCCGCCCAGGTTGCCGCCGGCAACCAGAACTGGTACACGCGCATCCAGGGCGAAAGCTCGGAGTATTTCGACATTCGCCAGTGGCCCGTCGTTCTCGGCTCCGCGTTCAGCGCCCAGGACGTGCGCAACGCCAACAAGGTCGCCGTCATTGGCCAGACCATCGCCGATCAGTTGTTCCCAGGCGAAGACCCCCTGGGCCGGGTCCTGCGTGTCAAGAATGTCCCTTTTAAAGTTGTGGGCGTGCTCTCCCCCAAAGGACTGTCGGTCCAGGGCCAGGACCAGGACGACCTGGTCATCGTCCCTTTCACCAGCTCTATGAAGCGGGTCCAGCGCGTGACCACGTTGCGCAATTTCATGGTCCAGGCCGCCAAGCCCTCCCTGCTGTTCTCCGTCCAGCAGCAGATCATCGACCTGCTGCGCCAGCGCCACCACATCACCCCCGAGAAGGACGACGACTTTACCGTCCGCACCCAACAGGAGATTGCCGAGGTTGTGACCGCCCAATCCAAGACCATGACGGTCCTGCTTGGGGCCATTGCCGGCGTCTCCCTGGTGGTCGGGGGCATCGGCATCATGAATATCATGCTCGTGAGCGTGACGGAGCGGACCCGAGAGATCGGCATCCGCATGGCCATTGGCGCGCGAGGACGCGACATCCTGCTCCAGTTCCTGACCGAAGCCGTGACCCTGAGCGCCATCGGCGGGCTGGCCGGCATCGGGCTGGGGATCGGCTTCTCCCGGATGCTGGCGGCCAGCAAAGGCTGGCCCACCCTGATCCCTGCCGAATGGCTCATCTATGCCTTCTCCTTCAGCGCCGCCGTGGGTGTTTTCTTCGGCTTCTACCCCGCCCGCAAGGCTTCGCGGCTCGACCCGATCGAAGCTCTCCGATACGAATAGCGCGCCCCAGGCCCCTTTTTCCGCCTCACACCGGCCAGGCCGACGCGGCCTCGGAGACACCACGCCTACCGATTCTGCATCCGGTAAATGACGTAAAGGAGACAGGCGACCATGCCTGAAACGAAGAGTCCTGCGGCGATGGTCCACCTCAGAATCACAATCTGTTTACGCCGCAGTGCCCTGCCCCCCATCCCGGGCAGGAGGTAAAAGCGCTGGCGTGCTTTATCTTTGGCAGGCCGGAACATTCAAGCGCCGCAGATTGCGCTCGGAATGGGCTAGGTGTCAAGAGCAACCGCACTGTGGAGTTTTGAGCAGGCAGGGCAATAAAAACCTGAGCTTTCTTCATCCGGCCGAGCGGCGAAGGTGGATAATCTTTTCGGTTGCAAGACTTTGCCCACATTGCCAAATTGTTGGCACAGCTCTTGCGCCGCCCCGGAACGGTCTGTTGCTGGCCCTGTTGGACCCAGCGTATAGCGCAAGCTGCAGCGGAACGATAAAACTGAATCAATGACTAATATGAAGTGCAATTCATGGACAGTGGCCCTGATCAGCGCCGGAGTGCTGAGCCTGCCCGGTACCTCAAACGCCGAAGAGAAGCCAAGCTCGGTCTTAACCGCGCTCTCTTCGACGACCCTGAGCGGGTATGTTGACACCTCCGCGCACTGGAACCTGGGGACGGGAAATGCGAACTTGCCTCCTTACACGCCCAACGGCCAACCCGGCGGCACCAAGGCCGACGGCTTCAACCTCGACGTTGTGGCCTTGACCGTGAATAAACCTGCCGGGGAGGAACCTTGGTCGGCCGGTTACAACGCCACACTGCTTTTCGGGCCGGATGCGGTCGGATACAACACGTCCTTTATCGGCACAAAGCAGGCCGCCGTGGACGATTTCAGTCTCAAGGACACCTATGTGGACCTGCACGCGCCGCTGGGCAACGGGCTGGACCTGAAGCTGGGCACCTTCACCGAAACCCTCGGCTACGAGGTCTATGAAGCAGGCAGCAATCCCAATTACACCCGCTCTTACGGGTATATGATTGAGCCGACGGCGTTGACGGGCCTGCTCGCCGGCTACCAGGTTTGTCCGGCGGTGCTGTTCAATGCCGGGGTCGTGGACACCTGGAGCGCCGGCGTCAACTCGCGCGCCTTCCTCACCACGCCCGCCAAGGCCGAGTCCTTCAAGACCTACGTCGCCTCCATGACTTTCACCGCCCCGACCAACTGCGGTTTCCTCTCCGGTTCCACCCTCTCCGGCGGCGTTATCAATGGCTGGGACGCTTTTAACCTGGTGGATAAGACCAGCCTTTACGTGGGCGCCACGGTCAATACGCCCATCTCCAACCTGAAGGCCGGCGTCGCCTACGATTACGTCTTCCTGGGACCCAACGCCCTCGGACCCGGCGGCGCAACGGAAAATGCAGGTTACCAGAACGTCCTGGGCCTCTACCTCAACTACCAAGCCACCGAGAAGCTGGCCTTCAACACACGCGGCGAGTATTTCTCCCAAAGCGGCTACCTGGCCACCACGGCCCAGACGGCGCTCGCCAGCGGCAGCTCGGACGGCCTGACCGCCAAGAGCGCCTTCGAGGTCACTGAGACTGTCCAATACGACCTGTGGAAAAACGTCATCGCGCGCGGCGAGCTCCGATGGGACCACGCGGCCGACGGCAGCAACTCCTTCGGAGGCGCCACCGCCGGCACCGGCACCCGCGACAACGCCTTCCTGCTGGCCGCCAACATCATCTTCAAGTTCTAACCTGTCAGTTCCTCCTCAAGCCCCTTCCGCTTCGGCGGAAGGGGCCTTTTTGTTGCCCCGTGTGATACAAATAGCCGCCATTATGCGGGCGGACGGCTGGAATCGGCCGCTGAATAATTCAGGCCGCGGCTCCGACTAGAGTGTGAAAGTCAGGCGCCTTGCCTCGAACCTATGAACAAGTGTGCAATCACACGATTTTGCGGCGGGCACGGTGGCGCGGAGGCCGCCCGGAGTGCTTTTTACCTGCTCTTGGCAGCCCTCATCGCGGTGGAATTGACCCGATCCGCCTTCCAGGCCGCCAGGTTCTTCCACAAGCCCGATCCGGTGGCTGATGTGGCGGGATTGGATTCCTTTTCCGAACCAGCCCTCGCCGCCGCCATCCTCAAACAGCGCGCCGAATCCTGCTTCGCACAGGCGCGCAATGCGGCATGGGACTATGATCTCTCGCCGGTCCACGACCCTCGGCAGGCCGCAAACGGCCTCCGCCAGGATCGGGGCTTTGCCGGTCTGGCCGGACCGGAGAGGGGCTCTCCTCCGCAAGTTCCCTGGCTCGCCCCTTTGGAAGAACTCCGCGCCACAATTCAGGACCTGAACATCGACCTGGACCAGAAGCTCCTGGTGATCTACTCCGAGAACCGTCTCGAGAATCAATTCCTGGATCGCTTCCTTCAGTTGCTGTACGAAGCGCCTAATCGGCAGGAGGTCCTGGATTGGGCGCCGGCCTCGCTCGAATGCTCACTGCACTGCGGCCGAACCGAAGAACTGGAGGACGCGCTGCGGCACCTGGCACGATTTCATCCGAATCTCAAAACGACAAAGCGGCTGGCCGCCCGGGTGCAGGCCTGGGAAGCGAGCCAACGCGCGGGCCCGAGCGCCAACGACCGATGAAACAGGAACAGGACCGCTCCAGAGAACTTTTCAAGCCGGGCCCCAAATACCGCGGAACGCTGCGGCGATTGCTGCTCCTCCTGGGACTGGCGATTCTCGTCCGGCGATGGGTTTGGATGCCGGCCTTAATACTGGGGACCAGCATGCTCCCGGCCTTGCACCCGGGAGAGATCGTCGGGGTCAACAATCTGCTCTATCGCTTGCGGCCTCCTCATCGCGGAGAGGTGGTGGCGGCCTGGACCGGCAAGGAGTGGATCATCAAACGCGTGCTGGGGTTGCCAGGGGAAGTTGTGGCGATCCGAGACGGAGTAGTTTACGTCGACGGCAGCCCCCTGCCCGAGCCTTATGTCCAATTCAGGGGCCACGCCAGCATTGCCCCTGGCCGCATCGGACCCGGTCGCTTCCTGCTCGCGGGGGACAACCGCCAGGAGAGCCCCATGGACATCGCGAAGCGGGAACGTATCGTCGGGCGGCTCAGCGGACATAGAGGCTTGCCTCCGCAGTGAATCCGACGACATCTCCGGCCCTCTTGCCCGGAAAGTACTCGGCCCTGAGCTTTCGCTCGCCCGTCAGTTGAACGCACAGCACACCCAATGGCGCCTGCGGAGCCGAATCTTCCCGGAGCGGCGGTGAGCCACGCCCGCCGGTGGCTGCCAGTTCATACCTCACCAAACCGGTCGCCTGACTTACGGCCGCGGGATCTGGCCCCCCGCTCCGGACGGCGTACAGGCCCGCCGGCGCGACGGTGCCGCCGATGGAAACCCGCACCGCCCCAGGCCGGCGATTATCGCAAACAAACGCCAGTTGCCTGGACCAAATCTCCGGCCCGGCCCGCGCGCTTTGGCTCGCCGGCAGGCTCTCATGGAACCAGTTGCCAACGAGTTTGCCTGCCTGGTCAAAATCAAATCTGCCGATCCCGTCCGAGGCCCCGCCAGCCACCTTCGCATGAAGCCGGCTCTTGAGCGGCTCGGCAAACAGCTCGAGTGGCGGGACAGCGTGAAGTGTGGGCCAGGGGTAACGGGATGGGTCGAGGAGCCCGGAAATCTTCGCGCGCGCGTCGCACGCCCCCAGGTCCAGAGTGCTCTCGCCGGCCACCCGCCCAATCGCCTGACCGGCCTTGAGCCGCATCCCAACCCGGATGCCGCCCTGCAGGCGGACATGCGCCAGGTAATAAGTCACATTCCGGTCCACGCGCACCTCGATCTTGTCCCCTCCATGAAGCTGAGGGCGGATTGCAAACACCGTCCCATCACCCGGCGCAAACACCTCCAAACCCGGTTTCCCGCCGTAATTGAGATAAATGTGGTCCGTCGGGAACACGTGTCCGCCGCGTGGATTCAGATTGCCCAGCGGGATGATCCTCTCGATCTCGTCCGCTTCGAGCGGCGACGCCGTAAAAACCCCCTCCGCCAGCCCCCCGGGCGCGGCGCTCTCAGATGACGCCGGCCGGCAACAGAGCGGGGCCAGAATGATCGCCGCCAGAACGGCGCCCTTGCGCCATACGGCCGCTCGACCCGGCCCCAAACTCGTCCTCACCCAATGCACGCCCAAGCATAAACCAGAATCGCCGTCCCGCGGCCAAAATCGGTGCAAGATGGCGTCAGCCGGTCCAGGACGAATGAACTTTTCCGTGTCCCCGCGTAACTTATCCTGTGAACAGCGATGCCGACGACCCCGGAAACACTGTATGAACAGACGCTTGTGATTCGAAGCCAGTTAGGCGACGAAGCAGCGTTCGAGGGATTGTTGGAGTTGCACGGGCCGCGGCTGTTGCTGTTCGCGCAACGGATGATGCAGAGCTCGCCCGAATCGGTCGCCGACGTCACGCAGGAAATCTGGGTCGCGATCTACCGCGCGCTCCCCCGGCTGCTGGATGCCTCGAAGTTCCGTCCATGGGCGTTCCGCATCGCGCGAGACCGCATCTATCGCGAGTACCGCCGGCGCAAGCTGGCCTTGCGGCCGGCGGACGACGCGCAGCTCCCATTAGCGCCCGAATCGGCGGAAGCGGAATCCGCGATTGATCGCGAGGAGTTGCACCATTGCCTGGGGCTCCTCTCGCCCGAACACCGGGAGGCGCTGGTGTTGAGGTTCTTTGAGGAGATGAGCTACGAAGACATCGCGCGCGCCACCGGCGGCAGCGTGGGCACCGTGCGCTCGCGCATTCACTACGGCAAAGAAGCCCTCAAAAAAACATGGAAAGGAAGAACGAAATGAACTCTCAGCCCACCCCTTCAACGCCGGACGCCGGCCTAATCAACGAACGGGTCAAAACGGCCGTCCATTCGCACCGGATCATCCTCCGCGTGCTCACCACGGTGGCATTTGTGTTTGGCTTTGTCGCCATCGCCACGAGCATTTACATCGTATCGTTTTACCGGATCAAGTATCTGCCCAAGCAAAGAGAGATGCTCTATGGCTCCCGGCTGGCCGCGGAACAGGCCGGGACCGGCGCCAATTCCGCCCAGAACGGCTTGAAGCCCATGGAGAACTTGCCTCGCGCGGAAGAGTTCCTCCGCAACGAGGTGGTCCTGACGCACGTCGTGGGCATTGGCGTGGCGATCGTGGCGTTGGCTGTGGGTGTGCTGGGGCTTGAAACGCTCGTGTTGCTCACGGTGGTCGTGCTGAATCGCCGCGTCACCCTCAACCAGATCAACGCCAACCTCGCGCAGATCTCCGATCAACTGCGGGAATTGCGGACGGGACGCGGCGGCACGTGACCCGGAGCCGCCCCACCTCGGAACGCGCGAGACGAAGAAGCGATTCATCGCCGGATGGGTGGTGCGGAGTCGTTCAGCCGGACGCGACTTTTCAGAGCAAATTAACAAACTCATCCTTCGTCAGGCCCGCTTCGCGGATCAGCGCCCGCAGTGTTCCCTTGGCCAGTTCCCGGTGATCGGGAATCGTGAGGCGGCGCATTCGCGGATGACGCAGAATCACGTGGCTGCCGGTTTGATGGTCCACCTGGCAGCCCAACTTCTGAACCCCCTGGCGGGCCTGGACGAACCACGCGGGGGCCAGCCCGATGAAGACCAGGTTGTCAGCGACCTGCATGGCCTTCTGGAGGAACGCGTGGAACCACAATGTCCCCTCTTTCGGGATGTCATTGGCAAGCCTTGACATATCCTGCCATCGGATTAACTTGGAGGCATGAAAGCAGTGACCATCAACATTTCGTTGAATCCGGAACTGGCCGAATTCGCGCGGGCGGACTCGGAGGCGCGGGCGTTTGATTCCATGAGCGAGTACATGCGGGATTTGATCCGCAATCGTCGCCAGGAGCAAATTGAGGCGGATGTGGCCTTTTTGGAAAAGGCCATTGAGGGCGCGCCGCTGGGTGATCCTTCGGATGAGGAAATGGCCGAAATCTACACCGGCATCAAAGCCCGCCGAAAGAGGAAGCATGAAGGTCGTCTTTGATGCGGGCGTCGTGTTTTCAGGCGCCGGGTGGCGGGGCGAAGCGCATCGTTGTCTGCTGGCAATGGCCCATCGCCGGCTCGTTGCCTATGCCACCGAGGAAACCCTCAAAGAACTGAGCAAACTGCTTGCGGACCGTGGGGACCGGGCGAAGCATCCGCCAGCCACCACATTGTCCTGGTACCAGGACCATGTTAAGAGCGTTGAACCCGGGCCGTTGGGCAAACAACGGAGCCGCGATGTGAAAGATGACCCGTATCTGGCCTGTGCGTTGGGAGCTGGAGCGAAGATCATTGTTACGCGGGATGGCGATTTGCCGGCGCTGGGAAAGCCCTTTGGAATCCAAATGATCACGCCGCGCGAGTTGCTGGTTCGCTTATCAAGGCCGCTTTGAAAGCGCGGACAGGTCCGCGCACGCCAAGGCACACATCCGGCACTGCTCGCGCCGGTGCCGGTGAGACTGCTCGAAGCGCAGGGCGTAATACAACCGACGAGCCTTCGCGCTTGACCCGGCCGTAATACGTGCCAGACTGGTGGGGTCGAAAGAAGCCAGTTTAGCCCTTCCGGGGTTCAACACGAGGTGCAACTTTTTCAGTGCCGGTATATGGCGTGCGTGCCGATGTTGGTCGTAACGACCAGGTCGCCCTCGATGTAGAACGTGATCCGCAAGTCCCCCTCGACCACCACCGCATAAACTGTCCGGTTGAAGATTGCGGAAAGGCGCTCGATCTTATGAGTCCCCAATCGGGGATCAAACGGATTGACCTTGAAAATCAGCCAAGTGCGACGCACTGATGCCCATTGCTGGCGCGGGAGTCCTCTGAAACTACGCCAGAACTGAGGTTGAGCAACGTAGTGATAGGCCATCACGCAGGCGGTTGGTCAAAGTGCTCGTCTCGCATCTCGATTCCCCGTCCATCCTCGGCTTCTTCGAAACCGGCCCAGACGTCCTCAGGCACCTCGGGATGGGCCAGCCTGCGCAACTGACGTTCCAGCCCCTTGAGCGCGCCCGGCGACAACTCCCGCATCGCAGTGTGAATGATTTGAGCGCGTTCCGCCTCTGGGAGGGCCTTTAATTCGTGTTCCAGCGTGCTCGCCGTCATGCGCCGAATATGGCGGAACAATGCCCGATTTGCAAGCCTGCCGTAGCGGGCCTCGACCCTCCTTTCCAAGGCGTCCGTGCTTGAATGGCGCTCGAGCGTCCGGGCCGCCGAGGGCGACCCGGCGCCTGCGGGGCACAGGATGTGCCAGGACGCAGCGGGCTAGCCCTCTGGCGTTGAAGGGGCCATTCCGATTCCCGCGAGGTCCCAGAGGGACCGCCAGGAGGTCTGGAGTTCCGGGGCCGGCAAGCGGCCAGGGTGGTGGCCAGGGCCTCGCCGCCGAGGCGTTGCGGGTCGCCAGGCGATGCCAGTCCGCGCCGGCCAATACTTCTCCGTTGGGCTGAACGGGCACGGCGCCGGCATCAAAGCCCGCCGAAAGAGCAAGCATGAAGGTCGTCTTTGATGCGGGCGTGGTGTTTTCAAGCGCCGGGTGGCGGGGCGAAGCGCATCGTTGTCCGCTGGCAATGGCTCATCGCCGGCTCGTTGCTTATGCCACCGAGGAAACCCTCAAAGAACTGAGCAAACTGCTTGCCGACCGTGGGGACCGGGCGACGCATCCGCCAGCCACCACATTGTCCTGGTACCAGGACCATGTTAAGCGCGTTGAACCCGGTCCGTTGGGCAAACAACGGAGCCGCGATGTGAAAGACGACCCGTATCTGGCCTGTGCGTTGCACAAGCCGGTCACCCTCGGCCCGGGAGCGGACAAGCAATACTACGAGACGCATCAGGGCAAGCTCATCGATGCCAAGGGCCTCAAGGCCCGCTACGTTCGCTGCTACAGCTTCGGCAGCGACGTCGATCTCTTCAACGGCTACACCGAAATTGAAGTCTGGGGTCTGCCCGGCCGCTGAAGTCCTTGAGTTTCGAGACGAAGGGGCCCAACCAGATGAAACACGAAATCGGGGCAGTCATTGACGTATCGATCCGACGGCACGGGTCTGAACTGACTTGGAGTCCACCACATGCAGGCGCCAGTACTCCGCGGCCTTCTCGGGGGTATCGCAGATCATCAAGTCATCGGGCGTCGGGCAGTCGCGTCCATGAACCCTATAGGGAGCGGGCAGATGCGCGGACACGGACAAGGTAACGGCGCTCGTGGCAGCGATACTCAAAGCCATATTGCTTGGCAAAGGCCTTCATCTCCGGATGGATCTCCGCGCGGGCACCCAGGCCCCGCAGCCGGGCCAGGTTGGCGGGGGCAACGGAATATTCGCCATTGGGGCGCATGTTCCACACTGTGAATAATTGGGGTTTCGGCTCCGACTCATAAGTGAACAATCAATGGCGGTTACCATGAAAAGAACCAGAGATGAAGAAAACCTGCACCGACAAACCCAAGCCACATGGGAGGCTCCGTTTCCGGAGGGCAGGCCGGGAGACAAACCCTCACCCCGCCCACCCGCCCGGCTGAGCCAGTCGGGCCTCGGCCGCGCGCGATGCGGCGCCGTGAGATGGGCGGCGCTGAGCGCCCTTCTCCTGGCCGCGTGGCCCTCATACCCGCAGGCCTCCTTTCCGTTCCCTTTGGGGGCCGACGGCAGTGTGGATGCCGCCTTCAATGCCCAAGCCGAAGGCGGCGTGGATTGCCTGGCGGTGCAAGCTGACCAGAAGATACTGGGTGGGGGCTCCTTCCCCAACCTGAACGGCCAGGCGCTCTCGTACCTGGGGCGCCTGAACGTCGATGGGAGCCTGGACAGCAATTTCAGCCCGAATGTCGGGGGCGCCGTGACGTGCCTGGCGGTGCGGACGGACGGTAGCATTCTCCTGCAATGCAATTTCGCGCCTCCTGGCGGTAATTCAGAGGGCGTTTTTGACGCGCTCGTTAAGAATGGTAGTCTTGACTCTAGGCTTTCCGAGGCATTGAGCAGCGGGCTTGAAATTCTGATGCAGTGTTTCTTATCGGAGGCTGGTGGAGCGGTCCTTTCCATTCAAAACACCGGGAAGGGGGACGACTTCTAGGAATGGAACAACTTCGTGGCAACTCAAAGCCTCGCCTATGATGGTTCCACCATCACCTGGCTCAGAGGCGGAGATGGTCCCGAGGTCTGGGCCGCGACGTTCGAAGGCTCAACCAATGGCGCGGATTGGATCGCCCTTGGGGCCGGAACGCGTATTGCCGGCGGCTGGCAACTGACCAATGTGGCGTGGCCGACCAACGCCAGCATCCGGGCCCAGGGCTTCGCGGCCGGGGGAGCGCTGGGCAATGGCTCGGCGTGGGTCGTCGAGGGCGGCTTCGGTTTCCCGTTCAACACCCCGCCACCGGTCAGCCTGACCAACAACGCGGGTGCGGTGACGATCTTTGGCCGAGTTCAGAGCGATGGCACTCTGGACACGACCTTCAATCCAGGCGCCGTCGGCCCCATTACCACCGTGGCCTTGCAGGCGGACGGCAAGATCCTCGTCGGCGGCGATATCACGGCGCTTGGCGGGCAGGCCTGTGCCTATCTTGGCCGTCTAAACGTCGACGGATCGCTCGATGCCAGCTTCAACCCGCAACCGAACAATGTGGTCCGGTTCGTCGCCGTGCAGGGCGATGGGAAGATCCTGACATCCCCCGGCGCCCCCCTCTCTGACGGGATTGGACGGTTCAACGGCGACGGCAGTATAGACTCCAGCTTGAATCATTCAGCCTTCATTTACACTCAGATCGCTACCTTTGGGCTGCAACCGGATGGTTCGATCCTGGTCGGGGGCAGTTTCGCCATGTTGGACGAAAGGCCGTGCCCGGGCATCGGCAGGGTTGACAATACCGGCCCCGCAACCGAAGCGCTCACCTTTGACGGCTCCACGATCTCCTGGCTGAGGGGCGGGACTGCGCCGGACGTGTGGCGCACGACGTTCGAGGCCTCGACCAACGGCGCCGACTGGGTCGCACTGGGGGCGGGAACATATATCCCCGGCGGTTGGCAGTTCACGAATGTAACCCTCCCGCCCAACGCCAGCATCCGCGCTCGCGGTTTTGTCGCAACCGCGAATTTCGGTCGCGGTTGGTGGGGCGCCGGGGGCTGGTTCGTCGAGAGCCTCACCGGCCCGCCGGCTCTTCTTTCGCAACCGGCCAGCCTGATCTACCGGGTCGGCACGAACGCCGCTTTGACCGCGGTGGCAGGCGGCTCGCCGCCCTTGAGTTATCAATGGCTCTTCAATGGGGCCGTTCTGCCGGGCGCTATCTACAGTCTTCTCAGCCTCGCCAACATCCAACCGACCAATGCCGGCCAGTATGCCGTGGTCGTGTCAAACTCTTTTGGCAGCGTGACAGGGGGTATTGCCACGGTAACCGTGGTGGCTCCTCCTGTTGCGCCACCCATCGCTCTGCAGATCGCGCCCGGCCCCAACACCGGCGGCAAAAGCGTCAACTTAACGTGGAACACCGAGAACATGTTGAGCTACCAAGTGCAGCACACCACGAACCTATCCCAGGGTACCTGGACCGTGGCAGAGGATCTGGGCCTGCTCCCCGGCTCTGACGGTGGCACTTACTACTCCACGGGCATGGGTCAGGCGGGTAGCATTGACATTCTCATCGCCGCGGGTTCGACCCTGGCCGTCACCGGGCCGATTGGTCCTGCCCAGCAGCAGTTCTATCGCGTGATCTGTCTCGACCCGTTTTGAGTTGTCTTCTCGTGGGTAAATGCCCTTGGGTTCCGACTTATTGCTGAACAGTCCTTCCCCGGGAGCGGTAGTGCGTCTGGCGGCATCCAGACTATTGCCGCCTTCGGTTCCACTCTGGCCATCACCGTATCTGGACCCAGGGCGCATGCCAGCGGCGCTCCCGGCGTGCCATTCACCGGTTGTCGGATTTTGCGCGGACACGAACGCAATCGTCGCTTGTGGGTCACGTAAATGCGTGCCCGGTGACAGAACCGCTCGGTCAGGGGGCCTGGGGCCGGCCTGGGCGCCGAAGGCCCGGTCACGGGCATCGTCCGGGCGATTCCTCGATGAGTCGCTTGTGGGCAATGGCGCCCTGCCAGCCTCGACGCGCCCAGCCGGCGGCCAGCTCGATGCCGAACTGGGGGCAGTCGGGCGGGACGGGCAGGGCGCATAGCTCCACCAGGGCGCACCTGCCTCCAGCCGGTTCAACGCCAGGTCGAGAACACGAGGCACATTCGGATTGACTTTAGCGCGGCATGAGCGTCTAATTTCTTTGGCACGAGGGGTGAAAGCGGGGCTCGCATCCGCGTGAATCAGCACCGGAAGACTCTCGATGTTCGGGCTTACTCCTCGGCCAAATGAATGTTATGAGCATCACCGTCCAACTGGATTTGCCCGAGTCGGTGGCCGCCGAGGCCAAGGCAAGAGGTTTGCTCGATCCGCAAAAACTGACCCAGTTGGTTGAGCGGGAAGTCCGACTCGACAAGCCGATGCGCGAGTTTCGAGAGATGGTCGAACGGATGCGGGCGTATCCCGACGAACCGATGACCACGGACGAAATCCAGGCGGTAGTCAACGAAGTCCGCGCCGAGCGGCGCGCCCGTCGTGAGAGCGACGGGTGACACCAACTTCACGCTTACGAGTTCGCGGGCGGACGGTGGCGGAAGTGATGGCCAAACAGCGGGTGCTTGGCACGCTCGTCACGCCGGCGGAAATCCCGGCACCGTCCGATCTGCGCGATTTGAGAGATCTTCCCGTGCTCCGTTGTGCGGTGGGCGGCCAAGTCCAGGCGATTGTCACTGGGGACAAGGACCTACTTACGCTCAAGGAATTCCAAGGGATCGTCATTGTGACGCCGAGGGTTTTTCTCGGGATCATGGGCTTGTAGCCATTCACCCGCCGCGTTTCGTAGGGAGGTTCCGTCAGTCTTGGCAAAGCCCCCGGCCTTGCGCGACGAATCACCTTGCCTTTGACCCGAACTCTGTCAGAATAACCTCCGCTGGGTTGCCAGTTTAGCTCAGTGGTAGAGCAACGGTTTTGTAAACCGTCGGTCCTCGGTTCAAATCCGAGAACTGGCTCCATCTTCGAAGCGGGCCGGAGTCAGGGCGCGCGCGCTTTTTTGGCACTTTTGGCTTGAAATTGTTTGATTTTGCCTCTAAGTCATGACGGCGTATGGCAAAAACAATGACAAAATCACAGATCGCCGCCTCGCTGGCGGAAACCGTCGGTGTCACCAAGAAACAGGCCGTGGAGAGCCTGGAAGCTCTGGTGGCTCTGGCCTACAAGAACGCTAAAAACTCCTTTACGATTCCCGGCCTGGGCAAGCTTGTCCTGGTCAATCGCAAGGCGCGCATGGGCCGAAACCCGGCCACAGGCGAGCAGATCAAAATCCCAGCCAAGCGCGTGGTGAAGTTCCGCGTTGCCAAGGCCGCCAAGGACGCCATCCTCGGCGCCAAGTAAGGCGGAGCGTCCGACTATTTCGTTGCACACAGCAAAGCGGAGGATTTATGTCCTTCGCTTTTTTGCTTTTCGGGAGGTTGCGGTGTATAAGCAGGGAGATGAGGCGCGGGCGCGTCACAAAAGCGGTCGTTTCCCAAGTGTTCCACCTGGGAGTATGCGTCCTGGCGGGCGTTTCCTTTGCCCCGCCAGGGGACGCGCAACCGTTGGGCGCAGGCTCGCCCTGGGTCTATGCGCTGACCGAGGGCAGCCAACTCAGAGCGGACTGTCCCATTTGCGACCCGGTCACCGCCCCGGTGCCGATGCGGGGGACGTTCGAGTTGAGCCTGAACAGCCAGAACCCGCTGTTTACGGAGTATGCGGTCGAGAATATCGCGTTCACGGCGGGCCTCACCAACGGTCCGACCTACAAGATCACCGGCGGGGGCGTCTATCTTCTTGGAGGGGAGGTGGCCGTTGTGCAGAGCCTGTCATTAGCTGTCCAAATCGATAACGGGACGACCAGCGAGCTCTGCTATCTGACGAACGCGATGGGTCCTGCGGGGCGGTCCTGGCCCATGCTGCAAGCCGAGGTGGACCAAACCAACGGCACACCCATCCAACAATACCACCTGGACCTGAACGCCGCGCCATTGAGGGAGATATGGTTCGCCACCGGAGCGCCGTTCGTTGCGGGCGGTTGGAATCCGCCGACCAATGCGATCAGCGCCGGCGATTTGCTCTCGATGTCCGGCCGGGTCATCCGGCGCAACCAGCAGTTGACCGCCCGGCTCGGGATCGTTCCCGAGGTCCCGGACCTGGGACTCAAGGACGTGGATGTCCTGCCAGGCGGTGAAATCGCGTTTTCAATCGGCCAGGACGTCCTCAGCCAGACGCTTGGCGCCCTGCATCCTGGGGATCTGCTTTCGGATCAGGGCCGCATTCTGCGCGCGAACTCGCAACTGATCGCCGCGTTCTTGCCATCCCCGGCGCCGCCCGCCGGGGCCGGCCTGAGAGGGGTCCAGGTCATGGATTCGGGCGAGACCTACTTTTCCGTCCAGACCAATTTCTATTCAAAGAAGCTGGGCCTCGAAATCCAGACCGGCGACGTGCTCTCGGACAGCGGCACGATCGTCCGCTCAGCGTCCCAACTGCTGGCCGCCTTTAGCCCGGCCAATCCAACGGCCGATTACGGTCTGACTGCCTTTTGCGTATGGCCCGGGGGCGAAATCTGGTTTGCCACGACGCAGGGGTTCTACGACTCGGCCTCCAACTTCTACGCGCCGGGAGACCTGCTCAGCGACAACGGTTACGTGGTTTATCGCAACCCGGAACTCGTGTCGGCGTTCGCCGGCCCCGGGGCCGCGCCCGGCCTTGGCTTGAACGCGCTGTTTGTGGTTTCGGATGTGACGCCGCTCAACGGCCCCGCCCAGTTGAGTATGCCGCAACGGGCCAGCCAGCCTCCCGCAAGCCTTACGTTCCAATGGCAGGGCGGTGGCCGCGTCTTCCAACTGGAGCGGGCCGCCGGCCTGGCAGAACCCTTTTTGCCCGCCAGCCCAATGGATACGATTGGCTCGTTCACCGACGCCGGCATCCTCGACGCGCAGGGCCAGGCCCTTTATCGCGTGCATCAGTGGTAAGTTCTATCCCTTCAAGACCTCGCTTGCCGCGGCCACCGCGGTCCCGATGTCCTCCGCCGAAACCATGAGGTTGGTCACCGCTCGAATGGTGTCGGCGCCGACGGCCAGGACAAGGATGTTTCGGGACTTGAGCCGGTCCACGAGTTGCTGGGCGGGCATGGCCAACACCCGGAAACGCACCATGTTCGTCTCGACGGCGGCAGGGTCGGCTTCCAACCCTGGGACCGCTGCGAGGCCGGAGGCCAGCGCCTTGGCATTGGCATGGTCCTCGGCCAGGCGAGCGCGGTGATGGCGCAATGCGAAGAGGGCGCCGGCCGCGATGATGCCCGCCTGGCGCATCCCGCCGCCGAACATCTTCCGAAAACGGCGGGCGCGTTCAATAAGACTCCGCGGCCCGGTCAGGGCCGAGCCTACGGGGGCGCCCAACCCCTTGGAAAAGCAGACGCTCACAGTATCGAACGGCGCGGCGTATTCGCGCTCCGCAATGCCCGTGGCGACCGAGGCGTTCCAGAGGCGCGCGCCGTCCAGATGCAGTTGCAGCCCATGTTTGCGGGCCGCCGTTTCAACCTCTCTTATCCGCTCGAGAGGCCAGATTTTGCCGCCGCCCCGGTTATGGGTGTTCTCGACGCAGACCAACCGGGTGCGCGGGAAGTGGGGGTCCGCCGGACGCAACGCCGCCTCGACGTCCGCTCCGCTGAAAACGCCGCGCTGGCCGTTCAGGCAGCGGCACATGACCCCGGACAGGGCGGCCGGGCCGCCGCCTTCGTAATAGTAGATGTGCGCGTTGGCATCGACGAGGATTTCGTCGCCCGCCTCGGTATGGGCGCGCACGGCCAATTGGTTGGCCATGGTGCCGGAGGCGGTGTAAACGGCCGCCTCCTTGCCCAGGAGGGCGGCGGTCTCCGCCTCTAGTTCACAGACCGTCGGGTCATCCCCAAATACGTCATCGCCGACGTCCGCCCGGGCCATGGCCTGTCGCATCTGCGGGGTGGGCTTGGTTACCGTGTCGCTGCGCAAATCAACCACCGGCCAGCTTCCGTCTCTCATGCGGACATCATGGGAAAACTTGGCGCGCGGCGAAAGGAGAAAGGCGAATGGCCGGCCCTGGAAGCCCGCCAGAAAACGATTCCAATAAGCTCAGTCGCCGGCTATGATGGGCCTATGCCGAATTTTGAAATGGGCTGCGGCCCATCCGGAGGCGCCAGGACCCGACCGAGCCGGGACGGCTCGCGCCTCGGCACGGGTCGTCTTGCGATGAAGGTCCCATGAATCCCTTTGTGGCACCTGAAACGGGCGCGAAGTCTTCGCCGCTAAGTTGGCTGGAGGCACGGCCCGGGCTTATCGTCTTCGTGCTCACCCTGGGGCTGGGCTTGGCGGCGGTGGCCTGGCACGCCGATTCGCGCGCCCAGGCCGCACGCCGGTTCGCGCTCATCGAGGCACAGGCGAGAGGCGCCTCGGTGCGGGGCCAACTGAGGCACGCGGTGGCCGCACTCCAGGTGCTGGGCGTTCTGGTCCGGCAGAGCGGCGGCGTCATGCCCGACTTCCAGAGGACCGGGGCGGACTTGCTGGCTTCCTGGCCCGACCTGGCTACGCTCGAACTCCAGCCCAAAGGCGTCGTCAGCGACATCGTGCCCCGCGCCGGCTACGAGCGGGTCATCGGATTCAACGTGCTCAAGGACCCGGCGCAGTCCCCCGGCGCCCAAGCCGCTTTTCAGAGGCGCGGACCCACGGTAGCAGGGCCTTTGAGGCTCTATCGTGGAGAACCCGGCATCGTCTTGAGATCGCCCGTCTTTCAGCGGACTCGCGACGGTCGCGAGTTCTTTTGGGGGTTTGTGGCCGTATCCATGCGGTTGACCGGGCCGCTGGCTGGAGCGCGGCCCGATGAGCTTCAGCAGGCAGTGCAGCAGGAATCAGGCGCGCAGGACTTCAGGTACAGCCCCGCCCCGGCCGTGGCCGGCGGTTGGAGCAACAAGGCCAAGACGGCCCTCGAGACCACCGGGGTACTTGTTGCGGCCGCGCTGCTTTGGCTCTTGGCGCATCTGCTCACCAGCGGCTACTCGCTGGAGACGGCCCTGGCGGACGCCAACCGGCGCCTGGCCAGCTTTGCCGCAGAGCGAAAGCAGTTCCAGGAAGATTGCCGCACCGCCAGGGAAGCCGCCGCCGCCGCGCAGACTCAGCTCAAACAGACGCGCGCCGCCTTGCAGCAGGCAGAGTCCGCCAGTCTGGAATGCCAGGCGCGCCTCGAAGCCGCCCAGCGCGCCAGCCAGGAGACCAGCCAGGACCTCGACGCCAAGCTCAAACAGGCGGAACTCAACGCCCACGAACTGCAAGAACGG
This sequence comes from uncultured Verrucomicrobiota bacterium, assembly GCA_964653485.1. Classification (GTDB taxonomy): domain Bacteria; phylum Verrucomicrobiota; class Verrucomicrobiia; order Limisphaerales; family UBA8199; genus CAVQND01. Next base: position 20,037 of record CAZZFF010000022.1, on the reverse strand, counting down.
CTCGACGCCACCGTGGGCGCCGCGGACACAGCAGCCCGCGCCGCGCAGGCCGAACTCGATGAGGCGCGCTCGGCACTGCGCCAGGCCCGGGAGACCATCGGCCAACTCCAATCCCCCCCGAACAAGGCCGACGAGCCAGAAAAAGACGCCGCCGCCCAAGCCCCGCTTGAGCAGGTCACTGGAGTGCATACCGACCCGGAACCCCCTCCGGATGCCGTCCCGACTCCTCCCAAGCCGGTTGCCGAAACCCTCCCCCCCCTTGCCGCCGAACTCCCCGCGCCCCAGGCCCCTGCCCCTCCCGCCGCGGCCAGCCCCGAAGAGATTCCGCCGCCGTCCGAGCCGTCGCCGCAAGTCCCGGCCAAGGCGCCTGAGCCTTCTCATGCCAAACCGAAGGCCAGCCGCGAGCCCAGACGCAAAAAGGCCCGGCCCGAAGCCGAACTCGATCTGTTCTCATCGCCGGTTAATCCCGCGCAACTGCGCAAGGCGGTGAACCAGATTTTGCCCCTGCTTGTCGGCCAGGACCCGGGCGCGGGAGACTGTCTCAAGGACAACCGCGCGGTCTTCCAATCCGCCTTCGGGTCCGAGGCTTACGCCGAATTCGAGCAGAGCATCAAGAGGCACGGCTTTGACTCAGCTCAAGAGCAACTGAAGAAGGCCGCAAAGAAACACGGCATTACTTGAACGACCATGAGCCAGCACTTGACCGCCTATCTGGTGAAGATCGAGGCTGCACACCGGCTCGGCAATGATACTGAGCACACGCATCGGCCCTCCCTGCAAGCCTTGCTTGAATCGCTCGACGAAGCGGTAGCCGTCACCAATGAGCCCAAGCGGATCGAGTGCGGCGCACCGGACTTGGTCATCACTCGGAAAAGAGACTCCCTGGTTCTGGGGTACGCAGAGGCCAAAGATATTGGTGTGTCCCTCGACAACGCGGCGAAATCCGAGCAAGTGAAGAAACGCTACCTCCCGGCGCTCCCGAACTTTCTGCTTACGGACTACCTCGAATTCCGGTGGTTCGTGGACGGCGAATTGCGCGACGAGTTCCGCCTGGCCGAGGCGAGGTCCAACGGCACGCTCATCCCCAATTTCTCCGTCCACGCCCACGCCGAGAAAATCCTCAGGGAGTTCCTGGGCCGTGAGCCGGTCCCTATCGAAGGGGCGGAGGAACTTGCCCGCCGCCTCGCGCGGCTGACACACCTGATTCGGGATTCTATCATTGCCGCCTTCCAGACCGGCACGGCCTCCGAATTGCTGACGGGATGGCGTGCGGTTTTTGCCCAAACGCTCCTGCCTGAAATCGCCGAACGGGGCAACGAAGCCGCCTTCGCCGACATGTTTGCTCAGACTCTGAGTTATGGTCTGTTCTCCGCCCGCGCCCTCGTCGGTCTTGGCGGCCGCTTCACCCTTGCTGAAGCCTCCAAGCTGATCCCAAAGACCAACCCGTTTCTCCGGGACTTTTTCGACCTCATAACCGGTCCAAAACTCGACGACGAACCGTTCGTGGGTTTCGTGCAGGACGTGGTCACTCTGCTGGGATGCGCCAACATGGGCGCGATCCTGGAGGACTTCGGCAAGGGCATTGGCGCGGGTCGGAGACGCGACCCGGTCGTACACTTTTACGAGACCTTTCTTGCCGCATACGACCCGAAGTTGCGAGAGCTGCGTGGCGTCTATTATACTCCGGAGCCTGTCGTTTCCTACATCGTGGAGAGCATCGACTGGCTGCTGCGCGAGAGATTCGGGCTAAAGGACGGCCTTGCCGACAAATCGAAAATCGCGGTTTCGAGCCAAGAGAGCCGCGAAACCGTTGGGGAGGAATCCCACCGAGTGCTTATCCTGGACCCAGCCGCCGGCACCGGCACGTTTCTCTTCGAGGTGGTGGAGCACATCCGCGAGCGGTTCGAGAAGAAGCACCAGGCCGGCCTTTGGCCTCTCTACGTCCACGAGCACCTGCTGCCGCGCCTCTTTGGATTCGAGCTTTTGATGGCTCCCTACGCGGTCGCCCATTTCAAGCTCGGGCTCGAACTCAGCGCCCGCCACCTGCCCGAATTGTGGCGCGAGAACTGGGCATACCATTTCCAGCCCAACGAGCGCCTCAACATTTATTTGACCAACACGCTCGAAGATCCCGACAAGGCGGCACAGCAACTGGGTCCACTGTCGATTATCAGCCGTGAAGCCAACGAGGCCATGGCGGTCAAGAAGCATCGGCCTGTCCTTGTCGTCCTCGGTAACCCCCCCTATTCGAATTTCGGCCGCCAGAACCGCAACGAGTTCATCCTTGCCTTGCTGGAGGACTATAAGCGCGGCCTCAAGGAGAAGAAACTCAATCTGGACGATGATTTCATCAAGTTCCTTCGCTGGGCGCATGACCGTATCGAGCGCACCGGGTCCGGCATCGTCGGCTTCATCACGAACAACGTGTATCTCGACGGGCTTACACACCGTCGCATGCGCGAGAGCTTGCTGGAGACATTCGACGAGATTTACATTTTGGACCTGCACGGCTCCTCGAAGAAGCAAGAGACAGCGCCGGACGGATCGAAGGACGACAATGTCTTCGACATCACGGTTGGGGTCGCCATCGCGCTTTTCGTGAAACTGCCGGCCGGCAGCCCCAGGCGCGAACAAACCGACGGAAAGGCGAAAAAGGATGTCAAGCCCCGCGCCACCATTCACCACGCCGAACTGTGGGGCCTGCGAGCACACAAATATGATTGGCTTAGCGGCCACAGCGCAGCGGCAACCAGTTGGACTCGTTTTCAGGCCACGGCGCCGGATTTCTTCTTCAAGCCGCGCGACGCAAAGCATGAGCGGGAGTGGAACAGGAGTTGGAGCGTTCGCGACATCTTCCCAGTGAGCAACAACGGGCTGAAAACCGACCGTGACGAGCTGTTCTTCGACTTTAGCCGGAGGGAACTGGAGCAGCGGATGACGACGTTTTTCTCGAATGAAACTCCGCCGTCATTCCTGCATAAATACCACATCGAGGATTCCAGCAGCTATGACATTGAGACCAGGCGGCGGGAACACACGTTTTCCACCGGAGCCCTTCACCGCTGCCTCTACCGTCCTTTCGATGTCCGGTGGCTTTATTATGATGTTGGTTTGACGAGCCGTCCCGCGGAGAAGGTCATGCGCCACTTCCTCGCCGGGGAAAACATCGGCCTTATCACGACGCGGCAAACCAAGGACGAGTTCGCGGTCCTGGCCACAACACTGCTTGCGGGTCATAAGTCGTGCGCGGGTTACGACATTAACACGGTCTTCCCTCTCTACCTCTATCCTGACGGCGAGATGGGAACCCAGCCAGAGCTTGTCCCGCACCAAAACGGGCGCCGCCCGAACCTGGCTGCCGAGTTCGCGCGGCAGTTGGAGCAGAAATTGCGATGGAAGTTCACTCCTGAAGGAGGCGGCGACCTCAAAGGGACCTTCGGCCCCGAGGACGTATTGGCCTTCGCTTACGCCATCTTCCATGCCCCCGGTTACCGTCAGCGTTACGCAGAATTCCTCAAGCTCGGCTTTCCGCGGCTGCCGCTAACAAGTGACGCGAGGTTGTTCCGACGTCTTTGCGGATGCGGCGCCAGGCTTCTGAGATTGCACACGATGCGCGAGCCCGGTTTGGACATGGTCTCCTTCGACCTGCCGGGCGAGAATATCGTGACGCAAGTCGCTTATGTTCCGCCGAAGGCGGCGGTGGCTCAGGAAGCCAAGCCGCGCTCACTCCGGCGGGATGATGTGTCCGGTCAATCGCATGGCGAGACATCGGAGCGCCCCTCATTGCCGGCCGGCCCAACCGGCCGCGTGTACATCAACCCCAAACAGTATTTCGAGGGTATCCTGCCCGTGGTCTGGGAATTCCACATTGGCGGCTATCAAGTCTGCGAGAGATGGCTCAAGGACCGCAAAGGCCGCGCCCTGGACCATGACGATATTGAGCACTATCAGCAGATCGTCAGCGCGCTCTCGGAGACGCGCACGCTGATGGCCCAGATCGACTCCCTCATCTCCGACCATGGCAACTGGCCCCTGCGCTAGTCAGGTCACCGCTGCGTATCGCGAAATGGCCGCTGTTGGCGGTAGCAGGCTAACTGGGCTTCGGCGGCTTGCGCGGTTTCCTTGTCTCCGGTCGCCAGCGCCATGGCACGGGCGCGTTCGGCGGTGTTGGTCGCGTCCTGGAACCGGCCCGCCTCGGCGTAGGCGGCGGCCAGGGTTGCGGAGAAACGGGCCACTTTGCCGCCGGCGAGTTCACAGGCGCGCTCGGCAAGGCGGACGGCCTCGCGGCCATCGCGCATTTCGGCTTGGGGATGGGTGGCCCGGAGCCAGGCCAATTGGTTGTAGCCGGCAGGCCAATCGGGCCAGAGCTTTATGACTTGCTGGAAGTTGGTGACGGCTTGCCGCGGTTTGCCCTGGGCGTCGAGGATAAGCCCCAGGCTGAAGTAGGGCTGCGCGAAAGTTGGGTCCGCTGCCACCGCGGCCTCGAAATGGGCCTCGGCCTGGGTGAATTGGCCCTGCACCCCCAGCTCGCTGCCGATATGGAACTGGGCCAGCGCGTTGCGGGGCGTCACGTCGAGCGCATGTTCGAATAGGCCGAGGTTCGTCTGCCAGTATCCTGCCTGCTTCCGCGTAAACCCGACGCACGCGACGAGGGCAACCGCGGCCAGCGCGGCGGCCACACGCGGCCCCGCAAACCCGGATTGCCCGCCGCCACCCGGGGATTCCGCGGCGGGGCGCCGGACGAACTCGTCCACGCCCCACACCGCGGCAAGGAAAATCCCGATGAGCGGAATGTAGGTGTAGCGGTCGGCCATGCCTTGAAGACCGACTTGCACAAGGCCGATGACCGGCACCAGCGTTCCCAAGTACCAGAACCACCCCACCGCCAGCCAGGGGGCGCGCTTTATCCGCGAGAGGGCCCAGGCCGAAAGCGCCAGCAAGAGCAGGAGGGCCAGACCGATTCCCCAGGCAGGCCACTGGTGCGATTCAGGGTAGGCGAGGTCCGGATGGGGGTAAAAGACCGCGAGGTGAGCCGGCCACAAGGTCTTGCCGAGATACTTTACATAGGAGACGACCGCGTTATCCAGGCGGACCCCCACGGGCAGGTGCAGCCAGGTCGTGTGGGCCTGGGCCTGAACCCGGTAGGTCACCACGCTCGACACGAACGCCAGGCAGAACATAGGGACTTTCTCGAAGAGCAGGCGCCGCGGACCGAGGGTGCGTTCGAGCGGCCACCGGTCCAGCAACAACAGCACGAAAGGCGCCGTCACCAGCATCGGCTTGCTCATCAGGCCGAGGATAAAGAGGAGCAGGGTGAGGCTGTACCAGAGCGCGGACCGCGGGGTTCCGGACGAAGCTCCGCGCGCCCGCGCGTAGCGGAGGTAGCTCCAGAGCATCAGCAGGAAGAAAAAGGCGCTCAGCACATCCTTGCGCTCGGACACCCAGGCCACCGATTCCACGTGCAGCGGGTGGAGGGCAAACAAGGCCCCGACCATCGCGCTGCGCCACAGGGCACCCGTCGCGCGCCTGAGCCAAAGAAAGAGCAGGAGGCTGTTGAGGACGTGGAAGAGCAGGCTGACCAGGTGGTGCCCGCCCGCCCAGAGGCCGAACAAGTTAACGTCCAGCATGTGCGAAAGCCATGTCAGCGGGTGCCAGTTGCCCTGGATGCCGGCCCGGAACGCCCACGCGACATTGGCCCAGTTCAGCCCCTCGCGAACCTGCGGGTTGCGCACAACATACGCGCCGTCGTCAAGCCGGATGAAATCGCCGTTGAGCACCGGCCAGTAGGCGGCAAGCGTCACAACGGCCAGAAGCACGGCAATCCCCAGTGCGCTTCTGCTCTGGTCGGTGCGAGCCATCTTGGAAATGAGGGCTACTTGACCTCGAGCTGGGCGAACGGGTTGTTGGAAAAACCGCTTGGTTGTGAAACCGGGGTCTGGGCCTGGGCCTGGGGCGCCCTGGCGTTTTGCGCGGGAGCGGCGCGCTGCGCCTGGCCTTCCGGCTCGGGAAGGGCCGGCGCGGCGGCCGGTTGCGCCCCGGCGCCCTCGGCCAGACGCGAATTCCTGGGCCGCTTGTTCCGAGGCAGAGGACTAATCATCACGTTGATCCCGCGGCCGATGAGCTTCGGCTCGAAATCAGGATGCCCGAATGGCGCAACGTCCGCCAGGAACTTCTGGACCACCTGGAAGCCGTACTCGGTGTGAGCCATCTCACGGCCGCGGAACTTGAGCGTCACCTTGATCTTCATGTCTTCGCACAGGAAATCAATGGCGTGCTCGGTTTTCACGGCGAGGTCATGGGGATCGATCTTCGGGCTTAACTGGACCTCCTTGACCCTCGTTGCATGCTGGTTCTTCTTTGATTCCTTCTCCCGCTTGGCCTGTTCGTAGCGGAATTTGCCGTAGTCGACCAACCGGCAGACCGGCGGCGTGGCATTGGGGGCGATTTCCACAAGGTCGACGCCCTTGGCACGGGCAAGATTGAGAGCCTCGCCCAGCGCCATGACGCCGAACTGCCTGCCTTCCTCGCCAATGATCCTGACCTCGCGAGCGCGGATTTTGCCGTTTACCCTGACGAAAGGACCCGAAGAAGAAGACGAACGTGGAGGAAAAGGGCGGCTCAAGACACCCTCGTCGGTTGAAACTTATTCATGCAGCATTGACACCATTAATACAAGCATACAAGCACTCCGGCCAGTACAACCATTCTGACTTTCCTGTGCTTACCCTTAAACATGGCGGGATGCAAGAAAAAAAAGCAAAAAAAGCGCCGAGCACAAGAGGTGCCCGGCGTGATGAACACCTTCCCAAAATAAATCGGGAAAAGATGTCTTACTTGTTCGTGCTGGCTGGAGCGTTTGTCGTTCCGCTAGCGGCAGGTGCGGTTTGGTTCTCGCCGCCGCTGCAGCCTGTTAAGACCGCGCACGTAACAAGACCCAATAGTGCTATAAGGGCAATGATCCTTTTCATAGGTGAGGGAAACATTCTGCAAATCCACACCAAAGAACAAGCAAAATCTTTAGAAAAACTCTTGAACCATTCGCGCCGCCCGGCCAAGCAGACACTTTGGTCTCAATACCGACCACACTGCCTCACCACATCGGCTGTCTCCAGCCCTGGTTAGAGCGCCTCTCCAAGGGTGAACACCGTCACCTTTACACGCGGAGACGGACCTTTGCCGGAGGCGCAGGAGAATTGCACCCGGCTCTGGCCGGCGCGAAGGGTTGGCAGGTTGCCTGACGGCGAGAGCTTGGCGAGGACCTCTCCCTTCGGGCCGTAGAGGGTGCAGTCCTGCGGGCCGTCGCACTCGATCCAACTTCCCGAGGTGAGTTCCCCCGGAAATGTCGTCGTGACCCCGCCCATGGTGATCGCCGGGTCCTTGATCGTGCCCGCCAGCATCGGCAGCGCGTTGATTGGACCAACGCCGCATTTGACCTCCTTCCCCGACGGGAGATTCTGGCACCAGACGGCCACCGACTCGACCGCGCCGAAATCGATCGTCTCACGATAGAGGTTGTAAAGGCCCTTGCCGTCGTCCCAAGTGTAATCGTTCCAGCGCGCCGACTCGGTCTCCACCAAGGTGAACCAGCGTTTCCCGGTGAAATCCACGGTGACGTAGCGATCGGCCACGGCGCCGAAGGCCAGATGCTGCGGGCTTTCCAGGCGGACCGCGATGACCTCATCCGAACCGTCCCCGTCAATCCACAGGCCGAGCGCCTGGCGCCGCTTCAGGTCCAAGGCCGGCTTGAACTGCTTTCGGTAGCAAGCCCACGCGGCGCGGCGCTCGACGTTGCCGCTGTTTGTCGCCGTGAGCAGAGCGCCGGAAGAAGCGACGCCGAGGGGCGACTGCGAAACAACGACACCCCGGGCCGCGCTTGCTTTCCAGTTGGCGGCATCCTCGCCTGAGAGGCTGCCGAGGACGATGGCTCCAGACTCGTCGTTGGAGCCGGCGGACATGAGCGCCTCGATGCGCAGCTTCATGGGCTGTGCAGCGAATGGATTCGTGACAGACCACGAGAGCGTCCACGGTTCGGCCGCGGCCGCAGTGTGCGATTCCGAGTGGGAGCGGCGGAAACGGCGCTTCCCGGCGGCATCGGTGAAGAGCGAGAATTCGCTGCCCGGCTCCCGGAGCTTGGCCTTGGCAGCCTCATCCAAGGTGCCGGCATGGCGGATTTCCTCGCAGGCCCGGAGCGTGTCCACAGCCCGGCGAAACAAGGGGACCGTTCGGAGCTGCTCGCGGTCCACCCCGCCGGTCAGCGAGATGCCGGCATCCCATCCGACGAGCCTGGCTCCGAGGCACTCGATGACGTCGGGGTAAGTCGGCTCGACCTGCGGCGGGTTGAAGGATTGGAAATTCCACCAGCCGAGGTGGAGGGGCAGGAGCAGGCCCCCGTTGACCGCCTCGGCATGGATATCGACAAAGCGCCGGTGGCCTCGCTGGGGATAGTCCCAGGCCTGCCAGCGCGTCCGGTACTGCCAGAAGTGGTGCCACATCGCGCTCATCTCCATGCCAACAGGTTTCTCAAGGCGCTTCTGAATCTCCATGACGAACTTGTCCGCCCAATACCACGACTCGTCCGCGCCGCGCAGGATGGAGCTGCCGTCGATGGCGTCCAAATAGATGCCGTCGAAACCGCAGTGGTTCACGACCTCGGCGTGGTTTGCCGCTATCTCGGTAAACAACGAGGACTCCGGGTCGGGCACGAACAGGCCAAAGCACTCTTTCAGGTGGCGGGCGGTCGCCCCTTTCTCATGGGGCGCGGCCTTGGTCCCCAGCACGCCCCGTTTGACCCCGGTGAAACGCCACGGAGGTTCCCGGCTCGTGCCGGCGAAGGTGACCAGTTCGTCGCCCAGGTGGAGCACGACGCTGTTCTGCTCGAAGAAACCAGTGACCGTGCTCATCCCGGCGGTAGGCTCGTTCACCGGAATCGAATCGGAATCGGCGGCCACATCCCCAGCCAGCGTAAAGGCGCGAAAGGCATCCAGGCGCTTGTCGGGGATGGGGGTCACGTACTTTGAATGTTTGTCGATGAAGAACGCGTATGTGTGAAAGATGGAACCAATGCCCGCGCTATGGAGACGGGCGACGATCCGGCGGTAGCCCTCCCAGCCCTCGGGCCATTTCTCGCGGTTGAGCTCGAAATCCCCGAAACGGAAAAAGGCGTCACTCCCGCCGTGGTTGTCGATTTGAGCGAAGCCAAGGCCCTTGGCCATTTCAATCCAGTCCTGCACGGTCCCCTCGGTGAGCGAGCCGAAGTTGAAAAGGTATGAGCCGTGGTTGAAAGGGACCTCCTGTGCCCACGGACCGGCGACCTTGCAGAGCGGCATTTCGTCAGCCTCAAGGAGCACCTCCTTGAGCGCGGTCAGCATTCGGTCTGGCCGCATGCCGACGAGGGCCGCCTTCGCTCCCACGATGCCGAACTTCCGGTGAGCCGCCGCGCGAAGTTCGCTCTGGAGCGCGGGCATTTGGTCCACCCGGGTAATGAGGTTGAGCGACAGCGCACATGCCCCGAAGGACTCATCCGGCCTGCCTTTGAGGGTGAGAGGGACATTCAGAAACACCAGGGACTCAATCTCCGGACCCTTCACCGATTCGACGGTCAGTCGAATCCAGGAGGCCCGCGGTTCGATCTTGAGCACGGCCTCGACTCCGGCGTCACCAAAGCGCAGGGTCAGGCGACCGTCAGCCAGCGCCGCCGAGCTTGCCGGGTATTCCTTGCCGTTCTGGCGGACCAGGGCGCAGGCCGAGATCGCCGCCCGGCGCAAATAGTCAAGGCCGGTCGCACGGTCAACGAATCCAAGGTTCTTTCCTCCAAGTGAGACCGTGTATCTTATGAACTCGTTCTCGAGGACCACTTCATCCTCGGCGGCGAACCCGGCGATGTTCAACGCGCCGAGAAGGCCAATCAGAATCGCGGCTTTTCTCATGTCATTTCATCGTTCACTGATCAAAAGGAACGACAAAGGACGGAGAGCCTTTCGCTCACCCTTCATCCTTCAGCCTTCAGCCTTTCCCCTTCAGTGTCCGTGGCCGTAGGCGCAGAGGGCGTGGAGGTTGGCGTGGGGCGTCTGGCGAGGGACCTCGCATCCGGCGCCGACGATGAAGCGGGGGCCGGCCTGGCGGTGGCATTCGGCGATGGCGGCAGTGACGCCTTCGGGGCTGCCGTGCAGAAGGACGAGCACGGGGTTCAGGTTGCCCAGCAGGACCTGGCGGGGACCCATCGCCTGGCGGCCTTCGGCCAGGGGAGACAGGTAATCGAGGTCCACGATTTCGCAGTTCAACCTGCCCATGCCCCCGAGAAGTTTGCGCGTGTTGCCGCAGATATGCAGCCGCACCCTGGCGCCGAGGGCGTGCAGGCCGTCGACGAGTTTTTTCTCATAGGGCCAGACAAACTCCTCGTATATCTGCGGTCCCACAAGGGACGCGGCGGCATCGCCGACGCCGATGATGTCGGCCCCGGCCTGGAGTTGCGCGCGGGCGAAGCGAAGTTCCATCTCAATGACAAAGCCAAACAGATCGCGCACGAAGGCCGGGTCATCGAAAAAATCGAGCATGATCGTATTGATGCCCCGCAGGTCGGCCGCCTCGGCGAGGGGACCTTCGACCCAGCCTTCGAAGATCTTCTGCCGGCCCAGACGTTGGCCGAAGAGTTCCAGGGCCTTGACGCGGTTGTGCATGCGCCCGCCACCCAGGGGGTCCGGTATTTTGAGGGAAGCCAGCTTCGTCTTCTCGCCCAGCAGAGCCTGGTCTTCGATGATGGCAACCGGTTGGTTCTCGAAGTATTGAACCACGGCGCCGCAATCGGCTGCTTCGCAGGCGGGATCGGACATCGTATTGACGTAGTCGAAGCCGAATTCCTCGGAGGTGCGGACCTGACCTTCGACAAGGACCCGGTAGTCGGTGCAATATTGCCGGTAGCGCGCCCCGATCCGGTCGCAGGCGAACATCATTGTGATCGGCATCACGGGCAACCGGTCCACTGGCCGGCCTTCCAGATGAGCGATAACTCTCTCTCGATTGGTCATCGGTTGAGTTGGCGGCACATCGCGGTGACGAAACCCGGCCCCGTGCCGCAGCAGCCTCCCAAAAAGGCGACGCCCAACTCGACCAGTTGGGGGACGTAGCCGGCGAACTCCTCAGCGGTTACGTTATATTGGGGACGACCCTCCACCATCACCGGCAGGCCGGCGTTGGGCTTGAGCCAAATCGGGCGGTCTGTGGCGGCACGGAGGCGCCGGCCGATGGCAACAAATCCGGCGATGCCCTGGCCGCAGTTCGCGCCGATGACCTCGGCCCCCGCCTTGGAGAGGGTCTTCGCGGCTTGCTCAGGGGTGGCGCCCATCATAGTGCGGTCTTTGTCCTTGCCGCTGTCGAAGACCATGCAGGCCACCACGGGCAGGCCTGTCTGACACGCAGCCTCGACGGCCAGGGCCGCCTCATCAAGGTCGGACATCGTTTCAACCACCAGGGCGTCGGCCCCGCCCTTGGCCAGGGCTCGGGCCTGTTCGGCAAAAGCGTCGCGCATTTCGCCCTCGGTGACGTCGCCGTTCATGAGCAACTTGCCGGTCGGGCCAATCGAGGCAAAAACATGGGCGCAACCACCGGCGGCGGCGCGCGAGATTTCGACGCCGCGCCGGTTGATTTCCGGCGCCTTCCCGGCAGCGGCATGGTCGCCCAGGCGGATCGAGTTGGCGCCGAACGTGTTCGTGAGGATGATTTGGCTGCCGGCTTCGACGTAAGCGCGCGCAACCTCGGCCACCGCATCCGGGCGGCTCAGGTTCCAAGCATCGGGGAACTCGCCCAGACCGAGTCCGCGCGCCTGGAGTTGCGTCCCCCACGCGCCGTCGGTGATGACCGGTCCTCGTGCCAGAAGTTGTTGGATGAGCGGGTGCATCGGCCGGAATGCCTCGAAGGAAAAGCGCGCGCCGGTCAGCCGGCGGCTACGGCCTTTTTGGCCAGGGCCACGGCGCCCACCGCGTTTTCGCTGTAGCCATCCGCGCCGATTTCATCGGCGTATTGCTGAGTGATGGGGGCGCCGCCGATGAGGACCTTGACTTTGTCCCGCACGCCGGCCTGTTTGAGGCCCTCGATCGTGGTTTTCATGGCGGGCATCGTGGTCGTCAGCAGGGCGGACATGGCGACGATATTGGCCTGCTTTTCGGTGATCGTGGCGATAAACTTCTCCGGCGGCACGTTCACGCCCAGGTCGATGACCTCGAAGCCGCCGCCCTCCAGCAGGGAAGCCACAAGGTTCTTGCCGATGTCGTGCAAGTCGCCCCTGACCGTGCCGATGGCGACCCGGCCCAGCGGTTTGTCTCCACGCGCGGCGAGAATGGGGCGGAGCAACTCCAGGGCGCCTTTCATGGCGCGCGCGGAGATCAGCAACTCGGGAACGAAGTATTCGTTGCACTCGAAGCGGCGGCCCACTTCATCCATGGCGGGAACCATGTAGCGGTTGACCAACTCAAGGGGATCGACCCCTTCAGCCAAGGCCTGCTGTGTCATAGCTTGAGTGGTCTTGGCATCGCCCCGGACCACCGCATCATAAAGTTCTTTCAAGTCCGCCATAAGAATCCTTTCAATGTTTAAAGAGCGCGCGAATGTCGTCGGGAAGTTAGAACGAGGCCGGGGGCAAAGTCAATGATAAGTACGCTCACGCAGCCGGGCCAAAACGAAAAACCTCAATGAGATAGCATTGTCCGGAGGACGTTGCCGCCGGCGAGCGACCGTGATAGCGTGTTGGGCATGACGACGAAGAACCCATTTCCGGGGATGAATCCCTTCTTCGAGCAACAATGGCGGGATGCGCACACAACACTGATCACATATCTCCGCGATGCTTTGCAGGAGCGGCTGCCTCCCGATCTCAGTGCGCGCGCCGAGGAGGAGGTCGTCACCGCCTGGGCCGAGCAACTTCTCCGCCAACACGGTTTTGCCTGAGGTTGCTTCTCCGAAGTGAGGGAGCCGATTCGGGCGCGAGCACACTCTGAAAACGCAGCCGCATATCGGCACGGCGTGGAACGGCGGGAGGGCTTGAGGCGCAGGCTGGAAGCCTGCGCCACGCCTTCCGGCAGGACCGCGCGAAACACGCGGGCCAAGGCATTATTCCCGCCCTACTTTTTCTTCTGGTCCCAGTTGTGGTCCTTGATGATCTGATCGAGGATGTTCTTTCCCTCGGCATCGGCCGGCATGATATTGAACCGGATGAGGTAATTGCAGATGTCGCGCATGTGTCTGATTTCGTCTTTCTTGGCTTCGAGCTTGTCGGCGGGAAGCTGCTGCAGGTTGGCGAGGTAGTCGTTGGCCAATTGGGAGGCCTTTTGCAGCGCGTCGCCGTCGACCTCATACACCAAAGACTCGGCCAGGCGGAGCATCTGAGGCACCGGGTTGGCGGGGTTGGCCAGTTTGTCGGCATCCTCGCGAATCATGGCGGCTATCTGCTGGCGCTTGGCCTGGGTGGCCTGGGTGCTCAAGTATCCGTCGGTGCCGCCTTCGATGGTGTTGGCGGGCAGAGGGCGGTACCAGATGTTACGGAAGCGGACCGGGTTGCCGTGGTCCTGGAGCTTGAGCGGGCCGGCTTCCGGGAAGGGGCCGGGTTTGCTGCGCGCCATGTGGCCGGTGCCGCCCTCAAGCCGGGTGTGGTCCTGCACGAGCACGCCGTTGAGGAAGACGGTGACGGAGCCGGGATCGATCGCCTGGCCGTCTTTGTAGATCGGGCGACGAAAGACGATGTCATAGGTCTGGAACTGGCCGGGCGGGCGCAAGGCATTGGCCAGGGGCGGGTTGACGCCATACACGGAACCGGCGAACCCGTCGGCGTAGGTCGGGTTGTTGTAGTTGTCGAGCACCTGAATTTCGACGAGGCCCATCAGGAAAACGCCGCTGTTGCCGCGCCCCTGGCTTTCGCCTTCGACTCGAGTCGGCGAGGCCCATTCGACGTGGAGTTGACAATCGCCGAACTTCTCGCGGGTCCGAATATAGCCGGAGCCGGGGACGCACTCCATCGCGCCGTCTTTGACCACCCATTTGGTCGGGACGCCCTCGCCCTCGTCGGCTTCCCACTTTGAAAGGTCCTTTCCGTCGAACAACACAATGGCGTCCGAGGGCGGGATGCCGGGCTGCTCCTGCGTGCTGAAGCTCCCGGGCGTAACGAGTGCCGGCTGGGGCCGGTTGCGGTCATGGATGCACCACGGATGATGCTCGTCCGGGGCATCGCCGTAGAAGGCCGAACCGGTGTTCGCCGCTCGGCAAACCGAGACCAGCGAAAGCACCGTACATAGAGTGGTGAGGCTCGAATAGGTTTTCATAGTGTTGTCAAATATGCAACGCTCGTTTTAGGCGCTGCCTTCGGCAAAGTCCAGCCTTTGGTGAGGAAAAGCGGGCTCCACGATAACCCCACCCCGAATGCGCTGCTGAAAGCGTCGCTGTCCGGCGCAGGAGTCCTCGACGCTGGGCAGGTGTTGGCCCCGGCCGACATGAACGTGGCTTGGTGCGATGCGCACATGGAGGGCATCCCCCAGGGTGGCTGTTCCCGCTCTTGGCGAGCGCGCAGAATCTCAGGGGATTCCGAAATTGTTTGCCGCCTCGCATTACGAGCGCATAATATGTGCCAGTATATATTCGGATTGCAGTGAAGTGGTTGGCACAAGGGAAAGTGAATCGCCCCAGGGTGCCCCCATAGCTCAAATGGATAGAGCGGCGGTTTCCTAAACCGTTGATCCCTGTTCAATTCAGGGTGGGGGTACCATTCGTTTCCATGTCCTGCGGTGAGGCCAGGCACTTGCCTGGGCATCCCCCCGGCCGGGCCAGTGACAAAGTCCGTCGGAAGGTCCCAGGTAGGCAGGTTGGGAGCGCGGTGGCAAGCGAACCGCGACACCCCTTTGGTTCGGGCAGCGTCTGGCGTGTCGGATGTCCCGCGCGGCCGAAAGCGCCGTCGCCGCTTTGCGCAGACTGGCGACCCTCGCCGAGTGGCCGGCGAACTAGACAACAGCGCCGCAGTGGTTCACCGCCACTGCCGAGAGCCTGTGAAGCCGGCGGACGCCGAACGGCGGTTTGCCGCGAAGCCGGAGGCACCGGCCAACGTGCTGACCCTACCGGGAAGCGTTGCCGCGCCCTGAGATTCCGCCGCGGCCATGCTGGACCGCCCGCAACAAACGGCTGTAGCTTAACCCGGTGAAAGAACCGGCTGTTCTGCAACCACCGCGCGGCGGGCGCCTTGAGGCAGTGCAATTCCTGGCGGAGGAGAACGCAAAGGACATGGCCGCGCGCGAGCCGAACCTTTCTCTCGTCGTTCCCCTCTGGTTTAAACAACTCCAGATATTCCAGCGGTTAGAGGACGAGGGGTTGACTGGCAGCCTAGCGACCTCACTGGAGCAGCAGGGGCACAAACGAGCCCTGGCAACCCTCATTTGGCAGGGCGAGACCCTGGTCAATCTACTGCGCGAGCGGGGCTTTAAGGAGCAAGCGGGCGTCACCCTGGCCGACGTGGAGGCGAGCTTGGAAGGACTCTACGACAAGCAGCGCGTGTTCTATGGGGGCATGACCGAAGCCCGCCCTGTGCAAGTCCTCGAGGAGGTCTTCGGTGTCTCGTGATGAACGGATAGAGGCGATTCTCGCGGCGTGGTATGAAATGGAAGAGTGCTTGCCGCCAGAAAAGGCCAAATGGCGCGACCAGCGCAACAAATTGATCGAGCAAGTTGCGGCCACGGCCGGCACGCGTTCTTGCCGTCAGGAGCTCCTGGAAGCATTGGGGCCGCGCTTTGTGGCTTACCGGGGTCGCCCGCCGCAAGGAACACCAAGCGGAGATGGACCAGACACTCCGACAGCGTTAACCCGGCGTCCCACGCGCCGCGCTCCCGCCCGTCCGGCAAGTCTTGCTGGACGGGCTTTTCATCGAGGTTTTCCGGTTTGTGGGCAGGACCCTATTGCTGGCGCCCGATGTGCCCGGCGATTTCCTGGGCCACCGCATCACGTCTATGCTCAAGGCCCTTGTGGGCGGCGACTCGTTGACTGCCGAGGCCAAGGGCAGCAATGCCGTTTTTACCCTCACCGGGAATCTCAATGTGCTGATCACCAGCAACTCGCGTTTGCGCGTCCGGTTGGATGGCGACGCCGGACCTTGGCGGCGGCGCCTCATCATCATCCGTTTCGACAAATCACCCCCTACCCACCGGATCGACAACCTCGCCGACAAGCTCATTGCCGAGGAAGGCCCTGGCATTCTGCGCTGGGCCGTGGCCGGATATGTGTCCGCCCGTGAAGAGATGGCACGGACTGGCGACCTCGTCCTGACCTCTGAGCAGCGGGCCAGGGTCGAGGCTTTGCTCTCTCAGTCAGATAGTCTGCGGTGGTTCGTCCGCGAATGCACCCAACGAGGCCAAGGCGACGTGGCGGCTGCGGAGTTGACCGAAGGCTATGTCCACTTCTGCTCCGACCGTGAATGGACCCCGTTACCCGCCCGCAAGGTCGAAGGCGGTCTCCGAGATACCATCCTCGAAACCTTCGGGATCACCCAAAGCCATGGGGTGAAACGCGAGGGCCATTCTCAACGCGGCTGGTGTGGCATCCGACTCCGGCACGAGGCCACCGAGGGCGCACCAACAGCCGAATTCGACTACGAAAGCCACGAAAATGACTGATATAACCGGCTCCCTGGCGGCGTTACGGACAACACGGACACTTCCTGGGGACTCACGCAAGATGGAAGGGTACTTTTTTCGTGTGGTAGAACAGAACAAAGAAGCGGAAAAAGTACAACTGAGTAGCTCTGAAAGCGTCCGTTCCGTCCGCTCCGGAGATAACGCCACATCCCTGCCGCCCAATCAAGCCGCCTGGCTGCCCGTCGCCCGGCAAGTCCTGGGTGGTGAATTCGATGGAGCGGACAAGTCCACCGCCGGGAGCTTGCTTACCGGGCTGCGGTCGATCAACCACCCCGCCTGCCGCCGCGCCCTGGATAAACTCAGAGCCGCCGCCCCGTGATCGGCTTTGCTGACTGCGATTCCCCCACTCCGCCGCCAGGCAAGGGGCGAGCAAGGAGGGCGACGGACAAAGAGGCGGAAGAGGCATTCAGCTTGTTAGACCAGGCGAAAGCCAAAGAGTCAACGATATTGAACTTGCTCGAAGATGTGTCTCGCTCCCAGGATTCGCGGGCTAAACTGCGAGCCGCCCTGAAGCTCTGTCGTCGAGCCACTGCGGACCTTTTAGGCATCATCATCGAGTGCAGGATGACGCGCTCAGGCGGGGGTTAGAAGTCGGCGAGTTTCGATTTGGATATGTCTCTCTCTGGAGGCAGCTTTTTCGTGCCGGGTAAAGCCCTGCCGCTCATTGTTCTCTCCGATTCCTCGAGGCGGCTGTAGGTGCTGGCTAGGCGTTCCATGCCGCGCGGGTCGTTTGTCTCGGCCAAGAGCGTGATGGTCCGCCTCATCTGAGTGCGCACGTCCGCGCATTGCTCGCTCAAGAAGGCGGCATCCACGGGGTTTTGCGGGCTGCTTTGCGGTTGGTCGTGTCCCCCGTTCACGCGGTTAGCGCGTCGTGACATAGCGGCCCATCTTTGGTATTCGCGGGCCAGTTCGGGCGTGATTAGCGGCATGAATGATCCTACGCCCTGGGCCGGGGAGGCGCAAGAGGTAGTGCGGCCAGCCCAAAAACAACCTTGTCGAACCCGCTCGTTGCTGCTAAAAGTGGTCGCTCAGTCATTATGTAAACACTAAACCAAAAGCTTTAGCGTAGCCACGGCTACGGTCTCGTCTGAAAACCGCGAAATTTTACGGAGAGAATCGCCGAGCGCGCGCCCAATCGGGCGCGGCTTTTCGCGCTTCTCTCCAAGGCGCTTCGCGGTGCCACAGACGAGGGCGCGTTAAGTTCGCGCCCCTTTTTGTTCCGTGGTTCAGGTTTGCGCTTGCGGAAAGGCCCATGAAAACAACAAGAGCAGTGTTCGGAATTAACGCCATCACAACGTTTACTGTGGGTAAAGTCTTCGGCTCAAGGAATCTGCTGCTGTTGTTGCTGGCGCTGCCCGCCGTGGCGCAAGCCCAGTTCGCCTACACGACAAATCGGGGCACCATCACCATCACCGGATACACGGGTCTCGGCGGGGCGGTCACTGTCCCCAGTGCTATCAACGGCCTGCCGGTCACTAGCATCGGGGACTATGCGTTCGAAGACTCTTTGCTGACCAGCGTCACGATCCCCAACAATGTCATGACCATTGGGTGGGGGGCGTTCGAGTGTACCAGCCTGGCCAGCGTCTCGATAGGCGACAACGTCACCGTCATCGGGTGCAACGCGTTCTCGTCATGCACGAACCTAACCAGCGTCACGATTCCGAAGGGTGTTATCAGCATCGGCGCCGGGGCGTTTTCTGATTGCGCCAGGCTAACCAGCATGTACTTCGAGGGTAACGCTCCCACCATTGGCTCGTCTGCCTTCTGGGGTGACCCCGCGATCATCCATTACTTGTCTGGCACCACGGGCTGGAGCACGCCGTTTGGTGGTCTCTCCACGGCTCTGTGGAACCAACCGCCGCAATCCCCGGGTGCGTCCCTTGGGCTTTACGCTGGCCTGACAGTCCGCGGTGCCGTGGGGGAGAGCTTCGAGATCCAATACGCCAGTGACCTAAGCAATCCAACTTGGACGACAATCGCGAGCATCACATTGACAAGTCCTGTGCAACTGTGGATAGACACAAGTGTAAACGTCAGCACCGGAACGAGGCGATTCTACCAAGTGATCCCGTTGCCATGAGGGCGTCACCCCGCCCTTGGTCTGCCGTGCTTTGAAAAGGAACTCCATTGGCCGGGGTGGACGTGCGGGGCGGCCGGGCTTGAGCGGGGGGCCAGCGCCAGCAAGAGCCGCGCCCTGAAGCGTCGGGCGAGTCTGGCAAAACACCAGAATTTATCGAGGCCATGCGTGGCAAGGAGCGCCACGGGCAAAGAAGGGGGTTGCCCGGTCCCAGGTTCGGGCTTTTGGAGAAGGAACTCCATAGGCACCGGGGGGGCGTCGACGACCACCTGCCCGGCGCTGGCATGGCGCCGCTGGTCAACGAACCGCGCCGGGCCAACCACGGGGCAGCCGAGAGCGCGGCGAGCCTCGCCAGGATGCCCCGCCTTGGCCCGCCGCGTGGCGCTACAGGGCTTCAGGTCGCGTCCCTTTGGTGTTGCCATCCAGCCGGCGTGGTGCTGTCATTTGCCTCATGAGAACACCCACTATTCTGTTGGCCGCGCTGCTCCTCTCCCTCTCCGGTTGCGAGCCATGCCCGCATTACAACCGTCTGCAAGCGGCGCCCTACTACGGCACGGCGCAGAAGAAGCCTTACGGAACGATCCGGCCCTATCACTCGGAAGGCGAAGTCGGTAGGCCATTCGAGGTTATCGGGTTTATGAGTTGTGACGGCTCCTCGGGCGAGGAGGGCGGCATCCTCAAAGCAATGCTCTACCGGGCTGCTGATATGGGGGCCGATGGGCTATTACTCGGTGGTCCAAAGGTGGGTATGGAGGACGTTAGCACCGCCCCAGGCGCCCAGCGTTTGGACGTGCGTTTTGGCTGGATGACACTGGTCGGCAACGATAAACACGTCTTCCGCGCTCAGGCAATACGCTTCAAGGATTCAAGGTAGCTGCCGTTGTCAGGAATCTCCGGGCTTTATTCCGCCCGGCGGGGAACAGCCAAACAGGCCCGTCAGATTGGCCTGCTCCATCGCGCTGACTTCGGCCCCGCGCAAAGGGAAGAGTTGGCCGCCGCTTACTGGTAGGCGGCGTCAGTCGGGAGTCCAGCCCGGCTCGCCAGGATGGCCACTTTCGCCCCCCGCGTTGGCGGAATTGGCCTTTGCCGGCGTCCGAAGGGGCAGGTTGGTATGTGTTTCAGCATGGTCCCGGCGCCCTGGGGCATTTCCAGGGCGGCACGGCAGCAGAGAGCGGATTTCCGAGTGCAACACCCGGCAACCGGCGACGCTGGGCAAGGAAATCGGGAATTCGACTTCCATGGATGTCACCCAAATCCTCGCCTAATGACCTTCGGATGCAAGGAAGATTAGGAGAATCA